>SHBX01000001.1 GCA_004211785.1 Winogradskyella sp.
GCATTTATTTGTTGAGAACCTTGAACGCTCAATCGATTTTTATAAAAACACACTTGGTTTAAAACAATGTCGCTTCAGTGAAGAGCGTAGAATTGCTTTCTTTTGGGTCGGAGAAGATAAACAGTTTATGTTGGGGTTATGGGAAAAGCCTAAAAAAGACATTGATATTAGACATTTTGCATTTGAATGTGATCCTGATTGGGTTCTTAATGAATCAGTCAATTATCTCAAGGCCCGAAATATTAAATCCTGGAATTTTTTAAATGACGACAAAGAAGTCCCAATGGTTTTTGTCTGGATGCCTGCGATATCAATTTATTTTAGTGACCCAGATGGACATGAGTTAGAATTTATTGGAGTTTTAGAGGGGAAAACTAAATCTAGCAAAGAGAAACGAGTAGTTACTTATGAAGAATGGCTCATCATTAAAGATTCTTGAGCCACCTTTTTTTCCATTTTTAAAGAATCTATTATCATAGAGATTTATCTATAATAAGTATCAAAGGTTATTAGGGCTTCTTAAGATATCATTTGATTTGTATTAGAACCGAGTTCATTTTATAATAAACTCTCAAATATTATATAGGTTTTCTCTAGATGTTACTCTTTTCATTAGGAATCCAGCCATTTTACTCTAATATTCTCCTATAATTTATTTATAAAAAGCCTCAAAGCTTATGGGTGTTTCTCGAGGTGTCATTTGATTCCAATTCGAACCGCGTCTGAATTAATCTAAATTTTCTTAAAATTTATAATAAAAAAACCCTCAACATTTGTTGAAGGTTTCTTGAGGTGTCGAGCGGATTCGAACCGCTGTAGATGGTGTTGCAGACCACTGCCTAGCCACTCGGCCACGACACCCTATATCTCGTTGGCAAATATAAAAATATTTACTGTTTTACGCTATTTACTATTGTTTTTTCGTTTCTGTGTCATTTTAATGGTAACCATTTCCACATCACCACCAATAGGTGGATTAATTTTACTAACTGAAACAGTTGCTTTAGAGATTAATTGATCCTCTTTAAAGAATCGATATAGGATACGTTGTGCAACAGTTTCAAGAAGTTTAGATGGTTTAGCCATTTCTTCTATAACCACTTTATTTAAAAACACATAATCAACAGTATCATTAAGCTCATCGGTATTGGCTGGTGTTTTTAAATTGGCTTTTACTTCCAAATCTACGCGGTAATCACTACCAATTTTCGTTTCTTCTGGTAAACAACCATGATGCGCGAATACACGTATGTTTTCAACTTTTATAATTCCCATAAAGCAAATGTATTAGGTCTTTTTTCTTTTTGTGTAATTTCTGAAAGAAATTTAAGCAAAAGTCTAAAATCTATTATCTAGCAGCAATGAAGCCTAAAGTCTATTTTAATTGGTAAACAAATCAAAGATATTACTCAACGCGCTCGTTTTCGCTTTAAAGAACTCTGTGTAAGAACAGTTTTTACAAGTTACTGAGGTAAATTTCTTGTTTTGTACATCAAATATTTTCGATAATGTTCCACCTGTTGCTCTCATTTCGTCAACATCATATGCGGTATTATCGCATTTTGGACATTTATAGCTCATATTATATAAGATTTTGATTCGTTGTATAGGTGCAAAATAAAACGGTTTTGTTACAATTTTGTGTAATTTTACACTTTAATTTTTTGCAATGTCAGAAGAAACGAAACCCCTCAATTTTATTGAGCACATTATAGAAGAAGATTTAGCAAATGGTTTACCAAAAGAAAAGCTACGTTTTCGTTTTCCACCAGAACCAAATGGCTATTTACATATAGGCCATACAAAAGCCATTGGCATTAGTTTTGGTTTAGGCGAAAAGTATAATGCGCCAGTTAATCTTCGTTTTGATGATACTAATCCAGCTAAAGAAGAACAAGAATATGTAGATGCCATTAAGCGAGATATCACTTGGTTAGGTTATCAGTGGGAAAATGAATTGTATTCTTCAGATTACTTTCAAAAGCTTTATGATTGGGCAGCACAAATGATTAAAGATGGCAAAGCATATGTAGATTCTCAATCTTCAGAAGCTATACGAGAGCAAAAAGGAACACCTAGGGAAGTAGGCACAAATAGCCCTTTTAGAAATAGAACTATCGAAGAAAACCTAGATTTATTTCAAGGCATGAAAGATGGAAAATTTGAAGCAGGAGAACATGTGTTGCGTGCAAAAATTGACATGGAAGACCCAAATATGTTGATGCGCGACCCATTGATGTATCGTGTTATGTATGCACATCATCACCGAACTGGAGACGATTGGTGTATTTACCCAATGTACGACTGGACACATGGAGAGAGTGATTATATTGAGCAGATTTCTCATTCGTTATGTTCTTTAGAGTTTAAGCCACACAGAAAGCTATATAACTGGTTTAGAGAGCATGTATACGATTATGCCAAGGAAGAACTTCCGATGCCTCCAAAACAGCGCGAATTTGCGCGTTTAAACCTAAGTTACACGATAATGAGTAAGCGTAAGTTATTGCGCCTGGTTGAAGAAGGAAAAGTAACAGGTTGGAACGATCCGCGCATGCCAACGATTTCAGGCTTACGCCGCCGGGGTTATACGCCAAATTCTATACGTCAGTTTATAGATAAGGTTGGTGTTGCAAAGCGCGAAAACGTGATTGATGTGTCGCTTTTAGAATTCTGTGTGCGAGAAGATTTAAACAAGTCTGCTAATCGTGTTATGGCGGTTTTAGAACCTTTAAAGGTTGTGATTACAAATTACCCTGAAGGAAAAGAAGAATGGCTTGAAGCCGAAAACAATCCTGAAGATGATAATGCGGGTTCAAGAAAAGTACCATTTTCAAGAGAAATTTATATTGAAAAAGAAGACTTTAAAGAAGAGGCTGGAAATAAGTTTTTTAGATTAAAACTTGGTGGCGAAGTCCGCTTGAAGAATGCCTATATCATTCAAGCAAATAATGTTGTTAAGGATAGTGATGGAAATATAACAGAAGTTCATTGCACATACTCTACAGATACAGAAAAGCGTGTTAAAGGCACATTACATTGGGTTTCTGTACCACATGCGATTAAAGCCGAGGTAAGAGAATACGACCGACTATTCATCGATGAGTCTCCAGACAGTCATAAAGACAAGGACTTTATGGCGTTTGTAAATCCAAATTCTTTAAAAATAAGAACTGGTTATTTAGAACCAAGTTTAGCTGAAGCTAAAGTAGGAGAGCAGTTTCAGTTTCAGCGTCTAGGATATTTCAATGTAGATAACGATTCTAAATCTGGAGCTTTGGTGTTTAATAAAACGGTTGGTTTGCGTGACAGCTGGGCAAAGCAAAAGCCTAAAAACCAAAATGACGTGGTTACTGAGCGTAGCCGAAGTGCAAAACAACCACAACAAAAACGAAAAGCGATTAGTGTTATTCAGCAGTTTGGTAAAAAGTATACCAATTTACCTGAGGAAAAACAGCAAAAAGTAAAAGCTGAAATTCAATCATTAGCTAAAGATGTGCCCTACGAAGATTTGGAAGCCTTATTTGGAACTGCGGTAAAAAAAGCAGGTACACGCATAGCTGTTATGATTGCGTTAAAAGAACAGCTTAAAAACGGCTTACAGCGCAATGAAAATATAGATGCTTTTATAACAAAAGCAAAAGACGATAAAAATGAATTGTTAGTTGACGAAGCTAACGGAATTTAGCACAATATGTTTTATATCTAAGAACCTCTAAGTAACCACTAAGAGGTTTTTTTGTACTTTTAAATCATACTAACAAAAAATCTTTATAATCATGGAATTACCAATTAACCCTATCGCTATTCCTATTGCAGCAATAGCAGCATTAGTTATTGGCGCATTATGGTACAATCCAAAAATTGGTTTTGGAAACCTTTGGATGCGTGAATCAGGAATGACTGAAGAAAAAATGAAAAGTGGTAAAATGGCTGTTATTTTTGGACTTTCTCTAGTTTTTGCAGCATTGCTAGCTTTATTGTTAATGCAATTTACCAATCACCAATGGGGAGCCTTTGGTATGATTGGAGGAGATCCGGCTGCTGATGGAGTTTTACCTTCTTTTGAAGCATTTATGGCGGATTACGGTACAGCTTTTAGAACTTTTAAACATGGCGCATTACACGGAACAATATTTGGTGTTTTAGGCGCTTTACCAATTATAGGTACTATAGCGTTATTTGAACGCAAAAGCGCAAAGTATATCTTTGTTAACGCCGGCTATTGGATTTTAACGCTTGCTGTTATGGGCGCTATTCTTTGTGGACTTTAAGAAGTATATAAAAACAAAAACCTCGAAGAAATCCTTCGAGGTTTTTTTGTGTCTAATTACTAGAAAAAGCTATTCTTCTTTCTTGTTGTTTTTAGCATTTTTCATAGCCTCACCAATTTGGTTACTCGCTGTAAAACTAGCCACCATATCATTAAGCATTTGGCTTCCTGCTTGAGGTGAGTTTGGTAGTAGAATTAAATTACTATTTGTTTCTTGACCGATAGATTGCAGTGTATCGTAATGTTGTGTTACAACAATCAATGCCGATGCTTCTTGAGAATTAATCCCCACTTTATTTAATACCTCTACCGATTCCTCAAGACCTCTAGCAATTTCACGACGCTGGTCTGCAATACCTTGACCCTGAAGACGCTTACTTTCAGCTTCAGCTTTTGCTTTTTCAACAATTAAAATACGAGCTGCATCACCTTCAAATTGTGCTGCAATTTTTTCACGTTCAGATGCATTAATTCTGTTCATAGCCTCTTTTACTTGAGCGTCAGGGTCAATATCTGTCACTAAGGTTTTAATGATATCGTATCCGTAGGTCATCATGGCTTCGTTAAGCTCTGCTTTTACAGCAATAGCAATATCATCTTTACGTACAAAGACATCATCTAATTTCATTTTTGGAACCTCGGCACGGACCACATCAAAAACATAAGACGTAATTTGGTCGTGTGGATAGTCTAATTTATAGAAAGCTTCGTACACCTTATCTCTAATCACTTTATATTGAACAGAAACTTTAAGACGAACAAAAACATCATCCAAAGTTTTTGTTTCTATAATAACATCCAACTGTTGAATTTTTAAACTAAGTTTTCCTGCAATACGATCTACTAATGGGATTTTTAACTGTAAACCAGAATGACGAATACTTTGAAATTTACCGAAGCGCTCTATTACCGCCGCGGTTTGCTGCTTAACAATAAAGAAAGCGGAAAGAGCAACAATAAGCCCCAAAAAGACAATAGGAATGTAAAAGTAAGATTGCATAATTTATGTTTTTAATGGTTAGTGTAATAAGTACAACTAAAAATAAGTTATATTTTTTGAGCAGCCCACTTTATTTCAAAATAAAAGCGAGTTAAAAAGTTTTTGTTTAGGTTTGCTTTTTAAATAACCCAAATCTTCTCCCACAAAATGAAAAAGCTCAACCTATTTGTCGCCATAAGCATACTTTTTGTTACAGTAAGCACTTCTCAAAATTATCGCATCCAAAATGGAATAGGTGTTTTTGGCGGTGTCACACAATTTAATATAGATACTGACGACTTAGTCACTAAAAGCGAGAGCGGTTGGTTAGCTGGTTTAGCCGCTACAGTAGATTTACCAAACCGTTGGTATAACTTAAGTTATACCATACAACTCTCCGAAAACAAATTAGGTGTTGCAGCTATTCCTATTGGAGGCACACAAACAGAATCGATAGACTACAAAGTATTTACAGCACAAATAGCTTTATTGGGGCATATAAAAATTATTAAAAACCACTTAACTATTGATGCTGGTCCTATGCTGCAGTACAATAGCGATTTAGATTTACAAGATGAAGCAAAAGAAACATATCTTATAGATGGTTACAATACCATAAGAGCCGATGAGATTACTGGAATTTCTAGATTTAATATTAATGGTGCGGTTGGCGCATCTTTAGGCATTGATAAGTTTAAGCTTAGAGCACAATACATTTATGGTTTTACAAACATGTTAAGCAAATTAAATAAAGCAAACTTTTCTGAAGATGTTGACTTTAAAGGCAATCAGAGTATGTTGGTATTTACTGCTATGTTTGTGTTTTAGATTGTCTTTATTAAAGCGTCTATACGTTTTACCGTTTCGTTTTTGCCAATCATAAACATTATTTCAAATACATCAGGACCCTGTAAAGCGCCAACTAATGCTAATCGTAAAGGCATCATCACTTTCCCGAAACCTATTTCATTATCAGTAATCCAACCTTTTAGTTTAGATTCTAGATTTTGTACCGTAAACTCTCTAGTGGCAGTAACAATTTCAATCACCTTTTGCATAATATCTACCGTACCTTCTTTTAGGGCTTTCTTTGATGCTTTTTCATCGAAAGATGTTGGAGCAGAGAAGAAGAAGTGGCTTAATTCCCAGAACTCATTGATAAAGGTTGCGCGCTCTTTTATTAAACCAACGACTAAAGCGATATAGTTAACATCGATTTCTGCTAATTCCGAACGTTCAGCTTTAAACGTATTAGCTAAATCTAAATCTAACTGTTGCTGCATGTATTGATGGTTAAACCATTTAGTTTTATCTGGGTCAAAACGCGCACCAGCCTTATTAACACGGTCTAAATCAAATTCTGAAATTAAATTTTCTAGAGAAAACAATTCTTGTTCAGTACCTGGATTCCAACCTAAAAAGGCTAAAAAGTTTACGACAGCATCAGAGAAATATCCATCTTCTTTATAACCTCTAGAAATTGTTCCATTTGGTGCAGTATATTCCAAAGGAAATACTGGAAATCCTAGCTTATCGCCATCACGCTTACTTAGTTTTCCTTTCCCCGTTGGTTTTAATATTAACGGTAAGTGCGCAAATTCAGGAGCTTCCCACCCAAAAGCATCATACAATAATCGGTGTAAAGCTAAAGACGGCAACCATTCTTCACCTCTAATAACGTGTGTAATCTCCATTAAATGGTCATCAACGATATTTGCCAAATGATAGGTTGGCATACCATCACTTTTAAATAAAATCTTGTCGTCTAAAACATTAGTATTAATAGAAATATTACCACGAATAACATCTTTTAAGTGAAGTGTTTCATCTTGTGGCGATTTAAATCTTACCACATAAGTTTCACCCGCTTCAATTTTTGCCTTTGTTTCTTCTTTGGTTAAAACTAAAGAGTTTATTAAACGCCCTTTTTCGCGGTTATGCCAGTTGTAGATGAATGTTTTGCCATTAGCTTCGTGATCTTTTCTGTGTGCATCTAATTGCTCCGAAGTATCAAATGCATAATAGGCTTTGCCTTCAGAAATTAATTGGTCAGCATATTGTTTATACAAATGCTTACGTTCGCTCTGTCTGTATGGACCAAATTTTTCATTTTTTTCAGGGCCTTCGTCAAAAGGAATATTACACCAGTTTAATGCATCAACAATATAGTCTTCAGCTCCTTCAACATACCGATTTTGATCAGTATCCTCGATGCGCAGTACAAAATCACCTCCGTGTTTTTTTGCGAACAAATAATTAAAAAGAGCAGTTCTTACACCACCAATATGTAAAGGTCCTGTTGGACTTGGCGCAAAGCGCACACGGACGTTTTTTGACATAACTTAAAGTTAAAGCACAAAGATAGTTTGATAATTTAAGCCCACAAAAAAAGCTCCTTTAATTAAAAGGAGCTTTTATTTTATATGAAAGAATTAAAATTTAGCAACCAGAGTCTACAACTAAGTTTACTTGTCCAGTACTAAAACAATTAGTAACTAAGTTTTCAGCTCTTACAAAAATAATTTGTGAATTATTATCAATATTAGCAAAGCTAGCAGCATCAATTGGATTAATTCCAGAATCTGCATCTACTTGAGAGCTATAGTATGTTACTATAATGTCAATACCTGGATTCTCATCAATTATTAGTATTTCTAAAGAACTTAAATTGAATGTAGCCAAACCATCTGCATTAACATCACACTCTACAATATCTGCAAGAGCAGGCATTACAGGAGCCGGAACGACTTCTAAGGTTAACAAAGAAGTTTCATAGTTACCAGTTGAAATTTCAAAAACCCTTACAAATAAAGTTTGCGGATTTGTGGTATTGAAAAAAGGAGAAGGCAATGCTTGAACACCATTAGTGGCGTCTATGTCTGTTAAGTGATATGATATTTGATAGTTAGCGGGGTCGTTTCCGTTCAAGAAAAATGAATCCATCGATGTTAAATCAAAGTTAGAGAAACCATCATTATTATCATCGCAAACCTGTAAAACCCCATCGCTTGGACTATTATTATCCATATTTGGGTCATCAGGATCATTTGGGTCACTCATTCCTGTTGGAATTAAATTAGTATTAGGATTATCAACACCCGTAGTTTCTTCGCAGTCTGTTAAACCATCATTATCTGAATCAAAATCGTTTAAGAACAAAAAGACACTAGCAATCCCTGTTTGACCAGTAGTTGCGCTTGTTGCTTTTACAAATATGGTTGGGTTTAGCACCGCTTCAGCAAAAGTAAGTGTATATGGCAACGCTATAGGATTAATCTCTGACGTAGCGTCTGCCTCAGTTTCATAAAACACATAGTCTGTATTTGCTACATTATAAACATTAGCAAATAAAGCGCCAAAGTCATAAGTGACTGGTTCGCATCCGTTACTCCCAGTTTCAGCATCAAAAAGGTTTAAATCATTATTATCTAAGTAATTAGGTACCCCATCATCATCTGTATCATCATTTAAGGGGTTGTTGTCGCCATCGTAATCTTCATTTATGGTATTAATACCATCATCATCATCATCATCATCTAGGTAATTCGGTATCCCATCATTGTCAGTATCGTCATTATCTAGATTGTTATCACCATCTACATCTTCTAAAGCATCAGGAATGCTATCGCCGTCTGCATCTTCAAATGTATCACAAGCACTAAATGAGCCTGCATCTATGGTCTCTGTTGAATCATTGATAGCTCCAGTAAAAACTTGAGTTTCTTGACTGTTTTCAAGGTCAATGCCTTTATAAGAATAGTTTGTTACGCCACAGCTATTAAAGGTGTAATCTATTACGCCATCGGTTACGGGTATGATTTGAGAAATACCATCAATTGATAACTGTACATATCCGTTACTTACGTTAAGCCCTTCGCAGGTTAGAAAACTACCTGTAAAAGTGATATCGTTTTCTAAATCAACAATTACTGTAGTATTGACATCAAAAGAGAAAGGCCCAATAGTTGCTGTAAACGGTTGATTTGTACACAGCGGACTATAAACGGTAATGGTTAATTCTTCGTCTGCAGGAACTAGGCCACATTCCTCTCCGTTACTATTTGTAAAACCATAAGTTCCTGTTGCATTTAATAATTCCGAATATAAATCTAAAGCTGTATTTGGTAGTATATTTCCGTTTGTGTCTCGTAATGTGATACATAAATTAACTGCCGGATACGGATAGTCATAATTCCAAAATGTAAAATGGCTAACTTCACCTATGTATTGATTTCCTTGAAGAATTGCCCCACCATCTTCTTTCCAGTAGCCTACGTTTTCATCAAAATACCATAATGGAATCGTCGCTGGTGGATTAGTAACATCTGTTGCCAACGGAATAGTAATTCTTGATTTGCTATTTTCAGCAAGTTGGAGCGGTTCTCCTCCTGAAGTGGATAGTTCTACCGCGAGCATACCATAGGTTTCTAAAGCCACATCATTGCCAGAAGCGTTTTGAGCATATAACATTCCCGGCATCATAGCACTCATGTTATCATCATCAGGGCTTAAATGCTTTAAGGTTACATTTACTGGCCCAAGGTAGGTAGCCCCTGAAGCAGAAACAAAATTACCATCAAAAGTGATTTCAGAACCATTGCTTAATGAAACAGTAGAAGATTCTCCAGAGCTAATGGTTTCTGTCACAGTTTTTTCAAGTAGCATAATTTGCACTTGATTGATTTCAGATTCTGAAGGCACTAAAGCACGTGAGCCATTGATGTAACCGATTTTTTCTGCTCTAATGTAGGCAAAGCGCTCATACACATTAGCATCGCGAATACTAAAAACGCCAAAAGCATCTGTGATTGCCGTTGCATTTTCTATTTGAATGTTTACACCTTCAATGGGGTTATTATTTTCATCAACTACACGCCCTAAAAAACTAGCGCTTATTTGATCACCGAAGTTTTCAATAAAGTCCTCATCCGAAGGAACTTCTGTTGTTGGCGGAACATAAGGGAAGCTCTCGTCTTCACAAGAAAACACAGAGACTAAAAGACAAAATATAAAATATTTGACAAAGTTTTTCATGGTGATTGATGTTGGTTATTTTAAAATTTGGGTAAGCAAATTAAATATAAAGCAGCAAACTAATAATTTTTTTTGTAAAAAAAAGATTACGTCCTGTTTTTCAGACATTAGCCTAAAATCATCGGTTTTGGGACGCGTCTGTTCATAATCTTAAACCAGAGTGGTGGTATCATAGCTAACACCATAGACGTGGGATAGCCGTAAGGCATTTGCGGACTTTCGTCATGACAATCCAGTATTTGATATTTCTTTGAAGACTTGTAATGATGGTCACTGTGGCGAGTTAACTCATATAAAATGATGCGCCCAATCACATGATTAGAATTCCACGAATGCATTTCTCTAACACGTTCGTATCGACCAGATTTTGTTTGCAAACGCAATAAGCCGTAATGCTCGATATAGTTTACAGTTTCTAATAAAATAAAACCAACAACTCCAGATGCTAATGAAAAAATGAATCCTGTTTTTCCAAAGATTAAAAAAGCCGCAATTAAATATAAGGCTTGAAAAATAGTGTACCAAAGCATATCATTTTTCACAGACAAAAAACTTTGATTATTATTCTTTAGCAGTTTTTTTTGAATACGCCACGCACTAAAATATTGCCTAACGGTTGAGGTAATCCAAAACGAATACACGGATTGATTATACCTTGCTGTCGCTGGGTCTTCCGGTGTTGCAGCGTGTAAATGGTGCCCGTAATTATGTTCAATAAAAAAATGCATATAAAAAGACGGCAGCAGCAGCGCTTTACCAATAAAACGCTCATTTGTGGCTTGCCTATGACCTAGCTCGTGAGCAACATTTATGCCGTTAACACCCAAAACAATTCCTAAAGAGAAAATTAACCCAACAAACTCATAGGTTTCAATACTTAGATTAGTCACCACAAATAATCCATAAGTAACCAAGCCAAATACAATTGGTAGGTTAAGATACAATAGCCAATCAAATAGTTTTCGTTTCAATCGACTGCCTACTTCTTCTTCAGAAAAATTATCAGTATCAACAGGAAATATGAGTTCTAATATTGGGATACAAACAAATGCAAATATTGGTGTTGACCAAACCCAATAACCTTTAAAACAGAACCCAATGAATGCGAAAACTGGAATTGAAAATGCAGCTAAATATTTAAGGTCTTTCATATGTTTAAAGTCGGTATTTGTTCAAAATAATGGACGAAATTGAGTGATTTCAGCCCAATTTAACACTAAAAGCCCCTAAATTAACAGAAACTTATCAAATTTAGGAATTCAACACTAAAAATAAAATTGTAGTTTAGTCAGTTATTGAAGTTAATATGAGCAATTTTAAGACCATACAAGCCAAATTACAGCAGTTTATTAAGAAATTTTACACTAATGAATTGCTTAAAGGCGCTATTTTGTTTTTCGCTATTGGCGTGCTCTATTTTATGATTACGCTATTAGTAGAGTATTTGTTATGGCTAAATCCAACCGCGAGAACTATATTGTTTTGGTTGTTTATCGCTGTGGAAGCTACACTTTTTACGAGATTTATAATTATTCCGTTAGCAAAGCTTTTCAATCTTAGAAAAGGCATTGATTTTGAAACCGCTTCAAAATTAATTGGTAACCATTTCCCTGAAGTTGATGATAAACTACTCAATGTACTTCAGTTAAATCAAAATACACAACAATCTGATTTACTATTGGCAAGCATAGAGCAGAAATCTGCTGAGCTAAAACCCATACCGTTTCAAACTGCAATTAACTTTAAATCGAGTTTAAGATATTTAAAGTATGCTGCGATTCCTGTAGCTATATTATTGCTTTCATTTATAACAGGCAAAATCAATTGGTTTAGCGATAGTTATGAGCGTGTTGTGAATTATCAAACAGCTTATGAGCCGCCAGCACCGTTTCAGTTTTTTGTGGTTAATGATGAGCTTCAAGCAATTGAGAACAAAGACTACACGCTTATTGTAAAAACTGTAGGCGATATTATTCCGGACCAAGTTCAGATAGATTATAATAGTCAAACCTATTTTTTACAACAGAATGTTCCCGGAGAGTTTCAGTATGTTTTTAATCAATTAAAAGAAGATGTTTCTTTTTCACTTTCAGCAAATGAAGTGGTTTCTAAGCCTTATGAATTACGTGTGGTAAACGTGCCAACTTTGGTCGGTTTTGATATGATTTTAGACTATCCGAGCCATACTAAAAAGAAAGATGAAACATTAAAAAGTACAGGTAGCGCTACAATCCCAGAAGGGACAAAAATCACATGGAGTGTAAATACAAAATCAACATCAGAAGTTAATATCTACGCTAATGACACTATCGCTTTCGCTGGAAATAAATCTGGAGATTTTGAAGCCACTAAAAGGCTTTACAGAAATTATAGTTATAGTATAAACACCAGCAATAAAGATTTAACTAATTATGAAAGTCTGGCGTTTTCCATTAATGTGGTTAAGGATGCTTATCCTGAATTAGATATTAAAGTCGAAAAGGATTCTGTTGATCAGCAAAGTCTTTATTTCTATGGCCAGGCAAGCGATGATTATGGTTTGCGAAAATTGCAATTAGTGTATTATCCTTCTGAAAACGAAGCTAAAAAACAGGTTGTACCTATTGACATTTCTAAATCTAACTTTTCGGAGTTTGTAAGTGCTTTTCCAGATCAATTAAATGTTAAAGATGGAATTGCTTATGACTTGTATTTTGAGGTTTTTGATAATGACGCTATTCACAACTTTAAGAACGTAAAGAGCAGCGTGTTTAACTATCGTAAGCGCACTAAAGACGAAGAAGAAACAAAACAACTTAACGAGCAAAACGAAACGATTAAAAACATAAGCAAAACGTTTGAAAAGCTTGAAGAACAAGACAAAAAGCTTGAAGAATTATCTAAAACTCAAAAGGAGAAAGAAGCTCTTAATTTCAATGATAAAAAGAAATTTGAAAACTTCCTGAAACGTCAAAAACAACAAGAACAGTTGATGAAGAATTTCAATAAAAAATTGCAAGAGAATTTAGAAGAGTTTCAGAAAGACAAAGAAGAAGATGGTAAGAAAGATGAATTTAAAGAAGATTTAAAAGAGCGATTAAAAGAAAACGAAGAACAACTTAAAAAAGACGAAAAACTTCTTGAGGAGTTGGAGAAAATGACGGAGAAAATTAATAAAGAAGAGTTTAGTCAGAAGCTTGAAGAGTTAGCTAAGCAAAACAAAAACAAAAAGCGAAGCATGATGCAACTGCTTGAGTTAACCAAGCGTTTTTATGTCACCAAAAAGCAAGAGAAAATTCAGAAGCAATTAGAGGATATTTCTAAAAGACAAGAAGAGCTTTCTGAGAAAGATTCAAAAGAAAACACAAAAGAAGCTCAGGAGAAATTAAACAAAGAATTTAAAGACATACAGAAAGCTATTGATGAGTTAATGAGTGAGAATAGAAAGCTCAGAAAACCAGAAGATATTGAAAGAGATAAGCCGACTGAAGAAAGCATAAAAGAAGACCAAAAGGAAGCCAAAGAAGAGCTTGAGAAAAATGAATCTCAAAAAGAAGGTGAAAAACAAGAAGGCGAGAAGAAGGAAGACAAGCCAATGACACCTCAAGAGATGCAACGTGCAAAAAACAAGCAAAAAGCTGCAGCTAAAAAGATGAAGCAACTTGGCGAGATGATGAAACAATCTATGATGTCTGGCGGTGGCGGCGGGGATAAAATAGAGGAAGATGCTGAGATGTTGCGTCAGATTCTTGATAATTTGGTGTTATTCTCTTTTGACCAAGAAGCATTAATGGACCGATTTGATGAGATAGATGTTAACCATAATCAGTACGGTAAATTCATTATAAAACAAAGCACACTTAAAGAACATTTTGAGCATGTAGATGATAGTCTTTTTGCATTGTCATTACGAAATCCAAAAATTTCAGAAAAGATAAACTCTCAAATCACAGATGTCTATTTTAATATAGATAAGAGTTTGAGTCAGCTTACAGAAAACCGAATCTACCAAGGCGTGTCTTCTCAACAATACACGGTGACGGCAGCAAATTCTTTAGCAGATATGTTGAGTAATATTCTTGATAATATGGAAATGTCTATGAACATGCAACCCGGTCAAGGTAGCGAAGGAGAGATGCAACTTCCAGATATTATTATGAGCCAAGAAGAGTTAAATAAGAAGATGGAAGAAGCTATGAAAAAGCTAAATGAAGGAGAAAAGCCAGGAGACAAAGGAAAAGACAAAGAAGGTGAGAAAGGCGAAAAGGGAGAGAAAGATGGCGACAAAGGAGAGAATGGACAAGAAGGCAAAGAGGGTAATGAAGGACAGGAAGGAGAACAATCTGGAGGCAAACAGGGTAAAGGAAAAGATGGTCAAAACGGAAATGAAGGTCAAGGTTCAGAGGGAGAAAATGGCAAAGACGGTAAGAACGGAAAGGATGGGGATAAAGATGGAGAAGGTGATAAAAAAGATGGCTATGGTGAAGGCGGAAGTGAAGAGTTTAACGGTGAACTCTATAGGATTTATCAACAGCAACAACAGTTAAGACAGGCACTTCAAGACAGAATTGGAAAAGAAGGAGGAAAAGGTGAAGCAGGTAAATTAATAAGACAAATGGAAGAGGTAGAGTTAGATTTAATAAATAAAGGATTTACAAATCAAACGCTCCAAAAAATGATGGACTTACAACATCAATTATTAAAATTAGAAAACGCAACATTCACTCAGGGCGAAGATGAAAAACGCGAATCTAAAACGAATAGAAAAGAATATAATAACACTTCTAAAAGTCAAATACCAACAGCAAAACAATATTTCAATACTACGGAAATATTAAACCGACAAGCATTACCTTTGCGTTCGCAATTCAAAAAGAAATTGCAAGACTATTTTAAAAACACAAATGATTAGTTTTAATTACGAAATTGACTTTAAACTTGACAAAGAAGTAGAGACTTCCAAATGGATTTCAGATTTAATTATTGAAGAGAATTATAAAGAAGGAGAGATTAATTATATCTTTTGCTCGGATGAATATTTGCATAAAATCAATCTAGATTTTCTAAATCATGACACGTTAACTGACATAATAAGTTTTGATTATTCCGTAGGAAAAGAACTACACGGAGATATTTATGTTTCAATAGAAAGAGTTCGAGATAACTCAAAAGATTTTGGCACAACTTTTTCAAACGAATTAGCAAGAGTTATGGCTCATGGTGTTTTGCACTACTGCGGTTATAAAGATAAGTCGGACGAAGAGTCTAAACTGATGCGCTCTAAAGAGAATCACTACTTGTCTAAGCGTATTTAATATCCACATTTTCAGCGTATATTTGCAGACTGAAATTTTCAATCACACAAATGTTCCACGTGGAACAATAAGAATATAGGTTATGTTTAACGAGATTTATGATGTTATAGTAGTTGGAGCTGGTCACGCTGGTAGCGAGGCTGCTGCTGCTGCTGCAAATATGGGTAGCAAAACATTGTTAATAACAATGAATCTTCAAAACATTGCACAGATGTCTTGTAATCCAGCTATGGGAGGAATTGCAAAAGGACAAATTGTGCGTGAGATTGATGCGCTTGGTGGTTACAGCGGAATTGTTTCAGACACATCCGCTATTCAGTTTAAGATGCTTAATAAATCTAAAGGACCTGCAATGTGGAGTCCAAGGGTTCAGAGTGACAGAATGCGTTTTGCAGAAGACTGGAGAATGCTTCTAGAGAATACTAAGAATTTAGATTTCTACCAAGAAATGGTCTCTGGTCTAATAGTAAAAAACGGAAAAGTTGAAGGCGTAAAAACTTCTCTTGGAATTGAAGTTAAAGCTAAAACAGTTGTACTTACAAATGGCACTTTTTTGAATGGATTAATTCACATAGGTGAGAAGAATTTTGGCGGTGGAAGAGCAGGAGAAAGAGCCGCAACAGGGATTACTGAGCAGCTAGTTAATCTAGGTTTTGATTCTGGTCGAATGAAAACAGGAACTCCTCCAAGAGTTGATGGACGTTCTTTGGATTATTCTAAAATGACCGAACAACCAGGTGACGAAAACCCAGATAAGTTTTCTTATTTAGACACAACTCAGGCGCTCAAAAACCAACGCTCATGTCATATGACTTATACAAGTCAGGAGGTTCATGATTTATTACGTGAAGGTTTTGATAGATCGCCAATGTTTAATGGAAGAATAAAAAGTGTTGGTCCAAGATATTGTCCTTCAATAGAAGATAAGATTAATCGGTTTGCAGATAAGGACAGGCATCAATTATTTGTTGAACCGGAAGGTTGGAATACATGTGAAGTGTATGTCAATGGTTTTTCAACATCACTTCCAGAAGACGTTCAGTTTAAAGCATTACGTTCTGTGGTTGGTTTCGAAAACGTGAAGTTTTTTAGACCTGGTTACGCAATTGAATACGATTATTTTCCGCCAACACAATTAAAACATACGTTAGAAACTAAGCTGGTTGATGGTTTGTATTTTGCTGGTCAAATTAACGGAACAACGGGATATGAAGAAGCAGCATCTCAAGGTTTAATGGCCGGAATAAATGCCGCATTACAAGTACAAGAAAAAGATATATTCACTCTGAGAAGAGATGAAGCTTACATAGGTGTATTAATAGATGATTTAATTACAAAAGGTACAGAAGAGCCTTACCGTATGTTTACATCTCGCGCAGAGTACAGAACATTATTAAGACAAGATAATGCAGATTTTAGGTTAACACCAAGAGGATATGAATTAGGTTTGGCCTCAGAAAACCGTCTTAAACGAATGGAGGAAAAGCAATCTAAGTCTGATAATTTTGTTCAGTTTTTTAAAGACACAAGTGTAGAGCCGAAAGAAATAAACCCAATACTTGAAGCAAAAAATTCTGCTCAGGTTAAGCAGAAGGATAAGATGTTTAAGTTGTTTGCAAGACCACAAATCTGCATGTCAGATATGCGAAAAGTGGAGTCTGTAAATGCACACATTTTAGAAAATAATTTGGATACTGAAATTTTAGAACAAGCAGAGATCCAGGTTAAATATGCTGGGTATATAGAGAAGGAAAAGAGTAATGCAGACAAGCTTCAGCGTTTAGAAAATGTCAAGATCCCAAAAGATTTTGACTACTCAAAACTGCAATCTATGAGTTTAGAGGCAAGAGGAAAATTAAACGAAATACAACCTGTAACGGTTTCTCAGGCATCAAGAATTAGTGGTGTTTCTCCAGCGGATATTTCTGTTTTGTTAGTGTATTTAGGACGATAATAAAAATGATGTTCCACGTGGAACATCAAATATAAACATCCATATTTGTTATTCTGAACTTGATTCAGAATCTTGTTTCAAATGAAAAACAACAATCAATTCCTTAAAGTAAAAGACCATTCTGTTTCTGGAGAATCATTTGATTTAATATTAAATGAAGAACAAGATATTCTTATAACTTCTCCACAGCCTAAACTAGAGAATCTTGGAGCGTATTATAAAAGCGAAGACTACATTTCGCATACAGATTCGAACAGAAACCTCCTTGAACAAGTTTACCATTTGGTTAGAAAGAGTGCTTTAAAAAAGAAATTGAGGTTAATTAATTCATTCAAAAATGAAGAGAAAAATCTTTTGGATATAGGATGTGGTACTGGGGATTTTTTAGAAACAGCTAAAAATAACGGTTGGCAAATAACAGGAATTGAGCCTGATAAAAACGCTCGCAAAATTGCAAGGTCAAAAACCGACAATAATGTTTTTGAAACAGAGCATCTTCAAAATTTAAAACCTCAGAGCTTTGATGTTATTGCGCTTTGGCATGTCTTAGAGCATTTGCCAAATTTAGAAGAACACATTAATATTTTCAACCATCTATTAAAACCAAATGGACGTATAGTGATTGCTGTACCAAACTATAAAAGTTATGATGCAGAATATTATAAATCATTTTGGGCTGCTTATGATGCGCCAAGACACCTTTGGCATTTTTCTCAAAACGGAATGAAACGTATTTTTAAAGAAAAAGGATTTTTATCAGATAGAATTTATCCAATGCTTTTTGATTCGTTTTATGTGAGTTTACTTTCCGAAAAATATAAGTCTGGATTTATGAATCCTTTTAAAGCATTTTTGGTTGGACTGCGTTCAAATCTCAAAGCAAAAAGGACAGGAGAGTACTCGTCTTTAATTTACACCTTCAAAAAAGACTAAAACTCAAAACAAAGCGTTTTAAGAGGTTTTAGACGAAACAAAGCACAAATCATTAAGCAGTTTTGTGTACTCTTCTAAAATGAGCGCCTATTTAGCCTATTTTTAATTGATAAAAATTATCAAACAAGCATTTTGCCATAAAGAAATGTAATAGTTGTTAAATTGCTTTCTAAACGTTCCAACTTTTATACATTTGCCAAAATTTAATTTCAAAAATCAGAACGACATGAAAAATATATTTAGACTATTAGTAATTGCCATTTTATTTTCTTCTTGCCAACAGCAACAGAAAATTGGTTTTATAGATAACGGTGATGTAATTAATGATTACCAAATGAAAATTGATATCGAAAATTCTTTTAAAGTAACAAAAGAAGCTTTTGAAAAAAGAATGGATAGCATAGATAGAAATTTTCAGGTTGAAGTAAAAGCATTTCAGTTAGCTCAAAGTAAAATGTCTCAAAAGAAGGCTCAAGAAAAATACAATGAGTTGGGTCAAAAAAACCAACAATTAACACAACAATTCCAAATAGAGCAGCAAGTGATGAAACAAGCTTTTGCTAAAGAGATGGATTCAGTTATTTCAAAAGTAAACGATTTTGTAGAAGATTATGGAAAAGAGAATGGTTACACATTTATTTTCGGAAAAAACGAAGCAGGTAGTGTCATGTATGGTCAAGAAGCAAGCGATTTAACCAAAACCATTACAGAAGCATTAAATGCGGATTATAAGCCAGATGGAAAAGAATAAGAAAACAACATAAAATACTGAAAATCAGATGTTTGCTCGGCTATTTTTGTGCAATAATCTTGTCAGTTTTATTGACAAATCGGTAAGGATAATTTTAGAATTACCATTGCGTTCAATGTGGTAAATAGCATCCTGAAGCTCTTTAGAAATTTCTAAGATATTGGCGTCGTGAACAAAAGGCGCAAATTTTTCTAGCTTAAAACTATCAGATTTTGGTTCTAAATAGACCAACTCATTAGCTTTATAATTAAGTAGCATGGCTTGTCTGAAGTAGTTGATGCAAAAATGCAGAAATTGTTTCTGCGTTTCACGACCTGTTTTTGCAATCTCTTCAGACCAAGCTATTAATTCTCGAATAGCAGACTTATTACCTTTGGCTTTAAAAGCAGAACGTACCCAGGCAATAAACCATTTTTCAAACTGAATGTCTTCGCTGTCTTGATAGATTAAGTCACAAGCCTTATTAAAATTCCCATTAGATTGCTGAGCAATTTTGTTTGCAACAGCTTCTTCAACTTCATAATTTTTAACCAAAGCCTCGGCGATTACAACTTCAGATAGACGCGGAAAATGTAACACTTGACAGCGAGATCTAATGGTCCCAATAATTTGTTCTTCTTCCTCGGCAATAAGAATAAAAATGGTTTTTTCTGGCGGTTCTTCAATAAGCTTTAATAGCTTGTTGGCGCAAGCAGTATTCATTTTTTCAGCCATCCAAATAAGCATCACCTTATAACCACCTTCGTAAGACTTTAAGCTCAATGACTTTATAATATCTTGAGCCTCGTCTACGCCAATTTGTCCTTGCTTATTATCAACTCCTAGCATTTTGTACCAGTCAAATAAATTTCCATAAGGTTGTTGATCAATAAGCTGCCGCCATTCTTCTAAAAAATGATTAGAAACAGGGTGTCGTTTCACCTTATCATTTGTCGTCACAGGAAATACAAAGTGCAAATCTGGATGCGAAAGGTTATTAAACTTAAGATTACAGGCTTGGTTACCTTCAGTGTTTTCAGAATTTGTATTGTTACACAAAATGTATTGCACATAGGCAATTGCCATTGGCAAAGTGCCTGAGCCTTCAGGACCCACAAACAATTGTGCATGCGGAATACGGCCTGCATCTGCACTTTTTGTAAGATGACTTTTTATATGATGTTGCCCTAAAACTTCTGAAAAAAGCATAAAGCAAATCTATGTAAAAAAATTAGCTTTCTAATCTATATATTTGCTCAATAAAACATATGCAATGAAAACCATAAACGACATCAGTTTTAAAGATAAAAAAGCATTAATTCGTGTGGACTTTAACGTACCTCTAAATGAAAATTTTGAAGTTACTGACGATACAAGAATTCAATCTGCAAAACCTACAGTAATTAAGATTCTTGAAGACGGAGGTAGTTGTGTTTTGATGTCTCATATGGGGCGACCAAAAGGTGTACAAGACGAGTTTTCACTACGTCATATTGTAGAGAAGATTGAAGACGTCATTGGAGTTGAAGTTAAGTTTGTAGAAGATTGTGTTGGCTCAAAGGTAGAGGAAGCGACTATGAATTTAAAACCCGGAGAAGTTTTGTTGTTAGAAAACCTCCGCTTTCACGATGAAGAAAAAGCGGGTGACAAAGCCTTTGCAGAAAAGCTTTCTAGGTTAGGAGATATATATGTAAATGATGCCTTTGGTACAGCACATAGAGCTCATGCCTCAACAACTATTGTAGCTCAGTTTTTCCCAGAAAAGAAATGCTTTGGTTACTTATTAGCTCAAGAAATAGAGAGCATTCAAAAAGTTATGGAAACTGGAGAAAAACCAGTATTAGCAGTACTTGGAGGCGCAAAAGTATCTTCAAAAATCACAATTATCGAAAATATTTTAGATAAAGTTGACCATTTAATCATTGGAGGCGGTATGACCTTTACGTTTATAAAAGCACAAGGAGGAAGTGTTGGCGATTCTATTTGC
The DNA here is from genome assembly GCA_004211785.1 of Winogradskyella sp. Lineage (GTDB taxonomy): Bacteria > Bacteroidota > Bacteroidia > Flavobacteriales > Flavobacteriaceae > Winogradskyella. Next base: position 21,185 of record SHBX01000001.1, read on the forward strand.
GAAGATGATAAAATGGAGTTAGCAATAGACATTTTAAAACAAGCAGAAGCCAAAAATGTAAAAATTCATTTGCCTGTTGATGTATTAGCCGCTAATGCTTTTAGTAACGATGCAGCAACTCAAGTTGTAGATGTTAACCAAATACCTGATGGTTGGCAAGGTTTGGACGCTGGCCCAAAGTCAAAAGCAATTTTTAATGATGTTGTAAATCAGTGTAAAACTATATTATGGAACGGCCCACTAGGTGTTTTTGAGATGGAAAGCTTTGCTAGTGGAACCATAGAATTAGGTAATTCTATTGCTGAAGCGACTAAGAATGGTGCATTTTCCTTAGTTGGTGGTGGTGATTCAGTTGCAGCAGTAAAACAGTTTGGTTTTCAAAACAAGGTAAGTTATGTTAGTACTGGTGGTGGTGCAATGCTTGAAAGTTTAGAAGGAAAAACACTACCAGGTATCGCTGCGATTCTATCCTAAAAAGGTTAATTATTTAAAAATAAAGCACGATTTTAACGGCACTTTTCGTTAGCATTGTTAAAACAATCAATATATGAGTATCAAAAATCTTTTTTTATTTACTGCTATTGTGCTGTTAAGCAGTTTTGTCTTTGCTCAGGATTCTATTCCAAAGCCAACAAAAAAGCGCATCACAGAAGAAGATTTTATATCAGGTAAAACATATGCTATTGATACTATTATTAGCGGAGTTAAATACTACAAAGAATTTGTTCAAAAAGGAACTGAACCCAAACAGCCTAAAGCAATACCAAATACGTCTATTGACGGCAAGAACGTTAACGAAAAGACTATTCCTGCAGTAAGTGTAGGCGATACGATAAAAATAAAAACACTAGAAGATAATGAACATGCAGCCAAAATAGATGAAAAATGGCTTGAAGAATTGTATAGCAATTCACTTTACGATACGATATATAAATCTGTTACAGAGTTAGATTATAAACCTGTAGATTATCCCGAGTTATCTACAGATACATTAAAAGCAAGATTAAAACGATTAAATGCTCGTACTCCTTTTAACATTGAATATAACCCATCTTTAGAAAGCGTTATTAAGCGTTATCTAAAAACTCGCAGAACATCTATGGAACGTCTTATGGGTTTGAGTCATTTCTACTTCCCGATGTTTGAAGAAGCTTTGGACAAAGAAGATATTCCGTTAGAAGTTAAATACTTAGCTATTGTTGAGTCAGCCTTAAAACCAAGAGCGCGTTCACGAGTTGGCGCAACAGGTTTATGGCAGTTTATGTTTGGTACAGGAAAAGAGTATGATTTGGATGTGAGCAGCTATGTAGATGAACGTCGCGACCCAATAAAATCAACAGAAGCCGCAGCAAAGTATTTAGCAAGATTATACAGAATTTTTGGAGACTGGGATTTGGCTCTAGCATCTTATAATTCAGGACCAGGCAATGTATCTAAAGCTATAAGACGTTCAGGTGGTTACACCAATTATTGGAATATAAGGCAAAACCTTCCACGTGAAACAGCTGGATATTTACCTGCATTTTTAGCTACCATGTATATTTTTGAGTTTGCAGAAGAACACGGTTTTAAACCAGAGAGACCAAAGTATCAATATGTCGAAACAGATACGATTCGTGTTAAGCAAATGATAACTTTAGACCAAGTGGCTGAGGTTACGGATATAAAAATTGAAGAGCTTCAGTATTTAAACCCATCTTATAAGCTGGATATTATTCCATTTATTGAAGATAAAAATTATACGCTTCGTTTACCGCGTTATGCAATTGGTAGTTTTGTAGCAAATGAAAATAAAATATATGCCTTTGCTAAAGCAGAATTAGATAAGCGCGAAAAGCCTTTGCCTCAGTTTTTTGAGAACGATACAAAAGTTAGATATCGTGTAAGAAGTGGTGATTACCTTGGAAAAATTGCTCGTAAGTATGGCGTCAGAGTTAGTAGCATAAAACGCTGGAATGGCTTACGAAGCAACAACCTTAAAATAGGACAAAGATTAACGATTTACCCAAAAAATCCTGGCGGTCAAGTTTCGAAGTCTACGCTTAAAACAAAGATTAAAAAACCAGCAAGTGCAGCTGGTAAAAAGACATATAAGGTCAAGTCTGGTGATTCTTTATGGAGTATTGCACAGAAAATTTCTGGCGTTTCTGTTCAGAATTTAAAAGATTGGAACGATATTAGTAGTAATAAACTTAAAATTGGAATGACTCTTGTTGTGTCCAAGTAAACCAATTTAAAATTTCAATGAAATGAAACGAGCATGCTAAAAAGTATATCATCAAAGACTAATGATGAATTGCGAACAGCATGTGTCTTTAAAAAAACAATAAATAGAAACACATGAAACATATTATCTCTTTTTTTTGCTTGCTATTAGTATTAAGTTGTAATGATAAAAAAGATAACATACGCTATCTCTCGGCTTCATCAGGAAACATTAATTCTATATCCGTTGTTGCAGATAACTTATTATGGGAAGATCAGGTTGGAGAGGCTGTGCGTAGTGTACTAGCGGCACCAGCAAAAGGATTACCTCAGGAAGAACCAATGTTTTCTTTAAGGCAAATCCCAACACCTGTCTTTAGTGGTTTTGCAGCGAAGAACAGAACAGTTCTAAAAATCGAAAAAACGGATGAGTCGGGTATTTTCATAAAAGAAGATGTGTATGCAAAACCACAAACAATTGTGGTAGTAAAAGGAAAAACAGACCAGGATATTATAAATCAACTTAAAGATAATGCACCTAAGATTATTGATGCTTTTAACAAAAGAGAAGTTGCAGAAAAGCTAAGACGCATCAATAAGTCTCTACTTAAGGACGAAGCTATGGAAAACGCCTTAGGTTTCACAATAGATATCCCGTCAGCATATAGAGTAGCTAGTGGAGACAATGATTTTTATTGGGTTAGAAAAAGTTTAAGCAATAACAAAACTATGGATTTGATGTTTTATAGCTACCCATTAGATTCAATTAGCAAGACAGATACTACAGTCGAAGATATTATTAATATGAGAGACTCTATGATTGCTAAAGGCATTCCTGGAGAAGATGGTATGCAGATGATTACGGAAAAAGCCTACGCACCTTCAATATACGAAGCGATTATAGACAATAAACCTGCTTATGAAATCAGAGGTGTTTGGAAAATTGCAGATGAAAAAATACCAATGGCAGGGCCATTTGTAAACTATGCTATTGAAGATAAAGTAAATAACCGTTATTTAGTGGCAGAAGGCTATGTATATGCGCCATCACTAGATAAAAGAGAATATGTTTTTGAGCTTGAGTCGATTATAAAATCAATTAAGATTAAGTAGCCAAAATAGAAATCATAAAAAAGCCAACTCATTTGAGTTGGCTTTTTTTGTTTTATTGTTAAAGATATTATTTCTCCTCTTTTTCTTCAGAAGAATCCTCTTTACTCGCGTCTTTAAATTCTTTTATCCCACTACCTAAACCTTTCATTAATTCAGGAATTTTCTTTCCACCGAATAATAAAATAATAGCGAGTCCGATAATAACCCATTGCCATGGACCAATTGCTAGAAATATTGTAATCATAATAATTAAATTAGACAGCAAAGTTAATAATTAAAGTTTAATTACGGCGTTATTGCGCTAACTTTAGGATTTAATAACTTAGCAATATCGGTATTTTATATACTTTTGTTTACCTATGGCTAAAAAGGAGAAAAAACTTAAAAAAAAATTACTCCACAAGTATCGTCTAGTAGTATTAAACGAAGATACTTTTGAGGAGCGCTATGCTATTAAGCTTAACAGACTCAATGTATTTGTTTTAACGGCTTTATCTGCAATTTTTTTAATTGGCTTTACAACACTTCTAATAGCGTATACACCTTTAAGAGAATATATTCCAGGATATTCTTCGACATCCTTAAAGAAGAAAGCTACAGTTTTGACATACAAAGCAGATTCTCTACAACAACAATTATTAATTAATGACAGGTATTACGCCTCTATAAGAAAAGTACTTACAGGAGATGTAACAACTGTAGAGTTTAATAGAGATTCTATTTTAGAAGCCGCTAAAAATGAGGATATCGCAGATATTTTCCCAAACAAGGAAGATTCTTTATTGAGAGCAAAAGCAGATAAAGAAGATAAATACAATCTTTTTGATTCTGAGACAAATAGCTCGAATTTTGTATTGTTTCCGCCTCTTAGCGGAACAATTTCTGAAGGCTATAACCTTGAAGAAAAGCATTATGCTGTAGATGTCGTTGCGCCTGAAAATACGCCTGTAAAATCTACAGCAGACGGTACCATCATATTTTCAGAATGGACAGTGTCCACAGGCTATGTAGTTATCGTTGAACACAGTAATGAGCTTATCTCTATATATAAGCATAATCGTTCGGTGACCAAAGAGCAAGGTGATTTGGTAAAAGCGGGAGAAGTCATTGCAATGTCTGGTAACACTGGAGACCTGAGCACAGGACCACATTTACATTTTGAACTTTGGAGTAAAGGCTACCCAATTAATCCAACAAACTTTATTGATTTCCAATAATGGCATCTATTAAAGCATTATTAGCAAAACCATTTGCAAAAAAAGTTGCGAAGCGTATAAAAAAATGGTCTTCAAACCCTGTTGAGACCCAAGAAAAGGTATTTCAAAAGTTAATCTCAGAAGCTGCTGGTACAACATTCGGAAAAGACCACGATTTTATAAGTATTAATAATCATGATGATTTTGTAAAACGTATTCCTGTTAGGGATTATGAAGCATTAAAACCTTATGTAGAGCGTGTTGTTGATGGCGAAGAAAATATACTCTGGAAAGGCAAGCCTATTTATTTCGCAAAGACATCAGGGACAACTTCTGGTGCTAAATATATTCCTATAACAAAAGAAAGCATGCCTAGTCATGTTGAAGCTGCACGTAATGCAATTTTGATGTATATCAATGAAACTGGTAATTCAAGATTTGTTGATGGTAAAATGATTTTTCTTCAAGGAAGCCCTATTCTAAAAGAACAAAAAGGAATCCAGCTGGGTAGACTCTCGGGTATTGTGGCGCATTATGTGCCTAAATATCTTCAGAAAAACAGACTACCAAGCTGGGACACAAACTGTATAGAAGATTGGGAAACTAAAGTTGATGCAATTGTAGACGAAACACTTCCTGAAAACATGACTATTATTTCTGGGATTCCTTCTTGGGTTCAGATGTATTTCGAAAAGCTCATTGAAAAGACTGATAAAAGAGTTGGAGATATTTTCAAAAACTTTAATCTATTCATTTTTGGAGGCGTTAATTACGAACCTTATCGTGCTAAGTTTGAAAACTTAATAGGCAGAAAAATTGATAGTATTGAGTTATATCCAGCTAGCGAAGGTTTCTTTGCTTTCCAAGATAAGCAAGGTGAAAAGGGTATGTTACTTCAGCTTAACTCAGGAATGTTTTATGAGTTCATAGAAGCAGAACATTTTTTTGAAGAAAACCCAAAACGACTAACAATTAAAGATGTAAAAATGGGTGTAAACTATGTCATGATTGTTTCGACAAACGCTGGACTTTGGGCATATAACATTGGAGACACTGTTGAGTTTACAAGCACATCACCTTACAGAGTTATTGTTTCTGGACGTATAAAGCATTTTATTTCGGCTTTTGGGGAACATGTGATTGGCAAAGAAGTTGAACAAGCGATGAAAGAAGCTTTAAAAGCCTCTGGAGCATCTATAAATGAATTTACAGTGGCTCCACAGATAAATCCTGAAAGTGGTTTGCCTTACCATGAATGGTTAGTGGAATTTGAAAATGAACCCAATAATTTTGAAGATTTTTCAAATAGAATCGAGCAATCTCTTCGAGAGCAAAACAGTTATTATAAAGACCTAATTGATGGCAAAGTGCTTCAGTCATTAAAGATTACACGAATTAAAACGGAGGGTTTTAAAAATTATATGAAATCTATTGGTAAATTAGGGGGACAAAATAAAATACCAAGATTAGCCAACGACCGTAAGATTGCTGATGCCTTATACGAAAGAAAACTCCTTAAATAGTTTATATTTGCAGGTTAAATACAAGTATGAATAACACCAAAAAAACACACAAAAGAACACGTGCACAACAAAGTTCAAATGCTATTGAACGAATGTATGTGACTATGCGTCATCTTTTTAATAGGGGCTTTTACAAGCCTATGGGTGTTTCTGGAGAAACCCTGCGAGAAGCTTTACTGCTTTTAAGGCCAGAAATATATGGCTCTATTGCTGATGAAAAAGCTGAACTAGAAGGTCTTCTTTATGTTGTAGACCGTTTGCCCCATGGTATAGAAGAGTGTTCTTTTATAAACCTTACCAGTGATGAAGGTTATGGAGATTCACATTTTAAGGTTATAATACCTCCAAAGCGAAGACGTAACTGTTATCGTATTGATGAGGAGCAAATGAATATTGAAATTACTCGAGGACGTTCTGAGATTTATGATATACTTACTCATTTAACTTTTCTTTTTGTAGAATCTCACAAAATAAGTAAACGCGTTTTAATAGATGATGATGGGACAACAATCAGAGATTGGGGAAAGCTTGAGTCTGCGGTTAAAAAGAACAAAAAACTAACTCAGAAAGAGCGAGAAATTGCAATAACGCATACAGCTCATATTTTGGGACGTACGTTCAATGAAATTTCCGAAACCTATTCTGAATTTGCAACAGAAACGCAGCCTGAGCGCTTTTTAAATATTGTGTATTGGTTAGGCAAATTAGCCATCGAAGAGATGGTAAATAACAAAAAACGTACTGTAACTTTTAGTCCAGTTTTAAGAGAGCGTTTAGGACATCATATTCATGGAGAGATTTGGGCTGATAATATAAAATCTATCCTTAATAAAAACAATTTATTAAGGCGCCCAATTCATATTATAAGTGCCAATATGCATAGTGTTATGAATTCACTTTTTGCAGATATCACTTTGAAAGCAACAAAAGTAAAAAAAGATATTTTTGATATTTATGAGGATTTAAGCCAGCCCGAAAATAAAGCCATGCGTAGTAAGGTTGAAGCTTTTGCTTTCAAGAACGGAATGACCTATATCAAAGATACTTCGGGCACAAATATTAATGTTCAGATTTTTGATACAACTCAGATAGATTTTTCTAAAACAGCTTTTGAATACAACCAAGACAACACAGAAGATAAAGCAGTTATTATTGTTATGGATTATGCCTTTGGAGAGCAAGCCTATGAGACTATGGACGAGCTCTTAAAGCCAGTATCTGTAAAAGGAGAGAAGATACATTTAGATGTTAAATCTATATCTATAATGGGTAAAGCAGGGATTCTTCAAGGAGGAAAAGGAGACGTGATGATTCCTTCTGCACATATTTTTGAAGGTACTGCGGACAATTATCCGTTTAAAAATGAGTTAAGTAAAACAGATATGTTAGATTGCGGTGTCGATGTCTATGAAGGTTCTATGATAACAGTTTTAGGAACATCTCTTCAGAATAAAGAAATATTAAAATTCTTTAAAAAATCAACATGGGATGTGATTGGACTGGAAATGGAAGGCGCACATTATCAAAAAGCTATACAAGCAGCATCAAAAGTTAGGGCAAGCATTAACGAAGATGTTAAAGTACGTTATGCATACTACGCTAGTGACAACCCATTAGAAACAGGAAGTACATTGGCCTCTGGAGGATTAGGGTCAACAGGTGTTAAGCCGACATATGTTATAACAAAAAAGATATTACAACAAATTTTTAATCAATAGACTATGAGTGAAAATAAAAAGCCAGAAAACAATGAGGAAATAGATTTAACTTCTTTTATGGATTCGATAAAAAAAGTTTCGCAAAAGGTTTTTTCATTTCTACAAACTATTACTATAGGTTTTGTTTCGGTAATTATGGGTTTTGCAAAAACACTTCTTGCAAATTGGTTGATTATTACAGCAGTAATTGTTGTTGGCTTTATTGGCGGAAAAATACTCGAAAAGAACACACCAACCATCTATATCTCTAAAATGTTAGTGCGACCACATTTTGATTCTAAGTATCAGCTTGTTAATAATATTGATTATTTCAATGCACTACTAGAGAGTAAAGATTTTGATAGATTATCTAACATATTTAAAGTTCAAGAAGATACAGTAAAAGAGCTTCTTGAGTTTGGAATTAACCCAGGACCCGAATCAGAAAATGATAGAATACGACAATACGATATATTTTTGAAATCAATTGATAGTGTTAGAGCTCAGTCTATTACTTACGAAGATTTTATTAATAATAGAGGAACTCATAATAGTGATATTTTTGAAATATCTATTGAGTCAAAGAGAAAAGATATTTATAAATCACTGCAAGAAGGGTTAAACAATTCTATAGTCAATGATTATTCTAATAATATCAGGGATAAAAGAGATAGTGTAGTTGCTATTGAACGTCGAGATTTAATAAAATCCTTAGCGGAGGTTAAAAAAATGCAAGAGTTTTACATAAAAATGCTTGAAAGAGAACAAGAAAAAAAGCAAACTGCAATTAATATTGGCCCTGGGCTTACATTTACAACTGACGATAATAAGACTAGAGAATATGATTTGTTTAACAAAGAAATAGAAATTAGAAATGAGATTAGAGAATTAGATAAGGTAGTAGTTGAAGACAATGAGTTTTTTGATGTAATTTCTGATTTTCAAGAAATAGGAAGACCTTTTAGATCATGGAAACAAATGTACTCCCTTATAGTCCCTGTTTTAGGATTGTTTATTTTGTTTTTTGTTTTTGTTTTTTGGAACATTATCAGATTCATTAAAAATTATGAACATTAATACGTCTATATTAATAACTGGCGGGCTAGGCTTTATAGGCTCTAATTTTATTGAATATTATTTAGAAAAACACCCTCATTACCATATTGTTAATTTAGATAAGCTCACTTATGCAGGGGATTTAGCTAATTTAAGTTCAGTAGAAAACCATACTAATTATACTTATATAAAGGGTGATATTTGTGATAAAAAATTAGTTCAAAACCTATTTGAAACCTATAATTTTAAAGGAGTTATACATTTTGCCGCAGAATCTCATGTAGACAACTCTATTGATAGTCCAGACGAATTTATAAATACTAATGTTTTAGGAACATTTAACCTTATCGATGTCGCCAGACAGTTTTGGATGAATGCCCCTTTTGAATTTAAAGAAGGAGCTGAGTTAAATAGGTTTCATCATATTTCTACCGATGAGGTTTATGGCACCTTAGGAAAAGAAGGGCTTTTTAAAGAGACCACACCTTATGCACCAAACAGTCCATATAGCGCATCAAAAGCTTCATCAGATTTTTTGGTGAGAAGTTATTTTCATACGTATGGTATGAATGTGGTTACAACAAATTGCAGTAATAATTATGGTCCAAAACAACACAATGAAAAGTTGATACCAACAATTATAAGAAAAGCAATTAAAGGCGAAAATATTCCTATTTATGGCGATGGTAAAAACATAAGGGATTGGCTCTATGTTCTTGATCACTGTACAGGTATTGGTCTTACGTTTCATAATGGAAAAGCTGGCGAGACATATAACATTGGGGGTAAAAATGAAAGAGATAATCTATATATTGCAAATAAAATTTGTAGTATTTTAGATGACATAAGACCTCGAGAAAGTTCTTATAAAAATCAGATTACATTTGTATCAGATAGACCAGGACATGATTTTAGATACGCTATTGATGCATCTAAAATAGAAACAGAGCTAGGTTGGCAGGCAAATGAAAATTTTGAATCCGGAATACTAAAAACAATACATTGGTATTTAAATAAATATGCATCATAAATGAAAGGTATAATACTCGCCGGAGGTTCTGGAACACGGTTACATCCGTTAACATTAGCGGTTAGTAAACAGTTAATGCCAATTTATGATAAGCCAATGATTTATTACCCACTATCAACTTTAATGTGGTCGGGTATTAGAGAAATATTAATAATTTCTACACCTCAAGATTTACCATTATTCAAAAAACTTTTAGGAGACGGAAGTCAACTGGGTTGTAAATTTGAATTTGCAGAACAAGCTTCTCCAAACGGATTAGCAGAAGCCTTTATTATAGGTGAAGATTTTATAGGGAATGATAAAGTCGCTTTAATTTTAGGAGACAATATATTTTACGGAACGGGCTTGTCAGATTTACTTAAACAGAATAGCAATCCTAATGGTGGAATTGTATATGCCTATCATGTTCATGACCCAGAAAGATACGGCGTAGTTGAGTTTGATGATAATTTAAACGTTGTTTCTATTGAAGAAAAACCAAAACAGCCAAAATCTAATTTTGCAGTTCCAGGCATATATTTTTATGATAATAATGTCGTAAGCATAGCAAAACAAATAGAGCCTAGTACCAGAGGTGAGCTTGAGATTACAGATGTAAATAAAGCGTACTTAAAGCTTGGGAAACTTAAAGTAAGCATACTCGATAAAGGTACAGCTTGGTTAGATACTGGTACTTTTCAATCACTTTTACAAGCCTCTCAATTTGTTGAGGTAATTGAAGAGCGTCAAGGCTTAAAAATTGGCGCAATTGAAGAAGCGGCATATGCTATGGGTTATATTGATGAAAATCAACTTTTAAAACTAGCAAAGCCTTTGGTGAAGAGCGGTTATGGGAAACACCTATTAAGCCTTGTAAAGAATTAAATAAGATGCAAATAAAAGAAACTCCATTAAAAGGCTGCTATATTTTGCAACCTCAATTATTTGTGGATGGTAGAGGCTCATTTTTCGAAAGCTTTAATAAAAAGCAATTCAGAGATATTACAGGAAAGAATATTGACTTTATTCAAGACAATCAATCTCGTTCAAAAAAAGGTGTGTTGAGAGGCTTACATTATCAAAAGGGAGAACATGCTCAGGCCAAATTAGTTCGTGTTGTGAAAGGACGTGTTCAAGACGTAGTTGTAGACTTAAGATTTAATTCTAAAACTTTTGGCAATCATTTTTCAATTGAACTATCAGAAGAAAACAATACACAATTATTTGTCCCACGAGGATTTGCACATGGGTTTTTAGTTTTAGAAGACAATACTATTTTTAGTTATAAGTGCGATAATTTTTATAATAAAGATGCCGAATCTGGCATTATTTACAACGATGAAGACTTAGATATTAACTGGAATATCTTGGAAAATGATTTTATCATCTCTGAAAAAGACTTAAAACTTCCCAAATATAGAGTAGTTGACTTATGATTAAAGTATTAATCACAGGAAAAGACAGTCAGTTGGCCCAATGTATAAAGGATATTGAAAAAGCATATCCTAAAATTTCATTCACATACAAAAGCTCAAAAGAATTAGATATTACAAATAAGGTTTCTGTAAAAGATAATTTTGAAGAAAGCAATTATGATTATTGTATTAACTGTGCTGCATATACCGCTGTGGATAAGGCAGAAACCGAAACCGAAATATCGAACAATGTAAATACTCTAGGCGCACTAAACCTAGCAAGAGCTTGTAATCGGTTTGATGTAAAACTAATACATATTTCTACAGACTTTGTTTTTGATGGAGAAAAGAGAACAGCTTATTTAGAGACAGACAAAACAAATCCCTTGAGTGTATATGGTATAACAAAACGTGATGGAGAAAATGAAATAATAAAAACCTTAAAAAACTACTACATAATAAGAACATCTTGGCTTTATTCAGAGTACGGCAATAATTTTTTTAAGACTATTTTGCGTTTAGCAAAAGAAAAAAAGGAAATTAACGTGGTGAATAATCAATACGGAACACCTACATATGCCAAGGATTTAGTAGAGTTTATTTTAAGAATAATTTTGACGAACGCTAACAATTTTGGACTTTATAACTTCAGCAATTTAGGGGAAACAAGTTGGTTTGGATTTGCATTAAAAATAAAAGAAATTAGGAATCTTAACCTTAAAATAAACCCAATACCCTCAGAGTCATACAAAACGGAAGCAATGAGGCCTATATATTCTGTTTTAGATAAAACAAAGGTTATTAAGCAGTTTGACATAAATATTTCAGATTGGGAAACAGGTCTAAACACCTGTTCTATTGCTTACAATAAGGGTTTTTTGTAATAGGTTATCTTCAAAAATAAACGATATTTGTAGTCGTATAAGGAATGAAAAATCACACCTCTAAATCATTTGGGTTTCTAAGTTCATTTTTAATACTAGATATACTTAATTAGCGTTTAAACTATCATACCTTAAAATTTATATGAGCCATAAAATTGCAATAATTGGTTTAGGATACGTCGGCTTGCCTTTAGCTGTTGAATTTTCGAAAAAATTTCAAGTCATAGGCCTTGATATTAACCAAACTAGAGTTAAGGAATTAGAAAATAATATAGATATAACTAGAGAAGTGTCTTCTAAAGAATTAAAAGAAGTCAAAGACTTAGCCTTTACAACTAATCCTTTGGATATAAAAAATAGTAATATATATATAATTACAGTTCCTACACCAATAGATAAGTTTAAAACACCTAATTTAAAACCACTTATAAGCGCAAGTAATATGGTGGGTAATGTTCTGTCTGAAGGAGATGTTGTTATATATGAATCTACAGTATATCCAGGATGTACTGAAGAAGTCTGTGTACCTGCTTTAGAAAAATCAAGTAAATTAAAATTTAATAAAGACTTTTTCTGTGGATATTCTCCGGAACGTATAAATCCAGGTGATTCAGTAAGAAAAGTGCATAATATTATAAAGATAACATCTGGAAGTAATCCGAGCACAGCCAAAATTGTAGATGATTTATACAATGAGATTGTTACCGTAGGCACACATTTGGCCTCAAGTATCAAAGTAGCTGAAGCAGGAAAAATTATTGAAAACACACAAAGAGATGTAAATATTTCTCTTATAAATGAGCTAGCCCTGATATTTGATAAACTTAATATTGACACTACTGAAGTACTTGAAGCCGCAGGAACTAAATGGAACTTTTTACCCTTTAGGCCAGGATTAGTTGGAGGTCATTGTATAGGTGTGGACCCATATTATTTAACGCACAAAGCAGAAAGTGTAGGATATTATCCAGAAGTTATTTTATCTGGAAGAAGAATCAATGACAATATGGGCATACATATAGCAAACAAAATTGTGAAACTCATGGTACAAGGCTCTCATGTTATTAAAGGAGCTAAAGTTTTGGTTTTAGGCTTAACTTTTAAAGAAAACTGTCCCGATATCAGAAATACTAGAGTTATAGATGTAATAAAAGAACTCAGGAGTTTTGGTATGAACGTAGATACTTACGACCCTTATGCATCAAAAGAAGAAGTGAAACACGAGTATGACGAAGAATTAATAGATACTATAAATAGCGCTTATGATGTTATTGTTTTAGCCGTTGGTCATGATAAGTTTAAAAAATTAGACTATAATAAACTAAAAAGAAATGACGCATCAATTCTATACGATGTAAAGAGCTTTTTACCAAAAGAAATAGTAACAGATAGACTGTAATGAGAATAGCAATAATAGGTGCAGCAAACTTTTATGACTCTTTAGAGTTTCATTTAAATGACGAATTAATACGACAAGGAAATGATTGTCAGATTTTTGACTTTAAAAATATTACTTCTTCTAAGATTGATGCTGGATTAGCATTAATTAGTCAAAAATTTATAGAGCATAAAAATGAAACCCTTTTAAATAAAATTCTTGATTTTAAACCTGACTTAGTTATTGGTGTTTATAGACATATACACCCATTAGTGGTTAAAACAATCAAAGAAAATAAAATTAAAATTATACATATAAACCCTGATGCTCTATCTACCTTTCAAAGTCAGCAAATATTTGCTGAGACTTATGATGCGTATTTTACCAAAGACCCATATATAGTTGATTTTATGACAAATAAACTCAAACTAAATACGCACTTATACCAAGAGGCATTTAACCCTAGATTTCATAAACGAGTATCAGAAGATTTTAAGAATATTGAAGATGAAATTAACATTGATGTTTTAACATTTGGAAATTTATATCCTTATCGAAATTTAATGATTAATTACCTTAAATCAAGCGGTTGTAATGTAAGTTTATATGGTAAAAAAGCAAAATTTTTTCTTCCAGAATTAGAGAGTAACTTTAATAATAAAGCAATCTACGGAGAAGAAAAATCAAGGGTAATAAGTGGGGCTAAGATTGTGTTCAATAATTTACATTATGCAGAAATAGAGTCTGTTAATAATAAGTTTTTTGAAATTAATGGCATAGGTGCTTTTCAAATTTGTGATTATAAAAAGATACTTCATGAATTACTTCCGATAGATCCTAAAAAGGTTTCGTTTAATAGTATGGATGAAGCCATTAAACTAGTGCGTTTTTATATGAATGAGCCAGAAGAGCGTTACGTTATTCGAGATAAAATATATAATCATTTTATGGAGAATTATACATATGAAAATATGGTCAAAGGCATATTTAATTTAATTTAAACTAACCCAAAGTATAAAGGTATTGTTTCCAATTTTTTTTAAAAATAGCGCTTGGGTTATATCAGGTAGTTTATTTGCTAAGATTAGTAGTTTTTGCATGTTGGCTTTATTAGCCCAGATACTAGGCACAAAAGATTTTGGTATATATGCAGCAATTCTTGCAACTGTAGCTTCAGTTCAACAGATATGTGATTTAGGTATAAGTGTAGTTTTGCAACGTTTGGGAGCGAAAATAGATACATTTCATATACTAGAAACAAAAAAGCTATCAGTAAAAATGACAACATTGCTATTATTGCTAGTAACAATTGTTCTTAGTGCTTGGCTTACCTTAGTAATTTTTGAAGACTTTTTTAATAAAATATTTTATGGTTATGAAATAGCTGACCAATATTTTAAATTCTTACCCTATATATTTTTACTTCAAGTATTAACAGAAATTCCTTTAAAATTGATAGCCGGAGGTGGATTCTTTAAAAAATTATCCCTAAGAGTAAGTTTACAAAATTTACTGTTATTAATTGTTTTACCTACATCTGCATATCTATTTGGGCTTAAAGGAATGTTTACGGGCTATATAGTAATTGGTGTCATTAATTGCTGCATAACATTAAAGTTTGTATTAGATTTTGTAAAAAAATATAATTTAAAATTCGAATTAAACAATACATTTAAAACCATCAAAAGCATTTTATCAGAGGGACTTGTCAATTACTTGGGAAACACCTTAGCTGGAGCATTATTAGGAATTTTAGTTATTCGTTTAATAAGCCAGTATTTAGATATATCATTCTTCTCATATGTAAGAATAGGTTTGGCATTGGGAGCACTGTTATCTTTTATACCAACCGCTATCCAACCTGTAACGCTACATTTTTTAATTAAACACAAAGACAAATCTAGTATTTTACAATATTATCAATTTAAGTATATACTTTTATTTACTTTAATATCAATTTCTGTATTAGTACCTTTTTTAGAATACCTAACACCCCTTGTATATGGAGAAAAATATATAAACGGTATAGATGTAATTACAATAGTATTTATAACAAGCTTTTTTAACATTGGGTATACAACGTTATATAGTTTTTCATTAGCAAAAG
The DNA here is from genome assembly GCA_004211785.1 of Winogradskyella sp. Classification (GTDB taxonomy): domain Bacteria; phylum Bacteroidota; class Bacteroidia; order Flavobacteriales; family Flavobacteriaceae; genus Winogradskyella. The sequence goes on from SHBX01000001.1 coordinate 36,768, forward strand.
ACTCTATTTTCCATATTGGAATAATAGGCGTAACTTGTGTTTCCTTAGCGGGTTTAGTAGCTTATTTTACCATACCAATTTACGAAGGGAATGGTTACATTATGTACTATTTGGTTTTTCAAATAAGTTATTTTATAATATTTTATAGAGAAAGAATTATTAAAGGTAAAATACCAATTAAGATATCAGATTTACTAATTATGCTATTCTTTTGGTTATGGTTATTAGCCTTTGCAGTAATACAAAATGATAGTTTTCTGTTTTACACAAAAATATTACTAATTCCAACCTTACTATTTGTTACATTTTATTATCTATTGGATGATTTGGTAAAAAATGAAATTAAAAAACTAATAAAGAGAATCAGAAAAACCCAAAATTGAGTTTTAAAAAAAAACATATCATCTATTTTGCTTCGAACCTATTAATATTACCAATATTAGTTAAAGAAGAATTTTCTTTATTGGAAATTATAGCAATCTTTATTTCTTTAAATATTTTAATTGATTTTGTTTTTGAATTTGGAAAAAAAATAGTCATACTTGAAGCTATTGCGGCTATTGCTAGTGTTGAAGTATTGTTAATGCCCGCACTGGTGTTTCATTATGACCCAGATGTTATGTATACATCATCTTATAACTATTTTTTTTATATAATCCCATCTTTTTTAGCACTAATGCTAGCTTTTAAAATTAGAATTTTTAAACGTAGAAATGACACAAATTATTTTGAAAACGCAAAAGAGTATCTTTCTAAAAAAAAGAATATCACTAAAATTTATGCGCTTATTATTATTGGTGGGATAGCACTTTTATTAAAAAAATTTTTACCGCCAGGGTTACAGTTTTTATTCTCCGCACTTTCTCTTTTACTTAAAGTAAGTTTGCTCTTTATTTTAATATCAAATTCTAGTAAAAGCAATAAATGGATTTTTAGTCTTATAATACTTTTTTCAGTTGCTTCTCATGATATAGGCAAAGGTATGTTTGGAGATATAATGAAATGGATGCTTTTATGGTTAATAATTATAACAGCATTTTTCCCATATAAAATTTCATTTAAGAGAAAATTAATTTTCTTGAGCTTTGGTTTATACGCTCTTCTTGTAATACAAGTCACTAAAGCTGAATATCGAAAACAAATATGGAATAACGACATTAATATAGTAGAGCAAAAAGAAGATGGAGGAATAATCAAATTCACAACAATCGTTAAGGATAATATATTTGCATTCGACAAGCTTTTTAGCGCTGATAATTTGACCAAAGGACCCTTAAGAAGGCTTAATTCTGGTATTGTAATTAGCAATCTTATTAATTATGTACCTAAAAAACATCCTCATCTATACGGGACTACATTAAGTTCTATTTATTTAGCATTTATACCTAGAGCCATTTGGAAAAACAAACCTAAAGTTTCTGGTAGAGATTATATAAAAAAGTATACGACAATGTACTTATCACCAAGGAACAGTATAGAGATTAGCCCAATTGGAGAAGGGTATTTAAATTTTGGGGGTTTAGGATTTATAGCTGTATTTTTTTGGGCATTATTCATAAAGTGTATTTACGACTTCTTCTTCGCATATTCCCATAAAATAAAAATATTATTTTTATGGCTTCCTGCAATAATGGTAGGGTTAGTTACTTGTATGGAAAACAGTATTAAAACAACTACAATTGCAATTATAAGCACATTTATAATTATAATTTTTATTAATTTATTACTCTTTGCAAAACTTAGATTTTTTAAGGTAACGAAATGAAGAAAATTCAGCATATTCGTTTTTTTTCAAGAAGAGAAACAAAAACAGGAATAAGTATTGAACTTATTTTTAATAACTTAATATCATATATTGATAACAATACAGAGTTTGATACAGACAAAAAAAATGTTCCTAGTTACAGTTCTTTTTTAGGGCTATTAAGAAATATATTATTTACTGTGACCAATCGGTCAAAAATAAACCATATTACAGGAGATATTCATTATGTCGCATTGGCGCTAAATAGAAAAAGAACAATTCTAACAATTCACGACTGCGTACTGTTAGAGCATAAAAAGACAAGCCATTTTTTTTTGTTTTACAAGTATATCTGGTATAATTTACCAATGTGGTGGTGTAAAAACATTACCACAATTTCTGAAAAAACAAAGCAAGACTTGATTAATAAAACTTGGGCAAAAGAGAGTCAGATAAAAGTAATTCAAAATTTTTATGACCCAATTTATAAAAGGCAATTAAAGAAAGTTAATAAAGAACAACCTGTTTTGTTACAAATAGGAAACAAACCGAACAAGAACTTAAATCGCGTTATTGAAGCTATAAAAGACATTGATTGTAAATTGGTACTTGTTGGAAAATTAACGAATGCTCAAGCTCAAAAAATAGAAGAATATAATATCGTAAATGAAGTTTACTGTGGTATCGAAAAGGAAAGTTTGGTAAAGCTTTATAACGAATCTGATATTGTAGTTTTTGTATCAACTTATGAAGGTTTTGGGATGCCAATAATTGAGGCTAATGCTATAGGTAGAATACTAGTCACAAGTAATATTGAACCAATGAATACAATAGCTTCTAATTCGGCGATATTTGTCAATCCTTTCAAAATCTCTTCAATTAAAGAAGGCATAATGTCGGCAATTAAAAACGATGACTTAAGAAATAAGTGCATTGAAAATGGATTAAAAAACGCAGAAAAACACCATATAAGTAATGTTGCTCAAAAGTATCTAGCATTATATAAATCAATTAATAATAATTTCTCAGCATGAAAGTGTTGTTTCCTATAGGTGCATTATTTCCATCGCAAACAGGTGGGCCTGCAAATTCAATTTATTGGTTAGCCAAGGCTCTTCATAAAAATGGAGTTGAGGTAAAAGTAATTACTACAAATAGAGGTATTGCAGAAAATGTAATAGAATTAAATAAATGGTTAAGCCTTGATTATGGTGATGTGTATTATTGTACAGAATTTAATTATAGTTTAAACTTAAAACTTATTAGAAAAACGCTTCAAAACCTTAAGGAAACGGACATAGTACACCTAACAAGTATTTTTGACATACCCTCATTAATTATAGCTTTATTCGCTGTTTTTTTCAATAAAAAAATAGTATGGTCTGTAAGAGGAGAACTTGCTCCCAAGGCTTTGAAAATAAAATTTTCACTAAAAAAAGTATTACTTTTTTTAGTGAAAAGAATAAAGAATAAAATATATTTTCATTCCACTGTAAAACAAGAAACAGAATATATAAAGTCTCAAATGGGTGTAAATCAAAAAATTATTGAGTTGCCTAATTATATGGATCTTTCTCAATATAAAGGCTGTCATCATGAAGATGATGATTATTTTCTTTATTTAGGTAGAATACACTCGATCAAAGCTCTTGAGAATTTATTAGAAGCCTATTCAAAAGTTAATCATTTAAAGCTACCCAATTTGTATCTTGTAGGAACAGGAGATCAAGACTATATTAACGATTTAGAACATCTTAGTAAAAAGTTAAACATATCGGATAAAGTTTTTTTTAAAGGACATGTTGCTGGTCAAAAAAAATATAATTTTTTAAAAAACGCAAAATTTTTAATTCTACCATCGTTCACGGAAAACTTTGGAAATGTAGTAATAGAGGCATTATCTCAAGGAACACCTGTTATAGCATCTCAAGGAACACCATGGCAAATTTTAGAAATAGAAAATTGTGGATTTTGGGTTTCTAATGACCCCGAAAACCTTTCTGAAATTATAAAAAATAGCTCGGAATTATCTAAGGAAGTATATAAGAATATGCGAAAAAATGCTTTTGATTTAGCTTCTAATAATTTTGATATTAATAATAATGTTAGCCTTTGGGTAAACGCTTACAAAGAAGTAATATGACAAAAATAAAAACCCCAGTATCTGTAGTAATTTTAACTTATAATGAAGAAATTCACATATCTAGGGTAATAAATGGTGTTAAAGATTGGGCAGATGAGGTTGTTGTACTAGATTCTTATTCAGAAGACAAAACTGTGGATATTGCTAAATCACTTGGTGTTGATGTTGTGTTCAGGAAATTTGACAATTATGCCAAACAGAGAAATTATGCCATAAAAGAGATTACATTAAAAAATGATTGGATTTTATTCCTTGATGCGGACGAATTGATGACTGATGAGCTAAAAGTTGAAATTACTGATACGCTTCGTAACCCTCAAAAAGATGGATATGAAATTAAGTTTCGTTTCTATTTTATGGGAAAATGGATAAAGTATGGAGGATATTATCCTACGTATATATTAAGATTGTTTAATAGAAAAAAGGCATCAATAAATAGAGATATTAATGAACATATAACGGTTGATGGTGAGTTAGGAAGACTAAAACACGATTTCATGGACGTAAACAAAAAAGATTTCACGTTTTGGGTTCATAAGCACAATAAATACTCTACATACGAAGCCGAAGATTTATTTAAGAAAAATAAAACAGAAGATGAAAAGGGATTTGCAAATTTTTTTGGAACCCAAGCGCAACGAAAAAGATGGGTTAGAGTAAAAATATGGAATAGGTTACCATTATTTTTTAGACCATTACTATATTTCTTATATAGATATTTTTTAAAATTAGGTTTTCTTGACGGTATGGTTGGTTTAATATTTCATTTTAACCATGCATTTGTATATTACATGCAAATAGATGTTAAATATTATCAAAAGAAAAAAAACTTGTTTAATGAGTAATTTTCAAGCTTTAAAAAGCATACTAGATTTAAAGAGTATAAGTTGGCAAAGAGACAAATATGTAATTTTATTCATCCTTAATTTTGTAACGCTTTTTTTTTATAAATATACGTTTAGTAGTATTTCGGTTATTCTTTTTTTGTTTGTTTGGTTGATAGACAAGAACAAACAAAAACCAAAAACCAAAAAGTATTTAATTGTAATAGGACTTTTTTTAATTCTCTATATAATTAGTTTCTTTTTCTCTGAAAATATAAAAGAGGCTTCTAAAAATTTTCAAAAGGCTTTACCATTTTTTGCATTCTCTTTAATTTTATCAACGATACCAAAATTTTCAAAAAAAAACATTCAAAGAATTAAGTTTACCTATATAATTACATGTTTTCTAGCAACGATATATTGCTATTTTACTGGCGTAATTAATTGGTTGACAAATACAAATATAAAGCCCGAAGAAAAAGAGTTTTTCTTTTTCATAACGTATACCAGAATTTCAGAAATAATTGAGCTACATCCGACATATTTTACAATCTACATTTTTTTGGCATGTATTTTCTTATTCGAACTATTTTACAAAACGATTAAAACAAAACAACGCCTTATCATTTTATTACTTATAGTGTATTTTTTTGTTTTCATTGGGTTTTTATCAAGTCTAATGGGTATTTTATTAATGTTTTCGTTAGTTTTTTATGAGAGCATTAAGTTTATTTACAGAAACAAAAAATTCAAAAGAAACCTAGCGTTATTTTCTGTAGTAATTTTAGGAATGGTTTTCACTCTTGTTAAAGCAGGTGAGAGAAGAAAGTTTGCATATTATTACGCAGACTTTAAACTTTCAGACTTAAAAGACAAAACAATACTTAATAACAAGAAACCTTTGAGATTTGTGTTAATCGATATTTTTATTAGCCAAACTCAGAAAGACATTCTCCTGGGTCAAGGCATAGGTGATTTGAAGGATTACACTAATACTAAATATATTAATTATGTTATCCAAAAAGATGTTCAATACTTTAAGGACCACAATTATCATAACCAATATATTCAGTATTTTGGGTATTTTGGGATTATTGGAGGTAGTTTATTTTTGATAATACTTTTAAGTTCAATTTTTCAAGCGTTTAAAGTAAAAGATGAAGAAGCATTAAAATTTATCTTAATCTGTTCTTTGTTTTTTTTAACCGAATCCATAATGGAGCGACATAAAGGTATTGTGTATTTTAGTTTATGGTTTTTCTTTTTTGTAAACAACTTAAAGCCAGAACCTCAGAAGATAGATGAGCGATATTAATATTTTTTTTAAATCAACTTTTAATAAAGCAAGCTTATTTCTTTGTAGCTATTTTGTTTTAATTGTTTTATGTGCAGACTTTATAACCAAAGTAACCTTATGGTCTGGTTTTGATTTTCATAGATATGGCAGTATTGTAAAGTTTTCAATTGAGTTAATTTTTATAATCAGTGTTTTAGTTAATCAGACCCGGAACCACAAAATTGCATACTTAATGTACCTACTTATAGGCTGTTTTATTATAGGGCAAGTAGGTATGGTTTTGTTAAACAAAAATATTGATGGTGATTTTAAAGACAATTTTGTAACTATAATCTCTTTTGTTTTTCTTCCTTTATTCATATTAGCATGCTTTGCACAAAAAAATCATTTAATAATAATTCAGAAAAATGTAAAAATAATTAAGGTAGCAGCACTGGTAAATTTACCTTTTATAATACTTGGTATTATTACTAATAGTAATATTCTTAAGTCCTATCCCAACTCAGACAGATTTGGATTTAATGGATTTCTTACGTCATCATCATCAGCAAGTTATTTTTATATTGCCTTAATGATAATTCTCTATTTTCAGTATATAAAACTGAAAAAAAGAAAATATTTATTAGTATTAATAATACAAGTTTTTGCAAGCCTTTTAATGGGCACAAAAACCATTTGGTTTTTTCTAATACTCTTATCGTTTATCCATTTTTGTGTTATAATAAACAAAAACTACAGAAGATTTTTTCAAACTCTAACAACATTACTTTTAGTTTTGACATTAATTTTTTGGAATAAGACAAAAATGTTTATTGTTGGTTTATTTAGTTTTGGAGAAGAAATTTATAATGAGCATGGCTTTATATCTGTTATACTCTCAACTAGAGATTTATACCTAAAAGAGACTTTGACACATGTTATTGAGAACGGAACAATTTTAAATATTTTATTTGGCGGTATAAACGTTAAAATAATTAGAGTCGAATTTGAGTTCGTTAATATGTTCTATTTTTTTGGTGTATTTGGAACGATTATATATTTCCTGTTTTTGAAGGAAGCTTTTTATCGTGAAAACAGGAGTTTATTAAAGATATTACTTTTCTTTGCATTTATGATTACTGGAGCGCTTTCAGGAGGATTATTTTATAGTGTATCAAGTTCTGTTTTACTTTACATTGCTTTTAGATACGTAGATATATTTACCAAAACAAACGATTTTGAAACAAATAACAAATAAAAAACTTTTAATTACAGGAGGAACAGGGTCGTTTGGTAATGCTGTTCTTAATAGATTTATTAACACAGACCATTTTTCAGAAATAAGAATTTTTTCTCGTGACGAAAAAAAACAAGACGAATTAAGACGTCGTGTGGCTAATTCTAAGGTGAAATTTTATATCGGAGATGTTAGGGATTATAGATCTGTTGAAACCGCTGTTAGAGGTGTCGATTATATTTTTCATGCAGCAGCATTAAAGCAGGTGCCATCTTGTGAGTTTTTCCCAACAGAAGCAGTAAAAACAAATGTTTATGGGACAGAGAATGTTTTAGATGCAGCAATTGCTCATAAGGTTAAAAGTGTGGTAGTATTAAGTACAGACAAAGCTGTATATCCTATTAATGCTATGGGAATTTCTAAAGCAATGATGGAGAAAGTACTAATTGCTAAAAGCCGTAATTCTGAAAATACTATAATCTCAGGAACGCGATACGGTAATGTCATGGCATCTAGAGGCTCTGTTATTCCTCTTTTTGTTGAGTTAATAAAAGGCAAAAAGAATTTAACAATCACAGACCCACGTATGACAAGGTTTATGATGACCTTAGACGACGCAGTGGATTTAGTACTCTTTGCTTTTAATAATGCTAAACCGGGCGATATGTTTGTGCAAAAAGCACCAGCAGCAACAATTCAAACACTTGCCGAAGCATTACTTGACCTTTATGAGTCTGATAGTAAAATAAAGACTATAGGCACAAGACATGGTGAAAAACTTTACGAATCACTTTTAACTAGAGAAGAGCGAGTAAAATCTGAAGATTTAGGAGATTATTATCGCGTACCAGCTGATAGTCGTGACCTTAATTATGCCAATTATTTTTCTGAAGGAGAAATAGACATGAACACTGTTGAGGATTACCATTCTCATAACACCGAACGTTTAGATGTTGAAAGAATGAAAAAATTATTGCTTAAATTAGAATCTATTAGAAAGGATATTAAGTAACACTAAATTTTGATTTCAAATCAACCCCAGATAATTCCAGGAGGAATTTATAAAGACAATAGAGGTCAGTTAGACTTTTATAATAGTTTCGATATGACTCCAATAAAACGAGTGTATTTTACTAAACATTATAATACAGACACCATTAGAGCTTGGCAAGGACATATTATAGAAAGTAGATGGTTTATCTGTGTGTCAGGCAGCTTTATTGTTAAGTTAGTGGGTATTGACGACTGGGAAAACCCTTCAGAAAGCCTCATTGCAAAAGAGTTTGTTCTAGACGAAAACAAACAAGAAATTCTTTACATTCCCAATAGGTTTGCTAATGGATTTAAAGCACTTAAAAAAAACTCAAAGCTCATGATTCTGTCAGATTATGGATATAATGAAATTGAAAATGACCAAGTAAGATTTGACCAAAATAATTGGACAACATGGTAAATAAGATTAAAGTGGGGATTACTGGTCAAAATGGTTTCATGGGAAGTCATCTGTACAATTATTTAGGTACTAAACCCAAAGAAATTGAACGTATAAGCTTTTCACGACATTATTTTAATGATGAAAACTTTCTACAAAATTTTGTAAGAAATTGCGATGTTGTAGTTCATATCGCGGCTATGAACAGGAATGATAATCAACAGGTTATTTATAATACTAATATTAGCTTGGTGAAAAAACTAATTGATGCATGTGAGAAAAGTAATTCACAACCTAAAATAATTTTTTCATCATCAACACAAGAAGAAAAAGACAATCTTTATGGAAAGTCTAAAAGAGATGGCCGTCAATTATTAGAATCTTGGGCTTTTAAAGTAAATACTTCAGTAAGTTCCCTTATTATACCAAATGTTTTTGGTCCTTATGGCAAGCCATTTTACAACTCATTCATTGCGACGTTTTGTCATCAAATTATAAATGGGGAGACACCTAATGTAATTAATGATAGCATTGTAAACCTTATTTACATTAATGAGTTATCAGACATATTTTATAAAAAAATACTAGAGAAAACTAAAGAATCAGAAACTTATCTTGTTCCGCACTCATCTTCAAAAAAGGTATCAAAAATTGCAGAATTGTTAAATGTATTTAAATCTAAATATGTAGATAATGGCAAAGTTCCCAAAGTAGATTTAAATTCTTTTGAGCTGGATTTATTTAATACGTTTACAAGCTTTATCCCAAAGGATTATTTTCCAAGAAAGTTTACAAAACATACTGATGATAGAGGCACATTTGTAGAAATTATGCGAGCAGATACAGCGGGGCAGAGTTCGTTCTCAACAACAGTTCCTGGTATTACAAGAGGTAACCATTATCACACAAGAAAGATAGAACGTTTTGCTGTAATAAAAGGTAAGGCATCAATTAAGCTCAGAAAAATAGATTCTGAGGAAATATTTGAATATATTATAGATGGCGACACACCGGCTTACATAGATATGCCAATTTGGTATACGCACAACATTACCAATATTGGTAACACAGAATTAATAACACTGTTTTGGATAAACGAACCATATAACTCAGAAGACGCCGATACATATTTTGTCGAGGTATAATAAAATATAAGATGAAAAAATTAAAAGTAGTAACAGTTGTAGGAACAAGACCTGAAATTATAAGGTTGTCGTGTACATTGTTAGCTTTAGATAATAGTCAAGCTATAGACCATATTTTAGTCCATACAGGTCAGAATTATGATTATGAACTTAACGAAATATTTTTTGAAGATTTAGGTTTGAGAAAGCCAGACCATTTTCTAGAAGCTGCAGGTAAAAATGCAACAGAAACTGTAGGTAATATTCTCATTAAAATTGACCCAATTTTAGAAAAAGAAAACCCAGATGCATTTTTAGTTCTTGGAGACACAAACTCTTGTTTATGTGCTATACCTGCAAAAAAGAGAAAGATTCCAGTATTTCATATGGAAGCAGGTAATCGCTGTTTTGACCAACGAGTCCCAGAAGAAACAAATCGTAAGATTGTAGACCATGTTTCGGATATCAACCTAACATATAGTGATATTGCCAGAGAATATCTATTACGTGAAGGGTTATTGCCAGACAGAGTAATTAAAACAGGAAGTCCAATGTTCGAGGTACTCCATAAGTTTTTACCTAAAATCGAAGATTCGGATGTATTAAAAAAACTTAATCTCGAAAAGCATAAATTTTTTGTAATCTCCTCACACCGTGAAGAAAACATCAACAATCCTAAAAACTTTAAAGGATTAATAGATTCCTTAAATCAAATTGCCAAAAAATACAACTACCCAGTTATTGTTTCAACACACCCTAGAACACGTAATATGTTGAATGACAAAAACCTGAAAACTCATAAAAACATTCAGTTCTTAAAGCCATTAGGCTTTTCTGATTATAATGCATTGCAGATGTATTCATTTGCAGTATTGTCAGACTCTGGTACGATTTCCGAAGAGTCATCAATACTAAATTTTCACGCCTTAAACATCAGAGATGCGCACGAAAGACCAGAAGCTATGGAAGAAGCTTCAGTAATGATGACTGGTTTAAACCCTGAACGAATTATGCAAGGCTTGGCAACTTTAAGTGCACAAAATCGTAATCCAAAGCGTAATTTTAGAGAAGTCCAAGATTATTCTATGCCCAACGTTAGCGAGAAAATGGTACGCATCATTTTGTCTTATACAGATTATATTAACCGAGTTGTTTGGAGCAAATAAAAATTAATGAAAATCCTTATTGTTTCTCAATATTTCTACCCTGAAAACTTCAAGGTTAATGACATTGCTTTCGATTTTGTAAAAAAAGGACACGATGTAACCGTACTTACAGGAAAGCCGAATTATCCTAACGGGCGTTTTTTTGAAGGGTACTCTTTTTTTGGTAAAAAGACAGAAACAATTAACGGTGTAGATGTGATTAGAGTACCATTATTTCCTCGTTTTAATGGTAGTGGAAAGTATTTAGCTATTAATTATATGTCGTTCTTGTTTTTCACATTTTTCGCTATTCATTTTAGAATAAAAGGTGAGTTTGATGTAGTGTTTTCACATTTACCGTCGCCATTAACCTCAGCAATTCCTGGCATCTGGTTAAAACGAAAATTTAAAGCGCCATTAGTATTATGGGTTTTAGATTTATGGCCAGAAAGTGTAAGTGCTAATAGCAATATTAAAGGCGGCTTTTTAATCAAACAACTTAAAAAAGGTATAAAATATATTTACAGAAATTCCGATAAAATTTTAGTGAGTTCTAACAGCTTTAAAACGTCTATAATTAGTAATTTTAAGATTGATAAAGCCAAGATAGATTACTTCCCTAATTGGGCTGAAGATGTATTTATCCAACCCCATAAAACAAATATTAGGTTGCCTGAATTACCTGATGGTTTTAATATTATGTTTGCGGGAAACCTTGGAGATTCTCAAGATTTTGAAGCTGTATTAAATGCAACCGAACTTACTAAAGATACTATAAATTGGATTTTAGTTGGCGATGGACGTAAATCCGATTGGATAAAGAAAGAAAAACTTGAAAGACAATTAGATAACGTCTATTTACTGGGTCGTTTTCCTCTAGAAACCATGCCAATTTTTTTCAAAAAAGCAGATGCAATGTTGTTATCTCTAAAAGATGACCCAACATTTGCATTAACCATACCAGCAAAGGCTCAAGCTTATATGGCGTCAGGAAAAATAATCTTAGCGATGCTTAATGGCGAAGGTAAAGATTTGGTAAATGAATCTGGTACTGGATTCGCTGTTTCTGCAGGCGATTTTAAACATCTAGCTGAGACAGCAACTAAAATTAAAACCTTATCTCAAAACGAAAGAAAAGCGATAGAAAATGTATCTATAGATTATTACAACAATCACTTTTCTAAGAGTTTTTTATTTGATAAGTTGGAAGAAATCTTTAAAAATGCTACGGTTGAGTAATATCATTATATCAGGGATAACAGGCTTTGTGGGAGGAAATCTAAAAAAACATTTAGGCTCAACATATTCTATTTTAGGGCTATCTCGTCAGGCTTCATTAGAAGAAAATATTCAATCTTATGATAAAGTTTCTACAGAAGATTTAGATAATTCTAAAGTGTTTATACATTTAGCAGGTAAGGCACATGATTTAAAAAAAATAGCTGATGAAAATGTCTATTTTGAAGTAAATACAGAACTCACAAAATCACTTTTTGATAAGTTTTTGGAGAGTAATTGCGAGATTTTCATTTTTATGAGTAGTGTAAAAGCCGTTGCCGACAACGTAGATAATATATTGGAAGAAGAAACATTTCCGAACCCCAAAACCATATACGGAAAATCTAAACTTGCCGCCGAAAATTATATACTTTCAAAAAATATACCTATAAATAAAAAGTTTTATATATTAAGACCATGCATGATTCATGGTCCAAGCAACAAAGGAAACCTTAACTTGTTATTCAACATAATTAATAAAGGCATTCCGTACCCTTTAGGTACTTTTAAAAATGAACGTTCTTTTTTATCAGTTGATAATTTATCCTTTGTTATTCAGAAATTAATAGAGATAAATCCAGCATCTGGGATTTATAATGTTGCAGATGATGACTCAATTTCAACTAAAGAATTGGTCAAAATTATTGGTGAAGCAATTGGTAAAAAAGCTAAAGTTTTAAATATGCCTAAAGGTTTAATAAAGTTAGTGGCAAAAATTGGAGACGTGTTGCCATTACCATTAACGACTGAGCGTTTACAAAAACTTACAGAAAACTATGTCGTTTCAAATGCAAAACTCAAAAGAGCACTTGCAGATGAATTACCTTTAAGTACTAAAGAAGGCATTAAAAAAACGATTCATTCGTTTAAACAGTAGTTATGATTACGAATCTTATAGTTTTGTTTACTTTAATTATATGTGCTTTTGCTTACATAAAAATTGCAGAACATTACAATATTGTAGATAACCCAAACCATAGAAGTTCACATTCAGAACCAATTATTAGAGGATCGGGTGTGTTATTTTTTGTTGCTGCTATGCTGTTTTTTGTCTTGAGTGGTTGGCAGTATCCTTATTTTTTCATTGGTCTTACGCTTATTGCAGTGATAAGTTATATTGACGATTTAATAACCTTAAGCTCTAAAATACGATTGGTGTTTCAGTTTGTAGCGATTGGTTTAAGTATTTATCAATTAGTCTTGTTAACAGAGTTGCCATTATTTTATATACCGCTTATACTCATTATTGGCGTTGGTTTTATAAATGCTTTCAATTTTATGGATGGCATAAATGGGATTACAGGAATGTATTCTCTAGTAGCATTTATTGGATTACATATTATAAACTTAAAAGAAGGAATCATAGAAGAGCGCCTAATCATTTTTATTATAATTTCAATTTTGGTATTTGGATACTTTAATTTCAGAAAAAAAGCGCGATTTTTCTGTGGTGATGTTGGTAGTATTTCGTTAGCAGTTGTTTTATTTTTTATAATCTCATTGTTTTCAATACAACTTGAATCGCCATTGTTTGTATTGTTAATGGGTGTGTACCTTACAGATGCTGTTCTTACAATATTTTATAGAAAATATTTAAAGGAAAACATTACTGAAGCACACAGGCATCATGTTTATCAAAAACTAACCGATATCAAAAATTTTCCTCACTTAAAAACTTCTTTTCTTTATAGCTTTATTCAAAGTTTAATTTTAATATTGATTTATTTCTCATATAAGACAAGTTTTAGTGTACAAATTATCATATTCTTTGTTATAAGTACATTATTAGTATTATTATATATATATGCTTTTAAAGGACTTAAAATTAAAAAGGATTTGTAGTTAATTATCTTCATGAAACCAAATAAAATTCACATATCAGAACCTCACTATAATGAGAGCGTCTCAAAATATGTTAACGAGGCTTTTGTGCGAAATGAAATTTCTAGTTATGGAGAAAACATCAATAAGTTTGAAGCCTCAATAAAATCTTTTTTACAGACGGATAAACAGGTTGTAACATTAAACTCAGGTACATCCGCAATGCATTTAGCACTTTTGCAATTAGGTGTCGGCAGAGGTGATGAGGTCATATGCCAAAGCTTTACTTTTTGTGCATCAGCAAACCCTATTTTGTATTTAGGAGCAACTCCAGTCTTTGTAGACAGTGAGAGTGACACATGGAATATGTGTCCAAACCATCTCGAAGAAGCCATAAAAAATAGGCTTTCAAAAGGTGAAAAACCCAAAGCAATAATTATGGTTCACCTTTATGGAATGCCAGCAAAAATAGATGAACTTTTAGAAGTGGCAAATCGTTATGAAATTCCAGTTATAGAAGATGCCGCTGAAGCTTTAGGGTCAATATACAAGGGTAAAAAATGTGGGACCTTTGGAGATTTTTCTATCTTATCATTTAACGGGAATAAAATAATAACTACGTCAGGCGGAGGAGCATTAGTTTGTAATACAGAAGAACAAAAAAAACAAACTATCTTTTATGCTACTCAAGCTAGAGATAATGCACCACATTACCAACATTCTAAAATAGGCTACAATTACAGAATGAGTAATATTAGTGCTGGAATTGGTAGAGGTCAAATGGAAGTTTTAGAGGAGCATGTTAAGCTTAGACAAGCCATGAATCTATTTTATCAAGACCTTTTTAAAAATTTTGAAAATATTCAAGTGTTTAAAGAGTCAAATAAAGACTATATTTCAAATCATTGGCTAAGTTGTATTACAATTGAAGAAAAAAGTAATTCGAGAAAGGAAAAATTGCAAAAGGCAATGTATGATTCAAATATAGAGACTAGACCTTTATGGAAACCAATGCATCTTCAACCAGTATTTAGAGATGTGCCATACTATGGAAGTGGTGAGAGCGAAACTCTATTTAAAAAGGGCCTTTGCTTACCGAGTGGTTCTAATTTAACAGATAATGATAGGGGTAGAATTTCTAATATAGTACTTAGTTTAAAATAACGTACAGTCTTTATATTTCTCTATTCTGATTATAATTAAGATATTTGCTTACATTAAAAAGAGTAGATTTAATAAATGTTCAGAAAATTTAAACAAGCACTAATTCAGGTATTAGAGTCAAGTAAAAAGCGCCTCGATTTCAAAAACATTGGGTACTTGCCTAGGTGGGCAATTTTAGGACTTGATTCTACTATTATTATTGCATCTCTTTTTGTTACTAAATTTATTATTAGTAAAATAAAAGATCAAGTTTTTGAATTTTCTTTTTCTACAACAGAAGTTTTAATAATTTCTGTAAACATTGCTTTTTTTATTCTTTATCGCACATATGCTGGGTTGATAAGACATTCTACTTTTTTAGATGCAGTAAGGTTTTTAGTAGCTTCATTATCTACAGTTATAATAATATTAACAGCTTATTATATTTATTATTTATATAACTCAGTTGAGATAATTTTTATTCCATTACTGTTTATTTATTCGTTCATATCATTTTGTGGCTTATTTCTTTTTAGAGTTATTGTAAAACAAGTTTTTGAAGTTTACTTAAATTTCAGTAACAAAGAGAAAGAACTTAGAGTACTAGTATATGGTACAGACGAGAATGCCATAGCAATAGCAAGTGCTTTAAAATCAGAAAAGCCTAACAGGTATTCTGTAATAGGTTTTATAGACAAAGGAGAAAGGAATAAGAGTAAACAAATATTAGGATTACCTATTATTAATATGCAGAGAAACATTGCAGTAACTATTCGAATTCATAACGCTCAAGCTTTAATCTTAGCTGATAAAAACATAACAAAACAAGAGACTGTAGCCCTAATTGACAAATGTTTAGATTACAATATAAAGGTTTATAGAGCACCACTTTTATCTGATATTGAAGAAAATAAAAATATAACAAGTCAAATAGAGAAAATACAAATTGAAGATATATTAGAGAGAGCACCAATAAAATTAGATAATAAATTAGTTGCAAAAGAGATTTTTAATAAATGTGTATTTGTAACTGGCGGAGCAGGTTCAATAGGTAGTGAAATAGTCAGGCAAGTTGCAGGTTACAAACCAGCTAAACTTGTTATAATAGATCAGGCGGAATCTCCTTTATATCAAATACAATTAGAAATTAAAAACTCTTTTCCAGGTTTAAACTTTCAAGCCGTAGTGTTAGATATTAGAGATTCTATAAGAACGGAGTCTCTTTTTTTGGAAAATAAACCTGATGTAGTATTTCATGCCGCTGCATACAAGCATGTTCCTTTAATGGAGAGCTATCCAGCTGAGGCTATATTTGCTAATGTACAAGGGTCAAAAAATATTGCAGATTTAGCTTTTAAGCATAATGCTGAAAAATTTGTGATGGTTTCAACAGATAAAGCAGTTAATCCCAGCAATGTCATGGGTGCCTCAAAGCGAATAGCCGAAATTTATGTACAGGCCCTTCAAGAACAAACAAAGAAAGATTTAAAGAAAACTACAGGGTTTGTAACGACTAGATTTGGAAATGTATTAGGGAGTAATGGCTCTGTTGTTCCATTATTTAAAAGACAAATTGAAGAAGGAGGTCCACTCACTATAACCCATCCAGATATTATTCGTTATTTCATGACCATATCTGAAGCTTGTCAGCTAGTTATAGAAGCTGGAGCAATGGGTAATGGAGGTGAAGTCTTTATTTTTGATATGGGAGAAGCAGTTAAGATAATTGACCTTGCTAAAAAAATTATAAGACTTGCAGGTTATACCCCATATAAAGAAATCGACATTAAAGTTATTGGCTTAAGACCAGGAGAAAAATTATACGAAGAATTACTTAACGAAAAATCATCTACTTTACCTACATATAATGATAAGATAATGATTGCTAAGGTAGAAACATATGATTACAACACAATTAGTAAAGATATATCTGAACTTATTGAATTGGCTCATACTGAAAATAAAAACGAAATAGTGAAAAAAATGAAAGAAATCGTACCTGAATTTTTAAGTATGAATTCTGATTATGAAAAGTTCGATTAAAAAGATTAAAAATATAGAATGAATATAACAGTTGTTGGAACAGGATATGTAGGTCTAGTAACAGGCACTTGTCTCGCCGAAACAGGAAATAATGTACTTTGTATAGACATTGACACTAATAAAATAGCTAGAATGAAAAAAGGCGAGGTTCCTATCTATGAACCTCATCTAGATGTTATCTTTGAAAGAAATATTAATGCAGGTCGTCTTGAGTTTTCAACACAATTACAAGATGGTTTAGACCATGGAGAGATTATTTTTTTAGCATTACCAACTCCAGAAGATGAAGATGGATCTGCTGATCTAAAATATGTATTGGGTGTAGCAGAAGATATAGGAAAACGTATTACTGATTATAAAATTATTGTAGACAAAAGCACAGTACCAGTAGGCACATCCGAAAAAGTTGAAGCAGCTATTTCGCAGCATACAAATGTTGAATTTGATGTGGTAAGTAATCCGGAGTTTTTAAGAGAAGGTTTTGCAGTAGATGATTTCTTAAAGCCTGAACGAATAGTAATTGGCTCAAGTAGCGCTCGCGCCATTGAAAGAATGAAAAAGCTTTACAATCCGTATGTAAGGTCTGGAAATCCGATTATTATTATGGATGAGAAGTCAGCAGAGCTTACTAAATACGCTGCAAATGCATTTTTAGCAACTAAGATTACTTTCATGAATGAGATTGCTAACTATTGCGAAAAAGTCGGAGCAGATGTAGATAAAGTTAGAATAGGCATGGGCACTGATTCCAGAATAGGAAAACGTTTCCTTTTCCCTGGCATAGGATATGGCGGTTCTTGTTTCCCTAAAGATGTAAAAGCACTTTACAAATCAGGACAGGATTCTAATTATAGTTTTGAGATTTTAGATGCAGTAATTGGTGTAAATCAGAGACAAAAACTAGCATTGCTTCCAAAAATGAAATCTCATTTCGATGATAATCTTGATGGTAAAAAGATTGCTATATGGGGTTTAGCGTTTAAACCAGAAACAGATGATATTAGAGAAGCGCCTTCACTTGAGGTCATAAATGCGTTATTAAAAGAGAATTGCAATATTTCGGCTTTCGACCCAGAAGCTATGCCAAACGTTGAGCGCAAACTTGGGGATAAAATAAACTACTCTAAAAGCATGTACGAAACTTTAGAAAATGCAGATGCTCTTGTGATATGTACAGAATGGAGTATTTTCAGAACACCAGATTTTAATAAGTTAAGAGAGCTTATGACTAGTCAGACGATTTTTGATGGTAGAAATCTTTATGATGTTAATTCAGTAGAGGCTGAAGGGTTTAAATATGTTTCAATAGGCAGATAATTATGAGTAAAGAAAAAGTACTAATAACTGGAGCTGCAGGTTTTTTAGGTTCACACCTTTGTGATAGATTCATTAACGAAGACTTTGAGGTAATCGGAATGGATAATTTTATAACGGGTGACAAAAAAAACATATCACATTTAAGTAGTCACCCTAATTTTAGCTTCATAGAGCATGACGTTACAGAGTTTATTAAAATTGAAGGAGAATTAGATTACATACTGCATTTTGCCTCACCAGCAAGCCCTATTGACTACCTTAAAATCCCAATTCAAACATTAAAGGTTGGGTCTTTGGGCACGCATAATTTATTAGGATTAGCAAAAGCCAAAAAAGCAAGAATACTTATTGCTTCTACCTCAGAGATATATGGCGATCCTTTAATACATCCGCAACCAGAATCATATTTTGGAAATGTAAGTACCATTGGACCTAGAGGCGTATATGACGAAGCAAAACGTTTTCAAGAATCTATAACCATGGCATACCATAGGTTTCATGGATTAGAAGTAAGAATAGTAAGAATCTTTAATACATATGGTCCTAGAATGCGTTTAAATGACGGAAGAGTTATTCCTGCATTTATGGGGCAGGTTTTAAGAGGAGAAGACTTAACTGTTTTTGGAGACGGATCACAGACACGTTCATTCTGTTATGTAGATGATCAAGTTGAAGGCATATTCAGACTCCTATTTTCTGATTATTCTTATCCAGTTAATATTGGAAACCCTAATGAGACAACAATATTAGATTTTGCAAAAGAAATTATTAATCTTGGTAACTCTAAGCAAAAGATAATATACAAGCCGTTACCTCAAAACGATCCATTGCAAAGACAACCAGACATTACGTTAGCTAAAAAACTATTAGACTGGCAACCTAAAGTGTATCGTGAAGAGGGCATGAGAATTACTTTTGATTATTTTAAAAGCCTAAGTGAAGGTGAGCTATACAAAAAAGAGCACAAAGACTTTTCTACCTATAATAAACATTAAAATATGAATTATATCAGAGGAAGATATTCTTGGTTATTGAGACCAGCTCTTATTTTCTTTGATGTAGCTGTCATCGTTTATTTAGCGTCATACTTCATAGATTTTCAAACTTTTGGATTGCCATACTGGTCCATTGGCTTTTTGAAGAGTAAAGCCACCGTTTTTGTTATTTACTCTAGTATTTCATGGCTAATTTCTGCGTATTCAATAAGGTTTTATAATGTATATAGATATACTACGCCGTTAAATATTTTAGGATTTCTAATTAAGCAGTTTTTAATATTTTTTGTTATTGTATTTGCATTTATTGGCTTTTATAGAGGCATTGAGATTAACAAAATAACAATCTTTAAATATATAGTTACCAGCATTTCTGTTATTGGCTTCATTAAATTTTTAATGTTTTTTGTGCTTAAAAGATATAGACAATATCTTAACGGAAATCACAGACGTGTTTTAATAATAGGAAACACTGAAGGTGCTCAGGAATTAAAAACCTTTTTTACAGATAAAAAAGAGTATGGTTACAATTTGTTAGGTGTTTTCAGTGGTAATTTGTCTGAAGACATTAATGGCAATATAGAAGATGCTATAGCTTTTATATCTGACAATGAGTCCATAGACGAAATATATTGCGCAATGGATGAGTTGTCCGAAAAAGAGATAAACACCTTTGTGAAATATGCAGAGCTCAATCAGTGTAATATTAAGTTCATTCCAAAAACCACAAACTTCTTTAACAAACGTTTAAAGACAGATTTTTATAATTACCTACCAGTATTGTCTATTCAGGAAGTAGCACTTAATAAATCGTTTAATAGGGTTTTAAAGCGCGTTTTTGATGTTACTTTCTCTTTGTTTGTTATTGTTTTCATATTATCATGGCTGAGCATAATCCTATTTATTCTCATTAAAATAGAATCAAGAGGCCCATTGTTTTACAAGCACAAACGTAATGGCATCAATTACAAAGAATTTAATTGCTATAAGTATAGATCATTACGTGTAAATTCTAAAGAAGGCGAAGATTACGTAAAAGCTAAAGATAATAGGGTTACAAAAATCGGACGTTTTTTAAGAAAAACGAGCCTTGATGAGTTACCACAATTTATCAATGTATTAAAAGGCGATATGTCTGTTGTGGGACCACGACCACATATGTTGTCGTATACGGATGCTTATTCCAAAAAAATAGACCCTTATAATTTTATATTTAGGCATAATGTAAAACCTGGGATAACAGGTTTGGCGCAAGTCAAAGGTTTTAGAGGCGAAATAAAGGCTGATGAAGATATTATTAACCGTGTTAAGTACGACATTTTTTATATAGAAAATTGGTCTATACTTTTAGATTTAGATATTATCGGAAGAACAATAATATCTGTAATTAAAGGCGATGAAAAAGCCTATTAAATGAGAGAATTGAGTTCTTTTAATTGCTGAGAATACTCAAAATTTTTAATAGCTGTTTTTTGTATTTCTGTTTTTAGCTCTGAATTAAAATCAGAAGCATTCAATTGAGAAATAGATTTGTTCAAAGCCTCATAATTTCCAGCTTCAGCAACCCAGCCTAGTTTATTATTTTCAACGATAGTTTCGCCTTCACCACCACCAAAATAGATGATAGGTAAACCAAGTCTAGAATATTCAAAAATCTTTGACGGTACTGAGCCATAAATTCTATTTAGCAGCGGAATTATAGTCGCATCATATTTTAAAAGTTCTCGATGCAGTTCTTTTCTAGGGACACTTCCGTGAAAAGTAATTGGTAATTCAGGATTGTTATTTATAAAGTTTTTAACCTGAATTTCTTCAGCTCCAGAGCCATAAATATGCAATTCAATAGTAGTGTAATTTAAGTTCTTACATAGCTTTAAAACACCTTGAGCAACACCCAAAAGACCAGCATAAACAATTTTTATTTTATTGCTTTTATTTAATGCTTTAGTTTCAATTTGTGGAGGTTCAAAATCAGGAAAATTTCTGTATAGTAATGTTTTAGTAGTTGGAACAATAGTTTTTACATGCATTAAAATTTCTTCACTTTGTCCTAAAATCACATGCGCCTTTTTGTAATTAAAATGTTCAATTTTTTGAAGTATTTTGTAACCAAGATTATGTTTTATAACACCAAGTTCTATGCCTGCTTTTGGCCATAAATCACTAACATTTAGGAGGAGACTGTGCTTTTTTGAATTCAGAAAGAGTAAAGAGGAAAAAGCAACTAATAAAGGCGGAGAATTTACAATTACAGTTTTTGGAATTTTGTTCCAAAGCATAAACCAAAAGACACTAAAACTAAACGAAAGCATTGAAAACAATCGAACAAACTTATTTTTTGAAATCGAAGGCGACACCCAAAGCCTATTAACCCTAATACCATCAATAGTCTCTTTAGCACTGTAATTGTCAAAAACTTTCCCAGTTGGATAATTTGGAAATGGACAAATAACACTAACCTTATGTGCTGCAGAAAGCCCTTTAGCTAATTGAAAAATACGATTAGAAGCCGCTCCCATTTCTGGCGGAAAATAATTAGATATGATTAAGACATCTTTCATTGAGTAGAGACGTAAGAAGTAAATTGCTTTAGTTTTCCACTTTTAGAACGTTTTAGCTTTTCAAATTTCTCAAAAGTAATACTTATACCAGCTTCTAAATAAGTGACCATAGCTTTTGTTATGGTTTCTTTTTGGGGCTCTGTTAACCTTATTTTAGAAACATAACTTATTTTAAAATGATTAAGTACTAATTGTTCAATAATAAACTCTTTTACATTACCATCTTCTTCAATGATGCTTTTTGTAATGTAGTAAAACGTAAGTCCAGCAGCTTTTTTTCCGCTTGGAAGTATCGCAATATCATTTGTGCGGCCAACTAACTTTTCTAAAATAGGTTTTCGTAAAGTACTTTGTCTAGATAATACACCAACATCTCCAATGTCATACCTAATAAAAGGAATTGCTTTGTTGTATAGCGATGTTATAACAACACGACCTTCAGTGCCGTTTGGTAAAGGTTTGTTTTCATTATCAAGAATTTCAACAAAAAGAGTTTCACTATTAACTTGCCATTCGCTACTAGGATTTTCAAAAGCTATTAAATCCAATTCTGAGGCGCCATATTCGTTTATAACAGGGATTCCAAATTGTTGTTCTAATAGTTCTCTGTCGTCTTCAAATAACATTTCTGAGGTTACGACACAGACGTTTAGAGTTGGACATATATCTTTTAGAACAACATTTTTTCGTTCTAAAAACTTAGCAAATTGTACAATTGGGCTTGTATAGCCATTGATATAATCAAAACGTGTTAATCTAAATTTTTCTAGTACGTTTTCAAAAGCGCTATCACTTAAATCAAAAACCGAAAACCGATATCTGTTTGCAAAAAAGTCCTTGATTCGCTCTTTGTAATATCCTTTTTTATCTAAAGGGATACCATAAAAACGAGCTTGTTTTGACGAATTAAAATCAATAGTATACCAAGAAAATCGATCCATTATTTGGGCCCAAGTCAGTGCATGACAAAACTTGTCTTTAGCAAAAATAAAAGGATCACCAGACGAACCAGAAGTCTTATTTACATAAACGTTTTTAGAGTTAAAACCGTTAGATAATAATTGACTCAGAGGCTGCTGCAAATCCTTTTTAGTCATTACCGGAATGTCTTCCCAATTGTTGAGGTCAATATCCTTTACCTTGGACTTATAAAAAGCATTATGTGTTCTGTGGTATTGTAAAATGCTTTCTTTGCGTTGCGATACATAAGTTTCAAAATCTTTGTCACTTTTTCTCTGTATTTCTGATAAGAGTTGTTTGGCTTTGTTAATAGCAAAGCCTTTTACAATAAGAGAAAGGTCGAATATTCGCAAAAATTTTGAAGCAAAAAGGTTTATGTAAATTAATTGTTTTTTAAGCGTAAAAGCAATTATTTTTGCGCAAACAACACGCAACACATGAATATTTTAGTCCTTGGCTCAGGCGGAAGAGAACATACTTTTGCTTGGAAAATTTCTCAAAGCCCACTTTGTAAATCACTTTTTGTAGCGCCCGGCAACTCAGGAACTTCAAAAATAGCGACAAATTTGCCAATATCAGTAACTGATTTTCAAGCTATAAAAAGCGCAGTTATTGATAACGAAATAGAATTGGTAGTTGTTGGCCCAGAAGATCCTTTAGTACAAGGAATCCATGATTTTTTTCTTAATGATGAAGCTTTAAAAGAGGTCAAAGTTATTGGTCCGCAAAAAGCGGCTGCTGAGTTGGAGGGCAGTAAAGAATTTGCAAAGCAGTTTATGGTGCGTCATAATATACCAACTGCAGCTTATGAAAGTTTTACATCTTCAAATTTAGAAGAAGGCTACAGGTTTTTAGAAACTCTAAATGCTCCGTATGTTCTTAAAGCAGATGGACTGGCTGCCGGGAAAGGTGTTTTAATTCTTGATAATTTAGATGAAGCTAAAGCTGAATTAAAAGAAATGCTTGTAGACTCAAAATTTGGAAACGCAAGTACAAAAGTGGTTATCGAAGAGTTTTTAGATGGGATAGAGCTTAGCTGTTTTGTGTTAACTGACGGGAAAAATTATAAAATTTTGCCAACAGCAAAAGATTATAAACGCATTGGCGAAGGCGATACAGGATTAAACACTGGCGGAATGGGTGCAGTGTCTCCAGTGCCTTTTGCAACTAAGGCATTTTTAGACAAAATCGAAAACCAAGTTGTAAAACCAACGATTGACGGTTTACAAAAAGATAACTTACCTTATGTAGGTTTTGTATTTATTGGTCTTATTAAAGTTGGAGACGAGCCAAAAGTTATTGAATATAATGTACGAATGGGAGACCCAGAAACCGAGGTTGTTTTACCAAGATTAAAAACAGATGTGGTTGAAGTTTTTAAAGCTATAGGTAATGGAACATTATCTGAAATCAATCTAGAAATAGACCATCGTACAGCAACAACAATTATGTTGGTTTCTGGAGGTTATCCAGAAGCTTATGAAAAAGGAAAAGAAATAAAAGGATTAGAAACGATAGTAGATTCCATTCCTTTTCATGCAGGAGCACAGTTAAAAGGCAATAAAATTGTAACCTCTGGAGGTCGTGTTATGGCTATTACGTCTTTTGGTAATAATTACGAAGAGGCCATAAAAAAATCTTATCAAACCATAGATAAACTAAGTTTTGATAAGATGAATTATAGAAAAGATATTGGTTTTGACTTATAAATAAGAATGAGCCGAAACGCTTTTATCTTCTTCGTTGTTATCGTTATATTTTTTTAGCTCTAGCATCCAATATATAAATGCAACAGAACCAATTGCCATAAAAACCCATGACATAATATTAGCGCTAAACCAGCTAGTTAGCTCTAATTCTCTAAGCGCATCAAATGGAGCAAAAAGTGTATTTACAAATAAATCTTGTATTGCGTAAAAGAAATCCTTCATAACTTTAATAAATTTACAGGACAAAAATACAAAAAGAGTTAATGATTACAAGCATTTTTAGTAAATCTAAGCCCATAAACTATTTAATAGTAATGCTTATACTGGTTATTGCATTTGTATTTCAGATTTTTTCTGAAGCAAATGAAGATAATTCCTCTATAACTATAAGCTTTATAGCACTAAGTATTGGGTTGTTTTATGTATTCATTACAGATTTTGTCATCTCTAAAAATGACTTAACCAAAAGGCACAGCTATGGTATCATGGTACTTGGTTTGTCATTCGCTATTTTTCCTGAAGTATTTAGCAATGTTAATATTATGGTGGCTAATCTTTTGGTACTATTTGCTTTGAGACGCTTGTTTAGTTTGCACACAAAACGAGACTTAAAGAAAAAGTTTTTTGATGCTGTTTTTTGGATTGCATTATCTTCTTTGTTTTATACTTGGGCAATATTGTATTTACTAGTTGTTTTTGTTGCGCTAGCTTATTTTTGGCAAAATGAAGGCAAGTATATTGCTGTGTCTTTACTTGGTGTAGTTTCAGTTTTTGTTTTGTTGGTGCTTTACAATATCATTTTTAAAGACCAATATATACTTGAGAGTAATTTTGATTTTAGCTCTAGTTTTGATTTTTCAAACTATAATAGTGCTGGGAAAATTATAAGATTTACTGTAGTTATAACAATTTATATATGGAGTTTGGTGTTCTATTTTAAAAGTGCCTCAGAGAAGAACAAAAAATTAAAACCCATACACACACTAGTTGTGTTATCTTCTTTTGTGGCTATAGTTATAGCCGTTTTAGCGCCATTGAAAACGGGTAATGAAGCAGTGTTTTTTATGCTTCCATTTTCTATAATTGTTGCCAATTATATAGAAACAGCAGAAGAGCTTTGGTTTAAGGAAGTTTTTGTAGCACTACTAATTTTGGTGCCTGTACTAAATTTAGTGTTGTAATTTTTCTCCAAATGCTAAGTCGCCAGCATCGCCAAGCCCAGGAATTATGTAACCTTTTTCATTTAGCTCATCATCAATAGCTGCAATCCATAAGTGAGCGTTTGCATCAAAATTTTCAGAAACAAAATCAACACCTTTTTGAGCGCCAATAACACTGACTAGATGAATTTCTTTTGGTGTCCCAAATGGTTTTAAAGCTTCAAAAGTTGCAACCATAGATTGTCCTGTTGCTAACATAGGGTCAGCAAGAATCAACGTTTTATTTTCAAGATTAGGGCAAGCTAAATACTCAACGATGATTTCAAAACTTTCAGGGTTGTCTTTATGATGTCTATAAGCCGAAATAAAAGCATTTTCAGCAGTATCAAAATAATTCAGTAAGCCATTATGGAATGGTACACCAGCTCTTAAGATTGAACAAAGCACAATGTCTTTGTTGTGTAATTGCATTTGTAAACTGTCTAGAGGAGTTGTCACCTTTTTAGAGTTATATTCAAGAGATTTACTCAATTCATAACCCAAAACTTCTCCAATACGCTCAATGTTTCGTCTAAAACGCATCCTATCTTTCTGAATAGTTTTGTCTCTAATTTCAGAGATAAACGTATTCAAAATTGAAGGCATTTTAGAAAGATGGTGAATTTTCATTGTTTTTAAATTACTATTAATTCAAAAGAAGTTTCAAAACTATTACCTGTGTTTCTGTCTTTTATAATTAAACTACACTTTACGGGATTACTTATAGTACCTTCCGTAACAAGTATTTCTGCGTATAATTGATCTTTAAGGCTTTTAACATCGACAGCTTCAGGAAGCATATCAATCATTTCCTTAATGGTTCTTCCTCTTGCATCTTTTAAGAAAAGAGAAACTGATAAATCAGCCAAACCATTTGTAACTTTATATCCGCTTAGACCTTCTAATAGAATATATACTTTTTCATTGGGCGAAACTCTGTTATCAATTAACGAGATGTCTCTTTTCTTGGAATATAAATAAAGAATATCATAGGATAGGCCATTAGTTTTTGTATCTAACATTCTGTTTTCAACAACCTCAAAATCCATACTAAAATTATAAAATCCATCTCCTAGCTTGTCAGACACCTTAACGTGTAGTTTGTAAGAAGAATTTGGAAACATTGGCTCTGCAAAAGTTACACTTCCTCTTAAATTTAAATCTTCTATCGTATATCCTTGTGTTATATCTTTAAATAAGTTTTTTTGCTGAAAAACAGTATCTCCTTTTTTACTCAAAACAATGATATCCATGTCAGGATATACTAACCCATCATCTAAGTTAAATCCATCAATTCTATCGTAAACAAAATCGATTTCTTCTCCATAATTAAAGGTGTTTCTCTTTACAAGCCCTAAATAGTTTTCAAAATAGATTCCGTCTGAAGTAAGGATGTTACTTTCTATACCTATTTTTTCTGCTAGATTTCCTTTTTGAGCATTTACAATAGAACAAAAAGATAATATTAATAAAACGATTGTAAAAGTTAAAAGCCTTATTCTCATGGTGATTTTTAAAAAATAATTAAGATAAATAGACAAGTAATAAACATATTAATTTGAATCTATTATCAAATGCTTAAAGTTAATAATTCAGACTATATTTGCATATTAAATTTTATTACAATGTTTTCAGAAAAAGCAAATACCATATTTCAAGACGTTATTAAAACCTACAAAGTCTTAAATACAGTTGACCAATCGTTTACAAATAAATTTGATAAAAACGAAGATGTCATCTCTCATTTACTATACAGAAAATGTTGGATTGATACTGTACAATGGGCTTATGAAGATATTATTAGAGACCCAAATATAGACCCAGTCGGTGCTTTAAAACTTAAACGTATGATTGATGCGTCTAATCAAGACCGCACTGACACTGTTGAATACATTGATAGCTATTTTTTAGACAAGTATAAAGACGTAACACCAAAATCTGACGCAAAGATTAACTCTGAAAGCCCTGCTTGGGTTATTGACCGTTTATCTATTTTGGCATTAAAAATTTACCACATGCATATAGAAACTGTGCGTGAGGATGCTAGCGATAGTCACAAAGCAGCTTGCCAGAAAAAACTGGATGTTTTATTAGAACAACGTGTTGATTTAAGCACAGCTTTAGACGATTTATTGACCGATATAGCTAATGGTGATAAGTATATGAAAGTCTACAAACAGATGAAAATGTACAATGACGACGAGCTTAATCCTATACTTCGAGGTCAGAAGTAATTAACTTTTGCCAAAACCAAAACACATACTCGTTTTACGTTTCTCAGCAATGGGAGATGTGGCAATGTCTGTACCTGTTATTCGAGTATTAGTATCTCAACACCCTGATTTAAAAATCACAATAGCCACTAGGGGCTTTTTTGCACCTTTTTTTAGAGGAATAAAAAATGTAGAAGTATACGAAGTTGATTTAAAAACAAAATACAAAGGTTTTTTCGGGCTTTATAAGTTGTATAAAGAACTAAAAACTTTAGGTTTTGACGTTGTTGCTGATATCCACAATGTATTACGAACTATAATCTTGAAATTCTTTTTCGCAGGCAAAAAAGTTGTGCAAATAGATAAAGGTCGAGCTGAAAAAAAAGCTTTAATTTCTGGTCAAAAATTTGAACAACTCAAAACCACACACCAACGTTATGCTGATGTTTTTGCCAAGTTAGGTTTTCCAGTAGATTTAGCTAGTTCAGTTTTTCCTGACAAGGTCGAATTGAAATCTGAATTAAATACATTTATAAGTAACTCAAGTTTACCAATAATTGGCATTGCACCTTTTGCTGCTTTTGAAGGAAAAATGTATCCGCTAGACCAAATGAAGTTGGTGATTAAGGCGCTTTCTAAAAATCACAATATTATATTATTTGGTGGTGGAAAAACTGAAGTTGAACAACTAAATCTCGTAGAATCTGAGTTTGATAACACAAAATCTGTTGCAGGAAAACTGACTCTAAACGAGGAGTTGGACATTATCTCTAACTTGGACGTGATGCTATCTATGGATTCTGGCAATGCGCATATTGCCGCAATGCTGGGAATAAAAGTTGTAACGATTTGGGGCGTGACGCATCCTTTTGCTGGGTTTACACCTTTCAATCAACCTAAAGATTATGCTTTACTAGCAGATAGAAAACAGTACCCTGAAATACCAACCTCTATTTACGGTAATAAACAACCAGAAGGTTACGAAAATGCTGCGAGAAGTGTTTCTGCGGAAAGTGTGGTATCAAAAATTAAAACTATTATTTCTAACAGCGAAGCGGTCTAAAACCTAACGTCTATAATCTTTTTAAACATCATCATAATCTACAACTACTTTTGTGGTTGTAGGATGTGCTTGACACGTTAAAATTAAACCTTCAGCAACTTCGTTATCAGTTAAAATATTGTTTTGTCTCATGGTAGCTTCACCTTCAGTAACGCGAGCTATACAGCTACTACAAATTCCGCCTTGGCATGAATAAGGCGCATCAACATCTTGTTTTAGAGTTGCATCTAATATGGAAACATCTTGAGCCATTTCGAACTCAAATTCTTCATCATCAACAATGACTTTTAGCTGTGTTTTTCCATTACCAACTTCAATTGATGCTTCAGTAGTTTCGGTAGGCGCAGTAAATAATTCAAAGTAGATGTTTTTTTCCTTAATGTTATTTTCAATTAATACATCTTTTACGGTATGTATCATTTGCTCTGGCCCGCAAAGGTAATAGCTATCTATCGTAACACCTTTATACTTATTCTTAACCATTAAGTTAACCGTACTTTTTTCGATACGGCCAAAAAGCGCATCAGCTTCTTGAGCTTGACTATAAATAAAATGTACATGGAAACGATTACCATAGGTTTGCCTTAAACCCATAATGTGTTGAGCAAACATAGCATCATTCAATTTTTTGTTTCCATAAACCAGAATGAAATTACTAAAAGGTTCATCCTCTAAAAGCGTTTTTACAATACTCAAAATAGGAGTAATACCACTACCAGCAGCAAATGCAGCAACGGTTCTTGTTTTTGCATCATTAGCTTCAAAAACGAAACGGCCATTTGGCTCAGCTACTTCAATAGTATCACCAGTATTAAGTTTTTCGTTAGCATAAACTGAGAAGACACCATTTTCAACAGCCTTAACTGCAACAGTTAAATTTCCACTATTTGCCGAAGAACAGATTGAGTAATCTCTACGAACCTCTTCGCCGTTGATTTCAGTTTTTAAAGTAATGTATTGGCCAGCTTTAAATTTGAAGTTATCCTTTAAGTTTTCAGGTATGCCAAATGTTAGCGCAACAGATTTTTCTGTAATGCGGTCAATAGATGTTATAGTAAGATTATGGAATTGTGCCATTGCAATATTTTTTGCAAAAATAAGGAAGGCGTTTATTTTATGTAGCATCTTAACTATAAATTAAATAACGTAATAATCTGGTTCTGATTTTTAAATTTATTCAATCATTTTTAGCGAGTTCGGTACTGTTTTTTTGATAAAATACCCTGAAATAGGATTAGAATCTTGATTAATCAACGTAGAATTCAAGATTAGCGAAATTATTTTGCTTTTTCGCGCCCTTATTTTTCCTTTTTAAAGCTCATTTTTCCTCTTCATGTTCTTTTAACGCCCGTCAATGTTAGGTTAATAGAGTGTTAGACACTAACCCAATGATTAAAAAATTTTGATTTTAAAAAAAAGAAAACATGAAAAAATTTATTTTATTATTACTATTACCGGCATTTATTTTAAGCTGTAGCAACGATGACGACAGTATAGTTGAAGACGGAAATATAACACCTAGTGTTATAAGAATTTCGCAAGTAGATGCACAAGCAGATTTGGTAGTTTTATCAAATTTGGGAACAACAACTACAGATATTGCTGATTATTTTTTATGCCTTGGGCCAGGAACTTATGTTAGAGTATCTGATGCTGCTAGTGGTTCCACAAACTTGGCGCCAAATCAAAGTATTACATTATCGTATGATGTAAATGAAGCTGCTGATGGATTAAGTATTTTTTCCACTAACACATTTGGCTCGAGTGACCCAAATATTTTACTAGACTATTTACAATGGGGCGCTGGCAATCAAGCAAGAGTTGCACAAGCTGTAAGTGCAGGTCGTTGGGATGATGCTAATAACTTTGTGGCTGTCGGGACTTCTTATAATTTTACTGGAGAAGCTAATGAATTTGGAGCTTCGTTTTATGAGACTATTGGAGCTGAAGAACCAACACCTTTAGTACGTATTTTACAAGTAGATGCATCTACGGATCGCGTATGGTTATCAAACTTTGGGTCAACATCTGTAGATGTTGGAGATTACTTTTTGTGCTTAGGCCCAGGAACTTATGTTAGAGTTTCGGATGCAACTAATGGCTCTACAACAATTGCACCTGGAGCTAACATTATGTTAGACTATGATGTAAATGAGGCATCAGATGGATTGGGTATTTTCTCAACAAACACCTTTGGTTCTAGTGACCCTAGTATATTGTTAGATTATGTACAATGGGGAGCAGCTGACCAAGCTAGAGTCGATCAAGCCGTTACTGCTGGTCGTTGGGATAACGCCAATAACTTTGTAGCAAACGGATCACCATACACTTTTTCTGGTGAAGGAGATGAATTTGGTTCTACATTTTGGGAAGGAACACCAGAACCAGAATCTAGAGTCGTAAGAATAGCACAAGTTAATGCTAATACAGACCAAGTTTGGCTAGCAAATTTTGGTAATGTTTCTGTAGATGTTGGAGATTACTTTTTATGCTTAGGTCCTGGAACGTATGTTAGAGTTTCTGATGCAACAAATGCTTCAACAAATCTAGAGCCTGGAGAGAATGTAATGCTATCTTATGATGTTAATGAAAGTGTAGATGGCTTAAGTGTCTTTTCAACAAACACCTTTGGCTCTAGTGACCCTAGTATATTGTTAGACTATGTGCAATGGGGTGGTGCAAACCAAGCTCGTGTTAATCAAGCAGTGACTGCAGGTCGTTGGGATGATGCAAATAATTTTATAAATGGAGGACCAACATACACCTTTAATGGTAATGCAGATGAATTTGGGTCTACGTTTTGGTAAAAGCCAAATTTTGCCACCTATGATTG
This sequence comes from Winogradskyella sp., assembly GCA_004211785.1. GTDB lineage: Bacteria > Bacteroidota > Bacteroidia > Flavobacteriales > Flavobacteriaceae > Winogradskyella. The sequence continues at coordinate 68,828 of SHBX01000001.1, forward strand.
TTTGGGAGGGCAATACATAAAACCTACGTTATTATGTTTTGGTTAATTGAGAGGTCGTATGGATATAATTCTGTACGGCCTCTTTCATTTTTAAAATGGCAAGGAGTTCTTTTAAAGCTATAAATTCACTTAATTTGTGTAACAAATAGTTTATAACTACTACTAACACAAACAGACAACCTAACCAAACTATGATAAAGCACTTTTTGAATTTAGAATGGAAACAATATTTCCGTTCTTCCTATTGGCAAAAAAACCTAGCGCTTAATATCCTTTTAGTATTTTTTGCACTTTATATGATTGGGATATTTGTATTCTTTGGAATATTTCTTTTCAAAATACTCACCGAATTTTATCCTGAACAAGACCCATTTGTAGTTGCAAACGGTTTTATATTTTTCTGGATTCTCGGTGAAATAGGCATGCGGTTTTTTCTTCAGAAACTACCAGTAATGAGTGTAAAACCATTACTAACCTTACCGATAAAACGATCAACTATAGTTAATTTTGTTTTAGGAAAATCGGCATTGTCGTTTTTTAACTTTTTCCCATTATTTTTGACAATTCCATTTGGTATTTCACTGATAAGCAATGGCTATTCAGGAAGTGTGGTTTTAACGTGGTTAGCTACAATGTTTTTAATATCACTTATTGCCAACTTTTTAAACTTTATACTCGAAGCATTTTCGGCAGAAAGAGAGCTGTCGTTTTTACCATTAATTATACTTGTTGGAGGATTATACGCCTTAAATTATTTCGAAATCATTTCTTTTACAGAAATTATAGGTAATGGAATTTTAGCAATTACAGAAAACCCAATCTATTTACTAATCCTATTAGTAGTATTAGTTGCACTTTATACTTTTAACTTTAGTATTCTACGCAAGAAATTATTCCTGGATTCTTCATTAAAAACAAAGGTCAAAGAGGTAAATGCTTCAGATTTATCTTGGACAAAGCGTTTTGGAGACATTGCACCATTTATGCAGTTAGATTTAAAATTGATTTGGAGAAACAAGCGTACCAAGTCTATGGCTTTTTTAATGGTAATAGGTTTGCTTTACGGCTTGTTTTTCTATCCGCAGCCAATGTATAGAGATATGGAATTTATGTGGGCCTTTATTGGAATTTTTTCTACAGGATTCTTCCTTATTAATTTTGGGCAATTTATTCCGGCTTGGGATAGTGGTTACTATAAGATGCTAATGAGCCAGAATATAAAGTATGAACAATATTTGCGCTCAAAATTTATACTCATGGTAATGAGTGTAATCATAATGTTTGTACTTGGTATACCATACGTATTTTTCGGATGGAAAATTTTAATTGCTCATGCTGCAGCTGCGGTCTATAATATTGGGGTTAATTCTCATGTCATTTTATGGGGAGGCTCTTACAATAGAAAAAAAATAGACCTTGACAAAAAAGCAGCTTTTAACTATCAAGGTACTGGAGCTGTGCAATGGTTAATAGGGATTCCTCTGATGGCATTACCAATGGCATTATTTGGGTTACTTAACTGGCTTATTAATTTTGAAGTGGCAATTGCAACCTTAATAGTTATGGGTGTTATAGGAATATTACTCCATAAAAAACTAATGACATTTATTACTCAAAAATACCTAGATTCTAAATACAAAATGATTGCTGCCTTTGGCAAAGACTCTTAATACAACACAACCATGATATATACAAAAGACATTTCAAAATCATATAGCGGAACGCAAGTTCTTAAAATAGACGAATTATCAATTCCAAAAGGACAAAGTTTTGGACTTGTTGGAAATAATGGCGCTGGTAAGACCACTTACTTCAGTTTGCTTTTAGATTTAATTAACCCTTCAACAGGTACTATAACAAGCAACAATATAGTAGTTTCGCAAAGTGAAGACTGGAAACCGTTTACTTCGGCTTTTATAGATGAAACCTTTTTAATTGGGTATTTAACTCCAGAAGAGTATTTCTATTTTATAGGAGATTTAAGGGGTCAAAATAAAGCAGATGTTGATAAGCTAACGGCTAAGTTTGAAGATTTCTTTAATGGCGAAATCATTGGAAAGAAAAAATACCTTCGAGATTTAAGTAAAGGGAACCAGAAAAAAGCAGGTATTGTTGCCGCGCTAATTGGTAATCCAGATGTTATAATTTTAGATGAGCCGTTTGCTAACTTGGATCCTACAACGCAAATCCGTTTAAAGCAAATCCTGAAAGATTTAGCCGAAAAACAAGGTGTTACGGTTTTGGTGTCTAGTCACGATTTAATGCACGTTACTGATGTTTGCGAGCGTATAGTAGTGTTAGAAAAAGGCGAAGTGATTAAAGATTTAGAAACCAACCCAACAACATTAAAAGAGTTAGAAGCCCATTTTACAAAAAGTGCAGTTTCTGTTTCTGAAGAGGAAGAATAAAACTTTCATACTGCCACATCGAGTGTAGTCAAGATGATATCTATAATAGACTATTAAGCTTGAGCTTTTGTCTCAAGCTTTTTGTTTTTAAAACATTTGTAAATCCTCTAAAACCTTTCAATTTTAGTCAAAAATTCAAAAAGATGTTTATTTTTACGACTTAGGATAACAAAACCCTAATGTTTTCGTTATTCTTAAACCAAAAAACCCATCTTTTGAAAACGTTTACAAAAGCCTCAATATTAGTCTTTTTAATGGCGATTATCGCCCAGAGTTGCTCTCGTAAAAAGGATAACTTTATTAATAGGGCTTGGCATTCTGTAGGTACAGAATACAACATACTATACAATGGCGAAATTGCACTGCAGCAAGGTCTCCAAACCGTTAACAATGCCTTTACAGAAAACTTTTGGGAACAACTACCCATAGAACGTTTTGAAGCAAAGGACGAAGTTCGTCTTGGTAATGAGGCCGAAAACTCAGACTTTGAGCGTGCTGAAGAAAAAGCAACCAAAGCTATCCAAAAGCACAGCATGACTATTAACGGAAAAGAAAAAAATCCGCAAATAGATGAGTCATACTTGTTATTAGGTAAAGCTAGATATTATGATCAACGTTTTATACCTGCATTAGCAGCATTCAATAATATCTTAAATAAATATCCAACAAGCGATAAGATTAATCAAGTAAAGGTTTGGCGTGAAAAAACGAACCTCCGTTTAGGAAGCCCAGAACTGACCATCAAAAACCTAAAGCGTCATCTAAAGCAAGAAGAAGTTGAAGGGCAAGACTTAGCTGATATCACAGCAGTTTTAGCAGATGCATATCTTGCAATAAAAGAAAAAGATACAGCATTAAAATATTTGGATACAGCAGTAGTTGCTACAAAAATTAATGCTCAAAAGGCACGTTACCATTTTATAAGAGGTCAATTATACAACCAGTTTGACAAAAAAGATAGTGCTAATATGGCTTTTGATGAGATTATAGATATGCACCGTAAAATACCAAGAGCATTTTACATCAATGCGCATTTAGCTAAGTCCGATAATTTTGACATTGAAAATGGCGATAAGTTATTGTTCATGGAATATCTCACAGAGTTAGAAGAAAATAGAGAAAATCGTCCTTTTTTAGACAAAATATATCACAGAATCGCAAGGTTTCATCAAGCAGAAAGCAGAGATAGTCTATCTGAAGCTTACTACAATAAATCTATAAAGGCTACCCAAGGAGATACAGAGTTAAACTCAAGAAATTACCTCATACTTGGTGATATGTATTTTGATAGAACAGAGTACAAAACTGCCGGCGCATATTACGACAGTACGCTTACAAATATGGTTGAAAAGACAAAACCATATCGTGTAGTTAAGAAAAAACGAATAAACCTTGATGATGTTATTTATTATGAAGGCATTGCGAGAGCAGGAGACAGCATACTTAATGCTGTAAGCTTACCTAAAGAACAGCAAATAGCACTTTATGCTGATTATATAAAAGAATTAAAAGCTCAAGATTCTATTGCTGCAGAAGTTGAAAAGATACGAGCACAAAAATTAGCCAGTAAAGCTTCTGGAAAAGGAAATGGTATAGCAGGATTCAATAAACCTCAGCGAGCTAATTTACCTGGCGTACCAGGAAATAATAATGGCGGTAATTCAGATTTTTATTTCTATAACCAGACGACAGTATCTTATGGTAAAAATGAATTTTTAAAATTGTGGGGACAACGTAAACTTCAAGATAATTGGAGATTGTCTAATAGCCGTGATAATTCGGGTTCTGTTTCAGGCAAAGAAGAAGGTGTTGAAGAAAATATTACGCAGCTAGAGCGTTACGACCCTGAATTTTATATTAAAAGATTACCAACGGATAAAGTTGTTTTAGATAGTATTGGCAAAGAAAGAAACTTTGCATATTACCAATTGGGACTTATATATAAGGAAAAATTTAAGGAGTATGTATTGGCAAAAGATAAGCTTGAAGGGTTGTTAGAAAACAATCCAGAAGAGCGATTAGTATTGCCTTCAAAATATCAGCTATATAAAATTTATTTGCTTCTAGGACAGAATGATGAAGCTGAAATTGCTAAGAACAGAATTATTTCCGAACATCCAGATTCTAGATACGCAGATATTTTACGTAATCCAGATTCTCAGTTAGCCAAAGACCAAAACAACCCAGAAACTGTATACGAGAACCTATATAGGAAGTTCGAAGTTCAAGAATATGCAAAAGTTATTGCCTCCGCAGAAGAAAACATTAAACGTTTTGAAGGTGATGGATTTGTGCCAAAGTTTGAAATTTTAAAAGCATCGGCTCTTGGCCGCTTAAAAGGATATGAAGCATATAAAGAAGCAGTAAATTATGTGGCATTGACTTATCCCAATTCTGAAGAAGGTAAACAGGCACAGAAGATTTTAACAGATGCGCTTCCAATGCTAAAAAATAAAGACTTCTTGCCAGAAGATGAAGGCAATTCGTTTCACGTCATTTATCAATTTGATAGCACCAATAAAGAAGAAATACAGGAATTTAAAAAAGAGCTTTCAAAAATAATGGAAAGACTTCCTTATCCAGACATAAGTCTTTCAAAAGATGTATACGACAAAAACACTACCTTTATAGTAGTCCACGGTCTAAAATATATTACATCAGCTTTAGGTTTTGGACCTACGCTTCAAGATTACAAAGAAGATAATACCAAAGGTATTACTAAGGAATATTTTACAATATCTTCTGCCAATTACGCCATTGTTCAAAGACACAAAAATTTAGGAGACTACATTAATCCAGAATAAAATTATTAACCATGTTTTCAGACAAAAAACAAAAAACGATTATGGATACAAGCTCACAACAAAATATTATTGCGCACGGCACAAGAATCGTTGGGGATATTGACAGTAAAGGTCCTTTTAGAATTGACGGCTCTGTTGAAGGTAATGTTAGAACTGAGGGTAAGGTTGTCATTGGTAAAGCAGGGAACGTCACAGGAACCTTAGAAGGAGTTAATGTAGATATAGAAGGAAGGTTCTCAGGAAAACTTTTAATAAAAGGAACATTATCCCTTAAATCTTCTGCTCATATCGAAGGCGAAGTACAAGTCAGTAAACTAGCTGTAGAACCTGGAGCAACATTTAACGCAACCTGTAGCATGAAAGGCGCTGTTAAAGCACTTAATAATGGAGAAAAAACATCCGAAAAAAGCAATAAGGGAACAGAAAGAACGGCTTAATACTTACGCGCGATTTTCTGGGATTGCCATACAAATGGGTGCAATGATTGCCATAGGCACATTTGTTGGCGTTAAACTCGATGAGAAGTATCCTAACAAAAACAATCTCTTTACACTTGGTTTTACTTTAGGATCTGTAATTGCATCACTAGTTTATGTAATAAAACGTATTATTGCAGCTTCAAAAGATAATTCTTAGAAACCATTATGGAAGCATTTAAAAAGAGACAGATTTCGTTTTTATTACAACTTGTTGCTGTGACTGCTATTTTATTAGGGCTACACATGTATTTAGTAAGCTACTTTGCCGAGGAAGTAGATTTCTTTTTTCCTGTTTGGCATATTTATGTATTTCATTTTTTAGTAACTGCAGCTTTCTATACTATTATTAATTACAGATTCTCATCTGGTAAAACAAACATCTTCAACTTGTTTATGGGGCTTACGTTTTTAAAAATGATTTTTGCTATTCTTTTTCTGCTACCATTATTACTTTCTGATTTTGAAAACAAACAACCAGATGTTTTCAATTTTTTCATTCCTTATTTTATGTATTTATTTTTTGAAGTTTATGCGTTAACCAAGTTTCTTCAAAAGGCATAAAAATCAATAAAATATGCTGCAAAAAGCACTTTAAAAATTATATCAAAATTAGTGTTTGTCAATTCATATAATGTGCGTACATTTGCACCGAATTTAAAGCAAGGTATTTTTAACCCCGTAAGAATGAGAATAAACACCTTAAAAAACATCATATTATCTGCATTGTTTATTGCAGTATTTAATGTGAGTTTTGCCTCAGACTCTAAAGGAGGAGATGGCGAAGAAAAATTCAATCCTAATGAAATGATTATGCATCACGTTAAGGATGCTCACGAGTTTCATATTATAGATTGGAACAAAAAACCAATCTCACTTCCTTTGCCAATCATTTTATGGACAGATAATGGCTTAACTACCTTTATGTCTTCAGGGTTTCATCATGACGATTCTGGTAAAGAAGTTGTTGAAAAGAACGGTGGTAAGTTTGTTAAGTTTCATGAAAAAATATATCAACTCAATGATGGTGAAACTGTAGCGGTTTTCAATGATAAGCATGAGTTGACTAATGCTGTAAAGCCACTAGATTTCTCTATTACAAGAAACGTATTTATGATGTGGGTTTCTGTAATGGTTTTACTATTTATATTCTTTTCTGCGGCGCGAAGCTATAAAAAGAGTAAAAATAATGTACCATCAGGTATTGGTAGTTTTGTTGAGCCTTTAGTGGTATTTGTAAGAGATGAAATTGCTAGACCAATGATTGGTGAGCATAAGTATAAAAGATACATGCCGTATTTGTTAACCGTATTTTTCTTTATATGGATTAACAATATTTTTGGATTGATTCCAATATTAAACGGCGCAAACTTAAGTGGTAATATAGCATTTACGATGGTGCTTGCATTATTTACTTTTATAATTACAACATTAAGTGGTAACAAAAACTATTGGCAACATATTTTCTGGATGCCTGGAGTTCCTGTACCAATGAAAATATTTTTAATGCCAATTGAGATTATCGGGATGTTTACTAAACCAATATCTCTAATGATTCGTTTGTTTGCCAACATCACCGCTGGCCACATTATTATCTTAGCGTTAATGTCTTTAATATTCATTTTCAAATCTGTAGCAATTGCACCAGTTTCTGTAGCGTTTTCATTATTTATTACTGTTATTGAGATTGTTGTAACAGCTATACAAGCATATATATTTACAATATTGTCAGCCTTATATTTTGGTATGGCAACAGAAGAAGCACATTAATTAATTTAAATTTTATATTATGACTATTTATGGAATTGCAGCGATTGGAGCTGGATTAGCAGCGATTGGAGCTGGAATGGGTATCGGTAAAATTGGAGGGTCAGCTATGGAAGCTATGGCACGTCAACCTGAGATGCACGGAAAAATTCAATCATCTGCATTAATCTTAGCAGCCTTCGTAGAAGCGGTAGCACTATTTGGTGTTGTTGTTGCCTTATTACAAGCGGCACCAGCAGCATAATTAATGCATTAAATTACATACAGAAGTAACGGTTGGTTGCTTCTGTATGTAAAATTTAAATTATTTAAAACAAAACAAGAATGGAATTAGTAAACCCTGGGTTTGGATTAGTATTTTGGACAGCAATTACGTTCCTAATCTTACTTTTTATATTAAGAAAATTTGCTTGGAAACCAATACTTGGAGCTGTAAACGATAGAGAAGAAGGTATCAAAGATGCTTTAGCCTCTGCTGAAAAAGCACGTCAAGAAATGGAAAATCTTACAGCAGATAATGAGCGTATCCTACAAGAGGCACGTGCTGAGCGCGAGTCTATGTTAAAAGATGCTCGCGAAATGAAGAATAAGATGATTGCCGATGCTAAAGACGAAGCGCAAGCACAAGCCAGTAAAATGATTGAGCAAGCACAAGTAGCTATCGAAAGCGAAAAGAAAGCAGCCATGGCAGAATTAAAAAACCATGTTGCAGGTCTATCAATAGATATTGCAGAAAAAGTAGTACGTAAAGAATTATCTAACAAAAACAGTCAAGAGAAATTGGTTGAAGAAATGTTAGGTGAAGCAACTTTAAACTAATAATATAAATGTCAGGATCAAGAGCAGCCATAAGATATGCTAAAGCGATTTTAAGCTTAGCACAAGATCAAAAAGCAGAGGAAGCAGTAAATAACGATATGAAATCTATCGTTAATGCTATTGCTCAAAGTACTGAGTTGGATCAGATGCTTCAAAGTCCTGTTGTAAGATCATTAGACAAGAAAGTAGTTTTGTCTTCGATATTTACAAACGCTAATACTAATACAATAAACCTTATAGATACTTTAATATCTAATAAGAGATTAGCACTTTTAAATGATGTTGCGGGAAGTTATATTCACCTATACGATTTGTTAAGAGGCAGTCAAGTTGCCACTGTAACAACAGCAGTAGCCTTAACAGATGACTTAGAAACTAAAGTCTTAGCAAAAATAAAAGAGCTTACAGGAAAAGAAGCAGAATTAAAAAATATAGTTGATGAAAGCATATTAGGTGGTTTCATTTTGCGAGTTGGTGATATTCAGTATAATGCTAGTATTGCAAATAAACTCGATAAATTAAAAAGAGAATTTACATTAAATTAAGATAATATCTATCTAACTATAAATAAAGATGGCAGAAGTAAAACCAGCTGAAATATCAGCAATCTTAAAACAACAATTGTCAGGTTTTGAAGCAGGAGCTTCATTAGACGAAGTAGGAACAGTATTAACTGTAGGTGATGGTATTGTACGTGCTTACGGATTAGCTAACGCACAATATGGTGAGCTAGTAGAATTCGAAGGTGGTGCAGAAGGCATTGTACTTAACCTTGAAGAAGATAACGTAGGTATCGTACTTTTAGGTACTTCAGTAGGCGTAAAAGAAGGTTCTACAGTAAAACGTACTGAACGTATTGCATCTGTAAAAGTAGGTGAAGGTATTGTTGGACGTGTTGTAGATACTTTAGGAAATCCAATTGATGGTAAAGGGCCAATCACTGGTGAAACTTATGAGATGCCAGTTGAGCGTAAAGCACCAGGTGTTATCTACAGAGAGCCAGTAACAGAACCATTACAAACAGGTATTAAAGCAATTGATGCTATGATTCCTGTAGGTAGAGGACAACGTGAGTTGGTAATTGGAGATAGACAAACAGGTAAGACTACGGTTTGTATAGATACTATCTTAAATCAAAAAGAATTTTACGATGCAGGTGAGCCTGTATATTGTATATATGTAGCAGTTGGGCAAAAAGCATCAACAGTTGCAAACATTGCAAAAGTATTAGAAGAAAGAGGCGCACTAGCTTATACAACTATTGTAGCAGCTAACGCATCAGATCCAGCAGCGATGCAAGTATATGCACCAATGACTGGAGCTTCTATTGGAGAATATTTTAGAGATACTGGTCGACCAGCATTAATCATCTATGATGATTTATCTAAGCAAGCAGTAGCTTACCGTGAGGTATCTTTATTATTACGTCGTCCTCCAGGACGTGAGGCATATCCTGGTGATGTATTCTATTTACACTCAAGATTATTAGAGCGTTCGGCAAAGGTTATTAATGACGATAACATTGCTAAAGAGATGAACGATTTGCCAGAATCTCTTAAGCCAATGGTAAAAGGTGGTGGTTCTTTAACTGCTTTACCAATTATTGAAACACAAGCGGGAGATGTATCTGCATATATACCAACTAACGTAATTTCGATTACTGATGGTCAGATTTTCTTAGATGGTGATTTATTTAACTCTGGTGTACGTCCAGCAATTAATGTAGGTATTTCTGTATCTCGTGTTGGTGGTAATGCTCAGATTAAATCAATGAAAAAAGTATCAGGTACCTTAAAATTAGATCAGGCTCAGTTCCGTGAATTAGAAGCGTTTGCTAAGTTTGGTTCAGATCTAGATGCTTCGACTTTAAACGTTATTAATAAAGGTAAGCGTAATGTTGAGATTTTAAAGCAAGCTCAAAACGATCCATTTACTGTAGAAGATCAAGTAGCAATCATTTATGCTGGTTCTAAAAACTTATTAAAAGATGTCCCTGTAGATAAAGTAAAAGAATTCGAAAGAGATTATGTTGAGTTCTTAAATGCTAAACACAGAGGGACTTTAGATACACTTAAAGCAGGTAAATTAACTGACGAGGTTATTGACACTTTAACAAGTGTAGCAAAGGACTTATCAAGTAAGTTTAGGGCTTAATTATAAAACTAATGTCACTCCTAGTTTAGGAGTCTTTATAAATTAAAGAATGGCAAACTTAAAAGAAATACGTAACAGAATATCATCAGTCTCTTCAACGATGCAGATTACTAGCGCCATGAAAATGGTATCTGCTGCAAAATTGAAAAAGGCCCAAGATGCTATTACTGCAATGCGTCCTTACTCTAATAAGTTAACAGAACTATTACAGAGTTTAAGTGCTAATTTAGATGCAGATTCTGGAAGTAAGTATTCTGTTCAGAGAGAAGTTAAAAACGTTTTAGTTGTTGCTATCACTTCCAATAGAGGTTTGTGTGGCGCTTTTAATTCTAACATTATCAAACAGACCAATACTTTAATTAATGACGTTTATTCAGATAAAAACGTTTCAGTTTTAGCTATTGGTAAAAAAGCAAATGATGCTTTTTCAAAACAAGACAGAGTTATCGCAAATAAAAGTGAAGTTTTTGATGACTTAACTTTTGATAATGTAGCCGAAATAGCAGAGATGTTAATGGATAAGTTTGTTTCTGATGATTTTGATAAAATAGAACTAGTTTACAACAGTTTTAAAAATGCTGCTACCCAGGTAGTAATGTCAGAGCAATTTTTACCAATAGTACCAGTTGAAGGCGAGGCAAACACAAATCTAGATTACATTTTTGAGCCATCTAAAGAAGAAATTGTTGAAACCTTAATTCCTAAGTCATTAAAAACTCAGTTATTCAAAGGCATTAGAGATTCTTTTGCTTCTGAGCATGGTGCACGTATGACAGCAATGCATAAAGCAACAGATAATGCAACAGAGCTTAGAGATCAGCTGAAATTAACTTATAACAAAGCAAGACAAGCAGCTATTACTAACGAAATCCTCGAAATTGTTGGTGGGGCTGAAGCACTAAACAACTAGGACTAAGACAAATATTTAAAATATCAAAAAAACCTCACTTTTTAAGTGGGGTTTTTTTATAGATTATTGTTTTATAAGTAGAAAGGCGTATTAACTATCAAAAATTGTTTTTTGGATGTAATGTATTGCATTTAGTTGCGTCTATTTAAGAATATCATAATCATATTTTCAATATCGAATAAAATTGAAGATATTTGATTTCCAAAAAAAGTAAAATGAAAAAGAAACTTTTAATTGGTTCAAGTATTCTACTTGGACTAGCGCTCGCTTTTACATTATTTTTCTCAAATCAGAATTCTAAATCTGATAAACTCACAAACGATGATATTGTAAAAATCCACAAAGAAAATCTAAACAAAAGTCCTTTTAAGGAAACCTTAAAGTTGACTAAAAAAGAGCGTAAAGCATTAGGTATTCCACCGGACAGATATTATGAGGAAGAGTATGAGTTAACTATGAACCCATTACTTGGAAGACCAACACCAGAAAACTTAGAAGGCATCCGTGAAACAATGGAAGCACGTTTTAGACAACGTGTACCTGGCGATGGTATTGAAAATGATTGGGAATCACGCGGACCAGATAATGTTGGTGGTAGAACAAGAGGATTAATGTTTGATCCAAATGATTCAACTAATGAAACAGTATTTGCAGGTGGTGTCAGTGGAGGCTTATGGAAAAACACAAATATTTCAAATGCGAACTCTGTATGGGCAAGAGTAGATTTGCCAGATAACCTTAATGTTTCAGTAATTATCGCAGATCCTAATAATCCGCAAATATTTTATATCGGAACAGGAGAGTCTTATACCAATGGAGATGTAAGTGGAGATGGTGTTTGGCAATCAACAGATGGAGGAACAACATGGGCTAGAGTTTTAGGAGGTGTCTCTGGACCAACAGTTTTCGAATCTGCTTCAAATATTACAGTAAATACACCGGCAGGTATTGCTGGAGACTATAATTCAAGAGAATCAACAAATTTTGGAGTACAAACCTCTACTGTAATTACTGCAGATTTTGTATTAGCTAATGATACAACATCTGGAATACCTTCAGAAGGCTGTAACTCATTTGGTGCTGATGTAACAGGCAGAATTGCTTTAATAAGAAGAGGGAATTGCCCCTTTGTAGATAAAGTAAAAAATGCCCAAGACGCTGGAGCTATTGCAGCTATAGTACTTAATAATGTTGGAGGTGCGCCTATTAATATGGCAGGTACTGACCCTACGATTACTATTCCAGCAATTATGATATCAAAAGAAGATGGGGATGCTATTGTAACCGCATTACAAACAGGGACAGTTAATGGTTCTATAAATCCTGCAACGGGAACATTTACAGGAACTTTAGTGCCTGGAATACAACAAATAAATGATATAAAAATAAAGGACAACGGAGGGGTTTCTGAAGTGTATGTAGCTGCTGGAGATGCATTTTATGGTTCGGCTAACGTAGCCACTTTCCTTGGAGGTACTGAGTTAGGGGTTTTTAAGTCAGTAGATGAAGGTCTAACTTGGACAGAAACAAATATGCCTCAAACATCAAACGGTAATGATTATGAGCCTAATGATATAGAAATAGGTGCGGATGGAAAAATATGGGTATCTACAATAGATAGTTCAATTTTTGGTGATGGTGGTGGAGAAATATTTTCTTCATCTGATGGGCAAAATTTTACTAATGTTTATACTGTTGCAAATGCGGATCGTACGCAGATAGCAGCGTCCTCTCAGAATGCAGGGATTATATATGTATTAGCTGAAGTGCCTGGTGGCGTAGCAATGGAAGGCACAACAGACGGTTTTGTGTCTGATATTTTTGATTTAGAATTACCAAACGATGCTGATAATGATATTGACCCTCAGGACTTTACTAGAGGACAAGCATTTTATGACTTATTGTTAGAAGTTAGTCCTAGTAATGATCAAGTATTGTATGCTGGTGGGATAGATTTATTTCAATCTAGCAATGGTGCAGCATTGGGTAATCCAAATTCATGGGTACAAATTTCTAAATGGTCAAACAACCCTGGTTTAAATACTTTAGACGTTCCTTTAGTTCATGCCGACCAACACGCTATGGCTTTTGCTCCGGGTAACCCGAACACCATAATATATGGAAATGATGGAGGCGTTTATTACACTTCTCCTCTAGTTATTTTTGATATAGTTCCTAGAAACAATGGTTTTATAACATCACAGTTTTATACTGTTGGTGTTGCGCCTACAGATGCTTTTGCAGGAGATACAGATCACTTTATAGGTGGATTACAAGACAATGGAACTCAGTTGTTCGATAATGTCGGCCCTGGTATAAATAGTTCTTCAACGGCTTTTGGTGGTGATGGAGCTGCAAGTTTCTTCGATCAAGATGGTACAGACCAATATTATATTACAAATTTTGTTTTTAACCGTATCGTTAGATTAGTTGATTTAGGGACTGGTCAAGTTGTAAATATTAATAATGAAGGAGTAAGTAATGGCTCTTTTATTAATCAACAGGCTTTGGACTCTAATTTAGACATTTTGTATTCAAACTATTCTTCAGGCTCAAATGCTTTAATCAGAAGATATTCAGGAATAAAAGACCAAAGTACTTTGGTGGCCACTGATATAAGCAATATTATTGAGTTTACAAATAGGCCAACGGCACTTGAAGTTTCACCTTTTACGACAACGTCTTCAACACTTTTAGTTGGGACAGTTTTAGGAGATATTTTAAAAGTTGAAAACGCAGATACAAGCCCAACATGGACAAATATTGAAACAGGTAATGTTATCGTAGGTAGTATCTCTGATGTGCAGTTTGGAGCCAATGAAAATGAAATTTTTGCAACTGTGCATAACTATGGTGTAGAAAATATATGGTATACCTCAGATGGCGGTGCTTCTTGGTCTTCAAAAGACGGAGACTTACCAGATTTACCAGTAAAAGCTATTCTTCAGAATCCATTTAACCCAGAAGAAGTCATAATAGGAACTGAATTAGGCATTTGGTTTACATCTGATTTCTCGTCTGCAAGTCCAGATTGGGAGCCTGCTCAAGGCGGCATGTCTAGTGTACGAGTGACAGATATAGACTTAAGAGATGATAATGCAATTTATGTATCTACATATGGAAGAGGAGTATTTTCAGGACAATTTCTTGAAGATCCAAATGCTGATAATGATGGGGATGGCGTTCCTAACACTTCTGATAACTGCCCAAATACAGCAAATGCAGACCAAGCGGATACAGATGGTAATGGTATAGGAGATGTCTGTCAAGATACTGATTTAGATGGCGTTTTAGATATTAATGACAACTGTCCAGATACTGCAAATGCAGATCAAGCAGATGCCGATGGTGATGGTGTTGGCGATGTTTGTCAAGATGCCGATGGTGACGGTATAGCTGATGGAGTTGATAATTGCCCTGATACTCCAAATGCAGATCAACAAGATTTAAATAATAATGGCATTGGTGATGTTTGTGATGAGAGTTACGAAGACCCTAACAATATAACTTTAGAGATAACATCAGAGCGCTGTGAAGGCCAAAATAATGGAGAAGCTCAAGTAACTGTTTTGCAAACATTTGTTAATTATACAGTTACATTAAACGGCTCTGGGACTAACCTTACTCAGACGATTGCAGGTGCAATTAACACTACTACTTTTACAGATTTAAGTGTTGGCTCATATACGATTTGTGTCAATGTAGATGGTAGAGATTTTGAACAATGTTTCGAAATTAATATTGATGCAGCTCCAGCTTTAGGAGGAGTGTTTAGTGTTGCAAATAATGGTGGTGATATACCATTAGAATCAACTTCAGTAACTATAGATACTGGTACAGCACCTTACACAGTAGTATTTAATGATGATGTTATAATGGTAACTAGCCAAACGTCTTTTAATGTTAATACCTCTGGCGGAGGACTTTTAGAAGTCACTTCTGCTGTAGCTTGCGAAGGCAAACTAAGTAGAGTTATAGAAGACCCAACACCATTAAAGCTAAGTTATGGGCCTAATCCTGTGGTTAATGACTTAAGAATAATCATTCCAAACGCATCAGAAAGTGGTGTAGGTGTACAAGTATACGATGTGCACGGAAAACTTATTGTAAATCAGAATTTATCTATCCAAAGCGGGACTTATATCAATGTACCTTTTGGCACTCTTACTCAAGGCATTTACTTCGTAAGACTTAATTTAGAAAAAGCTGAAATGATTAAAATCATTAAAAAATAAAATCATGAAAAAAGAAATAAAATTAATAACAGCAATATTTTCAGTACTACTATTAGTCTCGTGTGGAGGTAGTGATGATGGGCCACCACCAAATACTGCGCCAACACAAGTATCACAAGTTGTATTCCCAACTGCAAATTTATTATGTACAGACAATACAATAATATTTCAATGGAATGCTTCCACCGATGCAGATAGCGACCCAATTAGATACAGAATTATAATCGCCACAGATAGAGATTTAAATAATGTTGTTGAAAATAGGATAGTTACAACAAATAGTGTGACAATATCGCTACAGCAAGGTGTTGCTTACTATTGGAGTGTTACGGCAATTGATGATTCTGGAAATGAAGCAGAGCCATCTACAACATTAGCATTTTTCACTTCTGGACCTGGTATTTCTAATTATGCACCTTTTACAGCTGCATTAAATGCACCAGCCGATGAAAGTAGTGTTCCTGCAGGAACAGTAAATTTAAGTTGGACTGGAGGAGATACGGATACAGGAGACACATTAGTTTTTGATGTGTATTTTGGTTTAGCGATGGATCCACCATTGATTGAATCAGGATTATCAACTGAAAATACAAACGTGACTACAACCTCTGGAAACACGTATTACTGGAGGATAGATACTATTGATGATTCTGGTGTTAAAACCATTGGACAAATATGGTCTTTTGACACCAACTAAAATATATGGCATAGCTATTGAAACAGTGTAGTTATCACATAAAATATTGATTATGAAATTGATACGCAAAACATTTAGATTTTTATCTCTAGCCATTATATCCGTTAGCTTTGCTCAATGCGCAAGTACTATGAAATTAGAAAAAAAAGCACCTACCACTTTTGGAGAAGCATACTGTAAAAGTTGGGTAGCTGGTGTTAAAGGAGGAGGCTCAGGAACAAATATTTTTATTGAGACAAAATCAGATGATTTGGTTTTAGATAGTGTATACTTTAGAGGAAAAACATCAAAATTGATTACTAAACCGGCTAACAAACAATTGTTTATTGGGAGGTTTTTATCAACGTCAAATACTGAAAAATTCAATTTTGAAGAAAACACAAAAGATAAAAGTGTAAGTGAGAGTTTTCCATTTGAATTAGAAAATAACGAATGTGTTATAAGTTATATAAAGGATGGTAAAACGAGATATTACAAATTAGGTAATATTATAGAACGACAAACGGATGCTTTACCAATGTCTACGCCGCCAAATAAAAATTAACTATAAAAATATATAATCAAAACCTCACAATAACAGTGAGGTTTTTTTGTTTTAAAACAGTATTTTAGAGCATTAATTATAGGATTTGAGCGTACTTCAAAAGTTTTTTAAAGACACAATTATTTATGGACTGGCTATTGTTTTGCCACGCCTAATTAATTTCTTGCTAGTTCGCTTGCATACAGATGTCTTACCAAACGAAGGCTATTCAGAAAACACAGAATTCTATATTGTAGCGGCTTTTTTTAATGTGGTTTTAACTTATGGTTTAGAGACATCTTTTTTCAGGTTTTTCAGTAAACAAAAAGAAAAGGAGAAAGTATTGTCTACATCATTAATTTCTATTTTATCGACGACGTTTGTTTTCGGAATAATATTGTTTGTATTTAGAGAAGTCATTTCTCAAACATTAAGAATCAATACAGATTTTTATAATCTTCTAGTTTCAATAACCTTAATTGATACATTGGTTGTTATTCCATTTGCATATTTGCGCGTTACAGGAAGGCCAATAAAATTCGCACTGTTAAAGCTTATTAACGTTTTAATTATTGTAGTGCTTAATGTGCTATTACTTTCAGTCACTTACGGTTCAGAAATGTTAAGAAGCCTATTTAATGTTAGCAACCCTGTTGAGTATATTTTTATTGCCAATCTTATTGCTAGTGGTTTTATTTTAATTATGGTATTGCCTTATATGTTTAAGGCAAAATTCATTTTTGATAAGTCTATTTTTAAACAATTAATTAATTACGGATTACCAATAATGGTCGCTGGTTTGGCATTTGTCATAAACGAGAATTTAGACAAATGGCTATTGCCATCTTATGAAGGCGAATACATTAACGGAGCGTATAGTGCATGTTATAAGTTAGCTGTATTTATGACGCTTTTTATTCAGGCATTTCGTATGGGAGCAGAACCTTTTTTCTTTAACCATTCGGAAAAAGGCAATGCTAAAGAAACGTATGCTACTATTTTAAAGTATTTCACAATAGTAGGTACATTGGGACTAATCATTATCACTGTATATATTGATGTATTAAGACCACTTTTTATTAAAAAAGAGAGTTATTTATTAGCCTTAGATATTGTGCCAATTGTCTTACTAGCCAACCTATGTTTAGGGATTTATCACAATCTTTCCATATGGTATAAACTAACCGACAAAACACGTTATGGGATGTACATCTCCATAATTGGCGCAGCAATTACTATTGGGTTTAATGTTGTGTTTATCCCAAAGCTAGGTTTTATGGCATGTGCTTATGCAACGCTTTTAGCCTATGGGTTAATGATGCTTATGTCTTTAGGTTTAGGTCGAAAGCATTATCCAGTACCTTATGATTTTAAGAGAATAGCCATCTATTTACTAGGCGGAACTTTGATTTCATTTTTAAGTTATTACCAATTTGACAAAGATATCTTAATAGGAACCGTATTTTTGTCTGTCTTTGTTTTAGTGGTCATTTTACTTGAAAAAAAGGACTTAAAACGAATTTTGAAAAAGTAAATATGAACATAAAAATAATAAACAAATCCAATCACGATTTACCACATTACGAAACCATAGCATCAGCAGGTATGGATTTACGTGCAAATATCAATGAGTCAATAACTCTAAAACCTTTAGAACGTACAATTGTAAAAACAGGTTTATTTATTGAGTTGCCAATTGGTACTGAAGCACAAGTAAGACCACGTAGTGGTTTAGCAGCTAAAAAAGGCATTACAGTTCTTAATGCTCCAGGAACAGTAGATGCAGATTACAGAGGCGAAATCGGTGTAATTTTAGTCAATCTTTCTAACGAAGATTTCGTTATTGAAAATGGCGAGCGCATTGCACAATTAGTTATCGCAAAACATGAACGTGCAGATTGGGAAGAAGTAGAAATGCTTTCTGAAACTTCTCGTGGTCAAGGTGGTTTTGGTAGCACAGGAGTGAAGTGATTTTAGAATTACAATTGACGATTTTTGAATGCTTTCGAACAAATTAATAGCTAAACAACAAACAAATCAACTAAGAAAAATGAAAATAATAGTCCCAATGGCTGGTCGAGGTTCGCGTCTTAGACCACATAGTTTAACCGTTCCAAAACCATTAATTCCAGTGGCAGGTCAACCGATTGTTCATCGATTGGTAAAAGACATTGCAAAAGTTTTAAAGCAACCTATAGAGGAAATTGCATTTGTACTTGGAGACCCAGCTTTTTTTGGAGAAGATGTTGTATCGAGTTTAAAACAATTAGCAGAAGGTTTGGGCGCAAAAGCATCAATTTATAGACAAGACCAACCTTTAGGCACAGGACATGCTATAATGAGTGCTGAGCCATCTTTATCTGGCCCAGCCGTAATTGCATATGCAGATACTTTAATTCGTGCAGAGTTTGATTTAGACCCAGAAGCAGATAGTGTTATTTGGACAAAACGTGTTGCAAATCCTGAAGCTTATGGTGTTGTAAAGTTGAATAAGAATCAAGAAATCGTAGAACTTGTCGAAAAACCAGAAACCTTTGTGAGTGACCAAGCGGTTATAGGTATTTATTACTTTAAAGATGTCGCCGTTTTAAAATCTAAGCTTCAAGAAGTATTAGATGAAAACGTAATGAATGGTGGCGAGTATCAAATCAATGATGGTATTAAGCGTATGATGGCTGATGGGAGAATCTTTAAAACAGGAACTGTAGACGAATGGATGGACTGCGGAAACAAAGCAGTAACCCTTGAGACTAATACCAAAATGTTAGGCTTTTTAAAGTCTGATGGCGAAGAAAAGTTAGTTGATGAGTCTGTAGTTTTAGAAAATTCAACAATCATTGAACCATGTTTTATTGGTAAAAATGTAGTGCTTAAAAACAGTACAATAGGACCAAATGTTTCAATCGGAAATGCTACAACTATCGAAAATTCAGTCGTTAAAAATAGCTTAATTCAGACACAAACAAACATTAAAAATGCTACTTTAGACGAGGCTATGATCGGTAATCACGTTAAATATAATGGTGAGTTTACTAAAATTAGTATCGGTGATTATACCCAAATGGAATAAAATTTGAATAGCTTCTTATCGTGAAACCTAACTTAAACATTATAAAACTTTTTACTGTACTACTTTTAGTGCCAATGTTTGCATTGGGCCAAGTAGATTTTAATAAAAAGCCAGATGATGATTTAGGAAATGTAAAAGACGAATATCAAGAACATTTTTTTGAAGCACTAAAACAAAAAGGCATAGAAAATTACGAACGCGCTGTTGGGGCACTTCAAAAATGTTTGGATATAGACAATTCAAAGCCTGTTATTTATTTCGAACTAGGAAAAAATTATAATCAACTTAAAAACTTTGGTGCAGCAGAAGAAGCTTTAAAAAAAGCCATCTCCATGCAACCTGATAATGAGTGGTTTTTAGATGAGCTTTATGATGTTTATTACAGACAAGATGATGTCGATAATGCTATTAAAACAGTTAAGCAATTGGTAAAGTATCATCCGGATTACAAGATGGACTTAGCCACGCTTTACATCAAAAAAGAAAAGTATAATACTGCTTTACGTGTTTTAGATGAGTTAGATCAAGAACTCGGGACTAATGAGTTACGTGACCAAATGCGTAATAGCATTTACAACAAAACGGGAGATGCAAAGGATAGGATAGATAATCTAAAAACTCGCATTTCTGCGAACCCAAATAATGAGAACAACCATTTGCAGCTCATTTACAGGTATAGCCAAACAGGAAAAACAAAAAAAGCCTTTGAAGCTGCAAAAGAATTATTGAAAATAAAACCAGATTCTAAGCTAGTACACTTGGCGCTGTACAAGTTTTATTTAGATGAAGAAGAAGTAGATAAAGCTGTGGCATCAATGAAACTGGTTTTAAATACGCCAGAAATTGATGGTCAAGTAAAATCTAAAGTGCTTCAAGATTTTGTGAAGTTTGTCGAGAAAAATCCGCAATATCAAAAAGACCTTATCGAGGCAACAGATAATGTAGAAACTGAAAAGAATTCAGAATCTCTTTCAAATTTAGGGGCGTATTACTCCAAAGCAGGAGATAAGCAAAAGGCACTTAAAAACTATAAAGAGGCGTTGAGCAAAAACCCTAGTGATTTTAAATTGTTACGAGATGTTATTTTGCTTCAAATTGAATTAAAGAATTATACCGAAGCATTAACCGAGACCAACAATGCTTTAGAGTTATATCCTGCACAACCAATTTTGTATTTATTAAATGGGGTTTCTAATATCAATTTAAGCCAACCCCAAAAAGCTATCGAAAATCTTGAGACGGGTCTAGATTTTCTTGTAGAAAATCCGCAGATGGAACGAGATTTTTACCTTCAATTAAGTCAAGCATACAAGTCAATTAATAATAATGCTAAGTCTAGAGCGTTTGCTAAAAAGGCAGAAGCTATAAAAGTTCAGCAATAAATTATGAAAATTCTACAGGGCAATAGCATAAAAATAGTACTCATTGTACTCATGATTGGTTTAACAAGTTGTAAGTCATCAAAGGCTATTATATCCTCTGGTGTTGCAAGTTCAAAGCTTTCGGCTAAGCAAGTTATAAGAGAGCACAGCAAAAGTGATATTAACTTCAAAACATTACAGGCCAAAGCAAAAATTGACATTACTCAAGGTGAAAAAAAACAAGGTGCGACTTTTAATCTCCGTATAAAAAAGGATGAAGTTATTTGGCTAAGCGCACCGCTTGGATTAGCGCGTATGATGATAACTCCAAAAAAAGTTCAGTTTTATAACAAAACAGATAACACATATTTTGATGGTGATTACGCATTGTTAAGTGATTTTGTAGGCTTTGAATTAGACTTTTTAAAAGTGCAGAACATTTTAATGGGTCAAGCTATTTATGATTTAAAAATACAAGCACACGAGGTTGATATTCAAGACAACTCGTATGTGTTACAGCCAAAAAAACAAGACGTTTTACTGGAGCTATTTTATTTAATGAACGCATCACATTTCAAGCTTAATTCTTTGCAAATGGCTCAGCAAGTTAAGCGAAGAATTCTTCAAGTAGATTATAAATCTTATCAAGACGTTGATAAAAACGTTATTCCAAAAGAAATCAAGGTCATTGCTGTTGAAGACACAGAGGAAGCATTGATTGATATGGAAATAAAGTCTGTGAGTTTAAATGGCGATGTGCGTTTTCCATTCAGAATCCCTTCAGGTTATAAAGAAATTGAATTGAAATAATATGCGTGTAAAAAGCATTTTCATAGTTGTAATTGTTACACTTTTTTCTATTTCATTAGTCTCGGCGCAAAGTGAAAAGCAAAAAGCTTTAGAAGCAAAACATCAGCGTATTTTAAAAGAGATTAATCAACTCAATTCGCTTTACAGACAAGACAAGAAAAAAGAAACATCTGTTGTTGAGCAAGTCGAAGATGTTAATTATAAGATTAGAGTTCAGCAAAATCTCATTAAAGTTATTAATGAGCAGGCCAATCAATTAACACGAGAGATTAATACTAACCAAAGAGAAATTACTCAACTTAGGAATCAATTAAAAGAACTTAAGGAAGATTATGCCAAGATGATTGTAAAATCTTATAAGAGTAAATCCGAACAAAGCAAGGTGATGTTTTTACTCTCGTCAGACAACTTTAAACAAGCATATAAGCGTCTTCAGTACATTAACCAATACAAAGCTTACCAGAAGAAGCAAGTCGAAGATATAAAGGCTAAGACCTTAGATTTACAAAATCTTAACTTAGAGTTAGCTAAGCAAAAAGAAGATAAAAAGAAGCTTATTGCCGAAAATAGAAAAGCCAAAAAAGCACTTGAACTTGAAATGAAAGCTCAAGAGGACTTGATGGCTTTAATTCGTAAGGATTTAAAAAAGCATACTGCTGAAATACGTGTAAAACGTAAAGAAGCTAACCGCATTGATAAAGAGATTAATAAACTAATCAGAGAAGCTATTGCTGCTTCTAATGTTAAGGCTGGTAATACAACCTCAACAGGTAAGTTTGTATTAACACCAGCGGCAAAAAAGCTAGCTGCCAATTTTGAAGCTAATAGAGGCAAGCTTCGCTGGCCAGTAGATAGAGGTGTTATAAAAAGTAGATATGGATTACAGCGCTCAATTACTGATAATGCAGTAAAACAAAATTACAAGAGTATTTATATAGCTACAGAGAAGAATGCAAAAGTCAAGTCTGTTTTTAATGGTATTGTCTATAAAATACAATTGATTAAAAACAGTAATCCTGTGATATTAATTAATCACGGAGATTACATGACTGTTTATATGAATTTGTCCAAAATTAGCGTAAAACCAGGTCAGAATGTAGAAACAGGGCAAATTATAGGTGAAGCATTTACCAATAAAAAAACAGGAAAGACATTATTAGGGTTTAGAGTCTATAAAAATGATGCAACCCAAAACCCTGAATATTGGTTGTCTAAAAATTAGATGTTAACGATAACGTAACCATTTCTAGTTTTACGGTAACGCTTGCCATTCCAAGTATAATAACGTTTACCATTAACACGTACCACTTTATAGTTTCTAGGTAGTTTTTTTACTACAGTTACATTAGTAGGTTGTCTTACAACGACGCGTTGTGCACAAGAGTTAAAACTTAAAAAGAATATAAGACCAAGTAAAATAAATAGATTTCTCATGATTAAAAGATTTAGGTTTAATAATGAGTAAGACTTAAAAAAATAGAATAGGTTTAATTACTCAAATAATGCTTTCAATTCAGTAGCATCGTCAGGTTTCATTTTACCAGCTAATACCAGACTTAGTTGTTTACGTCTTAAAGCGGCTTCAAAACGTTCTTTTTCTAATTCAGTTTCTGGTATAAGTTCTGGGACTTTTGTTGGCCTCCCTGTTTCGTTTACGGCAACAAAGGTGTAGATGGCTTCATTAGCTTTAATACATTCACCAGATTCACGATCTTCAATCCAAACATCCATATACACTTCCATAGACGATGTAAATGCTCGAGACACTTTAGCCTCAATAGTTACAACACTTCCTAATGGCACAGAACGATTAAAAGCCACGTGATTTACAGAAGCGGTAACTACAATACGCCTTGAGTGACGCCTTGCAGCAATACTAGCTGCACGATCCATACGTGCTAGAAGTTCGCCACCAAAAAGATTATTTATAGGATTGGTTTCACTTGGTAAAACAAGGTCAGTAACAATAGTTTTTGACTGAAATGCCGTTTTTGCTTCCATAATGTTTACAAAAAATTATTTTCTAGAAATAGGGAAACTATTTAATTCACGACAAAGGTAAGGTCATTTTATATTAAAGGCTATAAAATTTGTAATATGTTATCACTAATCATGAAACGGTCTTAATAGCATCTCTAAATTAATATATTCAGTTATTATGAAATTTTTAATTTCAATATCGAGCGATAGTCGAGATATATTTATTAAATTAAAGTATGTATTATCAGTTTTACATTTATATACTTCAGTGTTTCGACGGCAAACTATATACGGGATTCACTAATAATATTGAACGACGAATAAATGAGCATCAGAAGGGATTAAATAAAACTGCTTATACATATAAAAGAAGGCCAGTCTCTTTAATATTTCATCAAGAATTTAATGACGTTTTTCAAGCAAAAGCTTTTGAAAGGAAAATTAAGAAATGGTCTGTAAATAAGAAACTAGCTTTGGCTAATGATGATTTTGATAGATTGAAATTACGTTCTATTTGTCAAAATGATACTTCAAGTGCATTTGTAAATTCAGAATATATCCCTAAACGATTGAGAGGATAGTTAATAAAGAGTTCTCGACTGACGCTCGAACTAAAATTTAGAATTTAATTTGAAAGATTATTTATATGTCGAGTAATAGTTTAAGCTATAAACAATTTACTTATTCAAATCCTTAACTAATAACCAAGCATCTTTGTTATGTGCTTTTCGGATAGTATACATAGCACGTTGCGCTTCAGTTCTACTGCCATAGCTTGAGTAAACAACCTCATGCAAACCGTAGCGGTTAATACCTATTTTGCGGGCTCTATAACCTAAATCTCGCAGTTGTTCTACTTTTTTATCGGAGTTAGCTTCTATTCTAAAAGCACCGGCAACAATATGGTAATTGCCCATTTGTTTTTCTACAGAGAATGTTGCAGCTGGCAATGGATTGCTAATAAAAAAGGTCGCTTCTTGAATTTTGTTATCAATCTCATTATTTGCCTCTTGCTGGGCTATTTGATTATGAGTTTCTACATTATTATTTAAATGATTGTAAACACCAAAACCACTTAAGCCTAATACAATAACAGCTGCTGCCGCGTATTTAAGCAAGTTAACAGAACGCTTTTCAGGAGATAATACAATCGGAGCCTTTTCTTCAATAGCTTCAGCTTCTTGCTTGTAAATTTCACGAGTAACATCTTGTGCATTAAAATGCGATAAACCAAAAGCATCTGTTAAATAATTGATGTGATAAGAAGGACTGAAAACAATACTGCCTTCAGAATTCAATAATAAATCACCAATATTATTAAACGAAATGGTCTCGCCTTCTACCAAGTAAGATTTGATAGATTTTACCTGTTTTGCGACTTTCTCAACAGCTACTTGATACGGAATCTTCTCTATATCGGCAATATAGTTTGCTAAAAGCCCATCATTATTTTGAAGTTGCTCATTAAAAGACAATACTTTTTTTGGCGGGTAAAACGTGTGTGTAGATTCGTGTATTTTGGCAGACACTCGATTGGTTAAAAACGCACCAAACCCTGGCACGGTAACACAATCGTATCTATATAATAAGTCGCTGATGTAAGTTTCTAACTGCATATACACAAATTTAGAAATTTTTGATTTGAATGCACACATCACCTAAGGTATTTATTAACATCTCAAAAAAATGGTATTTTTAAAGCCTATTCTGTATTTAAATGACTGAAGACCAACTCATAAATATTCTTGCTTTACAACATATTCCTAAAATTGGAGCAACCACAGCTAAAAAATTGATTGCACATTGCGGAAGTGCAGAAGCTGTTTTTAAAGAAAAGAAAAGCAATATTCTTAAAATTGATGGGATTGGGACAGTTACAATTGAAGGCTTATTTGATAGTATTCATTTTGAAGAAGCCAAAAATGAATTAAGATTTATAAAAGCCAATAATATAGGCTATACGTATTTTTCTGATGCAGATTATCCTGAACGTTTAAAGCACTGTATTGATGGTCCATTGTTATTATTTCAGTCAGGGAATATTAACCTCGAAAACAAACGAATAATTAGTGTTGTTGGTGCGAGAAAAATTACAACAAGTGGTATTGCCTTTTGCGAAAAATTAATTGAAGAATTAGCACCTTACGACCCTGTGATTATTTCGGGATTTGCATACGGAACAGATATTACGGCTCACAAAGCAGCATTGAAGCATAATTTACAAACCGTAGGTTGTTTAGCTCATGGTTTAAACCAAATCTATCCCAAAGTGCACAAAAAATATATGGCTGATGTCGAAAAACATGGTGGATTTTTCACAGACTTTTGGAGTACAGATACATTTGATAGAAATAATTTTTTAAAGCGAAATCGTATTATTGCTGGTCTTAGCGAAGCTACAATTGTAATAGAATCTGCTGAGAAAGGTGGTAGCTTAGTGACTGCTGATATTGCCAATTCGTATAATCGAGATGTATTTGCGGTTCCTGGACGAACAACAGATAGCCAGAGTGTAGGTTGTAATAATCTGATTAAAACGAGTCAAGCCCATTTGTTATCCCATCCATTAGACGTACCTTATTTATTAGGTTGGGAATTAGAACAACAAAAAAAACCTACAGTGCAAAAACAACTATTTGTAGAGTTGGAGTCAGATGAGAAAATCATCTACAACTATCTCAAAGAAAACGATAAGGAACTTTTAGATGTTATAGCATTGAACTGTAATATGCCAACCTACAAACTCGCAGGGCTTTTACTAAATATGGAATTGAAAGGTGTAATTAGGCCTTTACCCGGTAAATTGTTTGAAGTTATTTAATACCCAACTTTCTTACGAACACGTTCCAATACTTCATCAGCAACATTACCTGCCTTTTCAGCACCAACGTTTAAAGCAGCATCTATTTCGTTGAGGTTTGCCATGTAATAATTGTAGCGCTCACGAGCTTCTGCAAATCGCTTTAAAATCAATTCGTATAAAGCTTGTTTTGCATGACCATAACCATAATTACCATTCTCGTAGTTAGCTTTCATTTCGGCAATTGCAGTATTATCAGCTAACAAACTATAAATAGCAAAGCAATTACAAGTAGACCAATCTTTAGGCTCTTCAAGTGGCGTACTATCTGTTTGGATAGACATAACCTGCTTACGTAGTTTTTTTTCTGGTAAAAATATATCGATGATGTTACCTTTACTTTTACTCATTTTGGCACCATCAGTACCAGGAATAAGCATGGTGTCTTTTTGGACATCTGCTTTAGGTAAAACAAAAGTTTTATCTCCAATTTTTGCATGAAAACGAGAGGCAACATCGCGAGTCATTTCAATATGTTGTTCTTGATCTTTTCCAACAGGAATAATCTCCGCATCGTACAATAAAATATCGGCTGCCATTAGCATCGGATACGTAAATAAGCCTACGTTTACATCTTCTAATCTATCGGCTTTGTCTTTAAAACTATGCGCTAAGGTCAATCTTTGATATGGAAAAAAACAGCTTAAATACCAAGATAACTCAGCCACTTGAGGCACATCACTTTGTCTGTAAAACACAGTTTTATTAATGTCTAATCCAAAAGCTAACCAAGTAGCCGCAGTAGAGTAAGTGTTTTGTCTAAGTGTTTTGTCATCTTTTATTTGCGTTAAAGAGTGCATATCTGCAATAAACAAATATGAGTCATTAGCATCGTTTTTTGCCTTTTCTATTGCAGGGAGTATTGCGCCTAATATATTGCCTAAATGAGGTGTTCCTGTACTTTGTATGCCTGTTAGTATTCTTGCCATATTTATTTCCCGTGTAAACGGGAATCTCATTAATGTTATACTTTATTCTATTCTTAAAAACAAAGGTAATTTTTTCTGTTATACTATTTAATTTATTTGTCTAGTTTTGAAACTGTGAAATTATTTAAGTACTTCTTTTGGATTTTCTTTCGCATATGGTTTTATGTGATGGTGGCGATTCCTATTATAATATTAATGCCACTGCTATTACTATCTATATCTAGAGAACAATGGTATCCGTATTTTTTTAAGCTAGCGCGTTTTTGGGCTAAGTTTATTTTGATTGGTATGGGCTTTAATTATAGAATAAAAAAAGAGCAAGCCCCCAATCCAAAAGCCAGTTATATGTTTGTGGCTAACCATACGTCGATGACAGATATTATGCTCATGTTAGCATCTATAAAAAACCCATTTGTTTTTGTTGGGAAAAAGGAATTAGCAAAAATTCCTTTATTTGGATTTTTTTATAAACGTACGTGTATTTTAGTTGACCGCAGTAGCGCCAAAAGCAGGCAAGCTGTTTTCTTAAGAGCGCAAAGACGATTGCAGCAAGGTTTGAGTATTTGTATTTTTCCTGAAGGCGGTGTGCCAGAAGAATCTATTTTATTAGATGAGTTTAAAGATGGTGCTTTTAGGATGGCAATTAATCAACAGATACCTATTGTACCAATGACGTTTTATGATAATAAAAAACGATTTCCATTTTCCTTTTTTAGCGGAAGCCCAGGTAAGATGCGTGTTAAAATTCATAATTTCTTTTCAACAGAAGGACTAACGACTGAAGACACAAAAGATTTAAATAAATCTGTAAGAACATTAATTTTAGAAGACCTTTCTAAAGACCAAAAACAAGTAAACTAAAAAAGTCGCTCAAACCACTGAGCGACTTTTTTATAGTTATTGGCATCATTGCTTTATTGAGTTTACAATAACTATCTATCTAACTAAAAAAACCTAAAACTTAAAACTTAAGCCTGTATATACACCAATAAAAAATGGTCTAAAATCACCAGACGTATTATTGAATGTATTTATTTGATACTTGAACTTTGGTTCAAGATTAAGATTAATCTTTTCTGTTAAGTTATAATCAAGACCTACACCAAAATTGGCACTAAAACTTGTATCTCTAAGGTTGTTAGCCTCTCCAATTTGTGTGCTCTGACCATTAACGTCTGCAAAAATTTCATTTTCATTAAGTAGTAGTGTACTAAACCCTCCACTAAGATTCACACCTAATTTTTTATCTACTAAACGATACTCTACTTCTAGCGGAATTTCAATAAAACCAAAACGCTGCTCTAAGTTTCCAGTTTGCAAAGTATTTATAGCTTCAGGAATAGAATTGTCACTAATTGAAGCACGACTTAACAACATCAATGATTCATGATTAACATTATTATTGAGTTTTATATTTTCTAAATTGCCATTTGATGAGTTAGACGCTCTAGATGCAAATGCATTATCAGATAATGCAATAATATCATTTGTTGTATTATTAAAACTTACTCTATTAATACCCGCAGTAACTTTAAGTCTATTATTTACAGCGTAACTTCCTTTAACACCATAACTCATACTTATATCACTACTGGTGTTATTATCATTAAACTGGGCATCAATCGAAGAGCCTTGACCTAAAGAATTAAAATACACCGGCGCTACATTAGGTGCAATGCTCCACCGGCGTAGTTCTTTTTCTTCTTCTTCTTCTTCTTCTTTTGTTTTGTTAGCCTCAGCTATAGCTTCTTCTATATCTTGCCCTTTTTCTTCTGTAGTCTCTGTTTCTTTTTGGGTATCAGATACTTTCTCTTCTTCGGATTTAGTATTGTTTTTTTCAGTTGATGCAACTGTTGTAGCAGATTCGGTAGAAGAGTTAATTATCTTCTTAATCTCTGATTCAGATTTTAATTCTAAATTATCAGTAGGATTAGATTTAGTATTATTAGTTGATGCTACTGTGGTATTTACCGTAGTTTTATCTTTATTTTTAGTCGTAAAGGTTGCTCTATTTTCTTTAGAATTTTCAGAGGTCGAATTTTGATAAGCGACTGCGCCTTTCTCTTTATTATTAGACTTATACAATTGTTTTTGCGAATCATTTTCCTTTTCAGTTGCTGCTGAAGATTCATCATTTCCATTGGAGTCAATCCTATTTTCTGAAGCTATTTGCAAGCTGTCTTTTTTAGACGTCTTATTAATATCATCCTTATTCGTATCCTCTATTTGTTGTTTGTCTGTGTCAACAATAATTGGTGTTTCAGTATTATTAGTAAGCATATTGCCAATAGCAAACATGATTACAATGGCAGCAGCAGCACCACCTAATTGCCACCAAATAGGAATAATGCGTTGTTTTTTCTTCTTTTTCTCAAGTCTAGCCTCAATGTTTTCCCAAACAGCATCGTTTGGCATAACGTCAAAGTCTTTAAACTTCTCTTGAAAGAGACGGTCGATATGTTTTTTATCGCTCATTTTATAATGATTGCGAACTTAAATTCGCTTTATAATCTTCAATTTTTTGCTTTAAAATCATTCTAGCTCTCGCTAAATTAGATTTTGAGGTTCCGGATGAGATGTTTAACATTTTACTTATTTCGCTATGCGAAAACCCATCCATAACATAAAGGTTAAATACCAATCGATACCTATCTGGCAAGTCTTGTATAATTTGAAGTAGAAAATCTAAATCCACTTCATCGTTATCAATCTCTACAGAGACATCTTCAATAGCATTCTCATCAATGATATTAAAAACACCTACTTGCCTGTAGCGTTGCAAAGCTGTATTAATTGCTATGCGTTTCATCCAACCTTCAAAAGAACCTTTTTGCTTATACTGTTCTATTTTATTAAAAATAGTCACAAATGCGTCTTGCAGATTATCTTCTGCTTCGACATAGTTTTTGGAATACTTAAGGCAAAGAGAAAATAATTTACTCGCATATTGCTTGTATAATTGACTCTGTGCCTTAGCATCCTTTTCTTTACATTGATTAATGAGTTCTTTTAAACTCACATTATGATTGGTTTAATTAATTTACTTATTGAACAACTGGCACCTCCACTATCAAATACTGATCTTCTCCAATTTGTGTAGAACCTTGGAAAAACTGAAAAATATATGGATCCGGACTCAAGACTAAAAAATCAAAAGAAACTGAAGCTTCTTCAGCATTTGCAGAGCAATTAGGGTCATCGTAAACTGTATCTACAACAGCAACAGTTCTCGTATTTCCATCACTTTGAAAAATAAAATCATTAAACTCATGACACCCATTTGGTCTTAGATAATTTACCGTGATTTGATGAGTCTCACCAAGTGTAAATTCTGATGGCACAATTACATCAGTTATAGACATGATTTCAAGTTCAAAGTTTATGCCATCATCACTGCCAATATCACAGGATAAAAGCGTTCCTAAAACAAATAATAATAGTAATTTTTTCATTAATTTTTTATTTATAATTATTGCTTACTCTAAGCAAGATGCAAAAAGGTTAAAATGGTTGCGTCTAAAAACAAATAAATCCTGAAAATTTTCAGGATTTATTTGTTAAGCTACATTTTCATTGACTTTTGCCCTTACTTTTTCTTCTAATTCATCCATTAGTTCGGGATTATCTTTAATTAATGCTTTTACTGCATCTCGACCTTGACCAAGTTTGGTGTCGTCATAACTAAACCAAGAACCACTTTTCTTTATAATATCATGCTCTACGGCAATATCTAAAATTTCACCGACTTTAGATATGCCTTCGCCGTACATAATATCAAATTCAGCCATTTTAAAAGGTGGCGCTACTTTATTCTTCACCACCTTAACTCTGGTTTTATTACCCATTACAGTGCTGTTACTATCTTTGATTTGAGTAGAGCGTCTAATATCTAATCTTACAGAAGCATAAAATTTCAGAGCATTACCACCAGTAGTAGTTTCAGGATTACCGAACATTACACCAATTTTTTCACGTAACTGATTAATAAAAATCATTGTACAATTGGTTTTGCTAATCGAGCCCGTTAATTTTCTTAAAGCTTGAGACATTAAACGTGCATGAAGCCCCATTTTAGAGTCTCCCATTTCGCCTTCAATTTCACTTTTTGGTGTTAGAGCAGCAACAGAGTCAATGACTATGATGTCTATCGCACCAGAGCGCACTAAATTATCTGCAATTTCTAGAGCTTGCTCCCCATTATCTGGTTGTGATATGATTAAGTTTTCTAAATCTACACCTAGCTTTTCAGCATAAAATCTATCAAACGCATGTTCTGCATCAATAAATGCAGCAATACCGCCAGCTTTTTGAGCTTCTGCAATGGCGTGCAGAGTTAACGTAGTTTTACCAGAAGATTCTGGGCCATATATCTCAATAACTCTTCCACGAGGATATCCGCCAACACCTAAAGCAATATCTAAGCCAAGTGATCCAGAAGAGATAGCCTCTACGTCCTCAATGGCTTGATCGCTCATTTTCATTACTGTTCCCTTTCCATAGGCCTTGTCTAACTTATCTAATGTTAGTTTTAGCGCCTTTAATTTCGCGTCTTTTTCACTACTCATCTATTCAATTTTTTACTGTTAATCTTGAAGGTAAAAATAGCACTTCTTTTAAGAGATTACAATTTTATGACGCAACCATTTTATACTTTTTGCATCTACTAAATGAAAAAGGAAAAAATTGCTATGTAAAAGTTTAGAATTTTAGCTTAGCTATTTTAGAAATGAAATTCTTAGGAAAAATTATTCTTAGTAAAACTTTAGGTAAAACAGTAACTGTTTTAGTTTTCGGTTGCTGTAAAGCCGATGGAGGTTAGCTCGTTATAATATGATTTAATTTAAAAAATTAATATTAATAACGAGTTAGTCCTCAAAAAAGCACTTTGGTAAAAATCAAAGTGCTTTTTTTATATAAAAACTTAACTTTGTAGCTGAAAATTAAATATTTAACCTTAAAAATTAGTATAGCATGCAACTGTACAATAACTTAAGCGGTAAAGAAAGAGCAGCACTTATTGAAAAAGCAGGTAAAGACCGGCTTACAATCTCTTTCTATAAATACGCCAAAATCGGAAACCCCGAACTTTTTAGAAATCATTTATTTATTAACTGGAACCACATGGACGTTCTCGGAAGGATTTATGTAGCTCACGAAGGCATCAATGCGCAATTATCAGTTCCGGCTGACAACTTTGATGTGTTTAAAAATCACTTAGATTCAATTACTTTTTTAGAGAATGTAAGGCTAAATATTGCTGTTGAGCATGATAACTTTGCGTTTTTAAAACTAAAAGTAAAAGTACGAAACAAAATTGTTGCGGATGGTCTTAACGATAATACCTTTGATGTTACAGATAAAGGGGTACACGTTAATGCCGAAAAATTCAATGAACTTATAGAAGATCCAAACACCGTTTTGGTCGACATGCGTAATCACTACGAAAGTGAAATTGGGCATTTCAAAAACGCTGTAACACCAGATGTAGATACTTTTAGAGAATCTCTAGATTTAATAGAAGAAGATTTAAGAGAACATAAAGAAGATAAAAAACTAGTCATGTACTGCACAGGTGGTATTCGTTGCGAGAAGGCGAGTGCGTATTATAAACATAAAGGTTTTAAAAATGTATTTCAGTTAGAAGGTGGCATTATTAATTACGTGCGTCAAATAGAAGCGGAAGGTTTAGAGAACAAGTTTTTAGGCAAAAACTTTGTTTTTGATGAGCGACGCTCAGAGCGAATTTCTGATGATGTTGTTGCTAATTGTCACCAATGTGGCGAACCAGCTGACATGCATACCAATTGTGTAAATGAGGCTTGTCATTTGCTTTTTATACAATGCGATAACTGTAAAGAAAAAATGAATAATTGCTGCTCTACAAACTGTATGCAAATTATAGAATTGCCTTACGAACAGCAAAAAGCGTTAAGAAAAGGGCAAGGCAATAGCAATGATATCTTTAAAAAAGGTCGAGCGGACCATTTACCTTATAAAAAAGATTTGCGAAATATATTTGACACTTTAAAAAAGTAGACCCACAGCCTTAAAGACATCTTTAAGCCTTTTTTATTCTCTTTACTTAATAGTGCTTCAAGTCCGATAAATAATTTTATCTTTACTTCTTTAAGATTTATGAATCCTTCTTTCAGAATTTTATAAAATTCTGAAGTATATATAACGCATTATTATGGCTTGTAACAGTTGCTCAACTGGCAAAGATGGCCAACCAAAAGGATGTAAAAACAACGGAACTTGTGGCACAGATAGCTGCAATAAACTTACTGTTTTTGACTGGCTGGCCAACATGTCGCTTCCTAACGGACAAGAACCTTTTTTAGGTGTTGAAGTTCGTTATAAAAACGGAAGAAAACAATACTATAAAAACACAGAAAACTTAACATTAAGTATCGGAGATATCGTTGCTACTCAAGCAAAGTCTGGACATGATGTTGGTATGGTAACGCTTACTGGAGAGTTAGTTCGTGTACAAATGAAACGAAAAAAAGTAGACCTAGAAGACAAAGAAAATGTCTTAAAAATATATCGAAAAGCTTCGCAAAAGGATATTGACATTTGGTCTGCAGCTCGCGATAAAGAAGAGCCAATGAAGGTGAAAGCAAGGCAATTTGCTATTGACTTAAACCTTAAAATGAAAATATCTGACATCGAATTTCAAGGCGATGGTAGTAAAGCAACTTATTATTACACGGCAGAAGAACGCGTAGATTTTAGAGAACTCATCAAAGTATTTGCTCGTGAGTTTAGAACACGTATCGAGATGCGTCAAGTAGGCTTTAGACAAGAAGCAGCTAGACTTGGTGGGATTGGTTCTTGTGGTCGAGAATTATGCTGCTCTACTTGGTTAACAGACTTTAGATCGGTTAGTACTTCTGCGGCAAGATATCAGCAATTATCGTTAAATCCATTAAAGCTAGCAGGACAATGCGGTAAACTTAAATGTTGCCTTAATTATGAACTGGACTCCTATTTAGATGCGCTAAAAGCATTTCCAAAAAGAGAGAAAAAATTGCAAACCGAAAAAGGTATAGCAGTTTGTCAGAAGACAGATATTTTTAAAGGATTAATGTGGTATGCTTACGAAGGCGAATGGATGAATTGGCACATTATTTCTACAGAACAAGCCAATGAAATTATAGAGCAAAACAAAAGAGGAAAAAAAGTTGCAAGCCTCGAAGAGTATGCTGCAGAGCATATTGAAGACACTAAAGTGGAGTTCGAAAACGTTGTTGGTCAAGACAGTTTAACGCGCTTTGATAATCCAAAACGTAATAAGAGACGTAAAAACAATAAGAATCGTAACCGAAATAATAAAAGTCGTAACAGAAACCCAAATAATAATGCCAAGAAAAGCTAGTGTATTTTTTTTAGGATCCTTTTTAATGTTTCTGTTAGTATCATGTGACTCAAAAGCTGTTTTTGATGAGTACCAATCAATGCCAAACCAATGGAACAAAGACAATATTATTTCATTTAAAGTAGAAGCGCCAGATACAATAAACACATATAATTTATTCGTTAATCTTAGAAATAATAGTGATTACAAATACAATAACCTATTTCTAATTACAAGCTTAGAGTATCCTAATGGCAGAACCTTTATTGATACATTAGAGTACAAAATGGCTGCGCCAGACGGAACACTTTTAGGGACTGGTTTTGCAGATATAAAAGAAAACAAGTTGTGGTATAAAGGATATAAAGCACCTTTTGCTTTTAAAGAAGCAGGAACTTACAGATTTGAGGTTCAGCAGGCCATGCGAAAGTTCGGTGACGCCAATGGAGTTGAAGAATTAGATGGAATTACAGAAGTAGGATTTAGAGTAGAAAAAAAATAGTTATGGCTAAAAAACAAGCTGCAAAAAAGGAGAGTAACACTCAAGACTTTTCAAAATACATTCGTTGGTTTTGGATGACATTTTCATTCGGGATACTTTCTGCAATACTTATATTTTTATTGGCATCTTGGGGGTTTTTAGGCGAAATGCCAGATCACACTTTATTAGAAAATCCTCGTACAAATTTGGCTTCAGAAGTTATATCCTCGGATAATAAGACACTTTCAAAATTCTATTTTGAAGATAATAGAACTCCTATTAGTTATAATGAGTTGCCAAAGAATCTTGTAGATGCTTTAGTGGCTACTGAGGATATTCGTTTTTACGAACATTCAGGAATAGATGCAAGGGGTTTTTTAAGAGCAGTTTTTGCAAAACTTACCCTAAGAGATAAAGGCGGAGCGAGTACAATAACGCAGCAATTAGCAAGGCAGTTATTTATAGGTGTAAGAGATAAAGAGAGCACTACAAACGCTCTCATCCAAAAAGTGCAAGAATGGGTTATTGCTACTCGTTTAGAGCGTCAATACACTAAAGAAGAGATTATAGCTATGTATTTTAATATCTATGATTTTGGTAATAATGGAGATGGTATTCGTTCTGCAGCTCGTATTTATTTTGGAAAAGAACCAAAAGATTTAGAATTAAAAGAAGCGGCAATGTTAGTCGGGATGTTTAAAAATTCGTCATTTTATAACCCTCGTTCACATCGTAATCCAGTCGGCACCAGAAACAGACGTAATGTGGTTTTAGCTCAGATGGCCAAGTACGAGTATATTACTGAAGCCGTAAAAGATTCGCTTCAAGAAACAGAATTAGACCTCAATTATTCTCCTGAGTCTCACCGAGAAGGATTGGCTACATATTTTAGAGCCAACTTAGCGGAGTTCATGAAAGATTGGATTAAAGATAATCCTAAACCAGATGGCGAAAAGTATAATCTATATAATGATGGTCTAAAAATCTACACAACTATCGATTATCGTATGCAAAAATATGCTGAAGATGCAATTGCCCAGCATATGCCCAAGTTACAGGCTGAGTTTGATAATCAAAACACACCTGACCGTAATGCAACAGCACCATTCTTAGAACTTGACAACAAAGAAATAGAGAGTTTAATGAGAGTAGGGATGCGTCGAAGTGAGCGTTGGCGACATATGAAAAATGATTTAGGCAAGTCAGAAAAAGAAATTATTGCTTCTTTTGATAAACCCGTACAAATGGAAATATTTGCATGGAAAGACGGTAAGTACACTGAGACAGATACAGTAATGAAACCAATGGATTCTATGCGTTATTACAAGTCGTTTTTGCGCCCTGCTATGATGTCTATGGATCCTCAAACCGGTCATGTAAAAGCTTGGGTTGGAGGAATGAATTATAAGCACTTTAAATATGATATGGTAAAACAAGGAAAGCGCCAAGTAGGTTCAACCTTTAAACCATTTGTATATGCCACGGCTATAGATCAATTACAGTTATCACCGTGCGATTCTCTGCCAAGAACACCAATTACAATTGAGGCTAATAAGTTTGGTAATCCTGAGCCTTGGACAACAAGAAATACTGGCGGTAATTACAAGGGTTATCAAACACTTAAAGCAGCATTAGCAAGTTCTACCAATACAATTACTGCGCGTTTAATGAACGAGATTGGTCCACAGCCAGTAGTAGAGATGGCCAAAAAATTAGGAGTAGAACAAGAAATTTTACCTGTACCAGCAATTGCTTTAGGAACACCAGATATTAGTGTTTATGAAATGGTAGCAGCATACTCCACATTTGCAAACAAAGGTGTTTACAATAAGCCAGTATTAGTTACTCGTATTGAAGATAAAAATGGCACTGTCTTATATCAATTTAAACCGGAGAGTAGAGATGTTTTAAGTGAAGAAGTCGCTTATGTTACAGTAAATTTAATGCAAGGTGTTGTACAATCGGGTTCTGGAGCCCGATTAAGAGATAATTGGCGAATAAATCAGGGTTTTACTAAGGAAATGTTGACTGGTTATCCTTGGGAATTAACTAATCCTATTGCAGGGAAAACTGGGACAACACAAAATAATAGTGACGGATGGTTCATGGGTATGGTACCTAATCTAGTTACAGGTGTTTGGGTAGGTTGTGAAGATAGAGCCGCACATTTTAGAGACACAAAGTATGGTCAAGGCGCATCTACAGCATTACCAATTTGGGCACTTTATATGAAAGCATGTTACGAAGACGAAAGCCTAAATGTTTCTAAAGCAGAATTTGAAAAGCCTTCAAATTTATCCATTAATACAGATTGTAGCAAAGCGTCAAATGACGATGTTTCAGGAGATGATAATGTTGATGAAGATTTTGGGATTGATTTCTAGATTCTAATTTTCAGTTTTAATAAGGTTTTAATATAATCACGATAGCATTTTCTGCTAATCTTTTGTAATTTACGTCTGCAAATAATCAATACGTATGATTAATAAAAAAGTAGCCAATGTTGAGGCAGCATTAAGTGGTGTAACCGATAATATGACCTTTATGTTAGGTGGATTTGGACTTAGTGGTATTCCAGAAAATGCTATAGCAGAGCTTGTAAAAAGAAATGTAAAAGGCTTAACCTGTATTTCTAATAATGCGGGAGTTGATGATTTTGGTTTAGGCCTATTACTTCAAGGCAAACAAATTAAAAAAATGGTATCTTCTTATGTTGGAGAGAATGATGAATTTGAACGCCAAATGCTTAGTGGTGAGTTAGATGTTGAGTTAATACCTCAAGGCACACTAGCCGAAAGATGTAGAGCTGCACAGGCAGGTTTTCCAGCTGTTTATACCCCTGCGGGCTATGGGACAGAAGTTGCTGAAGGAAAAGAAACACGTGAGTTTGATGGAAAAATGTATGTTTTAGAGCATGCGTTTAAAGCAGATTTTGCTTTTGTAAAAGCATGGAAAGGAGACGCTGCAGGAAACCTTATTTTCAAAGGTACTGCCAGAAATTTTAATCCAAATATGTGTGGCGCGGCAAAAATTACTGTCGCTGAGGTTGAGGAACTTGTGCCTGTTGGAGAATTAGATCCTAATCAAATTCATATTCCGGGAATATTTGTTCAACGAATATTTCAAGGAGAAGTTTACGAAAAACGTATAGAACAGAGAACCGTTAGACAAAGAAGTTAATTATGTTAGATAAAAACGGAATCGCAAAGCGAATTGCAAAGGAAGTCAAAGACGGTTATTATGTTAACCTAGGAATAGGAATACCAACATTGGTTGCAAATTTTGTAAGAGAAGACATAGAGGTTGAGTTCCAAAGTGAAAACGGAGTCTTAGGAATGGGGCCTTTTCCATTTGAAGGAGAAGAGGATGCAGATATTATTAATGCAGGTAAGCAAACGATAACAACATTACCTGGCGCTTCTTTTTTTGATTCGGCAACAAGTTTTTCAATGATTCGTGGTAAGCATGTGGATTTAACTATTCTTGGTGCTATGGAAGTTGCGGAAAACGGAGATATTGCCAACTGGAAAATACCAGGAAAAATGGTAAAAGGCATGGGTGGTGCTATGGATTTAGTGGCTAGCGCAGAGAATATAATCGTTGCTATGATGCATACCAATAGAGCTGGTGCTTCAAAATTACTTAAAAAGTGTTCGTTACCATTAACAGGTGTTGGCTGTGTAAAAAAGGTAGTCACTAATTTAGCAGTAATGGAAGTTACTCCAGATGGATTTAAATTATTAGAACGAGCTCCAGGAGTTTCTATAGAGGATGTTAAAAACGCTACAGAAGGTCATTTAATTATTGAAGGAGATATCCCAGAAATGACTCTTTAAGTTCAATATAATATTACTAGCCGCTACTATAAAAGCGGCTTTTTTGTGTATAAAATTATGATAAATGTTAAAATATAACGCATTTCATCGATTAATTACGTATTTAATCGTTATAAATGAAAAATTGTTTCATATTAGCAATCCCAAATCAAAATAACCTAGTTAACCAGATTTACCATAAACTTAATTTATGATTTGTCCCCAAATCTATCATAAATTTATACTTATGAAAAATAAACCAAATCTACCAGAACCTACTTTTGAAGAAAAAACTTCTAAATTAAAAAATACGCTAAGATTAGTTTCTGGCGTATTTTATTTAACTAAAAAGGTATTTTTTCTATAGACCCTTTGGAATAGCATCTATAAGTCTTTTTGTGTATTCTTTTTGCGGATTACTATAAATACTGTCTGCTTCATTCAATTCTTCAATTTTACCCTTATTCATAACCATAAGTTGATCTGCCATGTATTTAACTACAGCTAAGTCGTGCGAAATAAAGATATAGGTAAACCCAAATTCTTCTTTTAGATTATTCAAAAGATTTAGTACTTGCGCTTGCACAGAAATATCTAATGCAGAAACGGATTCGTCACAGACAATAAGTTTTGGTTCTAAAGCTATTGTTCTTGCTATACCAATACGTTGGCGTTGACCGCCAGAAAATTCATGAGGATATTTATTAAAGTCATCGGGTAGAAGCCCAACATGTATCAAAATAGAAATTACTTTTTCTTTTCGTTCTTCAGAATTATTACCAATGTTATGAACTTTCATAGGCTCTATAATTGCATTACCAACAGTAAGCCTGGGGTTTAAAGAAGCAAAAGGGTCTTGAAATATAATTTGAATATCCTTACGAAGTGTTCTAAGCTCCATTTTACTGAGATTGGTAATGTCTATACCATTGTATTTTATAATTCCAGAGGTCGCTTTGTCTAATTGTAGTATAGCATTTCCTAAAGTAGATTTTCCGCAACCAGATTCCCCAACTAGACCTAGGGTTTCGCCAGGGTATACTTTAAAACTTACTTTGTTTACTGCTTTGAATTGTGATTTTGGACCAAACCACCCTTTTTTAGAGAGATATATTT
Source organism: Winogradskyella sp. (assembly GCA_004211785.1). Taxonomy (GTDB): domain Bacteria; phylum Bacteroidota; class Bacteroidia; order Flavobacteriales; family Flavobacteriaceae; genus Winogradskyella. Next base: position 109,400 of record SHBX01000001.1, read on the forward strand.
TTTCCAAATCAACAACTTCTAACATTGGAGATTGTTTATATAAATCTTCATGTTTTTGTTTGCGCTCAGATTCTGAAATAATATCTGTTTTAATCGCATCATTCAAAAAATCACTTACTGTCGGAAGCTGCTTTAATCTTACCTTTGGAGATGGTCTTGAATTAAACAATGCCTTAGTGTAAATGTGTTCCGGGGCTGTAAAAACTTGATGGACATCGCCTTGCTCAACAATTTCACCTTTATACATAACCAATACTCTATCAGCTAGCTCAGATACTAATGCCAAATCATGCGAAATAAAAAGAACACTCATTTGGGTATCTTTTTGTAAAGTTTTAAGTAAGTCTAAAATTTCTTTCTGAACTGTGACGTCAAGCGCGGTGGTTGGCTCATCTGCAATCAATATTTTTGGCTTGCAAGAGATGGCCATGGCAATCATAACACGTTGCTTTTGTCCGCCAGAAATTTCATGAGGATATGCATTATAAACACGTTTTGGTTCAGGAAGTTTGACTTTTTCAAATATAGAAAGTACTTCTTTTTTTATCTCATTGTTAGATAAAGACGTATGTTGTTTAATAATTTCGGCAACTTGTTTTCCACATTTCATTGAAGGATTTAAAGAACTCATAGGCTCTTGAAAAATCATCGAAATTTCTTTGCCTCTAATATTCTGAAGCTCTTTTTGTGATACGTTACTTAAATCTTTTCCTTCAAACTCAATTGAACCAGATGTGATTTTAGAAATACCCTTTGGTAGAAGTCCCATTATTGATAATGATGTAACAGATTTTCCTGAACCTGACTCACCTACAACCGCAATAATTTCATTAGATTTTATACTAAAAGAAACATTATGCAGCACCTCAATATCTTCATTTTTAGAGCTAAAGCTTACATTAAGATTCTGGATTTTAAGGATTTGGGGGTTTTGCATGTGTAAATTTAATGTAATAATCCCATACAAAAAAGCATATGTAATTGAGAAATTGATAGTATTTTGTCGAAAATATTAAGAATTTTATTGTTAGTTAACAATATTTTAATAGTTTCATCCGTCGAAAAATTTCTTCGATAACTAACTCTAACCAAATTCACAAAAATGATTAAAAAATTACGTTTACTGCTAGGTAGTGTTTCATTACTTATAGTAGCAATTAGTGCATTTACTGTTCTCACTAAAAATGAAAGCGATAAGTCACAGAAAATCCTTGAAGAACAGCGAGAAGCCCATGCTAAAATCATGGCAAATTCTCCATTTAAAGAAACGCTGACTTGGGATAAAAGAAAAAGAAAAAAAGAAGGTTTACCTCCAAATAGATACTTCGAACAGATGTTTGAGCTTACTGTAAACCCTTCAACAGGGAAGTTAGATGATGGAGAACTTACAACATTAAGAGAAGAGATTGCGCAAAGACGTGCAAATGAAAGAAATCCAGGCGAAGTAGGGAATGCTTGGGACGAAAGAGGGCCAAATGATATTGGTGGACGTACTAGAGCTATTTTATTTGATCCTAATGATGCATCTAACAATACGGTTTATGCAGGCGGTGTAAGTGGTGGTCTTTGGAGAAATACTAATATTACAAATTCAAGCTCACAATGGCAACGGGTTGAGAATGTACCAGGAAATTTATCCGTAACATCTATAACTGTAGATCCAAACAATTCTAATCGTTGGTATGTAGGTACTGGTGAGCAATATACCGCTGGTGATGTGGTGGGTAATGGTGTATATGTCACAAACGATGGCGGTACCACTTGGAGTTCAGTTAATATTCCTCCAGCTGGACCAGGAACGTTTGAATTTAATGCTTCAAACTTATTTTTATCAGGAATCTTTTATGTAAATGATATAGTAGCTTGGAATAATAATGGTAATACTGAATTATTTGTTGGTGTTGGAGCCCATGTATATGGAGCTTCAAGTAGCCCAACAAACTGGTTAGGATTACAAACGGCAGGATTATATCGTTCTACAAATGATGGTGCTACTTGGAGCAGAATAGAAACATCAAATCTTCAGTTCGATTTTCAAGGTACTGCGTATCCAGTAATTCCTAATGATTTTGAAATCGGTGCTGATAATAAATTATGGATGGGAACGATTACTACACCAGGAATTGGTGGCACAGGCGGTGGTCGCGTATTTAGCACCACAAATGGGGGCACATGGACTGAAGCAGGAGCTTCACCTTTGACAGATTCTAATAGAGTAGAAATAGCAGTGTCTTCAAGCAATGCTAATAAGATGTATGCCTTAACTCAAGGTGTTAGCAGTCCAGTTCATGTTTACACCACTACAAATGGATTTGGTACAATTTCTAATGGCGCCTTACCAAATGATGCTGATAACGGTATTGCTGCAAATGATTTTTGTAGAGGTCAAGCATTTTATGACTTAATGATTGAAGTAGACCCTAACAATGATAATATTCTTTATGTCGGTGGTATAGACTTATTTAGATCTACAAATAGTGCTGGTTCATGGACACAAATATCTAAGTGGTCTAATAACCCTGGATTAAATACATTAAGTGCACCTTTAGTTCATGCTGATCAGCATGCAATGACGTTTAGACCAGGAAACTCTAACCAAGCAGTTTTTGGTAATGATGGTGGTATTTATTACGCATCAAGTTTATCTGCAGCATCAGGTAGTGGTTCTGCAATTAGTGTAAGGAATAATAATTATAATGTTACGCAATATGTAAAAGCAGGAATAGGGCCTAATGGAAATGGTAGTACAAGCGTAATTTTTACAGCTGGTGCTCAGGATAATGGTTCTCAAGCATTCAGAAACGGTAATGCTTCACCAGGAATTAATGGTTCGGAAGAATTATCAGATGGTGATGGTTTCTACACATTTGTAGATAAAGATGGTCAGTATATGATTGCAACTTTTGTTAATAATGTGATTTACAGATTTAGCTTACCATGGAATGGTTTAGGGCGTCGTCAAGGAGGTGCTACAACTTTATCAAGTGATCAATCACGTGGAGATTTTGTAAACCAGATGGATTATGATAGTGATGCAAACCGTTTATTAACTAACAATTCTAATCAATCACAGAATGCCATAAAATCTATTAATGTAGCATCTAATAGTAGTGGAAGTATTACAAATGCAGCATTAACTGCAAAACCAACGGCTTTTAGAGCATCGCCTTTTGCAAACAATGTTTGGCATGTAGGTTTGGCAAATGGAGGATTGCTAAGGTTAAATAACGTTACAAATTCTTCAGCTTCGTTTACAACGATTACAACACCTTTTGTGGGTTCTGTATCTTCTGTAAGATATGGCGAAACAGCAAATGATATTTTTGTAACCGTTCATAATTATGGTGTGACAAGTGTATGGGCAACTTCAAACGGAGGGACTTCTTGGGCAAGTAAAGAAGGAGATTTACCAAATATACCTGTTAGAGATATTTTACAAAACCCATTAAATAGAGATGAAGCCATTTTAGCAACTCAATTAGGTGTGTGGTCAACTTCAAACTTTAATTCTGCTAATCCTACATGGACACAGGCTTATAATGGTATGAGCGATGTTAGTGTTACGTCATTAGATTATTGGGCAGTTAATGGAGATGATAACAATAATCAAATTATTGCTTCAACTTATGGTAGAGGTGTGTTTACAGGAACTTTTACTGCAACAGCAGTATCTGATACTGAAGCTCCAACTGTACCAACTAATCTAACTGCAGCAAACACTACACAAAGTACAACAGATTTAAGTTGGACAGCTTCAACAGATAATGTAGCAGTATCAGGATATGATGTTTTACAAGGCGGTGCAGTTATTGCTTCCGTTTCTGGAACAACTACTAATTATCAAGTTACAGGATTATCTCCTAATACAACTTATGCTTATAGTGTTGTGGCTAAGGATGCTTCAAACAATGAATCTGCAGCAAGTAATGTTGTAAATGTAACAACAGATGCGCCAGATACTTCAGCGCCTTCTGTGCCAACAAGTTTAACAGCTTCAGGTGTTACAGCTACTTCAGCAAATTTATCATGGACAGCCTCAACAGATAATGTTGGCGTGGCATCATATGATGTATTAAGAGATGGAGCAGTCATTGGGAATTCTACAAATACAAGTTTTGCGGTTACAGGATTAACAGCAGAAACTCAGTACAGTTTTACTGTTACTGCAAAAGATGCCGCTGGAAATACATCAGCGGTAAGTAATACAACAACAATTACAACGGATGCTGTGCCAGTAACCTACTGTACATCACAGAGTTCAAATGTTAATGATGAGTTTATAAGTCGTGTTCAGTTAAACACGATAGATAATTCGTCAGGAGCACAATTTTATTCAGATTTCACGGGTATATCGACGACATTAACCAAGGATACTCAGTATACGATATCCATTACTCCAACATGGACAGGGACATTATATAATGAGGGTTATTCGGTATGGATTGATTACAATAGGGATGGAGATTTCACGGATGCTGGGGAGCAAGTATTTACCCAAAGTCCGACACAAGCTACGCCAGTCAGTGGAAGTTTTACAGTGCCATCATCGGCATCAGAGGTTTCTACGCGTATGCGTGTAACGATGAGTTATAATGAGGTTGTAGGTCCATGTGCTTCATTCACTTATGGAGAAGTAGAAGATTACACGATAGTAATTGAAGGTAGTGGACCAGACACAGAAGCACCGGTAATTACTTTAAATGGCTCAGCTACAATTAATCTCAATCAAGGCGAAGCCTATACAGAATTAGGCGCAACTGCTACAGATAATGTAGATGGTAACCTCACCTCAAGTATCGTAACTACAGGCACAGTAAATACGAGTATTGCTGGCACATACACATTAACCTATAGTGTCAGTGATGCCGCAGGCAATAATGCAAGTGCAACACGAACGGTTAATGTTATTGCAGATACTACAGCACCAGTAATTACCTTAAATGGTGCCTCGACGATAACATTAGAGTTAGGACAAGTTTATACAGAGCAAGGTGCGACGGCTACGGATAATGTAGATGGTAATCTGACCTCAAGTATCGTAACTACAGGCACAGTAAATGTAAATGTCGCAGGCACATATACAGTAACCTATAGTGTCAGTGATGCCGCGGGCAATAATGCAAGTGCAATACGAACAGTCACTGTAAATCCAGATACAACAGCGCCAGTAATAATATTAAATGGTGCATCTACAATTAACTTAAATGTAGGCGAGGCTTATAACGAGCAAGGCGCCACAGCAACGGATAACATCGATGGCAACCTTACCTCAAGTATCGTAACTACTGGTACGGTAAATACAAGTGTAGCAGGCACCTATACAGTAACGTATAGTGTCAGTGATGCTGCAGGTAATAGTGCATCAGAAACAAGAACAGTAATTGTAAGCGCAGATACAGTTGCACCAGTAATTACATTAAATGGTTCAGCAACGGTTAACTTAACGGTAGGTGATGTCTATACAGATGCAGGCGCCACAGCAACAGATAACATAGATGGTAATTTAACCTCAAGCATTGTAGTGACAGGTTCAGTAAATACAAATGCAGCAGCAAGCTATACACTAACTTACAATGTAAGTGATGCAGCAGGTAATGCAGCCACTCCAGTAGTAAGAACAGTTAATGTTAATGAGCCAGCAAATGGTTGTTCAGCAGGCATATCAACATTCCCATATGCTGAGAGTTTTGAATCTGGTGATGGATGGACACAAGCTGGAGGTGATGATGGAAATTGGGTTAGAAATAGTGGTAGCACACCATCTAATACAACGGGTCCAAGTTCAGCTGTAAATGGTTCTTTCTATATGTTCTTAGAAGCATCAACAAATAATAGCCCAGGACAAATAGGCCCTAACGCAACGGCTATTTTAGTAAGCCCATGTTTTGATTTAACTAACGAAACAACAGCAACATTTAGTTTCCAGAATCATATGTATGGTACAAATATTGGGTCATTATCTCTAGAGGTATCTACAGATGAAGGCAGCTCATGGGCTTCAGTATGGAATTTATCAGGGAATCAAGGTAATCAGTGGAATCAAGTATCTGTAGACTTAGCTTCTTATTTAGGCCAGTCAATAACAATGCGATTTGTTGGCATAACAGGTTCTAGTTGGAGAAGTGATATCGCAATAGATGATTTAGGATTAACTACTGATGGCGGTTCTACAGGAGGATGTGATGTGCTTAACTTCAATGATTATACGTTAAACTCATTCTCAACTCAAGATAGCAACGGAGCTAATTCCATTGGAAATGGAGGAGCTTCATTAACATTAAGTAACAATACATGGAAATATATCGATTTTCCTTATACAGTTACCACAAGTACTGTGATTGAGTTAGAGTTCAGTAGTACTTCTGAAGGAGAAATTCATGGAATTGGATTTGAAAATAATAATTCATTAACATCTTCATTTTACTTTAAGTTCTACGGAACACAAAATTATGGTATCACTAATTTTGATAATTATACAAGTGGAACTAGAACATATGTTATTCCGGTAGGCGACTCTTATACTGGAGTTATGGACAGACTAGTGTTTATAAATGATAATGATGCAGGTTCTGGTAACAACTCTACGTTTGCTAATGTGAAAATTTATGAAACTTCTTGTCCTGGAGCAAAAAACAAAATTACTTTTGGAGAAAGAGTAGATGTATTAGGTAATGAGGATGAAAATGCATTTAAAATGAAAATATACCCTAACCCGGTGACAAATACTTTATATGTTGAGACTATAGGTATCGAAAATGCAACTTACAGAATTGTAAATATGATAGGTCAAACAGTATTACGTGGTTCTAACATTAACCAAATTGAAGTTGGTGAATTAAATAAAGGTGTATACTTTTTAGAGGTAAGCACAGAAAATGAATCAGTATCAAGAAAGTTTATCAAAAACTAGAGATAAGATTCTCAATAAAATAAAAGCCCAGATGTTATGTCTGGGCTTTTATTTTATATATGCTTTACTTCATTATCATGAAGTAGCTCGTCACCCCGAAGGCGCAAGAAAATCTGAGCGACAGCAATAGTGTCTTTTTCGCAATAGGTAATGATGCGGTCAATGTTATTTTCTTCATAAAAAACGCGATACACCTCACTACCATCAATATCATCTTTTGGAGATGGGATTCCTAAAACATTAGTTAGTAATTTTAATGATGTGTAAGTTTTATAATCGCCAAATTTCCATAGTTCTAAGGTGTCAAGATGCGGAACTTCCCATGGTTTTTTACCAAATAAATTCAATTTATATGGTAATTCTATATTATGAATAATCATTCGCCGAGCGATATACGGAAAGTCAAATTCCTTACCATTATGCGCACACAATAAATGTTTGGTTTGGCTAAAATGTGAAATTAAAAGGCTTTTAAAGTCCTTCAGGATTTTAATCTCATCACCATAAAAAGACGTCACACGAAAGTTTCTGACATCTCCTTCCATTTTAAAATAACCTACCGAAATACATATTATTTTGCCAAATTCTGCCCAAATACCAGAACGGTCATAAAACTCTTCTGCAGTAAAATCTTCGCGGCGTTGATATTTAGATTTTGATTCCCAGAGTTGTTGCTTAGTGTCATCTAAATCAGCAAAATTTTCGACTTCAGGAACGGTTTCAATATCTAGAAATAAGATATTTTCAAGATGAAGTTTTGAAATCATAATCTGTTATTTTGAAGTTTTGAAAAGTAAACTTAACTGCTTTCCAAATAAGGCCGAAATCCCTGCAGCAATGCCGCCAATTATACCAGTAACTAATATGAGTAAATATTCATTTCCGTCTAAAGGCAATAGAATAGCTATTTTTTTGGCCAAGATGAAATCATTAGCACTACTCAGAGCAAAGGCGTAAACCATCCAAAATAATGTGATGGCCAAAAAAGGTACAAAGAAGACTGCGCTCTTTTTTAAGCTGATTAATAATGCTGAAATAAAACCAGCCAACATCACTGACCACCATGGTAAAAACTGCGAAAATATTACCGCTAATACAATTGTAACTATAAAGTTGATACTATTCTTTTTCATTTTAAAGGCTTTAAGGTTTGCGTAGATTTTGTTGAAGTCGAATCATCTTGAGATTGCATAAAATTGATTTCAAAATAATTACCTTTTGCCCAATCGTCAATAAAATTATCGTAATACTTACTACCTGGATTTCCGGATTGTCCGCCAGGATAGATACCATAAGCTTTAGGCTTTTCGCTCATCTCTACAACCATTCGCCATGAAGGACCATGATTTCTAGTTGTGGCATTTACTGTATTTCCATCGCCTCCTATTGGAATGTCTTGTATCGAAAAAGCAGGTAAAGCTTGTAGTAAATGGCCAACATAGGTGCGCTTATAATTTGCCCAATCGTAATCTCCATTTTTTTCAGCCCATGTGTTGAGTTTCTCAACAGTTTCCGTAAATGCTAATTGAATTAAATCTGTAGCAGTTTCCTTTTTTGTGGTTTCCAAAATATCCATAAATTCATCATTTGGATGATTTTTTAGCATATACATATATTGATAAGTAAATGGCCATTTTAGAGTTTCGTCTTCAACATCAAACTCGTCCCAAAGCAAGTTATAAATACTATTGTTCCAACTTGAGAAAAAACCTGGAGCTTTACTGTCGATATGATTGTCAAAATCCCAGTTTTTCATTAAATCTAATGCTTCCTTCTCGTCATCATTTAGTTTTGAAACATCTAATTGCCCAATGAGATATGGTACAATTTCTTTTGCCTTTAAATTAAAGTTGTTGTTCTGTAAACCTTTAAAATCATTAACATCAAACTTTTCTTTAGACCTTAAGAAGTTATTAATTATTCGAGAACGATATGTGTCGTAACCGTCATTAAACACATAAAATGGATACATAGAGTCTGTTGGGTGCTGATTTGCAGAACTCACAAAACCACGTTCAGGATTTTTGGTATGCGCATTATAGTCCGAAGGAATAAAATCTTTCCAATCGTGTTCAGGATTACTGCCATCCATTAAAAATTTACCTTGACCTTTCCATTTGTTAGGAAATTGCCCTTGAACCCACATGGCGATGTCACCACTTTTTGAAGCAAATATAAAATTCTGTGCAGGTGCTACATGGTTTTTTATAGCGTTTCGATAACCATTGTAGTCTTTGGCGCGATTAAGCTTATAAAACAAATCGGTAAAGTTGTGTCCGATGTGTCCAGCCCATTTCATAGCGTAGCCTTTGAGCTCATCATCTGTTCTAAAACTATGGTCATAGCTCACTGGACCGTGATGTGTATAGATTACTGAATCTATGAATGTTTCTTTGCCTTTTATTTTTATTTCTTCAAGACGCACAGACGTTCCCTTCCATTGACCATTGTATTTGTAGGCTTGCTTTTTTTCATCTTGAAATTCGATACTGTACCAATCTTTAACATCTCGAGTGGCATTAGTAACACCCCAGGAAATATCTTCATTAAAACCAATAATAACACCTAAAGCACCTGGTAAAGTTGCACCGTAGACATTGTGGTCTGGTGTTGATAATTGCATAACAAACCAAATAGATGGAATGTTTAAGCTTAAATGCGGGTCACTAGCTAAAATAGCATTCCCAGTAACTGATTTTTTTGGTGCAACCGCCCAATTATTACTACCATTATTTGGGTGTGGCTTTTCCATTAGTTTTGATATGGAAACCGAATCGTTTTCTATTTCTCCTTGAGGAATATCAGCTATTTTAGAATCTATAAAACTCCAATCTGTTTCTTTTGGAATTACTGGGTCGATGATATCATAAAAATCTGGGAATAACATATCAAAACGCTTCTTACCAAACTTTTTGATGGTATTTGTAAATTCTAAATCGTAGTCTCGACCGCACAGCATATCTGTCATATACATGAGCAAATGCATTGTTTTTTCGGCAGTCCAAGCTTCAGGTTTGTAACCTAAGAGTTTGTATTCTACAGGATAACTTTCTGGCAATAAGGTTTCTATATAAGCATTAACGCCATCGCTATAGGCTTCAAGTAAAGCTAAAGCTGCTGGGTCTTTTTTGACAATCTCCAAACTGTTTTCTGCTCCAAACAACATGCCGTTTCGGCGTTGCTCACGGTCATAATCTAGAGCACCTTCACCTATAATTTCTGATAATCTACCTGCAGCAGCATAGGTCTGAAACTCCATTTGCCACAAACGATGTTTTGCTGTGATGTAACCTTGCGCTTTATATAAATCTGCATCGTTTTTTGCAAAAATATGTGGAATCAATTGCTCATCGTAATGAACAGTCACAGTATCTTCAAGACCTGAAATAGTAATTTCTCCAGTGACAATGTCATCAGCTTCGTTTTGCCAAATACCTTGGTTAGGCGCCAAGAATTTTCCTAAAGCAGGAATACTGCCGAACTTAGTGTTTAGGCCATAAAAAACAGCAACTGTTAGTACAAAGAATAGAAGGAGTTTAAGATATTTCATTTTTTATAAATTATGTTTTTCCTTTTTTAATAATCCATTTCGAAATCTTATAATAATTGGTCAATAATAAACAGCCAATTAAAAGATTTATCCCTGAAAAAATCCAATCAAAATAGTCCTTACTTGAACCAAAAGAATTATCAATAAAGTAATTTATATTACCTCTTTGTATTTCAGTCTTAAAAGCTAAAAAGGAATACTCAATAAAATTCGAAAATTCAGATACAATTAAAAAACCACTGATAAGGATTATTCCTAACATTAAAACTTTTTCAGAATTAAAATTAGAAAGTTCAATTTCTGAATCATCAAAACCTTTATCAATCTTTAAAAAATCAATAATAGCATCTGTTTTTTTAATTAAAAAAACATAAATCAAAATAGATAAAAACGTTGCTAACAAAGCTATTGCAATTATTACAATATTTTCATAATCAAAAAACGAATACATAAGGTTAGTAGGAACCCAACTAAATACGGTTAGTATAATTGAATAAAGCGCAAAAATTTTAATTAGTACTCTAAAGAAATCTCTTTTTGTCATTTAATTAAGTTTATTTTCCTAACATTTCATAAGCTTCCTCAATATACAAACTGATATCATCTGTAAAGGTTTTGGTACCAATATCAGGTGATTTTTGATGCCCTAAACGTACTATAATCACATTGTCTTCTGGCTGAACAAATACATATTGCCCTAAGTGGCCGCGCATCATAAAGAAGTCTTTACCTAAGTGTTTTTTAAGCCACCAACCATAACCATATTGAGGACTTTGAAGGAAACGTGGCACTACAGATTTTGCCACAAAAGAGGAATCTAAGATTTGTTTACCATTCCATTTGCCATGGTCTTTATAGAGTTTGCCAAAACGTGCAAAATCTTTGGCATTACTGGCAATACAACAATACGCTTTTACCAAATCATGATCTTCGCTATCGACTTGCCAAAGGGTTGCGTTTTCGCTACCTAATGGTTCCCAAAAGCTATCGCTAAAATAATCGTATAATGGTTTTCCTGTTGCTTTTTCAATAACCATTGCTAACATTTGCGTGTCGCCACTAGCGTATTTAAAACTTTTACCTGGGTCGGTTTCCATTTTAAGACCATTCATAACTTTAGCTAAATCGTCATCAAAATAAGCACGAGTAGTTATAGATAATGGCGAATAATAAGCTTCATCCCAATTGGTGCCAGAGGCCATACTACTTAAATCACCTACAGTCATTTTTGCTGCTTTACCCTCGCAAAATGCTGGTAAAAAATCACAAACAGGTTGGTCTAAACTTTTAATGTGGCCTTGCATAATAGCTTTTCCCATTAAACCAGACACATAACTTTTTGCCATGGAAAAAGAGTTGGATTTTGAATCTTCATTAAAACCGTCATAATAGTTTTCGAACCAAATGCTATCGTTTTTAATAATCACATAAGCAATGCTTCCCCAATCTTTATTGGCTTTATTTAAACGCTCTGTTTCGGTTGCGGAATTGTAATCTTTATGGTTTGGCCATGCTTGCGGATTACTACTTGCATCTACAGGTTGATTATCAAAATGTTTGTAATCTTCAAGATATGCTGTGGTGTGACCTCTAAAATAGATGGTTCTTACCGCTTTGAGTAAATAATCTGTATCTGTGATGTAGAGTACCGCGACAAGTAATCCAAAAAATATGATAAGTACTTTGAATAGTTTTTTTAGGAATTTCATTTTTGTTATTTAGGAATTTAAATATACTAAACCTTAAAATAAAGTTTGTTGTTTGTTCTCACTTTCGTGATTAATCAACCACTGTTTACGATGTAATCCACCAGCATAACCTGTTAAACTGCCGTCACTTCCAATAACGCGATGACATGGAATAATTATCCAAAGTGGATTTTTCCCGTTGGCGTTTGCAACGGCTCTAATAGCTTTTGGGTCACCTAACTTTTTTGAGAGTTCTAGATAAGAGCAAGTTTTGCCAAATGGAATTTGTTGCAATTGTTGCCACACTCTTTTTTGAAAATCGGTACCACTAGGATTTAATTTTAAGTCAAAATCTTGTAGCTCTTCTCTAAAATATGCTTTGAGTTGCGTAACACAATCCAATAAATCTTCAGGGATAAGTTCTGATAACTCTCCAGTTGTATCTCCTATTGAAACTCTAGCTATACCATCTACATCACCAGTAATTTTGGCGTGACCTAATGGTGTTTCAATAGTACAGCTTTGCATTAATCTTCAGTGTTATCTTCTTCAATAATGCCCAAACGTTTGGCTCTTGTTTCCCAGCTTTTACGAGCGAGCATTTGCAAGTCAGAAACATTATCACTCTCGTCCATAATTTCAAGCCCAAGAAGCGTTTCAATAACATCTTCCATAGTCACTAAACCACTTACTGAACCATATTCATCTACAACTAAAGCCATGTGATTTCGGCTTTCTACCAGTTGCTCAAATAAAGTTGGAATTGGTAAACTTCGATTAATGATAATGATATCCCGTTTTAATTCAGATAAGAGTTTAGTACCATTTCCAAACGCCATTTCTTTAAAAACATCATCCTTTAAAACCAAACCTGTGATATTATCGGACTCGTCCGTATAAACAGGGATTCTAGAAAATCGAATATTAGAGTTAGCATTAAAAAAGGCTTCAACGGTCATGGTTTCATTCTCAGTTTTCATAACTGTTCTAGGTGTCATCACATCTTTAGCTTGTACGTCTTTAAAGTTGAGTAAGTTTTTGATGACTTTACTTTCATTTTCTTCAAAAACGCCTTCTTCATGTGCAATTTCAGTCATAGCAACAAAACCTTCACGGCTTAAAACACTACCGTGACCTTTACCGCCAATAAGTTTTGTTGTAAGTTGTAATAACCATAAAATACCTGTCCATTTTAATGGAAATATTAAAACATTTAGAGCTTTTGTAGTAAAGTTTGCGAGTTGCTTCCAGTAGGTAGCACCAATGGTTTTTGGAATAATCTCTGAAGCGACTAATATTAAAATGGTCATAATTGTTGATACGACACCAACCATAATATCTTCGGTAAATTCAATACCTAAAACAGAACGCGTTTCAGTACCATAAATTTCTGCATAAGCCACTTTTGCTTGTACACCAACTAAAATTGCGCCAACAGTATGCGCAATAGTATTAAGAGTTAAAATGGCAATTAATGGACGGTCTACATCTTTTTTTAAGGCTTCTAAATCTGAAGCATAAGCTTTGCCTTCGTTCTTTTTAAGATTAAGAAATGTTGGCGTGATACTTAAAAGTACAGCTTCTAAAATGGAACATAAAAACGAAAAGAAAATTGAAATAACAGCATAAAAAACGAGTAAACCCATTAATGGAGTATTGAATTAGTTATTGCTAATTTACAAAATGAAAGATTAAAAATAAATTAAAAGCCCATAACTCATAAAGTCATGGGCTTTTAAATTTTCAAAAGAGATATTACTAATTCTTTTTAGCACGTTCAGCTGCTCTTTTACTACGTTCTAAATCTCTTTGCGCGCGCTCTAAGTCGCGTTGAGCACGCTCCATCTCACGTTTAGCGCGGGCAACTTTTTTGGCTTCTTCTTTCTCTTTGCTAGAACCAGAGATGTAATATTTTAAATCTTGACCCATAGCTTTTATTTTTTCTAAAAAGGCATCAGAAGTATAATCCAAATCCAAATACATACGTAATCTACCATTGGTTAACTTACACTCAAATACTTCATCTCCATTTTCACTATTGGTCCACATGTAAGTGTTTCCACTAATTTTTAAACCGTTTTCACCTAATTTTTCTAATAAGATGTCTTTAACACCATTGTTTTTTGATTTGTGATAGCTTGCTCTAAACTTATAAGTATCATCTGATAGGGAAATAGATACAGAGCTGTTAAGCGTTTCATCATCATCATTATCTATTGAGATAGAATAAGATGTCCCCGATGATTTTACAGTTGGTGGAGAAGGAGGCGTTGGCGGAGTGCTTTGCGCATTAACTGAAATTACTGAAAACAGTAATGCTATTGCTGTAAAGTAAACGCCTTTTTTTGCATCGATAATTCTGATGCTTTGTAGCCTGTGTTTTGATTTTGAAAAATTCATAACTGTTCGATTTTTAATGATTAATACTACAAATCTATAGGACAGAACCGTTATAAAAAAGAAAATGCTAGGCGTTAACCTAGCATTAACCAAGCGTATATATTGTATTAACTTACTTTAAATTCCAAGCCAACATTTCTAATGCTTTCTATAGCTATAGATGAATCTAGTTTAAAATACTTACGAAGTCTACTAATAAAAACATCCATACTTCTACCAGAGAAAAAATCATCATTTTCCCAAACGGCTTTTAAGATGTCTTCTCGTTTGAGTAATTGGTTTTTATGATTAAAAAGAAAAAGGATGAGTTCACCTTCTTTTTGAGTGAGCTGTTTTTTGTAATCTTTACACGTTAACTCTAGGCGCTTAGTGTCTAAGTTGTAATTGCCAATTTTTATGGTCTCTGATAGTTGTAGTTGACTATTCGCTTTTTCTGTACGTTTTAAAATATTTTGAAGTCGTAACACCAACTCATCTGCTTCAAAAGGTTTTACGATGTAATCATCGGCGCCAAGTTTAAGACCTCGAATTTTATCTTCCTTTAGTTTTCTGGCAGTTAAGAATATAAAAGGTGTTTCAGGCTTTATATCTATAGCTTTTTCAGCAAGAGAAAAACCATCTAGTTTAGGCATCATAACGTCAAAAACACAGATGTTAAATGTGTCTGTTTTAAAGCGTTCCAAAGCAGCTTCACCATCTTTTTCCCAAGTGACTTGATATCCTGAAATTTCTAGATATTGTTTTAAAATATTTCCAAAATCAACATCGTCTTCAGCTAATAAAATCTGTTTCATCTGTTTTTTTATTATGCTAATTAATTAAATGGAATGGTTAAAATAAAGGTGCTGCCTTTGCCTACCTTACTGTCTAGTTTTATATGACCTTGGTGTGCTTTAATAATTTGGTTAGTATAGTATAGGCCTAGCCCAAGTCCTTTTACGTCATGGATTTCTTTATTTCCTGCACGGAAAAACTTTTCGAAAATTTGTTTTTGATCTTTATCAGAGATGCCAATACCGTTGTCTTTAATTGAAATTTTTAAAGCGTTTTTTACATTAATTTTGCAATCAATTACTAGAGTGCTTCCCGAATATTTTACGGCATTTTCTAAAATATTAAGTAGCGCTGTAGTAAAGTAAAACTTATCAAGATTTATAGTTTTGGTTTTTCCAGAAAACTGTCTATTTATAATAATGTTTTCAGCGTTTATTGACAATTCAAAATCATCTAAAACCGTATTGATGTAATTTTCTATAACAACATTTTCTTTATGGAGTTTAATTTCTCGATAACCCAAACTGTTATTTAATACTTGGTCAATTAGTTTTTGTAACCGTTTGTTTTGTCGCTCAATAGTATTCACGGTATTATCAATAAACTGGGGCTGTTGTTTTACTTCATCATTTTTTAGCATTTTGGTAGCTAAAGTCAAAGTTGCCAAAGGTGTTTTGAGCTCGTGTGTAATATTATTGACAAAGTCGGTTTTGATATCGGCTATTTTCTTTTGAGTGATTAAACTTTTAATTGAATAATATAGTAGTCCAATTACAAACGCAAATATGAGTAGAGAAAATAATAGCAAACTCAGCATTTGTTTTAAGACTATATTTTTCCATCCAGCAATATCAATTTCGTCTTCAGTTAGGAACAATAAATAGAATGTAACTTCTTTATTTATATTATTTATTACTCGGTTAGAAGTATGGTCTGTTTCCCATGAAGTATTGCTAATCCTTATGGCGCTATCTTTATCAATAGTGTCGCCGATAACAATCTGTTTCTGCGCTTTTGAAGTATCAAAAAGAGTATCGTTTTGTATGGAGTCTAAAATTACAATTGCTTTTACTTTTTTATGAAATTTAATACCATAAGGAATATTTTTTTTCACTAATTCCTTTTGGTATTCTTTTCGGTAAATCTCATTAATAGAATCTATGACAAATTCTAATCCATTAATTACATCATTCTTTTTTGCATTACCAATTTTATAATCTGCTAACTTCTCTAAAAAGTTTTCTCGCCAAAAATCAGTCAGAGAATCTAAAGCTGGTGAGAAGTCATCTATTTTTGACACAGATTTTCTTGTTTCGCTTATAAATGCATCTTTTTTAAGCTTATATGTATTATTTATTAAATAGCCTTGAATAATTGAAAGTGCAATTAATCCAAAGATTGAAGCTATAATTAAAACATTGACTTTTTTCATACGATGTCCTAAGTTAAAAATAAAACAGAGTTTATAGTTTTAAGATTGATTGATTTTTTTGATTGATGACGTTATAAACTCTGTTTTGAAAAATTGAAACCATTACCTAAAGCGTCTTTTTGTATTCCAGTTATGCGCTTTGGTTCTTTGGTCTCTTTCTGTGATTTGATTGTTGTTTAAAGTTCTCATGATTAAATGATTTTTGATTGATGATACAAATCTAGAACAGTAATTTTAGAAAAATGCAGAAAATAAGAAGGTTAACCTTGCGTTAACCTTCTTAGATATCTTATTTAGGGGAGAATAAATATTATAGTAAACCAATTTTGCAAGAAGTTTAAAAGTGTGCTCCGAGTTATTTTTTGTTTTTAGACACTATTCTTTTTAAAACCGTTTCATATCCGTTTTGATAATACTTTAAAGCATCTTTATTATTAGCTATAAGTTCTAAATCTACACCTCGTGATGGTTCGGTAAGTGTAGTTTCATTTTTTACAACTAATGGGTCTTTAGAAAACTCAGTGACAATATACATTTTGTCGTTTTCTTTTACGATTTCTAATTCGAAGTTTGCCTCTTCCATTAGGTATTTACCGACAAACTTTGCGAGACTACTACTTTGAGTTTGAGTTTGTAATGTTTCTTTTTCAATCGTTTTTGTCTGACTATAAGCAATAGTTTGAGCAAATAAGATAATAACTGTGATAAGTTGAATTAAAGTTTTCATAATACTTTTATTTTTAAAATTAATAGTCCAAAAATGAAGCATAAGACCAATTTCTGCAATAAAGAATGATGAATGCTTTAAGAAAAATGACAAACGTATTTTTATTCATTAATCATTAAAAAAAACCTATTGAAACTCAAAATTTCACCTTTCATCATTAAAATGAGAGCATTTACACTACATAA
The DNA here is from genome assembly GCA_004211785.1 of Winogradskyella sp. Classification (GTDB taxonomy): domain Bacteria; phylum Bacteroidota; class Bacteroidia; order Flavobacteriales; family Flavobacteriaceae; genus Winogradskyella. The sequence continues at coordinate 127,066 of SHBX01000001.1, forward strand.
ACTACTTTTGAATAAAACTAAATTACATAATGAGTAAGATAGACCAGTTGATAGACAATAAGTTACTACAAAACATCATAGTTTGGGTGTTTATTTTTCTTATAGCAATGGTTTCTATACAGTCAGATAATGTAATGTTATCGGCATTTTTAACCGTGTTATTCCTGTCAATTCCAGTATACATACACAATCTCAAAATTTTACCCTTATTTTTTAGTAACAATAAATGGCTAGGTTTGCTGTTTTTTGCATTGAATATTATGGTATGGACGTTTGTAAGCGTCTATTTTGTTGTTAAGACCATATTGCCGTTTGAATGGAGAATGGTTTATAATATGATGGGTATTTTGGTATTTGTACTGTTTGTAAGTTCTGCCTTAAAAGTAGCTAGAGATAGTTTTATAAGACGCCAAGAAGAGAAAGAAGCTGAATTAAAATTACTAAAAGCACAACTCAATCCACACTTCCTCTTTAATACCTTAAATAATCTGTACGGATTATCAGTTATAAAGTCTCATAAGTTGCCAAGTTTAATGTTGAAACTATCAGACCTATTACGCTATAGTCTCTACGAAACTAAGGAAACTTATGTACCACTTCAAAAGGAAGTTACTTATCTAGAAAATTATATGGCGCTAGAAAAGATACGTTTAGAGAATAAGACAACTATTAAATTTTTAAAATCTGGCGACTTCATGACAAAGCAAATAGCTCCAATGTTATTGATAGTATTTGTAGAGAACGCCTTTAAGCACTTGGGGAATAATTCTGAAACAGAAAATTATGTTGAAGTTAATTTGAAGACTGAGAACGATACATTAACATTGATGTGTAAAAATTCTTTTGACGCATCGATAAAGAATGGTGTTAATATAGAAAAAGGTAAATCGGGTATTGGACTTCAGAATGTAAAGAAACGTTTGGCTTTACTTTATCTGGAAAAGCACAAATTGAATATTACAGAAAATAAAAATGATTTTACTGTCGAATTAACACTTCAATTGATATGAAAACTTTAAAATGCATCATAGCTGATGACGAACCTATAGCTAGAGATATTGTAGAAAACTATATTGCAGAAATTCCTTACTTGAAGTTAAGTGCATCTTGTAAAAATGCATTTGAGGTATTAGATGTTCTTCAGAAAGAACCTGTTGATATATTGTTTTTAGATATCAATATGCCTAAACTATCGGGTTTAAGTATGTTACGAACCTTACAACACAAACCAGAAGTTATTGTAACAACTGCTTATCCAGAATATGCTATTGAAGGTTTTGAACTCTCTGTAACTGATTATTTGTTGAAGCCCTTTTCACTCGAGCGTTTTTTACAAGCTGTAATGAAGGTTAAGAAAAATTTCATCTCTGAACCTCAGCCCCAAAACTCTCAAGAGATAGGCGATAAATTTATTTTTGTAAAAAGTGACAAGAAGCTTATTAAAATTGTAATAGAAGCTATTAGTCATATTGAAGCTTATGGTAATTATGTAAAAATCCATACTCAAGAAATGATATTAACAGCACAAACACTAACCGACATTTTAGAGACATTACCTCCCCAGTTTTTGCGTATTCATAAGTCGTTTGCCATCAATTTTAATCATTTAAAGCTAATTGATGCTAATCAAGCAGTTATGAAAACCAATGAAAAATTACCGATAGGTAAATCTTATAAAAAACAGCTACTTAAAAAAACACTTTAGAATTTCATAACTACTTCAAGGTATGCATATAGTGGGTTGGAGGTTTAAACATTTAGAATTTTAACCACATCTTTAGCGAAATAACTTGCTATAATATCTGCACCAGCGCGTTTAATAGATGTGATTTGCTCTAGCATTACCGCATCATGGTCTAACCAACCTTTTTCTGCTGCAGCTTTTAGCATCGCATATTCGCCAGAAACTTGGTAAACAGCAATGGGCACATCAAAACTATTTCTAATATCACGAACAATATCTAAGTAAGACAATCCTGGTTTTACCATAACGATATCGGCGCCTTCGTTAATATCCATTTCAGTTTCACGAATAGCTTCTTCGCGGTTAGCGAAATCCATTTGATAGGTTTTTTTGTCTTTTGGAATATTTTGAATATTTACAGGAGCTGAATCTAAAGCATCTCTAAAAGGACCATAAAAAGCAGAAGCATATTTGGCAGAATAACTCATAATACCAACATCAATTAAGTTTGATTGGTCTAAAGCTTCTCTAATGCCTAGAATTCTGCCATCCATCATATCACTAGGTGCTACAAAATCAGCACCCGCTTCAGCATGAGAAACACTCATTTCGGCTAAAACTTCCACGGTAGTATCGTTAATGATTTTCCCATTTTCAATAATACCATCATGGCCATAAGACGAAAAAGGATCGAGTGCCACATCCGTCATCACCAACATATCTGGACAAACGGACTTCACAGTTTTAATAGCGCGTTGCATTAAGCCTTCATGGTTTAAAGCTTCTGTACCTTTGTTGTCTTTAAGATTGTCAGACACTTTTACAAAAAGTAAAACTGATTTTAAGCCCAAACTCCAAAGTGTTTTGACTTCATCTTTAAGTAAGTCCAAACTGTATCGATAGTAGTTAGGCATAGACCCAATTTCTTCTTTAACGCCTGAGCCTTCAACTACAAAAAGTGGTACTAAAAAGTCGTTTGGAGAGATATACGTTTCTCTTACTAAACTTCTAATAGTTTCATTAGTTCTTAATCTTCGGTTTCTTCTTATTGGGAACATATTTTTTATCTTATTATACCCAATCGACAGGGTTTTGTAATATTTTAATTAATCGCTCTTCCTCACTTCCTTTCTCAGGATTATGGTCGTAAACCCATTGTACATGTGGTGGTAAGCTCATGAGAATACTTTCAATACGGCCATTAGTTTTCAGGCCAAATAAAGTGCCTTTGTCATGTACCAAATTAAATTCTACATAACGTCCACGACGAATTTCTTGCCAATTGCGTTGTGCTTCGGTATAGTCTAAATCTTTTCTTTTCTCTACAATAGGAACATAAGCATCAAGGAAACTATCACCAACTTCGGTCACAAAGTTATACCAATCTTGCATTTGCATTGCCCCATTAGCTTTGCAATAATCAAAAAACAAGCCTCCAATACCACGACCTTCATTTCTATGAGCATTGTAAAAATACTCGTCACAACGCGCTTTGTATTTTGGGTAAAACTCAGCATTATGTTTATCACAAGCGATTTTACAAACTTGATGAAAATGTTTAGCGTCTTCATCAAATAAATAATATGGCGTTAAGTCTTGTCCACCACCAAACCATTGGTCAGCAATATTTCCATCGGTATCATACATTTCAAAATAGCGCCAATTGGCATGTACAGTTGGCACCATCGGATTTTTAGGATGTAAAACTAGGCTCAAACCACAGGCAAAGAAGTTAGCATCAGCTACGCCAAAATGTTGCTGCATGGTTTTAGGCAATTTGCCATGTACAGCAGAAATATTTACACCGCCTTTTTCAAAAACACGACCATTTTCTATAACTCGTGTACGTCCACCGCCACCTTCTGGGCGTTTCCATAAATCTTCTTGAAATTGAGCAACACCATCAATTTCCTCAAGTTTTGAGATGATGCAATCTTGTAAAATTTGTATGTATTCGTAAAATTTATCTTTCATTTATATAATTCAAACAGCTCCATATCTAATGGTTTTTCGCCTGGAGGTGTATATTCTTCTTTAAGCGTCTCAATCCACTTAAAATTATTTTTTTCTGCAACCTTAACGCTTCCAACATTAGTTTTATGCACTATAATTTGAAGTATTTCTAAACCCAAGTTTTCAAACGCATGTTTTGATAATGCCTTTACGGATTGAGAGATTAAGCCTTTGTTCTCAAAACTATAGCCGATGCAGTAAGCAAATTCGCCTTGCTTTTTATCCCAATTGAGTTCTTTTATATAGATAAGTCCAGCAAGCTGTCTAGTTTCAGAGTGTTTTAACGTAAATAAAAAGACTTCTTTGTTTTCAAACGCTTTGACTTTTCCTTCAACAAAATATTGAGACAATGTTGGACTTAAATTTTGCTTAAGTGTTTCAGGGAAATAGCGCTTAAAACGGTCTTCATTTGCAACGGCTAAATCACAAATCTTCCAAGCATCTCCAGCATGCACAGGGTTGATTTCGTAACCGTTGAATTGAGCTACCATTATCTATTTTCTATTATTTCAAAGGGTTCAAAACCAATATGTTCGCCTTCATCATCATCAAATAATAAATCTACAGCAATAACAGATGCTGAAGTAACACTTAAAGGTAATACCAAAATGACACCGATTACGGGTATAAATAATAAGAGTAAAAAGCCAATACCATTACCTATGGCTAAACCTCTGTTTTTTCTGATAAAAGCCACACTTTCTTTATATGAAAAATGACGCTCTAATGTATAATCCATATTCCCAAAGCCTGCATAATACGCCTGAACAATAAATAATAATGCTGTTGAAAATATGTTTACAACAGGAATAAACTTAAGTAGAAGAATAGGAATTGTATACAGCAATTCTTTAGATAAATTTCGAAATCCTAATCGAATACTTCTCAATAATTGTTGTGCGAAAGATGCTTTAATTCGTTTTTCGGCAGGTTGTCCTGTATAATATTCTTCAATTTTCTCTGAAACAGGACTCATAAATGGCGCTGATAATGCCATGATGATGTGTTTAAACATAATAAGCCCTATAGCAAAAATAACAATTCCAGCTATAAAAGTTGAAATTGCAGTGAACGTGGCTTTGCCCAAATCCCAAGGCCAAATCCCGGCAATCCATTCGCCTAAATTATCTGAAAGCCCATAAGCTGTTACAAATATCAAAATAAAAACAGCTAGACTTATAAGCATTGGAATAACAAAGTACTTCCATAATTTTAGTTTAGAAATTAAACCATAAGCACCCGAATAAACTTGTAGTCCTTTGAGTATATTTTGAATCATCTTTTTTAGTTTTTGATTAATAGAGCTTATCTACTAAACAAGACGCATAAACCGATAATGTGTTACGCGAAAAGCCGCTACAATTTAAGACTTATATTCTTTTACGGCATCAATAAATGCTTTTGCATTATCAAGCGGAATGTTTGGTAAAATACCATGACCTAAATTTACGATGTATTTATCTTTTCCAAAATCATTAATCATTTGGTGTACCATTTTCTTGATTTCTGTTGGTGGCGAAAACAATCGAGTTGGGTCAAAATTACCTTGTAAGGTAATGTTTCCACCAGTCAAGTAACGTGCATTTCTTGCAGAACATGTCCAATCGACACCTAATGCCGAAGCTCCAGATTTTGCCATTTCGCCTAAGGCAAACCAACACCCTTTTCCAAAAGCGATAACAGGTGTTTCGTCTTTTAAAGCATCAATAATTTGCTGAATGTATTGCCATGAAAATTCTTGATAATCGACTGGAGATAGCATGCCTCCCCAAGAATCGAATACCTGAACAGCATTAACACCAGCTTTTACTTTCTGTTTTAGATAAGCAATAGTTGTATCTGTTATTTTTTGAAGTAAACCATGAGCTGCAACAGGATTTGTAAAACAAAATTCCTTGGCTTTATCAAAGTTTTTAGAGCCTTGACCTTGAACGCAGTAACATAAAATTGTCCATGGTGAACCCGCAAAACCAATTAAAGGGACTTCGTCGTTTAGTTTTTCTTTGGTCGCTTTTATGGCTTGGTAAACGTAATCTAACGCTACAGTTACATCTGGTACAATTACATTATCAACGTCTTTTTGAGAACGAACAGGATTTGGTAAATAAGGCCCAAAATTAGGCTTCATCTGTACCTCAATATTCATCGCTTGAGGAATCACTAAAATGTCACTAAACAAAATTGCGGCATCCATACCATATCTTCGGATAGGTTGCACAGTTATTTCACTTGCTAATTCTGGTGTTTGGCAACGTGTGAAGAAATCGTGCTTCTTCTTTATTTCCATGAATTCTGGCAAATAACGACCAGCTTGACGCATCATCCATACTGGAGGACGTTCTACAGTTTCTCCTTTTAAAGCTCTTAAAAATAAATCGTTCTTAATCATATTTTAAGCGTAGTGTTCGTTTACTAATTCTATGACACTTTCTACTGTTGGTACTTTTGCAATCCTAACATCTTCAAAGTGTTTTCTAGCAGTATTTGCAGTAGTTTCTCCAATACAAAATGCAATTCCGTTTGCCTTGTTTTGCTTTAAAAAACTATCAACCGTTGATGGACTATAAAACATAATACCATCGGTATTTTTTTCTAGTTTTACAGCGTCGTATTTAGTTTGATAAGCTTCAACTTCATTCACTGTAATATTATTTTCAGTTAGAATTGTTGGTAAATCGTCCAAGCGTAAATCGCTACAGAAATACGTGACTTCAGTACCATCAATATATTCTACTAAGTATTCTGCTAATTTTTTGGCGTTTGGTGACATATGAGTGACTTTGCCAATGCGTTTTTCAACCATACGCTTCGTGCGACGACCAACACAATAAATGTTTTTGAACTGTAATTCTATAGCAGAAAAGTTAGTCAATAACGCTTCGACAGCATTCTGACTTGTAATAATAACATTCTGAATTTCGTTTCTGACAACTTTCTTGTGAATTCGGTTGAGGCTAATTTTTATAGCATCATTACTTTCAGAAACCACCTCATTATGAAACAGTAACTTTTGGTCTTCCGTCAATGTTTTTGTCGAATAAATATTCGTCGTTTTATCGCTGCGCTGTAATTGGTCGATTAAGGTTTTTCCACCTTTTTCAATAACATAGTTAGCGCAGAATTCAGCAATACCATCATGCTTTCCTAACGGAACAACTTTAGTCACTTCAATTTTACGAGAACCATCTTTGCTTAAAAGAATGCCTTTAAAATGAACTTCCTCATCTTTATTTACATAACAAATAGCGCCGATTGGTGCTGTACAACCACCTTCAAGGCGATTTAAAAATTCGCGCTCAATGGTTGTGCCTATTTCAGTTTCTCTGTGATTAATTTCTTTGCAAATTTCTCTAACCTCTTCATCTTCATTTATAGCAGCAACCATAATCGCGCCTTGTGCAGGCGCAGGAATCATCCAATGTAGGTTGATAGAATTTTCAGGTGTTATGTTTAAGCGACCCAAACCAGCACCGGCAAATATGGCGCCGTTCCAATCGTTGTTTTCTAATTTTTCGAGTCTAGAGTTTACATTTCCCCTTAAGCCAACAATAGTGTGTGTGGGGTAGCGGTTAAGCCATTGTGCACGGCGACGTAAACTTCCTGTGGCAATAACAGCATTTTTAGCAGAAAGAAACTCTTCGTTTTTTTTAAAAACTAAAGTGTCGTTAATATTTCCACGCTTTAAAACAGCAGCTTGAACAATACCTTTTGGTAGAATAGTTGGCACATCTTTTAATGAATGTACTGCAATATCAATATCGCCATTAAGCATAGCAATATCAAGCGTTTTGGTGAAAATTCCTGTAATGCCAAGTTCGTATAAAGGCTTGTCCAAAACAATGTCTCCTGTAGATTTTACAGGAACTAATACGGTTTTATGACCTAAATGTTCTAATTGAGATTGAACAGTTTTTGCTTGCCACATAGCGAGCTGGCTGTCACGTGTGCCAATGCGAATGATTCTAGACATTATCGTTAGTTTCTAACTGAAATATTTTTTTGATGAGTTCTAAACTCTCATCTGAAGAGTTGTTATCTTCTCTTAAGTGATGTGCAAATTGATTGGTGATTTTCTGAATCAAGTTATTTGTAATCAACTCAGCCTGCTCTTCATTAAAATCATTGAGCTTTTTACGCTGTGTTATGAATTCAGAATTTTTTAAATCCGTCAATTTGTGCTTTATAGCTTGTATGGTTGGTACAAATTTCAAAGTGTCTAACCAGGCATTAAATTCTGCTTTAATGTCAGAAATAATAACTTCTGCTGCTGGAATATATGCTTTGCGCTTTTCTAAGGTTTTGTCAGTAATTTTAGCTAAATCATCTAGGTGGACCAAAGTGACATTATCTAGTGTCCTAACATCTTCATTTACGTTTTTTGGAATAGATAAATCTAGAATCAATAAAGGACTTTTGGTTTGTATAAGTGATCTGTATATTGTTGGGTCTTGAGCTCCAGTTGCTACAATGACTATGTCCGAAGCATTAATTTCTTCTTGTAAATTATCATAATCTTTAACCAAAAGATTGAATTTCCCTGCAACAGCTTCAGCTTTATCTTTCGTTCTATTGATAAGTGTAATGTGAGGATTTTTGGTGTGCTTCACCAAATTTTCACAAGTATTACGTCCTATTTTTCCTGTACCAAAAAGCAAAATATTCTTGTCTGAAATATTTTGAACCTTATTCATAATATACTGAACAGAAGCAAATGATACAGATGTTGCACCAGAGGATAACTCTGTTTCTGTCTTTATACGTTTGCTTGCTTGAATAACAGCATTTAATAAACGTTCAATATAAGAATTCAATAAGCCAGCAGCTTTTGATTGTCTTGCGCCAGCTTTTAATTGACCAATAATTTCAAAGTCACCAAGAATTTGGCTATCTAAACCAGAACCCACTCTAAACATGTGTGAGATGGCATCATTGTTTTTGTGCACATAAGCTACTTCTTGAAATTCTTCAACAGTACCTTTAGTGTTTTCGCACAACAAGTGGATGAGTTGATAAGGATGCTCCGCAAAACCATAAATCTCAGTACGATTGCATGTAGATACAAGTAAGAGACTTTCAATACCATTTGTTTTGGCTTGATTTAAAACAGCAGTTTTAGCGGTATCACTTAAACTAAAGTGACCGCGCACCTCAGCATCAGCTTTTTTGTAGCTGAGTCCAATAGCATAAAAAGGGGTGTTTTTCTGTTGTTGCATTCGCGCTATACCTAACTAGGAATTAACAGCACAAAAATATATTTGTTAATTACATAAAAATAACGCTGAAAGAACTTAAAGTGTCGTTTCGGGTTTTTTAAGTTTATTTTTCATTGAAATATTATAATTGTTATATTTTTGCAGTGAATTCAAGGGTTTACAACTTTATTGTTTAGAATGAATCTAAATAAGAAACAAATGAAAATTGAAAAATCTAACCTAAAAAGTATCGCTGAAAGTTCTTTTGATGAAACCTATCTTGAAAGTGGCTTTTTTGTATTGAGTTATAAGAATGATAATGAAGCGATAGAGGTTGTAGAACGTCGTATAGATAGTAGCTATATACAGTTTCATTTTTGCACAAAAGGTGAGGCGACTTTTGTCTTTAATCAAGGTACATATAGATTACCCATTCATCAAGATACGTCATTACTACTTTACAATCCACAACGCGATTTACCGATTCATTTAGAGGTGCAGCCTAATTGTTGGTTGGTGTCTTTAGTGATTTCTTTAGAGAAATTTCACGGACTCTTTTCTCAAGATGCATCATATGTAACGTTCTTGTCAGACGATAATCGTGATAAAAAATATTATAAAGACGGTGTCATTTCACCATCAATGGCGGTAGTTTTAAATCAGTTATTAAGTTTTAACCTCAACACTTCTATTAAGTCTTTATATTTTAAAGGAAAAGCTTATGAAATGCTAAGCCTATTTTTTAATAGAAGTGAGGATGCCAATATTGAGCAATGCCCATTTTTGGTAGATGATGAAAATGTAGCAAAGCTTAAAAAAGCCAAAGATATTATTATAGCTCAAATGTCAGAACCGCCAACATTACAAGAATTGGCAGATACTATTGGCTTAAGTCTTAAGAAACTTAAAGAAGGTTTTAAACAAATTTATGGTGATTCGGTGTTTAGTTTCCTCTTTGATTATAAAATGGAAGTCGCTAGAAAGCTTCTAGAGTCAGGCGATTATAATGTTAATGAAGTTGGACTAAAAGTAGGTTACAGTACGGCTAGTCATTTTATTGCAGCATTTAAAAAAAAGTATGGTACAACACCGAAGAAGTACATTACAGAAACCAATCAGTAAAATCTTGAAACTATATTAATATTACAAAATTCAATACCGCTATCTTAATCGATTAGCAAATTGCATTGTATTTTTACATTTGAAAAAGAAAAAAGAATGAAAGGAATATTACTAGTCAATCTTGGTTCGCCAGATAGTCCACAGCCTAAAGACGTTAAAAAATATTTAGGCGAATTTTTAATGGATGAGCGCGTGATTGATTTGTCTTTGTTGGCGAGAACACTTTTGGTTAAAGGAATTATCTTGAACACCAGACCAAAGCAATCTGCAAAAGCCTATCAAAAAATTTGGTGGGATGAAGGTTCTCCATTAATAGTTTTGTCGGAAAGACTTCAAGAAAAAGTGCAAGAAAAAGTTGAATATCCTGTCGCTTTAGCTATGCGTTATGGAAGTATGACCATTAAAAAAGGCCTTCAAGAATTGGTAGACAAAGGTTGTACAGAAATTAAAACCGTTCCGCTATATCCGCAGTTTGCTATGGCTACTACTGAGACCATTGATGTAAAAGTAGATGAGTTGGTGGCTAAGCATTTTCCACAAGTAAAAATCACACAAACGCCAGCATTTTATAAGCGTCAAGATTATATTGATGCGCTTTCAGCTAGTATTAGGGAAGTACTTAAAGAACTAGATTATGAGCATATTTTATTCAGTTATCACGGTGTCCCAGAACGTCATATTCGTAAAAGCGATATTACAAATGGAAATTGTAAAATGAATGGAAAATGTTGCTTTAAAAAAGGAAGTGAACAACATGAGTTTTGCTATCGCCACCAATGTGAAATTACCACTGTTAATGTTGCTAAAAAATTAGGTCTTAAAAACGGAACCTATTCTACAACTTTTCAATCTAGACTTGGTTTTGATCCTTGGTTAAAACCATATACAGACCGTACTATTGAACGTATGGGAAAAGCAGGCACTAAAAAAATGGCCATTGTTACCCCAGCATTTGTTAGTGACTGTTTAGAAACTTTGGAGGAAATCGCCATGGAAGGCGAAGAAATTTTCTATGAAGTTGGTGGTAAAGAATTTACTGTAATTCCATGCTTAAATGAGCGTGAAGATTTTGCACAAGTATTGACTAATATGATTGAAGAATGGGCTAAACCTTCTGAAACAGTCAGTGTTTAATGGCTAAAGTATCTTCGCAAGATTTAGGAAATGAACCTATTGGTAAGCTTTTAATAAAGCAAGCCGTACCAGCATCGATTGGTATTTTAGTGATGTCACTTAACATCCTTGTAGATACTATTTTTGTTGGTAATTGGATTGGCGCCAATGCAATTGCTGCTATTAATGTTGTACTACCTGTTTCGTTTTTTATTGCCGCTTTAGGTATGGCAATTGGTGTTGGTGGGTCTTCAATAATTTCAAGAGCTTTAGGAGCAGGCAATACTCATAAGGCATTAAAAACTTTTGGAAATCAGCTCACACTTACCTTTTTATTTACTATTTCATTTGCTGTTTTTGGGTTATTATTTGTGGATACTTTAATTCCTGCTTTTGGAGGAAAAGGCAACATTTTTGCATCTGCTAAAATTTATTACGAAATCATCCTTTACGGCGTGCCAATTTTAGGTTTCGTAATGATGGGAAACAATGTCATTCGTGCTGAAGGTAAACCAAAATTTGCTATGTACGCCATGATGATTCCTTCTGTTGGGAATCTTCTTTTCGATTATATTTTCATCAACATATTAGATTGGGGAATGGCTGGAGCTGCTTGGGCAACAACAGGGTCATATATCGTATCGTTTATATTCATTCTATGGTTCTTCCTTTCAAAAAACTCAGAACTAAAAATAGATTTTTCACACTTTGCCTTAAATAAAGAGATTATTTCAGAAATAGGATCTTTAGGATTTGTCACCTTAGCGAGACAAGCTGTAGTTAGTGTTACTTTTTTACTAGTTAATAATGCACTTTTTAATTATGGCGGAGAAACTTCTATTACTGCATATGCTATTGTTGGTCGTATGATGATGTTTGTGTTATTCCCTGTTTTTGGTATTACCCAAGGATTTATTCCTATTGCTGGTTATAATTATGGTGCGGAGCAATATAGAAGAGTTAAAGAGGTTATCTATACAGCAATAAAGTATGCAACAATATTAGGAACAATAGTATTCATTGGATTAATGGTTTTTCCTGAAGTCATTACAAAATGGTTTACAGATGATGCAGATGTTATAAGAGAGACACCAAATAATATGAGATTAGCCTTTGCGGCTGTGCCTATTTTAGCCGTTCAGTTAGTTGGTGCGGCATATTTTCAAGCTGTAGGTAAGGCAATTCCAGCTTTAATTTTAACATTGACACGACAAGCAATTTTCTTTATTCCACTAATGTTTATTTTGCCAGTTTTCTATGGTGAATTGGGTATTTGGATAGCTTTTCCGATATCAGATGTGTTATCAACGATTGTAACCTATTACTTCTTAAAACGAGAGGTTAAGTTAAAGTTAGAAACAGCATAAATCTTCTGACTTTTATTCTTTATTTTTAGATTCCGAAAACTAACTTATAATTTCTCATGCGATTATCAACCATTCTGGCAGTTGTACTGCTCTCGTTTTTTAGTTTAAATCTTAATGCACAAAACTTTGATGAGTCTCATTATTCTGGATTAGAATACCGACTCGTTGGGCCTTTTAGAGGTGGAAGAAGTGCAGCTGTAACAGGCGTACCAAATCAACCAAATCTCTATTATTTTGGAGCCACTGGTGGTGGTATTTGGAAAACTACTAATGGAGGTCGTCAATGGGAAAATATCTCAGACGGCTATTTCGGAGGAAGTATTGGTTCTATATCTGTTTCAAAAAGCGACCCTAACGTTATCTATGTTGGTGGTGGCGAAAAAACAGTAAGAGGAAATGTATCTTCTGGATATGGGATGTGGAAAAGTGTCGATGCTGGTAAAACTTGGACAGCTTCTGGGTTACCTAAATCGCGTCATATTCCGCGTATCGCCATTCATCCTACAAATCATAATATCGTTTTTGCAGGAGTTATGGGTAATCTATACAAACCAACTCAAGAACGAGGAGTTTACAAAAGTATTGATGGTGGTAAAACTTGGAAGAAAACATTGTTTGCCAATGCTAATGCAGGTGTTGTCGATTTAATAATGGATCCCACAAATCCACGAATTTTATATGCATCTACATGGCGAATTAATAGAACACCTTATAGTCTAAATTCTGGTGGTGATGGTTCTGCATTATGGAAAAGTACTGATAATGGCGAAACTTGGACAGAAATTTCTAAGATGAAAGGTTTCCCTGAAGGCACTTTAGGAATTATAGGTGTAACAGTATCACCTTTAAATAACCAACGTGTTTGGGCAATTGTAGAAAATAAAGATAAAGGTGGTTTATACCGAAGTGATGATGGTGGAGACACTTGGCGACAAGTTAATAGTGAGCGTAAATTACGCCAACGTGCATGGTATTACACACGTTTGTATGCTGACACAAAAGACATCAATACTGTTTATGTATTAAATGTAAGCTATCATAAAAGTACGGATGGTGGAAAAACGTTTGGAAATTTTAGAGCGCCACATGGCGACCACCACGATTTATGGATTGCACCAGAAGATCCAAATCGTATGATTATTGGAGATGATGGTGGTGCGCAAGTGACATATGATGGTGCAGAAACATGGAGTACGTATCACAACCAACCAACCTCACAGTTTTATCGTGTGACAACAGATAATGCATTTCCATACAGAATTTATGTAGCGCAGCAAGATAATTCAACGATAAGAATTCCGCATCGAACAGATGGAAGAGCTATTACCGCTGATGATTGGGAAAGTACAGCAGGTGGCGAGTCGGCGCATATTGCGGTTGACCCAAAAGACAATGACATTGTTTATGGTGGGAGTTACGATGGGTTTTTAACCCGAAGAAATCATAAAACAGGAACAGTTAGAGCTATAAATGTTTGGCCAGATAATCCTATGGGACATGGCGCAGAAGGCATGAAATATCGTTTTCAGTGGAATTTCCCGATTATATTTTCAAAGCATAATCCAAATCGTATGTATACGTTTTCGCAACATGTGCATGTTACAGAAAATGAAGGGCAATCTTGGGAGATTATTAGCCCAGACTTAACTCGAAACGACCCAGAAAAACTAAAATCTTCAGGAGGTCCAATTACGCAAGACAACACATCTGTAGAATATTACTGTACCATTTTTGCAGCTCAAGAATCACCATTAAAGGAAGGTTTACTTTGGGTTGGTAGTGATGATGGTTTAGTTCATGTTTCTAGAGATGGCGGAAAAAACTGGGATAATGTAACACCTAAAGGCATGCCCGATTGGATGATGATTAATAGCATTGAGCCAAGCGCCTTTAACGAAGGTACTTGTTATATCGCAGGCACAAAATATAAGACAGGAGATTTCGCACCGTATCTGTACAAAACAACAGATTACGGAAAGACCTGGACAAAAATAACCAATGGTATCAATAGCGAACATTTTACTAGAGTGCTTCGTGAAGATCCAAAGAAAAAAGGCTTGTTGTATGCAGGTACTGAAACAGGAATGTATATTTCTTTTAATGATGGTAAAAATTGGAAACCTTTTCAGTTGAATCTGCCAATTGTTCCTATTACAGATTTAACTATAAAAGACAATAATTTAATTGTTGCAACGCAAGGGCGAAGCCTTTGGATAATTGATGATTTATCTGTTATTCATCAGCTGTATAATACAGATTTAAGTAATAATGTCTTATTCAAGCCAAAAAACACGTATCGTATGCGTGGTGGCAGTAGAAAAGGCAGTAAAACATCAGGTACTAATCATCCAAATGGGGTAATGACGTATTTCAATTTAAAAGATTATTCTAAAGATGATCAGGTGTCTTTAACCTATTTTGACAAGAAAGGAGATACTATAAAAACCTATTCTACAAAGGATAAGAAAAATAAGTTAACGGTTAAAAAAGGCGCCAATCAATTTGTTTGGAATATGACCTATGATGGCGCAGAACGTTTAAAAGGCATGATTTTATGGTGGGCAAGTTTAGATGGACCAAGAGCTACTCCTGGGACTTATAAAGTAAGTTTAAAAGTCAATGATGAAGCGCAAGCGCAGACATTTAATATTATCGCAGACCCAAGAGCAGAAAGCACATTAGCTGATATGGAACAGCAATTTGCATTTATTAAGGATGTCAATAAAACTATGGACGAAGCGCATAAATCTATCAAAAAGATAAGAGTTGTCAATAAGCAATTAGGTGCATTTCAAGAGCAATATAAAGACGATGAAAATGTAAAAGACTTAGCCGAAAAAGCAAAAGCATTACAGGAAAAGCTTGGAGATATTGAAAAAGCCTTGTACCAAACAAAAAATAGAAGTGGTCAAGACCCATTAAATTTCCCTATTCGATTAACAAACAAACTAGGGCATTTAAATTCTTTGGTTCGTATGGGAGATTTTGCCCCAACGGCCCAAGATATTGCTGTAAAAAATGAATTGACTAGCAAGATAGAAACTCAATTATCGGCATTCAACACTATTTTAAGTGATGAGGTGAAAGCATTTAATGCCGCATTCAATTCAAAACAGTTAAACTATTTATTTGTTGAGGATTAATGGCAGATTTTTTAGCAGAGTATTACCGTTACATCAAATCATTACACATCATTTTTGTGGTGACATGGTTTGCAGGCTTATTTTACATTCCAAGGTTGTTTGTATACCAAATAGAAGCATTTCATAAGCCATCTCCGGATAAAGAAATCTTAGGAGAACAATTAAAACTAATGGCAAAACGCCTTTGGTTTATTATTACTTGGCCATCAAGTATATTGGCAGTAATTTTTGGAGTTTTGTTAATCATCCCCAGACTATTTTACCTCACAGATTCTTGGATGCAGATTAAATTAGGATTTGTTTTATCATTAATCATTTACCAAATCCAAACGCATGTATACTACAAACAATTACAAAAAGATATTGTAAAAAAATCGTCAAGCTTTATGCGTATTTGGAATGAAGGTGCCACTTTTATTCTCTTTGCTGTGGTCTTTTTAGTGGTTTTAAAAAACGGACTCAATTGGATTTTTGGAATAGTAGGTATTGTAGTATTGGGTATTCTAATTATGCTAGGTTTCAAGATTTATAAGAATATTAGATCTAAAAATCCAGATGCTTAGTTGGCGTGATTATTGCTATATTTAGAAGAATTTAAAAACCTTTATGGCGCTAAAAAAAATATCTCTTCGTTCACGTATATTTATAGCAATGATACTTCTTGTATTGCTGGCTTCAATTTTAATTGCGGCAGTGACAATATACCAGTACCATGAAGAAGCTAGAGAATATCATGCCGATAGATTAGAGCGTAAAGAGGCAGCAATTAGACGAAGTATTAACCATGTGTTGGATGAAACTTCTTTTGAGGTTATTACAGAAAAAATACCATTTATTTTTAAAGACGAGATATTTAGTATTGCAAATATTCACGGACTTCAGATTAATTTATACGATTTAGATGGGCAATTATTAAAATCTTCTGAAGCTAAAATTCAAAGAGACACATTAGACCAATGTTTAAGTGCCCAAGTTCTAAATCAGATAACTAATACAGCAGAGCATCGCTATGTGATTAAGAACGAAACTAATGGTAAGGTTTTTCAGTCATCTTACTCCTTTGTAACAGACGAGAAGTTTAAAAACATAGCTATTCTTAATGTACCATACTTACAAGATGATGACATTTTTGACAGAGAGCTAAAAGAGTTTTTGTTGCGATTAAGTTTTGCATATTTGGCAATGATTTTAGCAGCAATAGTGTTGGCCTATTTTATATCAAAATACATTACAAGGTCATTAAAAACTATTAGTGATAAGATGAATGAATTCCGTCTAGAAAAACGGAACAAAAAAATCGAAATCGAATCTTCGAGTGTAGAGATTGAAACTTTAGTAAAATCATACAATGGTATGATTGATGAGCTCGAAGAATCTGCAGTACAATTAGCAACTAGTGAACGTGAACAAGCCTGGCGAGAAATGGCAAAGCAAGTGGCTCATGAGATTAAAAACCCTTTGACGCCAATGCGTCTGAGTGTACAAAGTTTTCAACGTAAGTTCGACCCAGAAGATGAGAATATTAATCAAAAAGTATCAGAGTATAGTAATACACTGATTCAGCAGATAGATACTATGAGTTCAATTGCATCTGCATTTTCAAATTTTGCTAAAATGCCAGCACAGCAAAGCGAAGATCTAAATGTGGTACATGTCGTTAAATTGGCTTTAGATATTTTTAACGAAAACTATATTAGCTTCGAGCCAGAAGCTGAGGAAATCATTGCTAATTTTGATAGGACTCAACTTATAAGAGTAGTTACAAATTTGGTTAAAAATGGGATTCAGGCTATTCCTGAAGATTCAGAAAAACCAAAAATTGAAGTTCGTGTTTTTAATAACGATGACAATGTGAATATTACAGTGGAGGATAATGGTTCTGGTATTACAGATGAAAATAAACTCAAAGTTTTTGAACCAAAATTTACGACTAAAACCAGTGGAATGGGCTTAGGTTTAGCGATGGTAAAAAATATTGTAGAAACCTACGGCGGAAGTATTACTTTTACTTCAGAATATGAAAAAGGCACTATCTTTACAGTGGCTTTTCCAAAACAATAAAACTTAATTATGGCTTACGAAAATATACTCTCAGAATTCTCAAATGGGATAACGACCATTACCATTAATAGACCTAGCAAGCTCAATGCATTAAACAAAGCAACTATTGAAGAACTGCATCATGCGTTTGATGACGCAAACCAATCAAAAGACACTAAAGTCATTATTGTTACTGGTAGTGGAGAAAAGGCTTTTGTTGCTGGTGCAGACATTAGTGAGTTTGCCGATTTTAATGTCGAAGAAGGCGGAAGATTAGCTGCAAAAGGACAAGAATTATTATTTGATTTTGTAGAGAATTTAAGCACGCCTGTTATTGCAGCCGTTAACGGGTTCGCTTTAGGTGGCGGATTAGAATTAGCCATGGCTTGTCATTTTAGATTGGCGAGTAGTAATGCAAAAATGGGCTTGCCAGAAGTATCTCTTGGTGTTATTCCTGGTTATGGTGGTACACAACGCTTACCTCAATTAGTAGGTAAAGGTCGCGCTATGGAAATGGTTATGACTGCGGGTATGATTGATGCCAACCAAGCTCTAAATTACGGTTTAGTAAACCATGTTGTTGATGCTGAAGAATTGTTACCCTTAGCTGAAAAAATTGCTAGTAAAATCATGAGAAATTCATCCGTTGCTATTGCAGAAGCCATTAATGCTATTAATGCCAATTACAAAGATGGTGTTGATGGTTACCAAGCCGAAATAGAAGCCTTTGGAAACTGCTTTGGTACCGAAGATTTTAAAGAAGGCACGACTGCATTTTTAGAAAAGCGAAAGGCCAATTTTCCTGGGAGATAAAAATAACACAAATCTTCCTACAAAATTTGTTCAAAACCTTTTGAGTAGTTAACAGTCTCGAGACAGAATTACATCTAATTTTAGAAGTTCATTTCTAAGGAGTTTAAAGTTAGCATGAGTCATAAATCTGTCATAAAAGGTCGCGGTGCGCAACGCAATGTTCACAACCGTTTTTTTGAGTTGTCTTACGAAATGCGTGATGATTTTTTAGAATATTGCCATAAAGAAGGCGAAGTTGCAGATAAAAACAAGACCCAATACCTTAACGTATTTCCAAAGACAATAGTCAATAAAGTCACAAGCCCGGATGTGGGTATGGCGTATTCTATGAACATGTACCAAGGTTGCGAGCATGGCTGTATTTACTGTTATGCGCGTAATAGTCATGAGTTTTGGGGATATAGTGCAGGATTAGATTTTGAGCGAAGAATTTTAATTAAAAAAGAGGCGCCAAAATTACTAGAAGCCTTACTTAAAAAGAAAAGCTGGAAGGCACATACCATTGTCATGTCTGGAAATACAGATTGCTACCAACCTGCTGAAAAGCAGTTTCAATTGACTAGAAAATGTCTCGAAGTTTTTTTAAAGTTTAAGCATCCTGTCGGAATCATCACAAAGAACAGCTTAATTCTTCGCGATATAGATTTGCTTAAGGCTTTAGCAAAGGATAATCTTATAGGCGTTAATACATCTATTACATCATTATCTGAAGACACAAGAAGAATCCTTGAACCAAGAACTGCAACCATTAAAAAACGTCTAGAAACTGTAAAGGTTTTAAGTGAAAATGGAATACCAGTCAATGTAATGTTAGCACCAATAATTCCATCTATAAATAGTCATGAGGTATTGCCAATGGCACAAAAAGTATCAGAGCTAGGTGCATTAAGTATTGCACATACTATTGTAAGACTTAATGGCGCAATCGGGGAAATTTTTACGGATTGGATAAGAAAAACCATGCCCGATAGAGCAGATAAAGTATTACATCAAATAGAAGATTGTCATGGCGGAACTCTCAATGAAAGCAGATACGGAAAGCGCATGCGTGGCGAAGGACATATTGCGCAACAAATTAATGACACAATTAGGTTAGCAAGGCTTAAGTACTTTAAAGGAAAATCAATGCCAAGACTTAATACGGATTTACATGAGCAATATAAAGATGGACAACTAAAACTTTTTTAAATCTCACCTTTGCTACAATATTGATTAGTATTAATAATTACCTATATTTATTCGATTAATAAATTACTCATGAAATCAAGACTTTTCGCTCTGATGACCCTAGTCTTCTTTGCAGCATGTAAAGAAGAAATGAAGCCTGATGCGCAGGTGTTTACAACAGCAGATTTAAATAATGCCAATACAGTATTGTTAGAGGCAGTAATGGAAGATGCCTTTACACCACCAGTCGCAAGCCGTATGTATGCTTACGCACATTTGGCACATTATGTAACATTACAAAGTTTACGAAAGGATAGTTTAAGTGCCATCACAAATAAAATAAATGGATTAGGGCAATTAAAAATGCCAGAAAATGATAATGTCAATCCAGAATTATCAGCACTTTTAGCGTTTTCTAAAACAGGAAAAAAATTGATTTACTCAGAGCACTTTTTTGAAAGTTTAACGGATAGTCTTAAGGTAAAGGCAATACGATTAGGACTATCTGAAAATACTATAAAGAATTCAGAAAATTACGCTTCGGAAATCTCAAAGCAATTAAGTGATTGGATAGATAAAGACATGTATATCGAGACAAGAACCTATCCGCGTTTTACAAGTACTAAAAAGCCTGAGAATTGGAGAGAAACGCCGCCAGATTATTTATCAGGTTTAGAGCCACATTGGGACAAAATTAGACCAATGGTTATAGATAGCGCCAACGTTTTTGCCTTTAAGCCATTGCCAGAATATAGCACAGATAAAGATTCTGACTTTTATAAAATGGTAGATGAAGTCTACCAAGAATCTAAAAATACTACTGAAGAAAAACAGAAGATTGCTTGGTTTTGGGATTGTAACCCAATAATGACAGTACATAAAGGGCATATGACAACAACGATTCACAAATTTACACCACCAGGACATTGGTTAAATATTGTGAATCAAATCACTGATAAAGAGCAGGCTAATTATTTTACTACGGCTAAAGCTTATACTTTAACATCTATGGCCATGTTTGATGCTATTATTGGCGCATGGCATGTAAAATATAAAACAGATTTAGTGCGGCCAGTAACCTTTATTCAAGAAAATATAGACTCGGAATGGGCACCAGTTTTGCAAACACCACCGTTTCCAGAATATACTAGTGGACATAGTGCGACATCAGCATCAGCTGCAGAAATGTTGACTCATATATTTGGAGATAATTATGCATTTTCGGACAATACACAATTACGTTTTGGATTAGAGCAACGCACATTTAAATCGTTTAGAGAAGCTGCTAACCAAGTGAATTTAAGCCGCTTTTATGGTGGGATTCACTACATGCAAGGTGTAGAAGAAGGCGGAAGACAAGGTAGAGAAATAGCCAATATAATTTTGAAAAAACTACAGTAAGACTATGAAGTTTTTGAAGCGTTTAAGTATTCTAGTTTTTATTTTACTCTTTTTTAGTTGTAATAAAGAAGAGAAAAAAACTATTGTTGAAACTAATACAAAAACAGAAGAAGCTAAGAAACCAGATGGGCCTGCATTATTCACTTATCTAGAACCAACAACGACAAACATTAATTTTAAGAATGAGATAAATGAAACAGATAGGTTCAATATCATAACCTACGAATATTTATATAATGGCGGAGGTGTAGCTGTAGGAGATATAAATAATGATGGCCTTGAAGACCTCTACTTTTCTGGGAATACGGTTGGCAACAAACTATATTTAAATCAAGGTGACTTTAACTTCAAAGACATTACTAGCTCTGCTAAAGTTGATGGTGGCAAAGGATTTAAAACTGGTGTTACAATGGCAGATATTAATAATGATGGATTTTTGGATATCTACGTGTGTAAATCTACCGATCCATTAATAGAAAACCGAAAAAACCTAGTTTATATTAATAATGGCGATTTAACTTTTACCGAAAAAGGAGAAGAGTTAGGTTTAGCAGATTCTAGATATTCCGTACAGGCCTATTTTTTTGATTCTGATGGCGATAATGATTTAGATGTTTATGTTTTAAACCATTCATACAATCTCAGAGAGGCTAATACTATAAAAGTTGAAAAGAATGAAGAAGGTAAAATAGTACCGACCGTTCCTAAAGACTTCACATACCTATCTAATCGTTTGTATATTAACAATGGAAGATCTTTTAAGGACCAATCTCAAAAAGCAGGTATTTTAAACGACGCATTTAGTTTAAGCGCTGTTATAGGAGACTTTAACAATGATTTTAGACCAGATATTTATGTCTGTAATGATTATATAAAACCAGATAGATTATTAATTAATCAAGGGAATAACACATTTGTAGATGAGATAGACAACTATTTTAGTCATACATCTTTTTCTTCAATGGGTTCTGATTTTGCAGATATTAATAACAATGGCGATTTAGATTTATTGACTTTAGATATGGCGCCAAATAAAAACGACCGTCGTAAAATGATGATTATGATGCAGAATTACGATAAGTTTGAAAAAATGGTTAACTATGGGCATGGTACACAATATGCTACAAATGTACTTAACGTTAATAATGGAAACGGAAGTTTTTCAGATATTTCTTTTCTAAATAATGTCGCCCAAACCGAATGGAGTTGGTCTGTCCTTTTAGCAGATTTTGACAATGATGGACTAAAAGATGCCCACATCACAAATGGTTATAAAAGAGATATAACTAATAAAGATTATGCGCGGTATAGAATGGATAAACTTCAGAAGAAACTAAATGCCAAAGAAATTACCTTAAAACAATGGGTTGAAGAAATTCCGAGTGCTCCAGTACCATCTTTTTTATTTCAAAATAAGGCATTCAACAATTTTCAAGACGTTTCAGAAAAATGGAATAGCGGAAAACCAGCATTTTCTAACGGAGCTGCTTATTCAGATTTAAATAATGATGGATTTTTGGATGTTGTAGTAAATAATATCAATGAGGTACCATTCATCATGAAAAATAATGGAAAGCAACAACTTGAGAATAGTTTTCTTTCTCTAAAGTTTGAGCACACCAAAGGAAAATCCTTAGAAGGCACAATGGCGAAACTCACCTTGTCAGATGGTTCAGTTTTAACGGAACACTATAACCCTACCAGAGGCTTTTTGTCATCATCACAACATCGACTTCATTTTGGTGTAAAAAAAGGATTATCTGCTGATAAATTGGAGATTATTTGGCCAGATAAAAAAATGCAAACCATTGAAAATTTAGACTTAAATCAAATAATTTCAGTAAAACGAAACCCAACATCTACATATACCGTAACTACAAATTCCAAACAGTATTTTGAAGATAAGACGGAGTTATTGGGTAAAGGGTTTTCGCATAAAGAAAATGAGTATATAGATTTTAAACGCGAAGCCTTATTACATCATAAATACAGTGAAGAAGGTCCTGCTGTTGCTATTGCAGATGTTAATGGAGATGGTTTAGAGGATGTTTATCTTGGAGGCGCAAAAGACTTTACCGGTAAATTGTTTTTACAAACACAATCTGGAAAATTTGATTATAAATACTTAGTAGGTTTTGAAGTAGATAAACCCCATGAAGATACTGATGCCGTTTTCTTTGATGCTAATGGAGATGGTCACTTAGATTTATATGTTGTTAGTGGTGGAAACGAAAATAGAGCCAATGCACAAACCTATTTAGATAGGATGTATTTTGGTGATGGTAAAGGAAACTTTAATAGAGTACGTAATGTATTACCAGAATTATTTGCAAGTGGATCAGTTATAAAAACCCATGATATAGATGGAGATGGAGATCAAGATATTTTCATTGGCTCTAGAGTTACACCTGGACGTTATCCAGAAGCACCAAAAAGTTATATACTTAAAAATGATAATGGTTTATTCAAAGATGTCACCTCGCAATGGGCAAAGGCTGTTTCGTCGATTGGCATGGTTACAGATGCTGAGTTTGCCGATTTAGACAATGATGGTGTAAAAGAGTTGATTATCTCTGGTGAATGGATACCAGTTTCAGTGTTTAAATTCGAAAACGGCACATACCAAAACCGAACAAAAGTGTTTGGTTTGGATAAAAAAATAGGTTGGTGGAATTCCATTACTGTTGCAGATGTTAATGGCGATGGTTTTAAAGATATTGTAGCAGGGAATTTAGGATTAAATTCCATTTTTAAAGCTTCAGATTCTGAACCAACAGAACTCTATTTCAAAGATTTTGACAATAACGGAAGTATTGACCCAGTAATTACAACGTATATCGAAGGTGTTAGTTATCCACTACACAATCGTGATAGGATGCTTGGTCATATGGTAATGCTAAAAAAGCGTTTTACACGTTACGCACCTTATGCTAACGCAACAATTACAGATATTTTTACACCTCAAGAATTACAAAATGTTAATGTGTTAAAAGCTAATCATTTTCAGCATACATTATTTGTTAACGATAACGGAAAAGGATTTAAGGCCCAAAACTTACCAAGTGAAACACAGATATCTGTACTTAATGATGTTGTGTTAAAAGACTTGAATAATGATGGAAGTATAGATGTTATTACTGGCGGAAATTTTTATGGAACTGATGCAGAATATGGCAGGTATGATGCTTCAATAGGGGCAACATTGATTAATAATGGTAATTCTACTTTTAACGCAATCTCTCCATTGACAAGTGGTTTAAAAATAGGAGGTAACGTCCAGCATTTAAAACAAATTAAAGTAGCGGGAAGACCACATCTATTAGTCGTGAGAAATAACAAATCTGCTAGTCTAATCAGAATTAAAACCGACTAATATCTTAGTGTAATTTGTAAGAATAAATCTTTACTTTCTTGCATCTACAATGTTATGTAATAAAAACAGTGGACTAACCAAAGCAAAGACAATTAACAATATAGGGCTTAATAGTAATAACAAAATAATCTTTTTCATAACATGTTTTTGTTTTACAATTACAAATATCGTGGACAGGTATATGTAAAAAGGTTGCTAAATTGACGGATTATTGCAGAATATTACCCTATTCTATGAAAACCCCCGAAACAGCTTTATCTTTCTCTTATTTTTATATGCAATATTAACTTAAAATAGCGCGTAAGTTCTATTTGAGGATAATATAACATAGTTTTTTAATAATTTTGAACACATCTCTTGTTACTCATAAGTCTAACTTTGTTAATGTTTTGAAAAAGCGAAAACCAGTTTTAGAGAAAATAACACCAACATTTGGAAGCTCCATACATGTTCATAAACATGGAGCCTATATTGGACAGAGCAAACCATATTGGCATTTTCATCCTGAAATTGAATTAGTTTACATTAATAAAGGAAAAGGAAAGCGTCATATAGGGAATCATTTATCATACTACAATAACAGTCAGTTATTACTCTTAGGTTCTAATTTGCCACATTATGGTTTTGTAGATAGGTTAACCTTAAATGGTTCTGAAACTGTGGTTCAATTTAGACCTGATTTTTTAGGAGAAAATTTTTTTAGTATTCCTGAAATGACGTCTATCAATCAACTCTTAGAGCGATCAAAAATGGGAGTTCTTTTTGGAAAAAGAACAAAAGAGGAGTTAGGTTTTAAGATTGAACAGTTAGCTTCAAAATCTGGAATAGAGAAAATACTTTTACTGTTAGATATACTAAATGCGTTATCAAATTCTGATGATTATAAAATTTTGAATGCTGATGGTTTTGTATTTGAAACTGAGCCTCAAGACAATGCAAAAATTAATATGATTTATAAACATGTTAATGAAAATTTTCAACGACACATTAGTTTAGAAGAGATTGCGGAAAAAGTGAGTATGTCAATACCTGCATTTTGTAGATACTTCAAAAAAGTAACAGGAAAAACGTTTACAAAATTGGTCAATGAATATAGAATAGTACATGCGACCAAGCTTCTTTCTGAAAGCCAATTAAGTATAACAGATATATGTTTTGAATGTGGGTTTAATAATTTCTCGCACTTTAATAAATTGTTCAAAAAGTTTACAGGTAAAAGTGCATCTAAATATAGAAAAGAATTAAAACTAGTGGTGACTTATGAATAATAAGATAAATATTTCATTAAAATACTACTCTATTAAGCAAAAGGAGATATTAGATATTGTTAATTCTAGCTCTGAACTTAATGCAGAAGAAATAATCCATTATGGAGAAGAGCTTAATATAATTGAGAATAAAATGACGGCTCTAGAGGTTGCAAAGGAAAATTAGTCTATAGTTTTCCATTCCACTCGGCATAAAACTGTTTTAAAAAACCTTCCATATAGTTGTGTCTATTAGAGGCAATTTGCTTTCCAGTTTTAGTATTCATTTTATCTTTTAAGAGTAATAATTTCTCATAAAAGTGATTTATGGTTGGCGCATCAGAAACTTTGTACTCTTCTTTAGACATGTTGAGATTTGGCGCAATTTCAGGATTATAAAGCGCTCTGTTTTTAAAACCACCATAATTAAAACAACGAGCAATACCAATAGCACCAATGGCATCTAATCGGTCTGCGTCTTGTACAACTTCTAACTCAGGAGAGGTGAATTTATCGCCTGTTTCTAATGAGTTTTTAAAAGACATGTTTTCAATAATAGCAACAACATGCTCAATAATTTTGCTATCTACATTTTGCTTAAATAGAAACTCGCGAGCCACTCGAGGACCAACAGTTTCATCTCCATCATGAAATTTTGGGTCAGCGATATCATGAAGCAAAGCGGCTAATGAAACAATGGTTAAGTCAATATTTTCGCTCTTTGCAATCAGTAGTGTGTTTTTATAAACACGCTCTATATGAAACCAATCATGTCCTCCTTCAGCATTTTTAAGCTCTGATTTTACAAATGTGATAGTGTTTTCTATTAGTTTATCCATAACTGAATCAAAAACATTAAGCTGGTTCAACCCATTTAAATTGAAATGAGTTTTGAGGAACAACCATTCGGTCTGCTAAACGTAGCATACGAGAAGGCAATTTCATAAGATAGTCCCTTGCTTTTTCGGCTTCATCGTTTAATCCTTTGATATTACCAATGTCCCAACGGACTATTAGTTTTTGTAAAATATCTACATAATCTGCAGAAGTATAAACTCCAATGCGCTGCGCAGTATTAGAAAACTCTTCGAATGCTGTGCTAATTTTACTTCCAGATTCTCTTAGAAAATGAGCGGGCATGGCAATTTTTTGTTTCATCATATAATGAAAAGCCATCATCATTTGACTTGGGTCCACTGTGAAAATGCGCTCTACAAATTCAGCATAAGCATGGTGATGGCGCATCTCATCTCCGGATATAATTTTACACATTTTAGCGAGTTGTTTATTCCCTTTTTTCTTTGCTAATTTTGCTACGCGATTATGTGAAATGTAAGTTGCAAGTTCTTGAAAACTGGTGTAAACAAAATTCTTATAAGGGTCTCTATCAGTGCCAATATCAAAACCGTCTGCAATTAAGTATTGTGTGGTTTTTTCAATCTCTTTCATGTTTACACGACCAGATAAATAGAGGTATTTATTTAGTACATCACCATGTCTGTTTTCTTCAGCAGTCCAATGCCTTACCCATTTAGACCAGCCGTTGCGTTCTATTTGCCCAACACCTTCAACATCCATTAACCAAGATTCGTATGTTGGCAAAGCTTCTTCGGTAATCATATCACCTACTAAAACCACCCAAAAATCATAAGGTAATTCCTTTGATAATTCTCGTATTTCTCGAACATCTTCAAAAAATGTGTCTTTTTCAGAATTAGGAAGAAAATCTGTAGGCTGCCAAATTTTTTCTATTGGAATTAAGTATTTTTCAATTAGAGTATCTACGTCTTTTTCAAGATGTTGCATTACTTCTAATCTTATGTTCTTTAAAGACATAATGTTGTTTGTATTTAAATATTAATAGCTTCTACTATAGTTTTTTCAACCTGTTCAATGAGTTGTTTACTGCCAGCAAAATTAGATAATTCTAAAGGCTTATGGACTGTAAATTTGATATGATTCCCGATTCCCATAGGAAATTTACCATATCTAAGCATTTTCCACGAATTATTTACAGTAATAGGAACTACTAAAGCAGAAGGTGCTTTTTTTAATAGGATTTCAATTCCTCTTGTTTTAAATGGTTTAGGATTCCCATCTTTACTTCTTGTGCCTTCAGGAAATATAACTGCGGCACGATTATTAGTTTCAATATATTCACCAAATTTCATCATAGCAGGTAGTGCTTGACGTGGATTTTTACGGTCTATTAAAACCGAACCACCATGACGAAGATTATAAGATACGCTTGGAATACCTTTGCCTAATTCTTTTTTACTCACAAACTTTACATGATGTTTACGCATATACCACATAATGGGCGAGATGTCGTACATGCTCTGATGATTAGAAATAATTATTAGTGGTTTGTTTATTGGGATATTATGTGAGTTGGTAAAAGTAAATCTAGTACCTAAGAGATTAAGGCAACGCATGAGAAAGAACTGCAACCAATCCACACTTATTTTATGGGCTTTGTATCCAAAAACATTAAAGCAGATCCATTGTATAGGATGAAAAACGAGTAATGTTAATCCAAAACAGAGAAAGTATAATATAGTGACTGGGTAAGCTAGTAATTTCATGTTGATGTAAAAATAAAAAACCACGATGAAAATCGTGGTTTAAATTTAAAATCTTAATCAGAAACTAGCAATGCTCGTTATAAGCATCCATTAAGTTCTCTGCAATTAGTTCTGCAGGACGACCTTCAATGTGGTGACGCTCTAACATATGTACTAATTCACCATCCTTAAACAAAGCCATACTTGGCGAACTTGGAGGAAAGGGCACCATGTGAGATCTTGCTTGAGTTGTAGCTTCTCTGTCAACACCTGCAAAAACGGTTACTAAATTAGTAGGGCGCTTTACGTTTTCTAAACTCATGCGAGCTCCAGGTCTAGCATTTGCCGCGGCACAGCCACAAACCGAATTTACAACGACTAATGTTGTACCTTCTTTTGCAATAGCACTATCTACAGCTTCTGTTGTATGTAATTCTTCAAAACCTACGTTGGTTAAATCCTCACGCATCGGTTTTACTAATTCTGCTGGATACATATTTTTATTTTTTAATTATCACTTTAATAATGCAAAGATACCAAATGTGTAACAAAATAAGGTTGCGATACACTAACAAATAGTATATTTATGCATTCATAAAATCTATGATAGAATGAGTTTTTCAAAATGGATAGGCGCAGCAATTGGCTGGTCTTTTGGTGGGCCAATAGGAGCAATAATTGGTATGGCTTTAGGAAGTATTGTAGATAATGCTACAGACTCTAGTCCACTTCTTGGTGAGCGTCAAGCTGGGAAAAAGCGTAGACGAGACCCATACAGACAACCAACATACCAAAGACAGCGCCAACAACGAGCGCAAACTCAATCAGGAGATTTTGAAGTAAGCTTACTTATTTTGGCTTCTGTAGTAATAAAGGCAGATGGGAAACAAGATCAACGTGAGCTAGACTTTGTACGTCAGCAGTTTACCAACATGTATGGTAAAGAGCGTGCTAATAAAGCATTTAGACTATTTAAAGGTGTCACCAAGCAAAATATTTCTACACGCCAAGTTTGTATGCAGATTAAGCAAATGATGGATCATGCGTCACGTTTACAATTGCTACATTTTTTATTCGGAATAGCTAAAGCAGATGGTTTAGTCACTAAAGACGAAATTAAACAAATCTATACCATAGCTGGCTATTTAGGAATTAGTAGTCGTGATTATGAGAGTATTAAGGCAATGTTTTATAACAGCACTAATAATGCTTACAAAATTTTAGAGATAGAGAAGACTGTTTCTGATGATGAGGTAAAACGTGCTTATCGTAAAATGGCTAAAAAATACCATCCAGACCGTTTAAGTCATTTAGGCGAAGAACACCGTGATGGTGCCGAAGAAAAATTTAGGCAAGTACAAGAAGCCTATGAGCATATCCAGAAAGAACGTGGGTTTAAATAAAATTATTTAGAATTCCGTTCTTTTTCCTTTTTCTCAATGTACTTAAAGTAACGTTGGGTTTTATACTTTCTGTAAAATAATATCGAAACAACTACTAACCCAAGTAATATCAAGCCTCCTTTTCCTGTGATGTAATCATATAGTTCCATGTTGGCGGATTAAAGTTCAGTAGTCGTGATAATTTTAAATCCTTTCAAAATTATGAGTTGGCTAAACTAACTTATTTTTCTAAATTTAGATTCATATGAATCAAGAAGAGATTGCTATACAACTTAAAGAGGAAATTGTTTTAACTGAAGAAAAGATTGCTCACCTTGAACAGTTAACACAACCAATTTCGCCTAATGATGCTATTGGTCGTGTAAGTCGTATGGATGCCATTAATAACAAGAGTGTTAATGAAAATTCTCTGCGTCAAGCTAAAGTGAAATTGAGTAATCTAAAACGTGTTTTAGAGAACCTAGGCACGCCAGATTTTGGTGTTTGTATAAAGTGCAAAAACGAGATTCCGCTAGGTCGAATTCTCATTAGACCTCAGAGTTTGTTATGTGTTAATTGTGCGCGGTAATTATCCTCTAAACAAAAAGAAATCATCCTTCATATCTTCAATCTGCGCATCTTCGTTGGTAATTATATAATCAATGGCTTTAGAGGTAAATGTTTCACCTTTTTCGGTTAGAGAAACCACATTATTGTCAATATGAATCATGTTATTTTTCAAGGCTAAATCCAAGACCTTTTTAGCACGTACTTTTTGCCAATTGATGTGTTCTCGTAAGTGGTTTACGTGGCGTTCTTCAACTTCGCTATGGTTTTTTAAGTGCAATAAAAATGTAATTAAAGACACTTCAGTACGTTGTTGCTTTTCGCGATATAGTACAGCAATAATGCCTTTGTTTGGCGCAAAAAGATAAACTGCCAAAAATAACAAGCCTAAAACAGTGGTTATAGAACCAGCAATTGAGGCATCTAACCAATGTGCCACCCAATAGCCTAAAATGGCACTAAAAATCCCAAAAACGACAGAAAGCACTAACATTTTCTTTAAATTTGTGGTCAATAAATATGCAGCTGCGGCAGGTGCAATCATTAAGGCAACAACCAATATGGCACCAACGGCATCAAAAGCACCAACTGTAGTCACGGATGACACCGACATTAATCCATAATGGATAATTGCTGGAGAAAACCCTAAAGATGTAGCCAAGCCTTTATCAAAAGTACTCACCTTTAATTCCTTAAAAAAGGCAATGAGAAGTGTTAATGTTATGAGCAGAATCACACCAATAATCCATAATGCTTTTGGTCCAATATCTGTTCCAGCAATAATTAATCTGTCAAAAGGCGCAAAAGCCAATTCGCCGAGTAAAACAGCATCGACATCTAAATGCACATCATTAGCATTTTTGGCAATCATAATCACACCAATACTAAACAATGCAGGAAACACCAATCCAATAGCGGTGTCTTCTTTTACCAAGCCGGTTTTCTGAATATATTCAACCAAAACAACTGTAATAATTCCTGTTAAAGCGGCTAATACAATAAGTAATGGCGAATTTAAATCGTGCGTAATAAAGAAGCCAATAACAATTCCCGGTAAGATGGAATGGCTTATAGCATCGCTAATCATGGCCATTTTCCGAAGCACTAAAAACGTCCCAGGAATGGCACAAGCCACTGCAACCAAACTGGCAATGAGTTGTATTTCTATCTGCGCACTATTCATGACTATCGGTTTGTTGATTGTATAAGTTGGCCGCAGTTGAATAGCCCTTTTCAGTCATACTCCACATATTACCTTGAAGCTGTACAAAACCTTTGTCAACAAGTTTTTTTAGTGTCCCTTTTGTATACCCTTGAAAGTTGTTCAAGATTTTTATAGTGTGCGGATGTGAAATGTCTTCGTGTGTTTCTGCAATCTGGTGCATAAAAGCGAGTGTTTTATGTAGTTTCAAATCACGACGATTTTTTATAAACCGAATTTGCTTAAATAATAAGCCTCGACTTGGCGAAAATATAAATGAAAACACGACAAATACAGCAGCTACTATAACAATCACTGGTCCGGTAGATAAGTTATTCTGACTAGCACTTACAGCCGTACCAAACACTCCAGAAAACGCTCCGAAAATTGCAGCTAAAAATACCATTTTGGCTAAGCTATTTGTCCATTGTCTTGCAGCTGCAGCAGGCGCTAAAAGCATAGCACTCATTAATACCACGCCAACTGTTTGTAATCCCAAAACAATAGCTAAAACAATAAAACTTGTAATAAGAATATCGATAGTCTTAGTGTTAAAACCTAGCGTTTTTGTATAGTCAGCATCAAACAAAAGTATTTTGAATTCTTTCCAGAATAATAACAAAACTAATACGCAAAGTCCTGTGACAATTGCCATGAGCCAAACATCACTTTCAACAAGTGTTGCTGCTTGCCCAAATAAATACTTGTCTAAACCAGCTTGATTGGCATTAGGTTGTTTTTGAATAAATGTCAATAATAGCATTCCGAACCCAAAAAATAAGGATAGAATTAACCCTAAAGCCGTATCTGATTTGAGATGTGTTTTTTTAACAATGCCTCTAATCCAGAATGTACCAATAAGTCCACTTACTAAAGCGCCTAATAATAAAATATTAGTGTCTTTTGCACCTGTGATTAAAAATGCAATCGCAATTCCTGGAAGTGCAGCATGACTTATGGCATCGCCCAGAAGACTTTGTTTTCTGAGTACAGCAAAACTCCCTAACATTCCGGTTACGGCACCTAAAATGGCTGTACCTAGAGTTATGGTGCGAAGCGTGTAGTCGTTAAAGACTAAAGAAAAATATTCTTTTAAGTCCATTATTCTTGAATACTTACTTTGTAATTAATACCATAAGTTTTAGTTAAGTTGTCATCGTTAAAAATGTCTTTAACTGGTCCAGTTGCAATCTTTTTCACATTCAAGAAAGTAACCCAATCAAAATATTCTGGTACGGTTTGTAAATCATGATGCACAACAATTACCGTTTTCCCTGCTTTACGTAATTCCTTTAAAATATTGATAATAGCAATTTCGGTTGTAGCGTCTACACCTTGAAACGGTTCGTCCATAAAATATATAGATGCGTTTTGCACTAAAGCTCTTGCCAGAAAGATACGTTGCTGTTGTCCGCCAGAAAGTTGACTTATTTGACGATTTTTAAAGGGAAGCATTCCTACTTTTTCTAAAGCTTCTAATGCCGCTTTTTTTTGTTTTTGACCTGGACGCTTTATCCAACCTAAGCTACCATAAGTACCCATCATCACCACGTCTAATGCTGTTGTAGGGAAATCCCAATCCACACTTCCTTTTTGAGGAACATAAGCAACCAATTGACGTTGTTTATCGTATGGTTTATCATAGATACTGATACTACCTGCAATTGGATTTAATATGCCTAAGATTGATTTTATTAAGGTAGATTTTCCAGCACCATTTGGACCGACAATAGCCATAAGTACGCTTTCAGGAATTTCTAAATCGATATCCCAAAGCACAGGTTTGTAGTTATAAGCTACGGTGAGATCGTCTACTTTTACGGCTATTTTTTGTTCCATTATTTTAGTGCGTTAACGATGGTGTTTACATTGTATTTAAACATTCCGATGTAAGTGCCCTCAATTGTACCAGCATTTCCAAGTGCATCACTGTAAAGTGTGCCTCCAATTTCAACATCGTGGTCTTTTGCTTTTACCGCAGCAACCAAAGCTTCTACTGTACGTCTAGGTACAGAGCTTTCTACAAATATGGCTTTAATCTTATTGTCGATTATAAAGCTTGAAATCCTCTGAACATCTTTTACACCTGCTTCTGTAGCGGTTGATAAACCTTGAAGTCCAACAACATTAAACTCGTAGTTTTTTCCAAAATAGTTGAAAGCATCATGGGCAGTAACTAAGATGCGTTTTTCCTTTGGAAGTGCATTGATAGTGTTTGAAACTTCGCTTTCAAGCTGAGTTAATTTAGCTAAATATGCCTTTTCATTTTCAATAAAATTAACTGTGTTTTTTGGGTCTTTTTCAGATAATACTTTAGTGACTTGTTTTGTAAACTGTTTGAAGAATTCAATATTAAACCACACATGTGGGTCATAGTTAGACGCAAAATAATCCGAACCGATAAGTTGAGATTTGTCTAATCCTTCACCAAGTGCAACCTGTATTTTATTAGTATTTCCCATTTTCTCAAAAACCTCAACAAGTTTACCTTCAAGATGTAACCCGTTGTAAAAAATGATATTAGCATTGACCAATTTTGTGACATCACCTTCACTGGCTTTGTACAAATGGGGGTCAACACCACTGCCCATTAAACCTTCAACTTCAATAAAATCACCACCAATATTTTTTACCAAATCGGTAATCATGGTCGTCGTAGTCACGACTTTTAGTTTTCCGTTAGTTTCAGTTTCGTTTTTACAGTTGAATAAACAAACAACTGCTATTAATGCGATTATCTTTTTCATTATTGTTTTGGTTTTATTCTATAACTTAACCCCATTCCTATTAATAAATCTTGACCTTCAGTAATACTAGTACCGAAATAAGCATCAAACTGTAAATCGTTAGACGCTAAATATGTTAGACCAGCATCCCAAAAGTGGTTTGCAGAACTATCTTCTGGTAAATCCCCATAAATTTCGGCGTACATGCCCCATTTATCAGAGAGGCTATAACCATATGCTAGTGTGTAAATAGCTGCTGCTTCTGAAGAATCATCACTCCATTGCGCCCCAATATTGTAGCCCAAACTTGAATTTTCGCTCAGCGTATGCGAAAGAGAGAATCTAAAATCTACAGCTGTAGTTTCTGGTCTGTAATCTTGTCCAGCACTAAAAATTGGGAATACGTGCCCGATTAATGCTATTTCTGGCATTGCACCGTTTTCTTTAGCGATATCAAGCTTCATACCAAATAATAAAGGAGACAATCCACTGGTAACATCATTTAATTTTGTGCCATTTACCTTAGTAACACCTTCTACAAAATCCCACCCTAAACGCAATTCTAAATTATCGAGCAATCCGTAACGAATAAGCATGGTGTTGTAAGTGTAACTTTCTTGTTGAACATTATTTTCTTTAAAAGATTCGTAAAGTCCTCCTGTCTCAAATTGTAAAACACCTTTACCAACAGTTGATGATGCTTCAGTTGCATCTGGTCTATCGGTGACTAAAGGATTATTTAATCTCTCGTCCTGTGTTTCTTGAGCTATTCCTTTGGCAGAAATAGAGATTAATAAGACCATTAAAATGAATTTAATTGATTTCATTGACATAGATAATTTGTGTAAAGTCCTGATTAAGGACAATTGTATTTGAGTTAATAGTTATTTGGGTCATTTTAGAATTTTGAAACTGCTTTTTTACAGCAATTTTATTTCCATATTTTATACCGTTGAGTGCACAAAACTCAAAGAATTCTTTATCGGTACTCATTAATCGAGATACGATATATTCTGTATTTTCTTCTGCGTTAATTAGAGCAATTGATGTGTCTTTTGTAGTAATCTCTCCGTCGGCATTTGGTATTGGGTCGCCATGTGGATCAAACTTTGGATGGCCGAGATATTCGCTAATTTTTTCTGTTAAAAAATCTGAAGTTTCATGCTCTAATAATTCGGCTTCTCGGTGAATTTCATGTAAAGACATATCAAACATCTGATGCAATAGGGCTTCCCAAAGACGATGCTTTCTTATAACATTCAATGCCATTTTCTCTCCTTCTTTAGTGAGACGAAGTGCTTGATATTTCTCATAATTGAGCAAGCCTTTGGCATCAAGTTTTTTAGCCATATCTGTTGCTGCGGCATTAGATATGCCAAGCTTGGAAGCAATGTTCCCTGGCTTTGTGTCCGCAATATCATGATTTTCGTTATTGTAAATGGCCTTTACAAAGTTTTCTACAGCTACTGACATTTTTAATTGCTTTAATTAATTTTTAAGTATGCTTAAAAATTTTTCAAAATTAACTAAAATATTTAACAATATATTGGTTTGGCTGTATTTTTGTAACAATGATGATTAAATGAAGTCTTTAGAGTATGAGAATAGTTATTATAGCATTGATGCTGTTTTTTTCAGTATCAATGAGCGGTCAAGCAAAACCTGAAAGACCAGAAGTTTTAGTTGAATACCAATCAATCTCAATTGGAGAAAGTTTTGCATTCGATGACTACGAAATACAATTTGATAATGTGCTATCTGATTCTCGCTGTCCAAAAGCTGTGATGTGTGTAGTAGCAGGAGAAGCTGTTGGAAATGTAGCTATCTATAAATCTGGAGAATTGATTTCTGAAACCGAATTGACATTTACGCCTATTACATATTTGCCAAATCAGAAAGGTAATTTATTCGATGCAGATGATTTTAAGGTTACTGGCGTTGAGTTATGGCCATATCCTAAAGCCGGACACCCTATTCCTTTTAAAAGTTATAAATTGAAGCTTCTGATTGAAGAAATAATAAAGTGATTTAGTGACAACCACAATCATTACTACCACAAGCTTTTGCAGCCTTCTTTTTAGATGCCCAAACAAACTTTTTAATTAAGAACAATAGCGCTATAGCGAGCGAAGAAAAAACTAAGATGTTTTGAATAATGTCGTTCATAATGTTTTAGTCGTTTAAGACTCTAATTCCTTATTTTAAAAACTGATATGCAATCAATGCTACAATATACGCAATAGCTGTCATAATAGTTAATTGTAAAATTGGCCATTTCCAAGAATTAGTTTCACGTTTTACAATAGCTAGCGTACTCATACATTGCATGGCAAAGGCATAAAATAGTAGTAGTGAAATCCCAGAAGCTAAATTAAATAGAGGTGTTCCTAAAACTGGATTTATCTCTTTGGCCATTCTGTTTTTTATAGTTGCCTCTTCGTCACTACCAACACTATATATCGTAGCAAGTGTTCCTACAAAAACTTCACGAGCAGCAAAAGAACTGACAATTGCAATTCCAATTTTCCAATCATAACCTAACGGTCTTATGGCAGGTTCAATTGCACGTCCTGTAATGCCAATAAAAGAATATTCGAGTTTATGAGAGGCTATTTTCTGATTTAATTCGTCCTGAGACAAATTCTCTGAAGCATATTGTTCTGTTATAATCTCTTCTGCATTATTAAATTGTTCTCCTGGCCCATAAGAAGCCAAGAACCATAATACGATTGAAATGGCTAAAATAATTTTACCTGCACCAAAGATGAAGGATTTGGTTTTTTCTATTACTGTAAGCGCAACGTTTTTGAATAATGGCAATTTATAGTTTGGCATTTCTACGACAAAAAAGGTTTTGCTTTTTATGTTAAGAATTTTATTCAAAATCCAAGCAGAACCAACTGCAGCTCCAAAACCAATAAGGTATAATAGCATTAGGGTTAACGCTTGATAACTTAAACCTAAAAATCGACCTTCAGGAATGACTAAGGAAATAATAATTAAGTATACAGGCAATCTTGCCGAGCATGTTGTAAATGGTGTTACTAAAATGGTAATGAGGCGTTCTTTCCAACTTTCAATATTACGAGTCGCCATAATTGCTGGAATAGCGCATGCTGTACCGGAAATAAGCGGAACAACACTTTTTCCACTGAGTCCAAAACGGCGCATTATACGGTCCATTAAAAATACAACACGACTCATATAACCGCTTTCTTCGAGTACAGCAATGAATAAGAATAAAAAAGCAATTTGAGGTATAAATATGACAATACCGCCTAAGCCTGGGATAACGCCTTCGGCTAATAAACTGGTAAAAGCTCCAGATGGCAGCACATTTTTTGTCCACTCGCTTAGTGAAGCAAATGTACTATCTATAAAATCCATTGGTACTTCTGCCCAATCATAGATAGCCTGAAAAATGGTCAATAAAATGAGAAAAAATATTAAGTAGCCCCATACCTTGTGCGTTAATATTCTGTCCATCTTTATACGTAAATCTTTAGCTGAATTTAGGTCAATGGTTTGTCCTTCTTTAAGGGCGTTGTTTATATATTGATAACGCTTTATTGTTTCTTTTTGCTGAAGACGTTTTAAGTCTACATTAGATTTTGTTTTAAAATCTGAAGCGTCTTTTATAGAGTTTCTGTCAATTTTACCAAAATTTACATCTTGGGTAATGACTAACCATAATTTGTAAAGTGACTGATTTGGAAATGCTTTTTTTAAACCTTCAAAATAAGCGGTGTCAATATCCTGTGTGTTCAAACATGGCTCAATAGATAAGGTTTTGTAATTTGAAATTAAGTCTTTCAGATTGTCAATTCCTTTGCCTTTTCTGGTGCTTATTAAAGCTATTTTGGTGTCTAGTTGTTTTTCTAACTTTTCAATATCTAAAGAAATACCCTTGTAAGCCATGCGGTCAGACATATTAATGACCAAAATTGTTGGGATTTCAAGGTCTTTAATCTGTGTGTATATAAGTAGGTTACGTTTTAAATTTTCGACATCTGTAATAACTACTGCAACGTCTGGGTAATCTTTATCGTTTTTATTTAACAGTAATTCTATAACAACACTCTCGTCTAATGACGATGCATTAAGACTATACGTTCCGGGTAAATCTATAATGTGTGCTTTTACACCACGAGGTAATTTGCAAACACCTTCCTTTTTTTCTACAGTAATACCTGGGTAGTTTCCCACTTTTTGATTAAGACCAGTTAGTGCGTTAAAGACTGAGGTTTTACCTGTATTAGGGTTTCCTATTAAAGCTACATTAATTTGTTTACTCATTATCAGTAGTTTCAATTAGGATATGATGGGCCGTTTCTTTTCTTATGGCTAGATGTGTACCATTAACATTAAGATACATAGGGTCGGAAAATGGAGCTAGATGAAGAAGTTGAACAGAATTACCTGGTAGACAACCCATTTCTAATAGTTTTAAAGGAATATCTTTTGAAGACACATCTTTGATAATGCCTTGTTGTCCACGTTTTAAGTCTGCTAAAGTCAATATTGTATATTTATTTTGTGAGACTCCAACCTTCGTTGGAGTAAGCTCAACAATCTATTTTTGATGCGCTACACTTTCAAAAATTAGGTTTCGCTTATTTAGAATAATTTTAAAGAAGCAAAAATAAGTGAAAATTTTTAGTCTGTAATGGGCTTAACACTTTTTATGAGCCACCAAAATATTTAAGAGTTTCGATATCTTCAAGGAGTTGCTCAATATCTTCAGATTTTGTACCATCATAGAAACCTCTAATCTGACGTTTTTTGTCAATTAGCAAGAAGTTTTCGGTATGAATCATGTCATAAATATCACCATTTCCATCTGTTTTTACAGCCAAATAACTTTTTCTTGCAAGTTTGTAGATTTGTTTTTTATCGCCTGTGACCAAATTCCATTTACGGTCTATGACGCCTTTCTTTTTTGCATAAGCCTTTAGCACTGGCACACTATCTCTTACTGGAGTTACCGAATGCGAAAGCAACATTACATCATCGTCATTGATAATTTCCTTTTGTATCTGATACATATGGTCCGTCATTATTGGGCAAATGGTTTGGCATGTTGTAAAAAAGAAATCGGCAACATAGATTTTGTCTTTATAATCGTCTTGCGTTATGGTTTTTCCGTTTTGGTTGGTGAGATTAAAATCTGCAATCGTATGATATTTGGCAATGTGACGGATGTTTTCATCTACCATTTCGGCATTTACGCTTTCAGGATTCCAAATAGGTAAGGGCTTTTTTTGGTTGTACACATTGTAAATAATTGTGATGATAACGATGCACAATACTGAAAAGAAAATGGCAAACCTTTTGTAACCTTTAAAGAATGTAAGCAGAGACATAAAACACAATTTATTTTAGCATTGCAAAGGTACGTTGAGTGATTGTTTTTTCTATGATTTTTATCAGTATTTAGCGTTAAAATTAGCTTAGTGTTAAAATAATGTTGAATAGAAATTCAATAATTTTCTAAATGGCTTTAAAAGATTACTTTTGTCAATCGAATTTTTGAAAACGAATACATGGAATTTGTAATTAAGATATCTCAATTTTTACTCAGTTTATCCTTGCTTATTGTACTGCATGAGCTAGGTCACTTTATACCAGCAAAATTATTTAAAACTAAGGTGGAGAAATTCTACCTCTTTTTTGATGTGAAGTTTTCTTTATTTAAAAAGAAAATAGGAGAGACGGTTTATGGTATTGGATGGTTACCACTTGGAGGCTATGTGAAAATTGCCGGGATGATTGATGAGAGTATGGATAAGGAACAAATGGCATTACCACCAAAACCTTGGGAGTTTCGTTCTAAACCAGCTTGGCAACGCTTAATTATAATGCTAGGCGGTGTTACCGTAAACTTTATACTAGCTTATGTTATTTATGTATTTATTTCTTTTGGTTACGGAGACGCAGATGTAAAAGTAGATAGTTTAAGAGATGGGTATTGGATTGAGCATCCAATTTTAAATGAAGTTGGACTTAAAACTGGGGATAAAGTCGTAAAGATTAATGATAATGCAATTGTTAACGATTCTGATATAGGTCAATATCTTATAGAAGCTCAATCTATAACTATAGAAAGAGACGGGCAAACTAAAACTTTTGATTTACCTGAAGATTTCTTAGGTCAATTATCATCAAGCAGAAATAAAGATTTATTTGAATACCGAGTGCCATTTATGGTTGCAAACATAGCGGACAGCTCCGCAAATAAATCTAAAGACCTTAAAAAAGGAGATATAATTAAATCTATAAACGGGAAAGAATTAAAGTATTTTGATCAATTAGAAGACAATCTTAATGGCATAAAAAATACGACAGTTACTACTGAAATCCTTAGAGACGGAAAGACAATTAATAAGCAACTTGTATTGGATGAAAATGGAACGTTTGGTATTCGTCCATATAGAATACATCCAGACTTTGAAAAATTAGGTTATTACGAAGTCTTTAGAAGAGAATATACTTTTGGTGAAAGTTTTGGAGCCGGAGGAGAAAAATTCACGAAAACTATTACTAATTACTTTAGTCAATTAAAAGCTATTTTTAGTCCAAAAACAGGAGCTTATAAAGGTCTAGGTGGGTTTAAAGCTATTTATGATGTGTTTCCAGATGTTTGGAGTTGGTATTCTTTTTGGAAGCTTACAGCATTTTTATCTATAATGTTAGCCATCTTAAATCTATTGCCTATACCAGCATTAGATGGTGGGCACGTTATGTTTTTACTCTATGAAATGATTTCTGGACGTAAGCCTAGCGAAAAGTTTTTAGAGCGTGCTCAGATGATAGGTTTCTTTATTTTAATAGCCTTAGTCTTGTTTGCTAATGGTAACGATATCTTTAAAGCAATAACCAATTAAAAAATATTTAGATTTTTCTTTAAAAAACAATGTTTCGCTTTGTTGTAAATAAAAATTTAATTTATATTTGCGCTCGCTTTAGCGAAAATAACCTTCCTCTTTAGCTCAGTTGGTTAGAGCATCTGACTGTTAATCAGAGGGTCCTAAGTTCGAGTCTTAGAAGAGGAGCAAACAAAACCTGATACGAAAGTATCGGGTTTTTTTGTGGAATAAAAAGAGCATTTATAATCTAAATTAGTTTCGAGTATTTATTTTAGTTTTTTTGTGGTTGTATTTAATGAGGGAATGGTTACCGAAGCATTGAAAAAGAGAATCCCATAGTTAAAACTATGGGATTCTCTATTTTATATTGTTTTTTGTTTAGGATTAGCTTTTGGCATCTATTTCTTCTTGTAATTTTTTCATGAGTTCTTTAGCTTTTTCTCTTTTTTCTTCAACCTCATCAAAGCGTTTCTTAAACTTATCCGTTTCAATTTTCTGCAAAGAATCGTATTCTCTTTTTCTTTCAATACTATCTTGTTTTCTCTGAAATTCCATCATCTCTCTGGCTTGCTCAATCTGGATTTTCTCTTGTTGAGCTCTAAGTTCTGCTCGACGGTATTTACGGTACATGATAGTTGCAGTGATTAATATAATGCCAACAATAGCCAATAAAAGAGATTTAGTTTTTTTCATTTTAGATATTTTAATTTATTCTGTGCTAGACATAATTTATAGTATGCATTCAACACTAAAGTATTATAAGTTTAACCATTTTTTAAATTCAGCAGCCTTGTTTTTACTTATAATAATATCGACTTCGGAATTTGGATTAATAAGTATTTTTAACTGATTGTTACCATACTTTACAATTTTATCAATTGATGATATGGCGATAATAAACTGTCTGTTTGCTCTAAAAAAGTAAGTGTTGTCAAGGTTGGCGTATAGCTCGTCTAAGCTAGAGTTAGAAGTGGAACGCTTGCCATCAGAACAGAGAACATATGTAATCCCCATATCCGTATAGATGTAAGCAATATCTTCTGTAGATACAGATACAAGCTCGTTTCTAACATAGGTAAGGATTCTCTTTTTAGCGCTGCTATCAACATCTTCATTTAGTAAAGACCTATCTGATACTTGTTGCTGATAAGTGTCTAAAGCACTATTTAATTTTGAAAGATTTATAATTTCGTCAGATAGTTTTTCATTCTTTATCTCAAGCTTTTTTTCATACTTACTACCTATCAAACGCACTATTAATACAGATGAAAGTATAAATAGAAAGCCCATAACCAATAATATAATCTGAAAATTACTTCTAAGCTTTTTTATTTGTTGCGACACTTTAAACGTATTGGCATGTGCCCCAACAATCCAATCAGAGTTGGCTACTGGATATATAAATATAACCTCGGAATCTTGATTGTTTTTAAGATTAGGTGTATCAACAGTATCTTCATGCTTTTGTAATAATTTGTATAGGTCTTGCGAAGTAACTTCATCCGATACAGAA
Source organism: Winogradskyella sp. (assembly GCA_004211785.1). Classification (GTDB taxonomy): domain Bacteria; phylum Bacteroidota; class Bacteroidia; order Flavobacteriales; family Flavobacteriaceae; genus Winogradskyella. Next base: position 169,560 of record SHBX01000001.1, read on the forward strand.
GAAATAAAGGATTCTTTATCGCTTATAGATTGCCCCAATTGTTTTACATCTGGATGGCAAACAATATCACCAGACCAATTAAACACACTTACAAAACCAGCGTCTAGGTTTGAGTTTTCTATACTTTGTTGAATACTTTTTATTGAAGCTTCTTTAGAGGTGCCATTTTCTAATTGGTTGCCTATTAACATAGCCACTTGCTTGGCCTCTCGTTTGCTAAATTCTAATTGAGTCTCTAAAACCTTTTCTGCAGCTTCATTAACAAAATATCTAATCGCTACACTAGAGATAATTAAAAACACCAGTGATAACGATAAAAAAGTAAGTAAGTACAATTTGTCTTTACGCATAAAAATCTAAAGATATATGCGAATATATAAATTTTGAACCCATAAGCTTAAAGAAAAATCATGTGCTGTAGCATTTGCTTTTTTGAATATGATAGGTGTTTTAAATCTTTGTAATGATTATTTCAGGTAAGACTATTCACTTTGTAATCGTATTTATTCCTTAAAAACGGAATAATAGTATTCTTTCAACTGGTTTTTTTCTGTTTCAGGAGCGTTTTTTCCTCTTCAGCAACTTTCTTTTTCCACTGCGAATTCTTGAGTGTAGTATTGCAGTATAAATGTTGAACAACTTTTATTTGATGTTAGCATTAAAAAATGAAGCTGTCGGAAATGTATACCTATTTGGCGCAATAATGCATCACTAGAACAGGTTTAGGCAACTACTTTTAAAAATATAAAAAACTCAAAACAAAACAATAAAATGAAAACAACAAGACTAATTCTTTTAATGGTATTTGCACTTAGCATTTTTGCTTGTACTAGTGATAGCGAAGATGACTTTGTGAGCTCTAATGATATAGTAAATCCTGATGACACAGACGACGACGATGATGACACAGATGATACAGATGACGATGATGATAACGCCGAGCCTTTGGTGAATTATGTAGATGATATAGAACCTATAATGAGTGCAGCTTGTGTAAGTTGTCATGGAAGCCCTCCAACAAACGGAGCGCCTTTTGCTCTTGTAAATTTTACTCAAGTGAGCCAAAGAGCCAATGGTATTTTTAATAGGATGAATTTATCTAGTGGAGCTCCAGGAGCAATGCCACCTTCGGGTAGATTGCCACAAACTACTATAGACTTAATTCAGCAATGGATTGATGATGGCAAGCCCGAAAACTAGTAGACTTTGGTTAAACCAAGAACACATTTTTGTACATAATTAAGTTATGTTTTTTCGATTGATTGATGCTATGCTAAGGGTAGAAATATCCTTAGTTATAGATGATTATTAAAAGAAATATCATAATAGATTACACCAAATAAATCAATAAAACATGAAAACAAAATCAACTTTTACACAAACACTATGTATGCTATTATTGTTTGTAACAACAGCTGTTTCTGCACAAAAGCTTATCGACAAAAAAGGTAAGATAACTTTTGAAGCATCAGAAAAAACATTCGAGCCTGTAAAGGCTACAAATGGGTCTGTTACAGCCATCTTAAATACAGAAACAGGCGAAATGGCTTCTTTAGCATTAATGAAGGGTTTTAGATTTAAAAACTCATTAATGGAAGAACATTTTAATGAAAATTATATAGAATCGGAAACCTATCCGAAAGCTAAATTTAGAGGAAAACTATTGGATTTCGACTATTCTAACTTAGGTGAGAATACAACTAGTGTTACTGTCGATGGGAAAATTGAATTGCGTGGAAAAGAAAAGCAAATTAAAACAACGCTTAACATTAAGAAATCCAATGGTTCAATAATCATGCAGGGGTCGTTCAAGGTGGCCCCAGCTGATTTTGATATCGAAATTCCAAGCATTGTAAAAAAGAAAATAGCAAATGAAATTATTATCTACCTAGACTTTAACCTACAATCAAAATGAGAAAGAAAAGATATATAATTTTTGGATTGTTAATTATAGGTTTAATTACAGCTCTTCTTGTATACAACTATATTTTTAATAGTGAACATAGAGATATAGCTAGTGAAGAGGCTACAGTAAACCTATCTGCTGAAGATATCTTTACACAATTTCAAAAAGACGAAGCATTAGCCACTGCCAATTATCTAGACCAAGTTGTTGAGATGACAGGAAACATTACTTCAATTGAAGATAATGATGTTGTCCTAAGTAGTGGTGTGCAAGTAAGTTTTAATTCTCAAGAAACTTTAAAGTTTCAAAAGGGAGAACAAATTACTATAAAAGGTAGATGCGTAGGCTATGATGAGTTGCTAGAACTCGTAAAAGTTGACCAATCAACACTAATCAAATAAACCAACTAAAAAATGAAATACATATATATAATGATCTTACTGTTTCCAGTAATGCTTTTTGCTCAAGAAGATTTACTAGATGAAATAGATAGTGAAACAGAAGAAGATTATAAAACAGCGGCTTTTAAAGGTCTCAAAATTGTAAATTTTGAATCGACCAAAATGATATCCAAAAAGGAACTTTATTTCGTGGTATCTCATAGGTTTGGTTCTCTAGAGACAGGATTAAAGGACTTCTTTGGATTAGATCAAGCAGTAACAAGACTTAATCTTATCTACGGTGTTACAGATGCAATTAATATTGGTGTTTCAAGAAGTTCGTTCCGAAAAATTTATGAATCTTCTTTAAAAATAAGATTACTTAGAGAGAAAAAAGGAGGTTCACCATTTACAGTTGTAAGTTCAAGTAATATTCTAATCAACACATCTTTAGATGATGCATTTTTACCTGGATTAGAGTTTAAGAATAGGCTAGGTTATACGACCCAATTGTTAATTTCTAAAAAGTTTAATAAGAATTTTTCATTGCAGTTAATGCCTACATTTTTTCATGATAATTATGTAGATGTTAATGAACAAGACAACTCACAATACGTTATAGGTTTTGGCGGAAGACATAAGCTTACCAAAAGATGGTCTATAAATTTTGATTACGGAGCACACTTAAACAGAGCAGATACTTCACCATTTAAAAACCCACTTTCGATTGGGTTTGATTTAGAAACTGGAGGTCACGTATTTCAATTGCATTTTACCAATGCACAGCCCATGAATACAAATTCGTTTTTAGGTCAGGCAACTGGAGATTGGGGTGACGGTGATATTTTCTTTGGCTTCAACTTATCAAGAGTATTTTAATTATTAAGACAAAGCATATGACATCAACAGCAAAAATAGAAGTACAACAGAGCTTTTGTAACAGCTGCTCAGTTTGTATAAAAAAAGAATTACAGGTTATAGAAAACGTCAAAAACGTAAGACTATACCCTAAAGAGTCTCTGATTATCTTCAATTTTATTAAAGCAGATAAACTATCTGCTGTCTTAAACGTTCTTTCTAGATTGGGATATCCCGAAAAAGGTGAACGTATTGAAAAAGAGTTTTCTAAATCTTTATGTCGATGTTAATGCCTCTAATTGCCATAATTAAAAGTAAAATAACAACGACTATTTGAGTTTAGTTTTTATTGGTTGATTTGTAATCCCCGAAGAAATAAAACGCTTTGGGGATTAATTTCAATAAGCATAACCTAACAAAAGAAAAGAGTCAGTAAATTTGTAGTACAATGCAAAGGTCATTAAACACATATCAATTATCATTCACCCCAAAACAGATAATAGCTCTAATAGTTATATTTGTTTTTTTGGGTTTAAATAGTTGTAGTGAAAACTCAGATAAAATAGTGAGAGAATCTTTAGATGTTGAACAATTTAATGTTGACCAAATCATTGAAGGAGACTTTACTTTTGATGAAGATAATCTTATAGAAAATGTAGTTTTAGTTGAAGGTGTTATTCAAGATATTAATAATCTAAACAATCGTTCTACAATTATTTTAAAAGGAAAAAAAGATACTGATAGATTGGTAATTTGCGATATGCAGAAAAATCAAAAATTAACTACAAATAGTTTAAATTTGGGAGATGAAATCAGTGTTAAAGGTATTCTTAAAGGTACACTAAATGATGTTATTCTTTTAAATTGTATAATTCCCCAACCAAAAACCAATGAATAAATCTTTTTTGGCACTGCTATTAATACTAAGTTTTGGTATTACCTCAAATTCAGAAAAGGTAATTGCCAGACAAGGTCAAGTATCATTCTTTTCATATACGTCTGTAGAAAATATTAAAGCAGAAAACAATCAAGTCTATAGTATCATAAACCTTCAAGAAGGTACAATTGCTGTTGACATGCTTATGAATGCTTTTGTTTTTGAGAAAGCCTTAATGAGAGAACACTTTAATGAAAGCTATATAGAATCTGATATCTACCCAAAAGCAACGTTTCAAGGCAAAATAATAGATTTTGATACGAATGCTCAAGGCACACAGATAAAAATGATAAAAGGCGCTTTTAAGATGCATGGCGTATCTAAAGACATAGAAATTAAAACTAAGATTGAAAACAATAATGGCAGCTATACATTGTCTGGTGTTTTTGAAACTTTTGTCAAAGACTATAACATAAATATACCGCCATTATTAGCTGGTAATATTGCAAAAAGTATAGCGGTAAATTTTAAATTTGAATATCAACCATATGAAAATTAAAAAAATAGTAATAGCATGTCTTTTACTTTTGGGTGGTGTTCACATATCTACTGCTCAAGACGATTTACTCGACATTTTAAATAATGAGCAAGAAGACGCTACGTATGTTCCGCCAGCTTTTAAAATGACGAGAGTTGCCTTTGGACATTCGACAGAGATAAGGAGTAAAGGTGTATTAGAATTGTTTACCGCTACGCGCTTTTGGAATTTCCCTGGTGATCGTTCTCAAAGTTTTGCGGCTGATAAAATGACCACAAGGATTGCATTAGAATATGGTGTGTCAGACCGATTATCTTTTGGTATTGGTGGCACCACCTTTGATGGTCTTTTTGATAGCTATCTTAAGTATAAATTAACAAGCCAGGAAAAAGGAGAGAAGGCCGCACCGTTTAATATTACCTTATTACAAGCAGGAAGTTACAACAGCAGTTCTGGCAGTGTATACTCAGGATTATCGGGAGATTTTTCAGACAGGTTAGCGTTTACATCTCAAGTGCTTGTATCAAGAAAAATGTCTTCAAAATTTTCTTTACAATTGGCACCTACGTTTGTTCACAAACCTTTAGGTGTATCTAACCAAGATAATAAGAACTTTTTCGCATTAGGTTTTGGAGCAAGGTATAAGCTTGGCCCTCATCTTTCAATTGTTTCCGAGTATTACAGAACATTTAATCCTATTGAATCTTTTGATACTTACGACCCTTTTGCAATTGGTGTAAATTGGGAGCTTGGAGATATCTTAATTCAATTGATGCTCACCAATACGCGTAACATGGTTGAAGATACTTTTATAACTCAGACGACAAATAATTTTAATTTTAAAGATCCAAATCTTCATTTTGGGTTTAATGCTACTTATGTATTTCATTTAAAGAATAAGCTGAAGAAATAATAGAAACTATTAAGCGTATTTCTTCTCCAGATTCTCTAACATGACTTTCGTCATAGTTTCTAGGTCAAAATTATGTTTCCAGTTCCAATCTGTTCTAGCAGAGTTATCATCTATGGATGATGGCCAACTATCTGCAATGGCTTGCCTAAAATCTGGATTGTAAGTAATGGTAAATTCTGGCATATGTTTTTTTATGCTTTCAAAAATTTGCTTTGGTGTAAAAGATATCGCTGCTAAATTATAAGCTGAACGGATTTTGACCGCATCAGAAGGCGAGTGCATTAAATCTACAGTAGCTATAATAGCGTCTTCCATAAACATCATTGGTAGCTCTGTATTTTCAGAAAGAAAACACTCATACTTGCCCTTTTTAATGGCTTCATGATATATCTCAACAGCATAATCTGTAGTGCCACCACCTGGCATAGCTTTATGGCTTATAATTCCAGGGTATCTTATGCTACGGACATCTACACCGTATTTATCATGATAATATTCGCACCAGCGCTCACCAACTTGTTTGGTAATACCATAAACAGTTGTAGGCTCACAAATGGTATGCTGAGGTGTATTATCTCTTGGAGTTGTTGGCCCAAAAACAGCAATACTACTCGGCCAGAAGACTTTGTCTATAACCTTATCTTTTGCCAAATTCAAAACATGAAACAATGAATTCATATTCAAATCCCAAGCTTCCATTGGGTATTTCTCGCCAGTAGCACTTAACAAAGCAGCCATTAAATAAACGGTTTTTACATTGTTTTGCTGGCAACAATCATTAATAGCATTATAGTTTTTTGCATCTATGATTTCAAAAGGGCCAGAGTTTACCAAGTCTAGATTGCGTGTGTTTATATCACTAGCAATGATGTTATCTACACCGTGAAGTTCTCTTAGTTTTGTGGTGAGTTCTGTACCTATTTGGCCACAAGCACCTATGATTAAAATCTTAGAAGACATATCGAATTTTTAAATGATTTTCAAAAATACTAAGAATTGACACTGCTTTTTCAATAATAAATCAGAAAAAATACAGTTTTAATAAGAATTTAGTATTTGATGTTATAGACTTTTGAAATCCATCGAGATGCTATTCAAGTTTATTTATCTTTACCAAATCAGTAATTATTGCATTAATGAGAATAAAATTTCAATACATTATGGCCTTGGCAGCATTTTTTAGCTGCGGCGATGACAACTCAAAAACGACTACACTAGTTTTAGAAGAACAAAAACAAGAAACTAAAACCATAACAGCAAGAGCTATAGAAGATTTTAAGTACAATGACTATATCTTAAGTGAAGATGCTCAAAAAGAAGTTGCAGAATGGTCCAGATTTCAGGAATTGTCTACACAAATATCGTTTTTAAAGAAAGCTGATGTTACGTTCTTTACAGAAGAAAAAGACACCTTAAAAGTGTTTTTAGATAGCCTTAGAATTAGTTTACCAGAAAATATTAATACCAATCCAATTAACTCAAGAATTTCAGTTTTAGAAACAAAATTGTTGAAACTAAATAACGATTTGACACTAGATAATTATTCCGTAGATAATAAATTGGGAAGCATAAAGGATTTACTCATTGCTAATTCTAACCTCATTTTTGTTATAAATAAAAAGCTAGAATTTGATAAAAATGATGTTGGTCGTCCTGAAGACGAATAGATTAAACCTTAAAGGAAAAAAGCCCTTTGAAATCTCAAAGGGCTTTTTTTATAATTTATAAAAGCGAATACTAATTTTTAGCAGGAGCCGCTTTTTTTGCTTCTAAAGCTTCTCGTGTACGCTTTGCCATATTAAAGTTAGGGTCAATGGCTAAGGCATCGTTAACTAATTTTAAAGCTGGGTCCACATTTGTTTGATTCTCTTGGAACGTCACTAATGCTTTAAGGTATAAAAACGCTGCTTTTAAAGACGTCTCATAAGGACGTTGCGTTTCGTAAAAAGCACGCTTCATGTCGTCTTTAGAGTTGGTTATACCGTATTCAATTTTTGCTTTTGCACCAGTTAAATCAGAATTCTGAATCATTAAATCAGCAATCTCATATGCCAAAGATGGATTAGCTTTTCTGCTAAATAAAACATTGTAATGCTCTAGAGCTCTTTTTGTTTCGTTTAAGTTTTTAAGAGAAATTGCTTTTACTTCAACATTTAAGTCGGAGTCTGTTGCGTTCTTATCAATACCTATAGTATTAAGCGCTTGAAGGTATTTACCTTCAGACACATATAAGTAAGCTAAAGTATCTCTTCGAGATTGAGACGGCGTTAAAACTTCTAAATGCGTCATGGCATTTATAACACCTTGAACGTCTCCTTGGTTCTTCATTTGTTTGTAAAAAGCTTCGTAATGTGCTTTTAAATCTGCGTTACCTTGAGAAAAACTTATTGCTGAAACAAGCAGAACTAAGGCAATTGTAATCTTCTTCATTGTTTTAAAATTTAATGCGCCAAATCTATGAAAATTAATACGAATAGGTCTTAAAAAGTTATTAATTTCCTAGAGGCCAGTTTTGTACTCATATTTCAAGAGTTGTGCCAATTTTGATGTATCTATTATTTTTCCTATAGAAGTGTCTTCTGTATTGTATTCTGGAAATTCTAAATTATGCGTTATACAATACTGTTTATAGTATTGCACTTTGGTTGGGTGACTTGGGTAACAGGCATTAAACACGTCATTCCATAAGTTTTTTTCAATCAATTGAGTAATAATAGAAATACAATCGTTTTTATGGATAAGATTAACGGGCGCTTTAGGATTTGAAATATGTTTTCTTCCAGAAAGCATTTTACCAGGATGTCTATCTCCGTCAAAAAGACCTGCAAATCTTAAAATCGTTGTATTAAAGGCTGAATTGTTTTTGAGGATATTCTCTATTTCAATAAGTTGTTTTCCTGAGATTGATGTCGCATTAGGTTTCGTTTCTTCCGTAATTATTGGAAATGTAAATTCGCTGGTATAAACTGAAGTAGAACTTATATATAGTACATTTTTAATGCCGCTCTCTTCGATCTGCTTGATGAGTAGTTTTATTTCTGAAACATGATTCTTACTTGGGTTTCTTCTCAATCCTGGAGGAATATTTATAATTAGTGTTTCAGAATTATTCAAGAATTCAGTAACATTTCCCTCAATTTTAGTTTCGCTTAACTGAATTAAAAATGGAGTAATACCATGCTCACTAAGACCTTTAAGTTTCTTGTCTGAAGTTGTGGAGCCTTTAACATCAAGTCCGTTTTCTATGAGTTGTTTTGCCAACGGTAGACCTAACCAACCACAGCCAATTATACTTATTTTATTATTTATTTTGTTTTTGCTCATTGAATTATTTGAATTGCAAATATAAGGTTGCGATATCATTTTTTTGCTCAACTCCTTAATTTTAAGTAACTTTAATACTCACTCTTAAAAACGTAGGTCATGGGTATTAAAAGTTTTCAAGGAGCGCGAAAGCAACAAGCTAGTATGCCTCAAAAAGCACTTAAGGTTAAAGATTATATGACCACAAATTTGATAACCTTTAGACCCAACCAAAAGGTACATTCTGTAGTCGAGGCTATTATTAAAAATAAAATTTCTGGAGGCCCTGTAGTTAATGAAAAAAACGAGTTAGTTGGTATCATATCCGAAGGTGATTGCTTAAAACAATTAAGTGAAAGCCGTTACTACAATATGCCTTTAGAAGAAGATATGGTTGAAAATCGTATGATTAAAAATGTTGAAACCATTGATGGGAATATGGATATTTTTGATGCCGCTAATAAATTTCTTAACTCTAAAAGACGCCGTTTCCCTATTGTAGAAAACGGTAAGCTAGTAGGCCAAATTAGTCAAAAAGACATCTTAAAGGCAGCATTACAACTTAAATCTGAAAACTGGAATAGTAGTACAAAGGGTTAATAACATTAACTATTCTATTTCCTAGCGAAGGTTTCTGGTAAATCCGTAATTAATAATTTTTGCTTCTCATCACTCTCTAGTTCTGCAATTTTTGAGTAAGGATATTCAGGCAGAGGTTCGCTTAATGATCTCCATTTTGCTACTCCAGCTACAATAATGTATTCTCCAATTTCTATTACGCCTTCTTCATATCTTAGTTTTTTATTAAAACCTAGCCAATTAGTACTCTCTATATTATAGCTTTTTAGTAAGGCCTTAAATTTAGGAGAAGCTTCATTAAAAGTTCCTGAGTTCTGCTTTTTATCTTTAACTAAAAAACATTTATAGTTTTTAGGATGTTTTATGAGCTTTACAATGACCATATCTCCATTGTTTTCTAAAAAGAATTCTTGCATTTGTTCTTCTTCGATTAAAGTTTTCCAATGAGAAGATTTTCCGCTATTTACTTTTTGCTGAATCTTTATCTGATAAAAGATACACTTACGTTTTGAGTAAGGTGCAATTAAAGGTTCTTTAACATGTAGAGCTTTCCCATAAAGTTTAGAAACTTCATTTTGTCTTAAATTAGTGACTCTTCTTAGAGGAATCTTAGATAAAGATCTAATTATAATCTGTTTTTTACTAAAGTAATATGAAATAATGCCTATTATGATTAGTAGGCCAATAATTAAAAAAATTATAATTGTAGAATTCATGAAATTTTAATCAAGTGCTAGTATATTATATGTATTTAACAATTTGTAAAAGTTACATGTTTTAATCATCACGTTTTACTAATGCATAATAATCACCATCTAAAGGTAGATAACCTTGGTCGTATACAAAGTAGTATATGGTTCCAGCTTTTGTGGTATAGATACTTGTAAAATAATTGAAGTCAAACCCTTTTTCAATAAGCTTTGCTCTTGAGGTTTTTGTTTTTTTATCTGGGTTTAAGTTTTCAAGTATTCTGTAATTTTTTCGTAGCCTATTATTAGTGTTTCTAATTAGGTTTTTAGAATCTTTATTAATACGATTATTATAAGCATTTCTGCAACCGTCACTACAGAATTTCTTATCAACTCTACCAATTATTTTATCTCCACATTCTGGGCATGCTTTATTCATAAATTTTATCATTCGTATAGATTAACAACTAAGTCGTCAAAATATACATTAGTCTCTGAATCACCTTTTACATAAAAGCGAACTCTAAATTTTTTAGTTACTTCAGGAATACAGATTGATTTAGTTTGAATTTTAAAAAAACCTCCTCCTAATTCAATTGCTTCTCCTTGTGCAAAACGTCGACTAAATTCTTCATCAGAATCTAAGTCATCATATAAGTCAATTACTAAGTTTATATTACCGTTAATTAAAAAATCAGTGCTTTTGATGTTTACTTCTGCAACCAAATTAGAACAATTAGCAAAATCTGATATTTCAAAATCTTTATACCAATTACCAAAATTATTATTGTTAGAGTTTTGAATAACAGATATCCCCAATGAATAATTAGGAGATGTATATTCAATTTGTTCTATGAAATAAGAATATGGATTGTCACTTACATTATTATCAAAAACGGTAACAGGAACCCACTCATTATTCTCTAGGATTTCATCAACAACTAACGTTTGGCTATAATTTTTCTCATCAGCCCAGCTTGGCATTTCAATATCTTCGTTTAATAATTCATCTAAATAAAAACTTCTCTGTTGTTCCTGATTTAAACTATAAACTTGAAAATTTGAACAAATTTGAGAGCACATTATTGAAGTTGGTAACCCATTTGGAAAAAAATTAAAGACGTGGCCTCTATTTAATAATGCATGACCAAATTCATGATACATTAAATTCTCTTTTTGAATGTAAGTTTGGTTATTCCAACAGTCAGGAGAGCTAACTATTTCTACTCTCGCAGTATTACTCTGGTCGTAATTAGCATAGCCAAGACCGCAATAAGCGTTACCTGCACCATTTTGAGACCCTGGGTTTATAAAGACTATACTTATAGGTATTTGAGATAAATCTCTACCTCTTGATAACATTTCTTCAATAAAGGAATCGTAAAAAGGTTTTAGCAGACTATCTATGGTCATAATATCATTCTCTTCGCCTTCTCCTTCAGAATTTATAATTGGAGATGATGAGGGTTGTACATCTGATTTTGAACATTCGTACAAGAATATAGTACTTATACAAAACAAAATTCTAAAGCAGAGTTTAATTTTAAAGTGATATCTCATATTGTAATTCATTTAATAGTACTATTATCTTGCCTCCACATTCAGCGCATGTTTTACTCATAATCTTGGATTTTTAATACTATACCACCTTAAAATTTCTTCATTTTTATATTTAAAATCTTCAACATAACTCAATCCTATATTTAATAAGGCTTTATGCGACGCGATATTACCTAGCTCTGTAATGCCATAAATATTTTTAAGATTCAGAGTATTAAAACCAAAATCTACTGAGGCTTTACCAGCCTCTGTAGCATAGCCTTTTCCCCAATATTTAGGCATTAATCTATAGCCAACATCATAAAAATTGGTTTTGCCATTAAAAGTATAATCATCAATAAATCGCAAACCAGACCATCCGATAAAAGCTTCACTCTTTTTTTCAATAACTGCTAATCTACAAACACCATGACTGATATATTTTGTTAGGCAATCTTCTATATATTTTTCTGAGTCAGCGATATCTTTTACAGGTTTATTACCCAAATACTTATGAACTATTGGGTTTGAATCTAGTTGAAAAAGTGAGTTAACATCTTCTTTTCTAAATTCTCTTAGAATAAGTCTTGGCGTTTCTATATAAATAGATTTTCTGATGATAGATACAATTTTAAAGGGATATTAAATTATTACAATATACAAATTATCCATTTACAAACGACTACAAATACTTACAAACGAATTTAAACACGTAACTACCGACTTTAATTTGGTTGCTGCCTAATATTTGCACTGTCGAAATACTACTGGAATAGTTTCAGTACTTAAACTCGATAGTATTAACTGTTTAACATTAAAAATTAAAACACATGAACACATTAAGAAACAAAGTACAGTTGATTGGTAACTTAGGGAATGACCCAGAAATTATTAATTTAGAGTCAGGAAAGACATTAGCAAAATTCTCTATAGCTACAAATGAAAGCTATAAGAATACGCAGGGCGAAAAAGTAACAGATACGCAATGGCATAATATTGTTGCTTGGGGAAAGACAGCTCAAATTGTAGAGAAGTATGTTGGTAAAGGAAAAGAAATCGCCATAGAAGGGAAGTTAACTACACGCTCTTGGGAAGACAAAGATGGTATTAAGAGGTATACAACTGAAGTGGTTTGTAGTGAGCTTTTGATGTTAGGAAAGTAATCTAGTTATCATTTAAGCAATAAAAAAAGGGGAAACCGTTTGGTTTCCCCTTTTTTATAAGGTCTTAAAACATTATTGTTTAATAATTTTTTTTGTAATACTCAAATTTGAAGTTTTACTCTCAATAGTTATGAAGTAAAGTGCACTTTCAAGATTATTAAGGTTAGGAATTAGTAGTTCTCCATCATTTAGATTGATATTTTCTAAAACAACCCGTCCACTAATGTCCACTATAAATACTTTAAATTGCTCTTGAGATAAATTCTGAGGTAAATTTATAGTGATATTTTCTATAAATGGATTTGGTATAATTTTTAGATCTTCAAAAACAAAATCATTTGTGTTTAATGAACTTTGGCATAAATCTATACTAGTAAAAATATCATTGTCTTCGGCGCTACCTGATAGGTCTGTAACTACAGTAGCATTACCAAAATCTTCGGGAGGTATTGGAGGTTGCGGTGGGGCATCTGTTGCAGGCGTTAAAATAAGTTCAGGATGATTAAGGTCTGACTCTTTTGCTATCCATGTAAGCGCCGATCCTAATAAACGATTGTCATCCAAACTAAGTGAAACAATTTTATCACCTGCCAATTGCATATTCACAAAAGAAGTCACATCGAGCTCATACCATCCAGCTTCACTTTCAACCCATGTAAAACTAACATCATAGATAGCTCCTGTAGGCTGATCTGAATAATAGGTTAGGGTGTCTTCTGTCCAGGAATCATCTTCAAGGCCTCTTACAGCAACTTCTTTTGCTGAATCCGTCCAAGAGTTTTTATATAAGCGAAGGGTAGCTTTATCAACATTCGTTAAAATAGATTGCGTAAGGTCAAATTTTAAGAACGGGCTTCGAACTCTAAAAGGGTTACTCCCTACAATCATTTTCCAACTATTTCCATGAGGTACATCAGTCCGATCGTCAATATAAGTATCATCAGTAGGTTTAGTGTTCGTAGGGTCTGGCGCAGGCCAAAATGGTGGCAATTTAAGCGGTGTTTCGTAAAAGGTTTTCTCAGCCAATTCTAGCTGCGCCAAATAAAGATTTGACGGACATATGATATCGGGATTAATAGTTTCGTGCCAATGATTAGATTCCATAGAAGACGGTAGATCGGTTGTCAATCCCACTGCAACATTGTTTACATCAGTAGACGGATAAGGAAGATTTGTTTCGGCTTTAATGTTCCAATACACCGTATTGGGACGAGAATCACCGCTAAAACGTGTTCCCTCTCCTAAATCAAACTCCGTATACATGTTATTGCTATCATTTAAGGACTTATGGGTAATTACTGCACTTGAAAGCGATTTGACTCGAGAGAACACATTATTGTGAGCTGCTTGATGCGTTCCAATATCATGAAACCATTCGCCCACAATGACCACATCATGGACTAGGGAATTTGTAGCATTTGACAATGTAATACCATAGTGTCCAACTTTATTCGGGAATATGCCATCTGTTTTAGGTCTCCCAGAGTAATGATCCAGTACAATATTAGCGATGGTTATATGATCTCCGTTTACACGAAGACCTAGATTTGCATTCTTTACATAAATATTTCGTATCCAGCTATGCTCAACACCTCCCATGAATATCCCATTGGCTCCTGAACCATTGAAATGAGTGCCGTTTTGCTCTTCCCTGAATTCCAACGTAAAATTCTCAATACTGCGGTGTGTACCGCCATTAAAATATATGAATCCTCCGCCATCAGCATGTATATAGTTATTCTCAGGACGAATTTCACTGAGGTTGTTAGGAAACCAAAGTACGGTCTCGTACATATCTTGTCCTCGTAGTACAAAGTTGTCTTGATTGTCAACTTTAATCCAATCCGTTATTTTATAACGCCCATTAGGCACATAAACAGCCATATTATCTGGACAGGCAGCTATAGCATCTCGGAAGGCTTGCGTATCATCATGTATTCCGTCACCTACAGCACCATATTCTGTAACATCAGGTCCATTAGGCCAGTCAGGAATGGCAACATTGCCTTCCATATAGCCAACATTAGAAAAGTCTTGAAGAAGTCCATTAGAATCCCATAGTTCACCATTTTCGCCCCAAATACCTGAGTTTTCACAGATAATACTTCCGCTTACTATAGCACTTACTCTAGCTTGATTATCTACCCTGCCGAGGTCAATATCTGCCTGAGTCAATGCATAATCCGCATTGTAAATCCAAATTTCATTAATATCCAGTTCATTATCGCCGTCAGTATCTCCTCCAGTAAATACTATTTCTACTGGGGAATTAGGTGCCTGAAATAAATAATCTTCAAGTATTATTTCGGTTAGGCTCTCATTACCAAGGTTAGTCACTGTAAAGGTATATCTAATAGTCTCACCAACATCAGCACATTCATCTCCATCAGTGTCAATAAATGTACCAGCACTAACAAGTGCAATTTGTTGTGAATCTGCATTTACATTTGATGAAATTGTAGATTCTATAAATATTTTGTTGGGATTAATATATGTAGTAGTAGCATGTAGCTTGGGTACTACTAGTAGACTAAGTATTAATAAAATACAATTGAACGGCCTCTTTATAAAGAGGCCTCTTTTTAAGGCGAGAGTCATTACAGCGTAAATCTGATGAGTCAGAAAGAAATGGGGGAGCATAATATTAGTTTTTAAGTTAATAAGTCTTATACCATTTTTAGTGAATGGTATAAGCTTTAAAAATTAAAATCATCAATATTTGACAACACACACAAAGGGATATTAACTACACAAAATAATTTGAGATTACATTAATTAATGTACTAGTTTTAAATGCTACATTAATTTCTGTATAGAACAGTCTTTTGTGTATGTTTTACTAAAAGAGCTAGATTATAATGTTGGATTCAAACTCACTTAGTAGGTCTAATATATTAGATAGATATAGGTTGTTTACAATATAAGGATAATTTAGGGGAGTAGCTAAAGTTATAATACTTATGTTTACTAAAAAAGTAAAAGAGAGGCTCCTAGCTTCTCTTTTGTTAACTAGATTAAAATAAATATAGAGTCTATTTCTTTATAATTTTTTTTGTAATACTCAAATCTGAAGTGTTACTCTCAATACTTAAAAAGTAAAGCGCATTACTAAGACTACTTAGATTAGATATTTTTATTTCACCATTAGATGTAGCATCTATATTACCAAAAACTTCACGTCCATTAATATCTATCATAGAAGCCGTAAATTCTTCATTAGCGAGTTGAGGTGGTAAGGCGATAGTTATAGATTCAGTAAAAGGATTAGGACTGATATTAATATCTTCAAGAGCAAAATCATTTGTACTTAAAGATCCTTGGCAAAGTACCCAACCCATATCTTGTAAAAACCCTAGAGTTACATTACTTGGGTCGTGAATCGCTTCCCCTAAACCAGTTGTTGGTGTCATTAGCACATTTGAAGTAAATCCAGATTCAGCCCAATGGCTGTAAGAAGAAGATGATTGATAAGTTGAGGGTGCATAGGTATTAGGTCTTACACCGCCATTTTGTGCCATAGCAGTAGGAGCATTGCATGTTAAATTTTCGCTCGTAATAGCTATTAACATTATATCAGATGGATCAGGAAAATTTACTTCATTTAAAATAGATATAGGATTTGTCAAAATATCTTGCCCATCTATAAATGTATCCCAAATACTAAAATATTGTGCACCTGGCTGATACGTTAAATCAAGTGCTCTTCTTACATAGCCTTCAAAGTCAGGACCTGTACCAGTTCTTCCTCCAAAACCAATCATACCTAATCCATGCCCTAACTCATGCAATACTACAGTAACAAAATCATATTGGGTTACAGTTGGATTTCCATCAGTACCAAAATACCAGTTCGAATACTGAGAATTAAGGTTACAGTTAATATCTATGGAGTTGGAGCCATTAAGTTCTGTGCCTACAATAGATTCTGCTAATGCTGCTGGATATAGTGTATTTGCACCACCACTTGGGATTTCTGTAAAAAATGCTGGGCCAGCACTACCTAATGATAGACCTAAATCAGTCCAATTGGCATTTACTCGTATAGTAACAGGTGAGTCTAAAAGTGACTCCCAAATATCTACAGCAAACTGAAATGCTTGTTGTTCTGGTCCATTAACCGGAAAACCATTGTATGTTACTTCAATTGAAGAACATGGGTTTACTCTATTTTGAAGTCGCTCTTGTACCCATTCTCTTGGAGGGATATAAACTCTATTTTGATAGTTGGAAATTGGTAATGTACAGCCAATCATGTTATGATCGTGGTCATTATTTTCTATAACAGTTAGTTGACCATTATTATTTTGACTATATGATAGATTAAAAACAAAAAATACAATTAGAGTTGCTAGGTGAGTTTTAATGTAATTTTTCTTCATGCATGCAAAGGCTTGATTATCAATATAAAAATAGTGAAACATTATGATTTAAGAGAAACTTTTTGTAAGTAATTTCTGTTTTTTTGCTCAAGCTTATGTTTATCCCTTAATGATATATAGTAAAAAAGGGAAGCAAAATTTGCTCCCCTTTTCTTTATTACATTGAATATTCTAATTCTTAATTATCTTTTTTGTAATACTTAAATCTGATGTTTTACTTTCTATAGTTAAAAAGTAAAGTGCATTTTTAAGATTGCTTAAGTTAGATATTGTTATTTCTCCACTTATAGCATTTGCAGCTTGATTAAAAACAACACGACCATTGATATCAACTATAGATATACCAAATTCTTGGTTTACTATGTTAGAAGTCAAATCCAAAGTTAAAGTATCCGTAAAAGGATTAGGGCTAATTTTAATGCTGTCTAAGGCAAAATCTTCAGTACTTAATAATGAGCCTTGGCATAATGACCATCCCATATCTTCCATAAAACCTAAGGTTACATTGCCTGGGTCATATACATCTTCGCCAGGACCTAAAAACGGAGTCATTAAAGCTGTTTCAGTACCGTTAAATGTACCTTCATCCCAGTGACTATAACTTGTCCCAGCCACAAAATTGTTAGGCGCGTATGTTCTTGGAAGCGTACCTCCATTTTGTGCTACAGCTATTGGACTATTACTATTTAAATTTCCGCTAGTAAATGCGTTAAGCATTGTTGTTGACGGATCAGGGAAAGTCCCTTCATCTAATATAGATGTGCCAGAAGATTCTATAAATGTATCCCAAGGTGAAGTATGAATAGCTAAAGGGTCATTTTCTAGTAAAGTAGTATTACCATTAGCGTCTCGTCTAATATATCCGCCTGTTCCAAAAATTGTACCTCTTGTTCTGCCAAAACCAGCCATACCTAGCCCGTGACCAATCTCATGCAATACAACAGCAGTAAAATTAAACATTCCAGGAGGCGCATCACCATTTATGTCTTGAGGAAAAAACCAATCCGTTCTAGAAGAGTTAAACTGGCAAAAGATGTCATCACCAGAGTTAGTTGTATTTGTAAGTTTTTCAAATAAAGCAGCAGGATATACAATATTATCTGTACTACCTGGGATGCCTGCAAAATAAGAAGCAGCTGCTCCACCAAGGTTATTTGGGTTACCGGTATCTACCCAGTTAGCATCAATATATATAGTCTGGTCAGATTCTATAAGTGTTGCCCATATATCAACTGCCAATTGAAAAGCAATCTGTTCAGTTCCAGGACCAGCTGGTATTCCAGAAGGAAACCCAGTATAATTGACAACAAAATTTGTACATGGTGTCGAACGATTTTCTAATCTCTCTTTTGCAGCCTCTCTTAAAGCTATAAATGTATCGTTAGGATTTCCTGTGTCAGGCATCTCACATGATAATTTGATAGTACCAGGGCTTTCTAATGTTTGAGAATAACTTATCAGACTTGAGAAAAAAACGAAACAAGTTAAATAAGTTATAAAAGCATTCTTTTTCATAATTTAATTATTGCTTAATAATCTTCTTGGTAATTTTTAAATCTGAAGTTTTACTTTCTATAGTTAAAAAGTAAAGTGCATTTTTAAGGTTACTAAGGTTATGGATTTTTATTTCTCCACTTATAGCATTTGCAAATTGATTATACACTATACGACCATTAATATCAACTATAGATATGTCAAACTCTTGGCTAGCAATGTTAGAAGTTAAATCTAATGTTATAGTATCCGTAAAAGGATTAGGGCTTAATTGAATGTTATTTAATAAAAAATCTTCAGTACTGAATGTGTTATCGCATAATGGCCATCCCATATCTTCCATAAAAGCCAGTATAACATCACCTGGGTCATGATTAGCTTCTCCAGGTGCAGAAAAAGGTGTCATTAAAGCATGTGGAGTACCGTTAAAGGTGTCTTCATCTAAATGACTGTAACTAGAACCAGAATTAAATGTATTCGGAGCATATGTTTGAGGTGGAACTCCACCATTTTGCATAACGGCTAAAGTAGAATTAATAGTAAGGTTTCCACCCTGAAATTGAGCTAATAGTTGTGACGATGGGTCTGGAAAACCAAAAGGTGCAGACGTATCAAGTATTGAAACTGGATTTGCAAATATATCTGCTCCATCTATAAAATTATCCCATATACTTGCATCACCACTAAATCGGATTGCACCTAAATTGGGGTCAGAGGTGAGTTGTCTTCCAAAACCTAAGACTCCTAATCCATGACCTAATTCATGTAAAACAACGGTTACAAAATCAAATTGACCAGCTGGCGGATTGGCATCGGTTCCAAAATACCAATCGCTTCTATTACTATTAAAATTAGCATTGATATCATTAGATGTTCCACCGGGACCATCAACATCTTCTCCTAATAATACCTCAGTCAGTGCTGCTGGGTACAATGTATTTGCAGGTATTCCAGGACCAGTTAGCGTGAAAAAACCATCAGAATTAGCACTACCTAAATTGCCTGGTGCAGCTGGATCAAAGTTAGCAGTTACTGTAATGTCTACAGGTGAGCTTAATAAGTTTGACCATATGTCTACGGCAAATTGAAAAGCTGCCTGAGCTTGAGGAAAACTGGCAAACCCAGAGCCATAATTTACATTAAATGTTGAGCAAGGGGCAATTCTATTCTCCATCCTGTCTTTTACAAATTCTCGTCTGGCATTATTAATTAATGCAGCTTCATCAGTTGGAGTATATATACATATATCCCAATCAATTTGATGTCTTTCAGGGCTAGCTAATCTTGTTTGTTGGGCAAAGCCTATAAATGTAAATAGGATTAATGTGCTAGTGAATAATAGATTAGTGTAATTTCTTTTCATAAGTGTAATTTTTCTTTTTGAGACGCAAAAGTAATGAAAGACTAACATTTTTTCTTTTCATTTAACAAAAAAGGAGGCTTTTTATAGAAAAAACCTCCTTTTTTTTAATTTTATTTCAATATTATTTTACAATCAATGTGTATTGTGGTGTTGGGTTTAGTGGACAAAAATAAATATACTCTCCTTTTGCTAAGGTAGTTGTATTCGATATACCTTTTGTATTGTTTTCCACGGCTTTTGTTACATAAGCTGTTTTAATATGTGCATCTGGATTAGCTTTTGGAGCTAAAACAAAACCTACCTTATGACCAACATTATTGTTAGATATCTCAAAGACATAAGAACCTTCTTTTAGCGTTAGTGTCTTTTGAGTAAACTCACCTTTGGTTTGCTCTAAAGAAACAATTTGAGCTTTTTCACCCTTCATCATTGCTTCTTTTTTCATATTTTCTTGAGCATTACCTGCGACTGTAAATGTTAGTGCGATTACTAAAATTGAAATTACTTTTTTCATGATATTTGTTTTTAAATGTTTATTATTTGTTTTAATGACTTAAGCGTGGTAATAACGTTCGTTAATGATTTTACCATTTTTCCACTCAGTTCTATTGACTTGTTCAAACCTGTGGTGTTGACCATCATTTGTTTTAAATTCCATAATTGCCTCGTAATACGATGTGTTTCCAGAAATCGAAATATTTTTTATATCATATTTAATAAATTCTGTTACAGTATCCAGTAATTCTTTTTCTGCATTTAAGGCCACTTCTTTACCAATTTTTGGGGTATTATTGGCCTCCTGCAGAATAACATTATCGTCTAAATACTTTTCCATTGCTTCTATGAACTTGCCTTTTCCAAGCAGTTCTTTTAAGTCTATAAGTGCATTTTCTATTGAATTATTCATTTTTTTGTTATTGAGATTAATTGTTAAGCTGTTTCTAATTCTAATGGTTGTGCTAAAGGGAAATCTACAGGTACTTTTGTTGTATTATGGATATAGTTGGATATAGTTTTGTCCCCAACTAATGAAATTGTATCTATAAGATTTGCTTTTGTATAGCCTGCATTAAAGAAGTTCTCTAAAACAGCTTCATTAGTTTTTCCTCTATTTTCAGTAATATTTTTAGCAAGTTTTGCTAAAGCATCTAATTTGTCATTAACTGAAGAATAGCCTGCTCTTAACTCTAGTATTTGTTCATCTGTAAAACCGTTCATTTTACCAATAGCTGTGTGAGCAGACAAACAATACATACATTCGTTAACTTGGCTTACCGCAAGATTAACTACTTCTTTTTCTTTTGCAGAAAGGGATGTTTTTGCGTTAGCAAAATTCAAATAGTTTTCTAAGGCGGTATCACTATATGCATAGGTTGCAAATAGGTTAGGGACAAAGCCAAGACCTTTGTTTAGATTGTCAAAAATAGCTTGGTTATTTGTGCTTACGTCTTCTCGTTTTGGAACATTAAATGTGCTCATAATTTTATTTTTTATTGTTGTTATTTATTTTTTAAAACTGAAACGATTTCAGTATTACTTTTTGTTGGTACAAAGTTGCTACCATTTTGGGTATCGAGGAATGTTTGTTTTTCCTTTTAACTTGTCAATTATTCCCTTTTATTTTTTACTACTTATATAAGGTTTTTCAGAATCACAATAGTAATCATGTATAGATTTGTGCTCACAATGTGTTGCTGCACTTATTGTATTAAGAATTCTTTTAGGAGTGCTTCTGAATATTTCTATTAAATTAAATATAGATTTGTGTGTCTTTTTCATCTTATTGTTGTTTTATAATTACAATGCAAAGATGCAATAGGAAGTAATTCTAAAAAATGAACAAATTGCCCAGTAACTTGTCAATTTTTCCTAACTAAGAAATTTTTAATTGTTTTTTAAATTCAGAAGGTGATTGTGATGTGTGTTTTTTAAACAATCTACTTAAATGTGAAGCGTCGTCAAAGCCAACTTCGTAGGCAATCTCTTTGGCAGTTTTATCTGTATAAATCAAAAGTCGTTTTGCTTCTAAAACAATTCGCTCATGTATAATTTGGAGAGGGCTTTGATTAAGTTTTGCAAAGTTATTGGACAAAGTTTTTGGAGATTTAAAAAGCATATCGGCATAAAAACCAACACTATGTTCTTTTCTAAAATGCTGCTCTACTAAAAAATTGAATGAACGAAGTAAATCTACTTTAGAGCTTTTAGGAGTTTCTACAATACCGCTTTTTGCTTTTAATAAACGTGTACTTTTTATAATAAACCGTGCCATGAGCATACGCAGCATTTCGGCTTGTATATTGTCTTTAGTCTCTAGTTCATCAATAAATACTTCGTGAAGTATCTCAAACTTACGTTGCTCAGTTTTATTAAGTGTAATAACAGGTATATTAGTATTACCAAAAAATAAAATACCAACACAGCTTACTTCTTGGTCATGATCTTTAATACAATAAAACTCACGATTGAATTGATAGATAATCGCTTCAGAATTATTAACAACCTGAAGGTATTGAATAGGTGTCAATGCCAAAATACTTTGAGGTTTTAAGGTAAAAGGAACACTATCTATAATTAATTCAATAGGCTCAGATTTTGCCCATATAAAAGTATAAAGCTCTGTTTGTTTTGGAGTTTCAAATGATTTTAGAACCTTTTGGTCATTAAGATAAAAGATGGCGTCAGTAGAAAATTCTTTAAATTGATATTGCATTACTGCTTAGTCTAAAAGCTTTGCCAAAAATTACGAATTATTATAATTAAAAAGAGACAAAACAAAAAAAGCAACTTTATTAAGCCACTTTTTTAAGTAAGTCAAAGCAAGGACACTTTTTGCAACGTTTGTGTTCTGCCTTTTTATATTTCTTGCAACATTTAGATTTGATTTTACCTAAAGCATCTAAACCAGAAGTCTCAAGTACTTTGATTCGCTCTTTCTTGAGTTTTTTATCTTTCTTTTTGCCCACAATTATTTACTTAAATAACTGCGCAAAAGTAATTATTTGTATTTAATCTAAATAAACTTTAACATTTAAGCTCCCGTATTAGGTGTGGCAGAACTAACTACAGTTAATTGTTGTATATCTCTATCAAATAAATAGAGACCGCCTTTGTCATCACCAATCATATTTATCTTATCTAGGATAGTTCTTGCAGTAGCTTCTTCTTCAATTTGCTCAGCAACATACCACTGTAAAAAGTTGTGTGTAGCATAGTCTTTCTCTTGGAGCGAAATATGTACCAATTCGTTAATACTCTCAGAAACAAAAATTTCATGTTCTAAAAGTTTTTCAAACATTTTTTTAAAAGAATCAAATGATACGTTAGGCGCATTAAGTTCACTTATATGAGCATGACCACCACGTTCGTTTACGAACTTTACAAGTTTAAGCATATGCTCACGCTCTTCATCAGATTGATCGTACATAAAATTAGAAATTCCTTCTAATCCTTTCACTTCTGCCCATACAGCCATGGCCAAGTAGACTTGTGATGATTCTGCCTCTATTCTTATTTGCTTGTTTAATGCAGATTCTATAGTTTTTGAAAGCATAGTTTACGTTTTTATCAAAGATACGCAGTAAAAAAGACAAATAAAATAATAGTGAAGCCTGTTAGGACTTTTTTCCGCTAATTCATAATTAGTCTAATTTCTCTTTAGTATTTTTAAAGGGAAAAATATGTGAAATGTCTATAAAGCCTAGGTTATCAAGATTTAATACTCAAGTTTTACAAAAATACCAGATATACAACGGTATTTTTATGAACTTACCTTTTGACACACTTTCAAAAACTGTTGCACTATTGCCATTGTTTTATGAGACTTGTAAAAGAGGTTTTGATTCAGGTCAAGACCCAACAACAATAGTAGATACTTTTTTTAAAAAATATCAAGCCAGACGTAGTGCTAAGAGTCAAATAAATTTATTGTTTAGATTTATTCAGTATATAGAACGGCAAGTTGTTTTATTTGATGCTGTAGAAGATGCAGCTTTTCCTGTGGTAAATAACATGGAGGGTATCGGTACACTCAGAAATCTAAAAGAAACTGCCGAGGCTGAAAATAAAAAACAGCTTTTGCAGGAATATCTTGAAACGTTTAAGGTCCGTATTGTGCTTACTGCGCACCCGACACAGTTTTATCCAGGTACAGTGCTTGGCATTATTACTGATTTGGCCAAAGCGGTCAAAGTAGATAATCTTCAGGAAATTAACAGCCTACTGGGTCAATTAGGAAAAACCCCTTTCTTTAAAGACAAAAAACCAACGCCTTATGATGAGGCTGTAAATCTTATCTGGTATTTAAAGAATGTGTTTTATCATTCATTTGGAAGTATTTACGATTATGCGCATCAAAATATTTTTGATGAAAAAGAGATAGACAATTCAATTTTAAATATTGGTTTTTGGCCTGGAGGCGACAGAGATGGAAATCCATTTGTTACACCTCAAATAACACTTGATGTTGCCCAAAAGCTTAAAGAATCTATTATTAAAAAATACATAAAGGATATTAAGTATTTAAGACGTCGACTCACTTTCAAAGGTATTAGAGAACGAATTATTGAGCTCAATCATCAGCTTCATAATACATTATTAGATAAAGAAAATCAGATTTCTTTAGAAGAATTTGTTGCCGGGCTAAAGACCATAAGAACGCTATTAATAACAGAGCATCAATCGCTTTACGTAAATAAAATAACATCTCTTATAAACAAAACAACATTGTTTGGGTATCACTTTGCGAGCCTAGACATACGTCAAGACAGTCGCGTGCATGATGCGATGTTTAGAAATTTAGTTGCAGAACTTATTGGCAGTGGAAGTGACTTATTTCCTAAAGACTTTTTTGATTTAGAAATGTCAAAGCAGCTAAAACACCTTTCTGAGATAAAAGGTTCAATAGGTAATGTAGAATTTAAAGATGAATTGGTAATAAATATTGTTGAAACGATTAGAGCAATGAAAGCTATCCAAGAACAAAATGGAGAAGTGGCTTGCAATCGATATATTATAAGTAACAACCAAACAACTCTAAACGTATTGCAGCTTTTTGCAATGCTTAAAATTATTGCTTTTAATGATAAACTTACAGCTGATGTTGTACCACTTTTTGAAACTGTTCCTGATTTAATAGCAGCTCCTAAAGTCATGGAAGAGTTATATACAGATTCTAACTATCGAGAACATTTAAAGGCTCGTGGTAATAGGCAAACCATTATGTTAGGCTTTAGTGATGGGACAAAAGATGGAGGTTATTTAATGGCCAATTGGGCTATTTTTAAAGCTAAAGAGGCTATGACGGAAATGTCTCGTAAATATAATATAGATGTTATTTTCTTTGATGGTCGTGGAGGGCCACCAGCACGAGGTGGCGGAAAAACACATCAGTTTTATGCCTCGTTAGGACCAACAATTGAAGACAAAGAGATTCAATTAACCATTCAAGGGCAAACGATTAGTTCTAATTTTGGAACATTAGCTTCTTCTCAATACAACATGGAGCAATTAATAAGTTCTGGGATTTCAAATAGTCTTAATGATAAGAATCTTGAAATGTCTAAAGTCAATAAAACATTGATGGATGACCTAGCACAAATAAGCTACCAAGCATATGTGGCCTTTAAAAGTCACCCAAAATTCTTAGCGTATTTACAACATATGAGTACACTTAAATATTATGCTAAAACTAATATTGGTAGTCGACCATCTAAGCGAGGGAAGTCAACAGAATTAGTGTTTTCGGACTTAAGAGCTATACCTTTTGTTGGTAGTTGGAGTCAGTTAAAGCAAAATGTACCTGGCTTTTTTGGAGTAGGTACAGCACTAAAAGTTTATGAGGATAAAAATGAATTTGACAAAGTAAAACAGCTTTATAATGAGTCGAAATTTTTTAAAACATTAATTGAAAACAGTATGATGTCTTTAACCAAATCATTTTTTGATTTGACAAAGTACATGCAAGAAAATAAAGAATTTGGCGAATTTTGGACTTTGATTTATGAAGAGTACAAAACATCAAAACGCTTAATTTTAAAGCTCTCTGGATACGACACATTAATGGAAAATGAGCCAGTAGGAAAAGCGTCTATTGAGGTTAGAGAATCTATAGTATTGCCATTGCTAACCATACAACAATATGCATTGAAGAAAATTCAGAATCTTGAAGATTCAGATGATAGAGATGAAGCACAAATAGCCATTTTTGAGAAAATTGTTACCCGAGCTATGTTTGGTAACATTAATGCGAGTCGTAATTCTGCTTAAAAAAAAATCTCTTGCGCTAATCGAAATGTATTCGCATGTGCATCTACTATGGTTTTGATGTCGGGAGAATATCCTCCACCCATGCTACACATTATAGGAATATTATTTGTTTTACATTGTTCTAAAACAAATTGGTCTCTAGCTTTACAACCATTAATAGTCATAGCTAATTTGCCTAGTTTGTCACTAGCGACAACATCAACACCAGATAAGTAGTAAATAAAATCTGGTTGTTGCTCATCTATTAGCCGAGGTAAAGTTTTCTTTAAAATTTTGAGATAGGTATTATCATCGGTATTGTTTTCTAGAGCAATATCTAAATTGCTTTGTTCTTTTTTAAAAGGATAATTACTAGCACCATGCATAGAAAATGTAAAAACAGAATCATCTTCTCGAAAAATTTCTGCAGTGCCATTACCTTGATGTACATCTAAATCAACAATAAGAATCTTTTTTGCTAGACCTTCATTTTGAAGAAATCTTGCGCCGACAGCTTGGTCATTAATCATACAGAATGCCTCTCCACGGTTGGTATAAGCATGATGTGTGCCGCCAGCAATATTCATAGCAATACCGTTTTTTAATGCAAACTCACTGGCTTTAATTGTGCCGTCTGTTATAAAACGTTCACGTTCAACTAAAACTTCACTCAGCGGAAAGCCAATTTTTCTGGCAGCTCTTTGATTGAGTGTAATATTTAGTAAATCATAAAAATAGTCTGGCTCATGTACAGCTAAAATATACTTATCATTAGGTCGAGTAGGTTCAAAAAAATTGTTACTACTACAAGTACCTTCGTGAAGTAATTGCTGAGGCAACAATTCATATTTCTCCATAGGGAACCGATGTCCCAAAGGGAGTTGATGTCTATAAATAGGATGGTAGGCTATTTTGAGCAATTAGTTTTCTCTTTCAATTTTTATTTCTTGAGAAATATACTCGTTATCGTTTACAATGCCTTCTATAAATAGTGAAATATCTTTAGTTTTAGTATCATAAAACTTAAAATTAGCTGTTCCAGCAGCATCTAATTTGATATTTGGATGCCAACCAATGGTGCCATATTCTATAAAAAAGTCGCTATTGTAATATTTGTACTTCGGAGTGTAAAATGTTTTTTCATTACTAAATCTTAGAGGGACATCATATGTTGTGACTTTATTCTTCTTCTTAATGGTTCTGCCATTTGGGTCAGAAAAAATTTTTATAAATCCTGCATTTCCTCTTATGCCTCCTCCAGAACCATAAAATTCGTATTCTATATAGTCAATATCACCCATGTTTAAAAAAGTTAAGAGGCTAAAATCTGAGTTTGTGCCTAGTCCAGAAAGAAGTGCATTATCTAAATAAACTAAAGGAACAGGATTTCCCCAATTTACCCTTGGATTAGTAATACTAAGCGTCCCAGAAAAATAGTCAAACTGTGTTACCCAACCTAAACGTTGTAAATATAAATCGAGCCTAAGATTTCTAAGCTTAATGTTATCTGCTATTAAATCTATTCTGGCATTAGTTGCTTTAGTTTCTAAAGTTTCAAGTCTAGTTTTCCTGCTTTCTGCTTTGATTAATACCTCATCAAGTTTGGTAACGTTATCCTCTTTTTCTGTATTAATTTCCTGATTTGGATTAACTGATGTTTCATTAAGAGTATATGTTTCGTCAATTACATTTAGTTCATTTTTAAATTCAGGAAATTTTGAAGGATAATACTGTAAATATAACGATGGTTTTTCTTTAAACTTTTTCTTTTTAGTACTTACATATCCAATCCTGAATAAATCATCATCAGTAGGGAAAGATTTTTTAATAGTAAAAACCTCTTCGTTCTGAGGTATATCAAAAATTTTAGTCTTATTACCTGCTAAAGGATATACAATATAAGTCCCTGGTTTTTCTTTATTAACATTAGCTACAATGTCAATACCACGCTCAAAAGGATAAATAAATGAGCGTTCACGTTCTTGGTTATTTAAAATGGTTTTCCAACTATAACTGCTCCAGCCCTGTGTGAGCATTAACAAGTCAAGATTATATTGTGTTTTTCTATTATTAGATTTAAAATAGCTCGAGCCATTTTCAATCCGTCCTTTTATGTAAGGCTGAATAAATAATTGGGTTAAAATATTATGATGATGATTGTAAGATTTAGTTTCGGATGGTAAAATAGAAACACTTAAATTAGATGATTTTAGAGCCTCGGTTAGGTCAAGGCCTAAATCAATACTTAAGCTGTCAGTTTCAGGCTTAACTTTTACTTTAGATATTTTGTTTTGTAAAATAGATGAATTGTTGAAGTATAAACGTTCTAAAAGCGGTTTTTCGTCATTACTGAAAACCGTAAAAATATTAACACCTCTAGATAACTCACTTTTAGGAAAACTTAGGACTACAGTCCCATTTTCATTAAGTTGAAAAGGGGACAAAACCATGTCACTGCCATTGTGTAATGCAACTTTGTAATCTCTATTTTTATTGCGTTGTAATGTTTCTGTATTGGTTTTAACTTGAAGTCTTATAATGTCAGAAGTTGATGATAAACTCATAGCTATACCGTAAGATTCGATATTAAGTATTGGAGATGAGATTTCTTGTTCATTGATATTTATGTTTACCGAATATTTTTTTCCAGGAATAGGCGTTAATAGTGTTTTAGAAAGACCTACATCGTTTAATTGAAATTCAGAAACAATATTACCAGAATCATCTTTTATAGAACCATAAGCATTGGCAATACCATAGCCAAACTGATTTTTAGCAATAATACCTATTGTGTTAGAGACATTATATATAATATGCCCACCTTCACCTAGAGCTTGCAAATCTATTTGAACATCTTTAGGTGAAACAGGTTTAACTTCACCTAAATTATCTGCATCAATAACTTTAAAAGTTTGTTCATAATGGTTTTGCTCTTCAAAATTGCGCATCCAATTCGTATAAGCTTTAAAGGTAAAAATACCTGTAGACAGTGTACTATCGACATCAAATACATTTGCTGCAATACCTTTATCTACTCTGACCAGTTTTTTCTTAATCACCTTACCTTCTTCATTGCTTATGGTGCAATAAAGATTAGTGGTCATTTTAGATGGCTCTTTGGTGAATTTATCAAAAACGTAAGCCGTGAAGCCTAGCATTTCGCCTTCGATATAGGTTGATTTGTTAAGATGAGCATATGCTATTTCTCTGGGTGCTTCTGAGTAATCTTCATAAGCATCTACAATATCTGTAGATTGCGCATTAAGATTTGAAACGAATAAAAATGGTAATAGAAAAGAAGATAGTATAATCTGATAGAAAGTAGTTTTGAGCATAGTAAGAAATTTTATATAAATCTCATCAAAAACTATTCCTAAAGCTAGACTTTTAACTAATTTTTAATTAGTCTATTTGTTATTGTTTTGGCAAGTTTTGAACTTTACTAAGATAAATTCTTTTTTCTTCTGATTGATATATGCATAGTAAGGTGTATTATCTATAAAAAATAAATCCTCAGCAGTAATACCTTTGTAATCAACCATGTAATCATCTATACAATCATTTATGGTAGGCTCAAATTCTTTTTTGACATGCTCCAGGTTTTTTGTTAAAACCGTATCAAAAAACGTGGCTTTTGTAGAAGTGTAAGAATTATAATTAAAAAACGTAGGATTAAAAACAGGAACAAATGTACCAGCACCTGTGTTAAAAGCCATACTATTTACCCCAAAACCTGCACCAAAGCCACCACCAGATTGTATTTGCTTATATCCGCCAAGTGTTATTTCATAAAGATTATTGACTTTTACTATAGATAATCCAATATCTCCGGAGCTTATTTTTCTGAGATATTTTGAAGCAGCTTCTAACTCTCTTCTTTTTTGAAATGGTAAAGCTGTTTGACCTTCTTGAATAATTGGTCCATTTTTGAAGGTTATAGAATCTTCTTTTGTTATATAGAACTCTTTTAGAACTTTGTCATTAAAATCTTTAATCTGAAAACTCATTTCTTTTCTTGAACTGGCTAATTGAAAGATTTTGTCTTCGTGGATAAAGGAGTTATATTTTCTAAAATCATCAATTTTACCTTTTGGATACGTGAAAATTTGTTCAGTAATATCAAAAGTATTTAAATCAAAGGTATAAACCAATGTACCTTTGTCCTCTTCTTCATCTTCAAGAGAAATAATAAGTTGGTCGTTAAATTTGTAAAGTTTATTTGGTGTTGAAGCTTGCTCGATAGATATAGGAATACGATGATC
Source organism: Winogradskyella sp. (assembly GCA_004211785.1). Lineage (GTDB taxonomy): Bacteria > Bacteroidota > Bacteroidia > Flavobacteriales > Flavobacteriaceae > Winogradskyella. Next base: position 200,049 of record SHBX01000001.1, read on the forward strand.
TATTTTTGTAATATTTGATTCTGCAATTTGAAGCCAAAAGTATCCCCAGTAATCGGGATTACTTTCGTATAATATATCATTTTTAGAATTTTCATTGACTTTAAATGATTTTACAGTCTCAAGATTTTTGTCATTTGATAGAGTTCTTATTATAATAGATGTTTTATCACTTGTTAGCATAAACATCTCATTATTATGCACTATGGTATCAATATAAAGTTCTTTCCCAATTTCGAAATCAAGTTCTTTTGTTTTGGTTGTTTTTGTATTAAAATTTATAGATATGACTATAAGTTTTGAAAAATTTCTAGTTGCGTATAGTAAATTGTATATGCCATCATTTATTGAATAGGCAAGTGGGTCTAAAAACTTACGTTTTGGAGCTTCAAAGGAGAATTGAGAAATAACTTGAAAATCTGCATCAAAAAGATTAGCATGTATTTGTTTCCTGTCAGTGACTAAAAAAGCTAAATCATTTGTTTTACTGTTAACCAATGAATATGTAGTCTTTTTACTCCTAGTGTTTTTAGTGTTAATCTTAAAACGTAAAACTTCGTTTTGACTATATGAAAATGTAGATATACTTATAAAGAATACTAAGAATAATGTAGAAGCCGATTTCATTTAACTAATTTTTAATCCGTTTGCTGTTTCTTTAACGTCAGGATTCACAAAAACTAAGTTCCCGTCTTCATTTTCTGTCATTAAAATCATGCCTTGACTTTCAACGCCTCGTAAGTTTCTTGGTGCCAAATTGACCAAAACAGTTACTTTTTTACCAATAACATCTTCTGGTTTAAAGCTCTCTGCAATACCAGAAACTATTGTTCTAGTATCGATACCAGTATCTACTTTAAGTACTAATAGCTTTTTGGTTTTAGGCATTTTTTCAGCCTCTAAGATAGTGCCAACTCTAATGTCTAGTTTAGTGAAATCATCAAAAGTAATTTCCTCTTTTTGAGGTTCTATGGCTTTATTTGCTGCCTCGTTAGCTTTTTTGCTAGCTTCTAGTTTGTCGAGTTGCACTTGGATTTGAGCATCTTCAATTTTAGAGAATAACAATTCGCCTTTACCAATTTGATGTTCAGCAGGTAATAAAATTTCTTTATTTGAAATATTATTCCATGAATTATCTCGGGAGTTTAATATGTTTTTCAACTTACCTGATGTAAATGGTAAAAATGGCTCACTTAAAACAGCTAAAGCAGATGCGATTTGTAAAGCTACATACATAATTGTTTTAGTACGTGTTTCATTTATTTTAATAACCTTCCAAGGTTCTTCATCAGCTAGATATTTATTACCTAATCGAGCTAAATTCATAAGTTCTTGGCTCGCTTCTCTAAAACGGTAACGTTCAATAGAGCTAGCAATAACAGATGGGTATGCTTTTACAGCAGCAAGTGTTTCTTGATCTACAGAAGATAAATCTGAAGGCTCCGGAATAATACCATCATAATATTTATTAGTAAGAACGACCACTCGGTTTATAAAGTTACCAAATATGGCAACGAGTTCATTGTTGTTTCTGGCTTGAAAGTCTTTCCAAGTAAAGTCGTTATCCTTTGTTTCTGGAGCATTTGCAGTAAGTGCATAACGCAACACATCTTGTTGGTTTGGGAAATCTTGTAAATAATCCGGTAACCAAACTGCCCAATTTTTTGAGGTTGACAATTTATTGCCTTCAAGATTTAAAAACTCATTTGCAGGCACATTTTCTGGTAAAATATATGAGCCTTCTGCTTTAAGCATGGCAGGAAAAATAATACAGTGAAAAACTATATTATCCTTACCAATAAAGTGTACTAAAGTGGTGTCGTCTTTTTTCCAATAGTCTTCCCAGTTTTTCCCCTCACGTGCAGCCCATTCCTTAGTTGCAGAGATATAACCAATTGGCGCATCAAACCATACGTAAAGTACTTTGCCTTGGCCACCTTCAACAGGTACTGGAATTCCCCAATCTAAATCTCTGGTTACAGCACGCGGGCGTAAACCATCATCTATCCAAGATTTTACTTGTCCGTATACATTAGGTTTCCAATCTTTTTTATGACCTTCAAGTATCCATTCTTTTAAGAAATTTTCATGCTTATTAAGAGGTAAAAACCAGTGTTTTGTTTCTTTTAAAGTTGGTACGTTTCCAGTTATTGCAGATTTAGGATTGATTAAATCTGTTGCATTATGACTTGTTCCACAGTTTTCGCATTGGTCGCCATAACTTTCTTCATTACCACACTTTGGGCATGTGCCAATAATAAAACGATCCGCTAAAAATTGGTTTGCTTCAGCATCATATAATTGTTCTGAAACCTCTTCAACAAATTCATTTTTATCATATAGAGTTTTAAAAAACTCTGATGCTGTGTCATGATGAATTTTAGCAGATGTACGCGAATAGTTATCAAACGTAATCCCAAAATCTTCGAAAGATTTTTTAATAATAGCGTGATATTTATCTACAACATCTTGAGGAGTTACATCTTCTTTTTTAGCCTTAATTGTAATAGGAACACCATGCTCATCACTACCACAAATAAAAGCAACATCATTACCTGTAAGTCTTAAATATCTTGAATATATATCTGCAGGAACATAAACACCAGCTAGGTGACCAATATGTATTGGCCCGTTAGTGTAAGGTAGTGCAGCTGTAATTGTATAGCGCTTAGACATGAAATTTCTAATTTTTACTGAAGCGCAAAATTACGATTTTACTTGTAGTTATAAAACGAAAAGCCTTTAGTAATCACTAAAGGCTTTTATGAGGGATAAGCTTGTTGGACTATCTAATAATTAAAGACTTGCTAAAATTTTGATTACCTACAGATATTCTGTAGATATATTGCCCAAGGCTAAGTTTGGTTTTTATTGTGTTTTTCACATTAATACTGTGCTCACCAGCAAATAACATTTCATTTTTAAGGGTAGCGATTTCTCGTCCCATTATGTCGTATAGTTTAACGACTGTATGTTGTGTAAATGGATTTATAAATTTAATAATGGTTTCATTATTTGGATAAATAACAAAATGTTTAAAACGATCTCTATTAAAATCATCAACACCTAAGGCACTGCAATTAAAACCTAAATCTACACGTTGGTAATTAACATTTAGCAAAGCTTCATTAACTAAGTTACTATTAACACAAAGCCAGTCTTCCATTATTGAAGCGTAAATGGCTCTAAAGTCTTGTTCATAATCTAAATTGTCGTCTACAAGTGCTGTTAAACTTGGGTGATTGCCAATAAAACCATTGCCTTGAACTGCTGGACCAAATAACATTAATGGAGCAGCAGTACCATGATCAGTACCATTAGATCCATTTTCGTAAGTACGACGACCAAATTCGCTTATTGTCATAGATAATACTTTATCATCCATACCTACAGAAGCTAAATCTTCATAAAATTTATTAATGGAATGAGACAAATCTGTTAAAAGCTCTTGATGTTTTTCTGCTTGATTGGCATGTGTGTCAAAACCACCGAGAGTTACCATATATACTTTAGTGCCTAAATTACCTTTTATTAATCTTGCCACTATGGCTAATTGTTTACCTAACTTCTCATCTAAGTATTCTGAGGTATTTACACCATTTTCAAAAGCTTCATGAATAGTATTGGCATATTTATATGTAGTATTTGTTGTACCTCTTAAAAACTCTAATTGTTCTCCATAAATACAATCTGGTAGATTGTTCATGTCGTGAACTGTACCATTTTGAGCTATAGCTTCAAGTTGGTTAGGATTTGCAACAGAAAAAGCATAATTGTTTGAATCGCCTTCAAAGATTAAGTTTCCAATACTGCCAATTTGTACGGCAGCAGGAATTTCAGGGGGATTTAATATATATTCAGGGTAAAGCTCTTCAAAATAACGTCCTAACCATCCAGATTGCGTTGTATTATTTGCATCTGTTGATGCCCAAATATCTGAACTCGAGAAATGAGATTGATTTGGGTTTTCGTAACCAACACCATGTACAACCTTCATGCCGCCATTATCCCATAAACTTTGTAAATCTCCCATATAATTAGGCATTCCAAAATCAGAGCCCAAGTTTATAAGATTATTTAAATCATGTTTTATAGAAGGTCTTGATATGGCATAGTTGTCATAATCATAAATAGGAACTATAGTGTTAAGCCCATCATTACCACCTTTTAATCGTATAATTATTAATACTCTATCAGTTTCAGAGGCACTAATAGCAGCTGCAAGTTTTGTGTTTGTAGATGCAGATAAAGGAGCGCCACCAATCATCATGGTTCCTGCGCCGGCAAGCCCTAAAGCTTGTAAAAATGAGCGTCTATTCCATTTTTTATGCTCCATGTCATGAGCATTGGCGGCTTTTGTTTTATGTTTATTTAAATCGTGATTACACATAGCAGTAGGTTATTTAAGTTGGAATTCTGGGATTTTTATAAGATGCAGTAACAAAAGAATAACTTGATAAGGAGCGGAGTCCCAATCTAAGTTCCAAATGCCATCTTCGTAATAATTTTCAGGCACATCATGTTTAAAGATGTCTGTAGCAGTCTGATAATCCTCTGTAGTATGAAGATTTAGGGGCATAAATCTGTCGATAATACTTTTTGCAACTATATATGGGTCATTACTGTTGTCAGAACTTCTTTTTGCAAAAATTCTTAATTCCTCGGGATAATTTTCCCAGGTATGCCATACGACCCATTCCAAAATTCGCCAACGGCCAGTTAGTGTACTCGAGTTAATCCAGTCTTTATCGCCTTGCCATCCTGCAACATCAATGGGCTCAAACATGGTTTGGCCTAATGTTGAGGTAAACCACTGAAAACCTTCGAAATAATCTGGTTCAATACTAAATCTTGTGATATTTAAGTACGACATAAACATATCGTAGGGGCTTTTAATCTGAACACCAATAGATTTTGAATCAAAAAAATGTTCGCTCTTAAATAGAGATTTTAAAACAGTTGAAATATTAAAGTCAATTTCAAAAACACTAGCCATTTCAGAAATTACATCTTCATTAGGTGTTGGGCTAACAAAATAAGTATATAGTTTACGGCAAATGTGAGTTGCTATTAATGGACTTTTTTCTTCAAATAGAATACGTGTAACATCATCATAACCCCAGTTTCCTTCTTGAGTAAAAATAGTTTTAACGGAATCGTCAAACTTATTAGGGTTAAATGTAATTGGAGCTGTCCAATGTTCTCTGTCATTATAGCCTGTTAATGCTTTTGCTGTTTCAGTAATATCAGTTTGAGTATAACCGTTATCAACACCTAAGGTAAACAATTCATAAAGCTCACGTGCATAATTTTCATTTGGGCTATTTTTTCTGTTCTGAAAACCATTTAAATAGACGAGCATTGCACTTGTTAAACCGACATCGCTAGTAAGATCTTTAAAGTTGCCAAGAGCATGTTGTTCTAAAGTGGCATAATATTCATAAAGATGATTGCTAGTATAATAATCCTCTAGCCGTGTTACAAAATGGTTACTCCAAAACATCATCATCCTTGCTTTTAGACCAGTGGTTAGCATCAAATTTTTTAAGGCCATCCTTAATTCTTGATGATTAGCTTGTGTTTCGTCATCAAAATCGAGCCCCATATTTTCGTAATCAAAATATGTAAAATCTGCCCAAGGCGGTGTTGGTAGTGCAGGTGCGTCTTTAGATTCATCAACAAGTTGGTCAATAAGTTCGCTGGGAGAAAGTAATAATCCGTTGTCTATATCTGCTTTTGATGCGTCATAGCCAAGACGTCTGTATACATGCCTTACGCGTTCTTTATTCCAAGGGCTTTCAGTGGAAGGAACGTAAGGTTGTAATGAACTTGTGATACATGAAGTAATAACAGCCATAAGTAGAATTTTTTAATTAAAAAACAATTTGGGACACATAATATATTGAATATCTACGTATTACGTAGGAACTTTAGATGTTTTTCGTTAAAATAATATTAAAATTAACATTTGTAGAGTCTCTTAGTTATACTTTTTATATTTACAGAAACCAGAATTATATGATTTTGAGAAACCCAATTAGATTAATTTGTTTGACTATATTTATTACAGTGAGTTTAGGGGTTTATGCTCAAAATTCAGCAAAACAAAATTCAGAAATGATTCAACCTCCATATTTAAAAGCTGGTGATACTATAGCAATAGTAGCACCTTCTGGGATATTAAAAAATAGAGAAGGAGAAGTACAACAAGCTATCTCATTACTAAGAAGTTGGGGTTTACATGCCGTAGTTGGCAAACATGTGTTTAGTAAGGATAACCACTTTGCTGGGACTGATGAGCAGAGATGCGAAGATTTTCAAAACGCCTTAGATAATCCACAAATAAGTGCTATTTGGTGTGCAAGAGGTGGTTACGGAACGGTAAGAATTTTAGACAAACTAGATTTTACTAAATTCAAAAAAAATCCAAAATGGCTGATCGGCTATTCAGATATCACGGCATTGCATAACCAATTTCATAATCAGGGATTTCAATCGTTACACGCACTGATGTGCGTAAGCTTAACCAAGGATTTAAATGATATAAAAGAAGCAGTAGACACTTTTAAATCTAGTGTATTTGGTAATCCGGTAAACTATACATTAGAAGGTTCTAAATACAATAAAGCAGGCTCAGCATCTGGACAATTAGTAGGAGGAAACCTTACAATGTTACATACTATGCTGGGTTCTGAAACCAGCATAGATACTTCAGGAAAAATCTTGTTTATTGAAGAGATTGGAGAATATAAATATCATATAGACCGCATGTTACAAAGTTTAAAACGTGCAGGTTATTTTGAAAATTGTAAAGGACTCATTGTTGGTGATATGTCAAAACTTAGAAAGAACACAACACTTTGGGGCACTTCAGTTGAACAATTAATATTAGACGCTTTGTCAGAATATAACTTCCCAATAGTATTTAATATGCCTGCTGGTCATGAAAAAGACAATCGCGCTATGATTTTTGGAAAAACTATTGAATTAAAAGTCGGAAAAGATAAATCTTCAGTTGTTTTTAATTAAATCTTAATCGAATTCTCTTCGTTTAATCTTATTAAATAATTAAGACCGAATAACAGAGATAAAGTTACTATTACCAATAATGGTATTTTAGGAATACTAATCATAAACTCCCAATAACTATTTTCTTTAGAGTCGGATTTAATAAATAAGAAAACCAGACAAGAAATGATAACTGATACTATTCCTAACACTAACCTAATAGCCTTAAATGAAGTTTTTTGAGTTTTCTTATGGATTTCAATAGACTCCATGAGGTTATTAATAAAATCTTCAGAAGTTTCTATTGAACTCTTTTTAATAATTTTTTTGAACTGCTCTTCTTTCATAATAAATAGTTTATATCGTCTCCTAGTAATTGTTTAAGCTGAAAGCTTAAATTATCTCTTCCACGATGCAAATCGACTTTAACTTTTGATGTTTTAAAATTAGTCACCTTTTCTATTTCTTTAATACTTAACTCACACAAATAGAATAGCCTTAAGACTAAAGACTCATCAGGTTTTAGTTGCTTTAATGCTATATTAATATATCTCTTCTGGTCAGACTCTTTCATAAAATCTTTATCTTCAATAGGTGTTAAGAAATTGTCTTTGTTGTCTTCATCTAATGAGATATTTGTTTTTCGTTTTTTTAATTCATTATAAGACGTATTAACTATAATTCTGTAGAGCCAAGTAGAAAAAGAAGATTTAAAATTGAAAGTATTTAGTTTATGAAATACTTTAATAAATGCATCTTGTAGAACATCTTCTGCAATTGTTCTGTCTTTTAAAACAGAATAAGCAAGCGAAAGTGATACATCCTTATGCTTGTAGACTAATTGTCTAAATGCATTTGTATCACCTTCATTTGCATTACGAATTAAATCGTAATCTTCTATTTGATTTTTAGTCTTCAAGCTTTTTTCTAATGAAATGTGCTGCTACAAGTCCTGCTGCTCCAAAAATTAAAATCGTTCCCCAAACTAATAAGTCTGTTGTATCTTCTGTTAAGCTCATTGAAGCAAAAATAGATGAGACTAGTAGCCCAATACCCAATCCAAAAACAATGCAACCTATATCCAAATATTTATATTTTGCCTCTCTGTTTTCGAGATAAATTCCTTTGTTTATCATTTCTTTTTTTATCAAGTAGGTATATCTAGCTATTATAAAAACTACTGATAGTAGACCTAATACAATTACTGAAAATGCTATGGCTTCGTTATAATCTTTCATGTTTTAAATTTTAAAAATGTTCTCCTAATAATTCTTCTAGTTTCTCCAAAAAAGGGAATAAGTTGTCTGAATTGGCAAACATAACAAAACCATAATTCTGCTCTGGTATAAACATAGTATATGCTTGAAAATCTTGATTATTTCCTGTATGTAAGTGCATCAATCCGTTTGGGGTAGGTTTTTGAGCAAAGCCTAAACCCCAACCAGTTTGTCCAGTTTCTTTATAGAGTTTATTATCTTTTTTAAAGTGATTATGCTCTCTAAGCATTTCATCTCTTGTAGAAACTGAAATGTTCTTTGGGCTCATCATTTCTATTAGAAATAATGCGTAATCTTCAGCGTCAGAATGTAAGCTAAAGCCTGGACCAACTTTTTTATATCGATTTATTTTTGGGTTTACTTTACCTTTTATATGACCTCTTGCTATAGTGTTTTCATATTTTTTATCCCATGTATAGATTGTTCTATCCATACCAATTGGTAATGCCGCTTCTTTAATAAAAAGTGAATCTAGTTTTGTTCCCCAAGCTATACCTAGTTTAGTGCCAAAAGCAGCGCCTAAATGTTGGTAAGCTTCTCCTGAATAAGAAAAATCTGTGCCAGGCTTAAATGCTATTTCAATAGGTTTTCCTTTAACCCAATTAGGGATACCAGTTCCATGTGATAAAATAATTCTAGGTGTTAAAGTTTTATAGTATTCGAACGAGTCAGGAGCTATAGTTCCTTCTGGGAAAATTGGTTTTAGATATGGATAAATAGGTTTGTCTAAATCTAGTTTGCCGTCTTCAGCCATTTTCATTAAAAAATAAGCGAACAATGGCTTGGATAATGAAGCTCCTTCAAAAATGGTTTTTGCAGTTACAGGCTCTTCTGTTTTTATGTTTTTAATGCCAAATGTATCGTGGTAAGCAATTTTATTATCGTTGACTATTGCAATAGAAAGTCCAGGTAAGCCAATAGAATCCATAGCTTTCTGAATATAATTGCTTAAGTACTCTGTTGAGATTTTACTTCCATCTGGTTTTTGTATTAATTTTTGATTGTTTTGCCCATGTCCAACTAAGAATAAACCTGCGCAAATAATTAAAAAGTATTGTCTTAAAGAATTCATTTTTTGATGACTTTTAAAATGTTTATAAATGTGTTATTGCGAATTCACACTTATTGGACAAGACAACAAAAAGAAAGGTTACAAAATAATTTTTTAAGGCTTAATCATCACAAACATCGTCACTAAGCTTTACTTCGTTAAACTTATCCCAAACATTATGATTAAAGGGTTGTAGTGAAAACCGGAATAAAACAGTAGTGGTGTTTTTTGTGTTGCAATAAAAGGCTTTAACCGTGCAGTTTAAGATAATAGTAGTTCTGGAATGAAACTTATCATAGGTTTTTATTGTTCCCGTAAAATGAGATTCTTTATTTTTACTGAAAGATATAGTTGCTCCTGGGATTTTCTGTTTATCGTTATCGTTGGGCAGCATTAAACCATCAAAGTAGGCTTTAAGGTGTGAGGCTAAATTTTCTTCGGTTTGTTTTTGTATGCCTTTTACATGCCAAGCAAAGGTATAAGCCCAAAACTCAGGACTTTCTTTTTTTGACCAACCACTTGCAAATCTAATATCTTCAAAACCTTCGTAATTGATTTCTCTAGCAAAGCCTAAAGGCATTTTAATAAGTTCTTTTTTCCAAGTGCTATCTGATTCTAAAACACCTTGATTTTCTTCTTGACCATACAGTCCTGCAAATAGCAGAAGCGCAATAATTGATAAGTATTTTTTCATAGTTTATAAACTGAGTTTTACTTCAAAACCAATAGCATCAGAGATAAGGCCATCTTTTAATTTACCTTCAACCTCTTTAGAATTATAAGTAACGCCCCAAAGTGTGCGATCTATTTTAAATCTAGCAGTCATCTCTTTTTTTTGATAATCAACTTCGGCTTGAAAATTTACTGGTAAGGTAATATCTTTTATCTTAAGATTAGCTTCCATACGCATATGTGTTGCATCATGATAGGTAACTTTGGTTATGACCAATTTTGATTTTGGAAATTTTTTCACATCAAAGAAGTCTTCATTTTTAAGATGCTCTACCAAGCCTGCATTAGCTTCGACATTTTTTATGTCTGCATTTTTAATAGAATTCATATCTATAGTAAATGCACCACCAGTGATAGCTCCATTTTGTTTTAAAAAATAACCGTCTTTAAAATTTATTGTGCCGTCGTGACCTCCAAAATAGAAAGCATACTCGCAGGACCATTTGAGTTCGCTTTTTGACGTATTGATGTCTAATTTTTCTATTAAATTAGAAGCTGTTGTCTGAGCGTGAGCAAAAGCTGTAAAAAGTGTAATTGCGATAAATAATGTTTGTTTTTTCATGATTCTGATTTTTTGTTTTGATAAAACTAGAGGCAGATAAAAACAAGAGTGTCAAAAAAATGTAAAAGAAGTGTCAACAGTTGTAAAATGTCATGAAATTGTGTGTTATTTACAGTAATTATGAAGATAAAGGCCATTAAGACAAGTTTTAGTTTTTTATTTTTCGTCTTAATCTTATCATGCTCAGGGATTGAAAATGATAAGTTTTCAGAGCGTGTTAAGATTTCCTTTCGAGAAGTTGGTAATCAGCTGCTGCTTTCAAATCAAGATTCTACATCATTAATATTGCCAGTTATAGCCTTAAAACAATCCAAGTACAGATTGTCTTTTCAAGAAGAGTTGTCCTTTGAGCCTTCTAATCTGGTTTCGCTTATTCAAACTAATTTTAAGAAAGCAAATTTGCCTAGACATTACCTCGTTGAGGTGATTCAGTGTGCAGATAATGAGGTTGCCTACAGTTATGAGATGAGTATTGATGAAGAAAATACAATTATTCCATGTATTAGTAGAGACTTACCATTAAACTGTTATCATATTGAAGTGCGGTTTACTAAAAGAGTCGCATCATTGATTAGTGGAAAAACAATACTATATATAGGTGTTTTAATAGGCGCTGTTCTATTAGTGTTTTTTGCTTACAGAAGAGAAAAGACACTCAAAAACAAAACACCAAATAAGGATTATATTAAGATTGGGAGCTTTCAGTTTTATGAAAATGAAAATAAACTCATAAAAGAGGCGATTGAAATAGCATTGTCTAAAAAAGAATGCGAGTTATTAGCCATTTTTGTTGCTAATCCTAATCAAATTATTACTAGAGACGAATTAACAAAAAGAGTTTGGGAAGACAACGGTGTCATAGTAGGAAGAAGCCTGGATACCTTTATTTCAAAACTAAGAAAAAAATTATCTGCGGATAATTCTATAAATATTGAAAATGTTCACGGTGTAGGTTATAAACTTGTGGTTATAAATAAATGATATGGCATTTTACGATTTGTCCAAAGAAGATAGAAACTCACTTGTAGAGAAAATTAATCAAGAAATCACTCTTGATTTACAACTTGGAAATACTCAAAACATAACATCTTACTTTTCGGACGAGGACACATATATTCGTAAAACAGCATATTTGGCAATAGGCAAAATTTTTTATGCTAAGCCTCTATTGCAAACGCATGTATTTTCGATTTTAAATGAGTTAATAATATCAGAAGATGAATTAATAAGGCAAACAGTTATTAATGCAGCTGGAGAGGTTGGGAAGTTTCATTTTGATAAGATTCAGCATTTCATGGATACTGGTCTATTTGATAAACATCACCGTGTGCGAAATGCAGTTATTGGCTCCATAAAGAAGATGGGCGAGCGAAATCCCGAACCTGTCTTACTTTGGGCTAAAACTTACTTAAAACATCCAGATAAAGAGATTCGACGAGAGATTTGTCATGGTATTGAATTGAGAGGACGCACACATCCACAAGATATTTTGCCCTTGTTAAAAGAACTAGAGTTTGATGAAACAAGGCGCGTAACAGATACATTAATTCATGTGTTAGGCCAAATAGCATACAAAAAGGGTTGTTTAAAGACGGTTGTTAATCATCTAAATACATGGAAAAATAAAGGCCTCGTTGAAAAGGCCTTAGATGAAATTGTAGATGTGCATAACCGTTATAAAAAGTTTGCTGTTTTAACTCAGCAAGAGGCTATTGACTATATTGATGCTAATTATAATCCTTATTAATTTCTTCCAAAACTTTATTCGACAATTCTTTTCCATTTTCATCAATAGATACAAACCAAACATTTGTTGTACAGGTTCTATTAAAAACATCTGTATTGGATGTGCAATTTTGAATGGTTCCTTTTATTAAATACCCATTATCCGTTTTTTCTGCTGAATAGCCATACTCGTTGTAAAAATCGCCATAGGTGTTTTGCCATTGCTTATTTCCTTTTTTATCCGTTTTAATAACAAACATATCGTAGTTGCCATTACCATAAGAGCTTGTAGAACCAATGATTAAATATCCATCTTCAGTTGCTAAAATAGAACTTGCTTTATCATAGCTTTTTCCACCAAATTGTTGTGACCAGATTTCGTTTCCGTTTGGGTAGTTTTTAGTCAATAGAATATTCGAAGTTTCCCCATTTCTTGAGCCAATGGTTGTGACATTAATAGAGCCATTTTCGGTTTCAATTTTTGGTTGAAATTTTAGGTTCGTTTTTTTGATGAATCTAATATTTTTAGCTCTACCATAGGTAAGTATTATCTTTGTAACTCTATCAAATTGATCTTTTTTTACTTTCAAAAAAAAGTTATTCGCCTGCAAATATCTTTTATTATATACTTTTACATCGTTAAACTCTTTATCAGTTGATAGTTTCAATTGTAAGTTATTTTCTTTAGTTAATTTTAAATCAAAGTTTACATCTAATTCTTTGTTATCATATGTGCCAACTAAGGCCTCTAAATCGGCTAAGGAACTTGGTGATTCTTTAATTCTTTTATAAATCATAGTTTTACCTGAAGTATAATATTCTGTCATTTTATTCTCATAAAAAACCACTTTCAATTTTGGATTGTTTGTGAATGAAAACACATTTTTATCTTCAGAAACCATTCCTACTGTAAAGTTTCGCTCTTTCCAAAATATTTTTCCTTCTTTATCTATTATTTCAACGATTTTATCTTGATTTGGATAAATGTATTTCCCTAAAATAGTCAATTTACCTACATTGTTTTTTTGATAAAATTGTTCATTATATGCTATCTTTTTGTTCGATTTTGGTAGAAGAATTTCAGCAATTTGTTTTGCAATTAAGTTGCTACTTATATTCCCATTATTACTCATAATAAAAACGGTTAGTTTTTCTTCAGGAAAACGATATGTTTGCGAGTGAAAACCATATGTTCCTCCAGAATGATGTACAGCCGTTCTACCCAATCTATTTTCCAATTCCAACCCAAATCCATAGGTTTTGATTTCACTATTGGGTATTGGTTTTTGACTTTCAATTAAAAGAAGATTTTTATCTTTTAAAGCGTTTTGAACAGCCATCTCATAAGTTAATTGGTCTTTTAATGTCGTATACAAAAAACCTTCGCCATTAGTTTTGGTTACTGTTGGTACTTCCCACCATTCTCCTCTTCCCCAATCTGAATAAGGGTTTGCTCTATTAGGAATTACTTTCATATATCTTTCTACAAAAGAGGTTTCATTCATTCCTAAGTTGTCAAAGAACGTTTTAGAATAATCATTAAATGTTTCATCTGTTATTTTTTCAATAATTTTGGTCAGTACATTGTAGTTGGAATTACTGTAAGAGTATTTTGAACCTGGTTTAAACCCTAAATCTTCTTGATTTTCTAACAACTCTAAAACATCATTATTATCATATCCAAACCTTCTCCACCAAACATCACCTTCTAAATCTAATAGTTCTACATAATCACGGATGCCACTTGTGTGATTTAAGAGATGTCTTATTCTGATTTTATCAGTGGCATTTTCATAAAGTTTTGGAAGGTATTTTCGAATATCATCATCTAAATTAAGTTTGTTATTTAAAGACAAATCTAAAATCATTAATGCCGTAAACTGTTTTGCAGTTGATGCAATATTTGACCTTGTCTTTTCATAAAACTTTACTTTATGTTGAAGGTTAGCTAAACCAAGATATTTTTCATAAACAATGATTCCATCTTTTATAATACCGACAGCAATGCCTGGATCGTTTTCTGCTACTTTAGAGTTAACTATAGAATCAATTTTTTTCACTTCATTTTGTGCGAAGCATAAAACCGAAATAATAAAGGCAAATAAGGTGATTACTTTTTTCATGACTAAAATTTATTTGAAGCAAAAATCTAGTAAAAAAGCATACCAAACGCTTCAAATCTTGATTTGAGACCTCTTTTAAGATAATTTTTCGATATAATCTTTTGGAGATAAAGATGTACTTTTTTTGAATGCTCTATTAAATGTAGCTTTACTGTTAAACCCACAATCTAACGCAATTCCAAGAAGTGTTGAAGTAGTATGTTCTCCTTTATCAAGTTTGGTTTTAACGGCTTCAATTCTATGATGATTGACAAAGTCATTAAAATTCATATTGAACCCAGAATTTACAACCGAAGATATGGTCTTTGTAGTCGTGCTTAATTCATTAGCCACATCCGAAAGGGTTAAACGCGGATTTTCAAATAGTTTTTTTTGAAACATTAAATTAGAAAGTTCGTCTTTCCATTTTAAAGCATTTGATTCTTTGGAAGTTCCTTTAGTCTCAGTTTTTACAACTGAATTTTCGTCATCAAAAACATTAATCACTTTTAGATTTTCATTTCTTAATGTTGTTTGTTTTATAATGTTGCTATATCCAGTAACCGCTATGTAATAAAAAACAAATGAAAATGCAATGTAGTGCCAAAATTGACTTCCAAAATTTCCCCATTCAGGATTAGTGATAAAAAATACTACTCTAAGAATTAAAATTGCTAGAAAAGCAATCATAAAATTTCGAATCCACTTGAAAAGTAATGTGTCTGCATAACTTACTTTTTCGAAAACCAGTTTTTTATAGTCTGAATAGTACCGAAGGCTTAAAACGAGATAAAACATCATTGAAATAAGACCAACAACTTGATACCAATTGGCTAAATCTTTATCTCTACCATCGGCATAAAAATAGTAGTCATCTAAAATTAATTTGTCTGTAACAAAAATTATTAAACTATAAATGCCATATAAGACAGCAGGTATAAAGTGGATATAATCGTTTTTCGAAATCTTAAAACTTGTATTTAATAGGCTTTTGGTGTAGAAATAGACTACAGGTCCAATCAATAACACCTGCATGAATGGTACAAAAAATAAAATGTTTGCAGTATATAGTTTAAATGAAAGTATTGTTATGGAAGTCCCATCAGAATACCAATTTGCATAACCTAACATGTAAGGTGTAATATACATGGCATACAAAAACAATAAAAGACTAAGCCATTTACTCGCTCTGTTATTGTGAACGATTCCTTTTTTTAATAATAAAAACGAAAAAACAATCCCATGAAAAAAGAATATTAATAATAAAGAGCTTTTTTGTCCAAAGCTAAACGGAAAGTCAAATAGTGAATTGATGAATTGATGCTTTTAAATTGACAAATTAAAAGTAATACAATTTTTCTATTTTAGTAATATGGCGCAGCATAATGAACTCGGAAAAAAAGGCGAACAACTTGCAGTAGATTTTCTTATTGAAAGCAATTACAATATTGTTGCCCGAAATTATCGCTTTGAAAAAGCCGAAGTTGATATTATTGCTCAAAAGAAAGATATTCTTGCCATTGTTGAGGTTAAAACACGTTCTACAACAGATTTTGGTAACCCACAAGATTTTGTAAAACCTAAACAAATAAAAAATCTAGTTAAAGCAGTAGATGAATATGTTAACGCAAATGACTTAGATGTCGAAGTTAGGTTTGATATTATTGCCATTGTAAAAGAACAAGGTAAGTTTAAGATAGAGCATTTAGAAAATGCGTTTTATCATTTCTAATTTCCGTGAAGACAGAAATCTTATTTGTAGAAATTCATCTCATCTACGTATTCCCAAACATGTTCAGGTAAAAGAGGTCTTATGTTTTTACCATTTTTAATGCTCTTTCTAATAAATGTTGAAGAAATCTCCATGATTGGGGCATCTATATGGTGTATTTTTGGATGCTCGTCCAACTGTGTTTCAGTTTTTCCTTCAGAAATTCTAGGGTAGACATGGATACTATGGTTTTCTAATATAAGCTCATAGTTTTTCCACTTGTGGAAACTCTTTAAATTATCTTCTCCCATGATTAAAGCAAACTCATGTTCTGGAAACTTTTCGAGTAAATATGTTAGTGTATCAATAGTATAATTTGGTTCAGGCAGACTAAACTCTATATCACTTGGTCTTAATTTATTGTAATCTTTTGTAGCTCTGTAAACCATCTCTAAACGCTGATGATTATCTAGCAAACTACTTTTCTTTTTAAACGGACTTAAAGGTGTAACCACAAACCAAACTTGCTCCAAATTGCTATGTTCTGCTAAATGGTTAGCAATGGTTAAATGCCCAACATGAATAGGATTAAAGGTACCGAAATACAAACCAATTTTCATAAGTTAACTTTTAACAAATTCTGAAACTAAATTATAAGCATTTTTCAATGCTGTATCTAAATCTGAATTTACTACAATCTCATCAAACAAAGGCGCAGTAGCCAGTTCAGCGGGTGCTTTAGAAACGCGCATGCTGATTTTTTCTTCACTTTCTTCACCTCGCTCTTTTAGACGTTTTACAAGTTCATTTAAGTCTGGTGGCTTAACAAAAACAGCAAGTGTTTGCTCAGGGAACTTACGCTTTATACGCAATCCTCCAGAGACATCAATATCAAAAATAACATGTTTTCCTTTTGCCCAGATGCGCTCTACTTCGGTTTTTAAAGTGCCGTAAAAGTTGTCGCGATACACTTCTTCCCATTCTAGAAATTCATCGCCTTTTATTTTGTTTTTAAACGCTGCAAGCGATAAATAATAATAGTCTTTACCATGCTTTTCTTTTCCACGTTTTTCTCGAGAGGTTGCAGAAATAGAAAACTCTAGATTAAGTTCTTCCTGTTTTAATAAATGACGTACAATTGTTGTTTTTCCTGAGCCTGATGGCGCTGAGAATACAATAAGTTTACCTTGTCTTTTGTCGCTCATAACTTATAAAGCATTAAGCATTTGTTCTTTAATCTTTTCAAGTTCATCCTTCATTTGTACGACCAATTTTTGCATTGGTGCATAGTTAGATTTTGAGCCAATTGTGTTTATTTCTCTTCCTATTTCTTGAGAAATAAATCCTAATTTTTTCCCGTTAGAATCTTTTGAATTTAATGAGGAAACAAAATAATCCAAGTGGTTATCAAGCCTTACTTTCTCTTCAGTAATATCAAATTTTTCGATGTAGTAAACGAGCTCTTGCTCAAAACGGTTTTCGTCCACTTTTTCTTTAATATCCGCAATGCCTTTTTCAAGTCTTGCGCGAACACCGTCAATTCGTTCAGGGTCCATTTTTATGACTTGATTAAGTAAGTCGCGTAATGTTGCGATACGAGATTCAAAATCTTGTTTTAAGCTAGCACCTTCATCTTCACGATAACTTTTTATATGGTCGAGTGCTTTATTTATTTCAGATTGAATAGAAGACCATTCATTTTCATCAATTTCATCTCGCTCGGTAATAATGGCATCAGGTAATCTTACAGCCATTTTTAATAGTTCTGTAGCATCACCATCAACAACTTCTTTAAGTTGTTTGATGTATTCTTTTACAATGGTTTTATTGATTTTTGAGCTAGTGTCTTCGCCAGTAACTTCAACATAGAGTGAAAAATCTACCTTGCCTCTTACCAAATGCTTCGCAATAAGCTTACGTATATCTAGTTCTTTTGCACGATACATTGAAGGCATACGTACATTGAGGTCAAGATTTTTACTATTAAGAGATTTTAATTCTATTGTTATTTTTTTGGTAGGAAGCTGAAGCACAGATTTCCCATAGCCAGTCATGGATTGTATCATATAATACAGAACTTTAAAGTTGGCCAAAGGTACAAAATAGAACGGTTTTATTTGAGAAAAGAATTCTGAGATGCTAAGCATCGAAGTTTCCTAAAAATTGTCATTCCGAACTTGTTTCGGAATCTTCACTAAAGTAAATTTTAAAGACTTTAGTGTATCTTTACAGCTTGATTATAACGAAAGTAAATATGTACAAAAAACAATTTGAAATCCGTTGGAGCGATGTTGATGCTAATGGGCACTTAGCAAATTCTGCATATACTAATTTTATGAGCCATGCTCGTATGTCTTTTTTTGCAGAACAAGGTTTTTCGATGCCAGAAATCATGAAACACGGTATAGGTCCTGTAGTTTTCTACGAGCATATGTTTTACTTTAAAGAATCCTTTATTGGAGCACCAATAACAGTTACTATAGAGGTTTCTGGTTTAAGTGAAGATGGTATGTTTTTTATGTTTGAACATAACTTTTATAACCATAAAGGCGAAAACTTGGCACATTGTGAAATGCAAGGTGGATGGATTGATTTAAAAGCTAGAAAGCTCTGTGAGTTGCCAGAAAATTTATTGCAGCTGGCAGACAAATTTCCTAAATCTGAAAGCTTTAAAATATTAACCAGAGAAGATACGCGTAAGCATGGTGTGAAGCCAAAACACCTAAACCAAGAATAAGTTTTAGACTTATTTAAAAGGCTTATGCTGTTTAAACGTTTTAATGGTTACATTCTTTACAAAGGGCTTTATTATTGCGTTGGGAAAAGCTCTTTTGTGTTTAAAATAGCAGGTTAAAGTTTCTGGTTCTGCACCAAGTGTGCTTTTTATTTCTGATGCTGTACGCCCTAAATTAATACGTTTGGCACTAGTAGATAAGCCTAGTCTGACGTAGTCGTTAAGTATTCTAGGATAAATAGCAAATTCTTTGTTATTATTATAATCTATGCCAATAAAATGAGCATCTAAATTATCTTCGTTTTTCATTGCAGATAAAAACCCAACAAGTCTATTATCTAAAAAATAACCTATTACTGTAAATGCCTCTGGAAAGCTTTCTTTTAAAAAAGTATAGGTGTTTAAGTTTAGTATTTGTGCATTAAAATCTGCATTGTCAATAGTATTTTGATACAACTCCTGTAGCTCAGGTTTATAAGCTTCAATATCTTGAGTATTAAATGTTTTAGAAATTAAAATGGCACTTTTAGAATCTGCTTTATTTGCTTTTACACGGTATTTAGATTTCAGCGCAGCTTTGTAATCATCAAAAGTCTGCCATTCGGGCTTAAGAGTAATAATCATATTTGGTTCTACTTGCATAGGTGTATAACCAAATTTATCGAGATGTTTTGTAATATAAAGCGACTCATTTTTAAAATCCTTGACAAAAAGACCATTTAGTTTTTTTAATGATTTTGAAAGGCGTTTGATGCCTTCGGCTAGTGTTTCAAAGGCTTTAGTTTTTTCTTCACCTTCTTTTAGAAATGTGCCATACTCGCCACTTAAAAAAACATTGCCGCAGAAGAGAATTCTTATATGGTTATCACAAAACAAACGATTAATATTTCGTTTTACCCAAGCATTCATCTTAATGTTTTGAGTAATAGTTTCAACACCAATGGTCACTAATTGCGTGTTAGCAAAAGTAATAGCTTCACCATTTCTAGTAACAAAGACATAATTAAAAGCAATATCTGTATTTGCTTCTTCGAAAGCTTTTAAAAATTCTGGAGAATAATAGATGTTTGTACAACAGTCTAAACTATCCCAATAAGCTTTAGGAATAGACTTTACGCTTGAGAATATTTCTGTTTTTAATGACAAACTATGATGTTACTTTTGGTTTTTTGGTAACGAAATATACGCCTAAAAATATAAGAAGCATAGCTGAAATTTTTATAGCATCAATAAAATCTGCTCCAGAAGCTATAGCAAAAAGACCAGCGATTACAGGTTGTAGATAAATAAAAATACCAACAGTTGATGCTTTAAGCTTACTTATTGCCCAAGGGTTTAAAAGGTAAGTTAGAAATGTAGCTCCAATAACCACAAAAGCGACTGCAAATATTATGTATGGCGTAAAACTAGTCCATTTTACAGATGATAACTCACTATAGCCAAATGGTGTTACTAGGATTAACCCAAATAAGAATAACCATTTTATGAAGGCAAAAGGATGGTATTTATCCGTAAGTTTTTTAACTAAAATCACATAGATACTATATGAGATTGCATTAAGAAAAATCATTAAGTTTCCTAAAGGAATGTTATCTGCTACACGAGCCGACTTACCGTAAAGAGTTAATATTAATGCACCAATAAATCCAATAACAATTCCTATAACTTTGAGTTGAGTTATGCGTTCTTTTAAGATAAATACGGACAAGACTAATATAACAATTGGAGTTATAGTCATTATGGTTGAAGCATGTATTGGTGTAGTAAACTCCAAACCTTTTAAGAAGAATAGCATATTAATAAATACACCAAAAACTGAAGCAAAAAAGATAGTTTTAAAATCTTTTCGTTCAATTTTTTCTTTTGGTAAGAAGACACTCATTAACCAAAATAACGCTGTAGCACCTATAACACGGAGCAATACAAAACCAAAAGGTTTTATATAGTTCTCGTTCATAACAGTTTTAGCAAAAGTGTAGTTAAAACCATATAACAATTGAACCATAAACAGTGCAATTATAGCCTTAATCCTACTATTCATGTATAGCTGTTTTAGCTGCTTCTACTACTTTTTTGGAATTACCAATAAAAATCTGATTGTTATAGATTAATACTGGGCGTTTTAAAAACGTATAATGCTTTAATATGTAGTTTTTATAGTCCTCTTCAGAAAGTGTCTTCTCTTTTAAACCCAATTCTTTGTATAAACGAGCACGCTTACTAAATAATACCTCATAACTCTGAGTTAAAGAATGCATTTCCTCAATTTGCTTTACTGTTATAGAATCAGTTTTTATGTCTTGTAGACTAAAACCCGAAGGTAAATTCCACTCATTTATAATACGTTTGCAAGTATCACAAGTGCTGAGGTAATATATTTTTTTCATCTTTAAAGAATCACGTAATTTGCAATTGCAAAGAAACTCCATTTCAAGGTAAAATACTGTACTTTTAATAAAAATATAAGAATGCATTACGACATCGATATCACCAGAAAAAATAGAATTCTGTTAGAGGGCTTTCTAGACACGCTGACTTTAGAGCAGTTGAACAAAGTGCCTGAAGGGTTTAAAAATAATATCATCTGGAATATCGCGCATTGTATTGTTACCCAACAATTACTAGTTTATAAATTATCAGGCTTAGAGGGCGTTTTGTCTGATGAAATGATTGCTCAGTTTAGAAAAGGCACAAAAACCGAGAGAGATTTGTCTCAATCTGAAGTTGACAAAATTAGAAGCTTATTGTATTCGCCTATAGACCACACAGAAGAAGATTATAATGATGGAGTTTTTAAAGATTATAAAGAATACACAGTTTCTACAGCAAGCATATTAACAAATGTTGACGAAGCTCTGGCATTTAATAATTTTCATGAAGGTATTCACTACGGTTATATTTTAGCATTAATAAAAGCACTTTAAGATTATGGACTATTTTGGCATAGCATCAATACTAATAGTGATATCAGCACTTTTTGGGTACATAAACGTTAGGTTTTTAAAGTTGCCGATTACTATTGGGTTAATGCTTATTACTATTGTGTTTACTTTAGTAGCGGTCGTTATTGGTCAGTTTGATGATACCATTTTACAAACCGAGCGAGACTTTATTTCAAATATTAATTTTGAAACCCTATTGCTAGACGTTATGTTAAGTTTCTTGCTATTTGCAGGTGCCTTGCATACCAATTTTGACCAACTTAAAGTTCAGCGCTGGCCAATTTTGGCTTTTGCAACCGTTGGTGTTTTAGGATCTACATTATTAGTTGGAGTTATTATGTATCCGCTTTTAACTACTATGGGTTTTAACGTAACTTTTATTCATTGTCTGCTTTTTGGAGCATTAATATCTCCAACAGACCCTATTGCTGTTTTGGGGATTCTTAAAAAAGTAGGAGCTCCTAAAAAGTTAGAAACAAAAATTGTTGGAGAGTCTTTATTTAATGATGGTGTTGGTGTTGTAATATTTTTAACCATTTATGCTATTGCAAAAAAACCTAATGCTGCTATAGAAATTTCTGAAATTGCCACACTTTTTATTCAAGAAGTTGGTGGAGGAATTTTGCTTGGAGGTTTGTTAGGATGGATTACATATAGACTTATGAAATCTATTGACAATTATGAAGTAGAAGTTATTATAACACTTGCAGCTGTAATGGGAGGAACCCTTTTGGCACACCAATTACATTTGTCAGCACCATTAGCAATGGTAACAGCAGGTTTAATTGTAGGTAATGATACTATTAGAGAAACATCAATGTCTGAAGTCACAGAAGCTTATGTCGATAAGTTTTGGGAACTTATAGATGTACTATTAAATACCATTTTGTTTGTAATGATAGGTATGGAAATATTAGTTTTAACATTAGAAGTGAACTATGTTTATGCAGGATTGTTAGCAATCCCAATATTATTAATGTGTAGATATGTGTCACTTTTTGTGCCAGTAAAAATCTTTGCCAAACGTTTAGATTTTGTACCTAAAACAACATTAATTATGACTTGGGGAGGCTTACGTGGAGGTATATCTATTGCATTAGCACTAAGCTTAACAGCAGATATGAACAAAGACTTATTTTTGGTGATGACCTACATCGTCGTCATTGTCTCTATTCTAGGGCAAGGACTAACGGTCGGTCCAGTAATTAAGAGTATTACTAAAAGGTATTCTAATTAGATTTTCAAGAATTCTTGAACGTTTTCCATAGGAATTACAAATTCTGTATAACCTTGATTATAAGAAGCAATTTCGTATACATTATAAAGTAAAATAACACCTTCTTCATTAAAACCAATATTTTCAGGGAGTTGAAAAGATTTGCCGAAGAAAAATTCTGAAATATTAGAACCTTCATTTTTCATATGGTCTAAAAAATAGGTTTCAGCTAATTTTTTAAAACCTTCGATATCACTGAATAACTCTTCATTTGAATATAACTCCCCAGTTTCAGCATTAAAATTCAAAAACTGAATACTATCATTCCCGTGAGCGCCACCAGCATCGGAATATGCACTTAATCCCATTGTTATAATATTTTCAGTTTTATAAAGCACTTCCGTTTCTATGGCAAGTGCCCAAGTTTGCTCACTATCAGGGAATTCATTTTTAAAATTTGTAAAATCAGTATCAAAAGCTTTTAAGGCCTCTTCAACAGTTTTATGAGTTTCAGAATTAGGTATAGATTTCATGATTTCTGAAGTGATTGCCGTATTCACTTTTTGGGCAATTTCAGAATTCGTTTTAGCCTTATCAAAAGCCACCTCAATATCTGCTTTATAGCTGTTATCGATTACAGAGGTTTCAAATTCAAGAGGCTTAACTTCTTCGTTACAAGCAAAAAAGAAAAATAAAGAGACTAAAAGCGGGACTAATTTTTTCAAATTGAATGGACTTTTGTTTAACATTGAATAAAGGTATACTATACATTTGAATACAACGAATTAAGCTTTAAATTTGTTATGCTTTGAAAATTATTTTTTATGAAATTCAACACAAAAACAATTCATGGAGGCCAAAAAAATGATCCAGCTTATGGTTCTGTAATGCCTCCAATTTATCAAACGTCTACATACGCGCAATCTACACCTGGTGGACATAAAGGCTATGAGTATTCCCGCACGCATAATCCAACTCGTAATGCTTTAGAAAATGCATTTGCCAGTATAGAAAATGGGAATTACGGCATGGCTTTTGGCTCTGGATTAGCTGCAATTGATGCTGTTTTAAAGTTGCTTCAACCAGGTGACGAGGTGGTTTCTACTAACGACTTGTATGGCGGGAGTTATCGTTTGTTTACCAAAATTTATAAAGATTTTGGAATCAAGTTTCATTTTGTTGGTATGGAAAATGCGGATAATATTGAAGGATATATAAATGAAAACACAAAACTCATTTGGGTAGAAACACCAACTAACCCAATGATGAATATTATAGATATTAAAACTATTGCTGAAGTTACAAAGCGCAAGAGTGTACTTCTGGCTGTGGATAATACATTTGCAACACCTTATTTACAACGACCATTAGATTTGGGAGCAGATATTGTAATGCATTCTGCTACAAAATATATTGGTGGTCACAGTGATTTAGTTATGGGTGCTTTGGTGGTTAAGGACCAAGATTTAGCTAACCGTTTATATTTTATACAAAATGCAAGTGGTGCAATTTGTGGGCCTCAGGATAGTTTTTTGGCTTTAAGAGGAATAAAGACATTGCACGTACGCATGCAAAGACATTGCGAAAATGGGAAAGCCGTAGCAGAATATTTGACAAAACATCCAAAGATTGAAAAAGTGTATTGGCCTGGATTTGAAAGTCATCCTAACCACGAGATTGCAAAATCTCAAATGAGTGATTTTGGAGGTATGGTATCTTTTGTTGCAAAAGGAAATAATTATGAGGAAGCCATTAAAATTGTAGAAAATTTAAAAGTCTTTACACTCGCTGAATCTCTAGGAGGTGTTGAGTCATTGGCAGGTCATCCAGCAAGTATGACACATGCTAGTATTCCAAAAGAAGAACGCGAAAAAACAGGTGTTGTAGATGCTTTAATTAGGTTGAGTGTTGGTATTGAAGACAAAGTAGACTTAATTGCAGATTTAAGACAAGCAATAGGGTAATTACCTATCTAAATAAACAAAAAAGACCGAATTCTCATTCGGTCTTTTTTGTTTATTTCTTTAATTTTAATCGATGTAATAGATGTAACCAAAGTTTAGCCAAATCAATACATCATTAAACTTATTAGAAGGTAATTTATGGTTTAAACCATCAATCCAATCACTAAAATAATATTGAAACCTTAAATCTATCATCAAATCAGAAAGTATGGTCAATTTATAACGCGTACCTATACTAGAGACTACAGACCAAGCATTAATTTTATCTATGTCTATTGGATACTCTCCGTTACTAGCCTGTATCCATGGGCCGTAAATATTGTCAGGGTTAAAAATGTTATTATCAGAAGGTCCGCCATTACGCCCAAAAGTTGTAAACTGTTTTGGAGAAGACATGGTATAATGCGCACCTAAACTAATAAAAGGTGCCCAACCACCTGTATGAGATGAAAAAGCTCTAATGCTTAATGGAAAATACTCGAGCTGCATACCAATATCAAAATTATTGGCCTCACCAGAATGTGCTCTTAATCGTTGCCCATCTATACCAAACTGGCTAGCATCGACCCAACGACCAAAATGGTCTAATTTAGTTTTGTTATATGAAATTTCACTCCTTAATTTAAAATGATCATTAAAATAAGTATCAGATGTATAACAATTACAATCTGCTCGGTAAGAAAAATTTATATAATGAATAATTCCAATACCATAACCAGTATTACCAATATTATTTTCTTCATTAAAGCGTTGTCCAAAATCTGAACGAAACTGTACCGGTCCAGTAATGACACCCACTTCGTGAGAAAAGCCTAGTTGTGCTTGGGTAACTTGCATTGCAAATATTGCAGCACAAATAATGAGTAACTGCCTCAGGTTAATAGTCATAGGTTTAGCTCTTTTTTGGGCTTAATCATGGACAAATATAAAAAATATCGATGAAATACAAAATAAAACGGACGAAATGCATATTTATTGTATATCAAGATTAGACGAAGCTAAAAATTAAATATTAAAAATATATTGATAATATTAAAAAAATAAATCGATTTTTTTACAGATAATGTATCTTTGTGACTTAAAATTAAGAATACACTAATAATATATCAAATGAAAGATAAAATTGAAGCGTTTTTAGACGAAGTAAAGAAGCGTAATGGTCACGAACCAGAATTCTTACAAGCAGTAGAGGAAGTTGCAGAAACAGTAATTCCTTATATAGTTGAAAATGATATATATCATGGAAAGAATATTTTACTTCGTATGGTAGAGCCAGAAAGGCTTATTTCTTTCCGAGTTTGTTGGGTAGATGACTCTGGAGAACTTCAAGTAAATAGAGGATATAGAATACAAATGAACTCAGCTATCGGGCCATACAAAGGCGGTTTACGTTTTCACCCTTCTGTTAATGCTAGTATTTTAAAATTCTTGGCTTTTGAGCAAGTTTTCAAAAATGCATTAACAACATTGCCAATGGGTGGTGGTAAAGGTGGTTCGGATTTTAACCCTAAGGGTAAGAGTGATAATGAGATTATGCGTTTTTGCCACTCATTTATGTCAGAGCTTTTCAGACATATTGGTCATAATACAGATGTACCAGCTGGAGATATCGGAGTTGGTGCCAGAGAGATTGGTTTTATGTTTGGGATGTATAAGAAATTAAAAAACTCTTTTACGGGTGTATTAACAGGAAAAGGACATTCTTGGGGAGGATCATTGATTCGCCCGGAAGCGACTGGTTACGGAAATGTATATTTTGCGCAAAACATGCTAAAAACTAAAAACGATTCATTTAATGGTAAAAAAATTGTCATTTCTGGTTCTGGAAATGTAGCACAATATGCAGCCGAAAAAGCTATTGAGTTAGGTGCAACTGTTTTAACTTTTTCTGATTCTGGAGGCTATATTTTGGATGAAAATGGTATAGATACAGATAAGTTAACATTTGTTATGGAGCTAAAAAATGAAAAACGTGGACGTATCAGCGAGTATGTAGATAAGTATCCAAACGCAAAATATTTTAAAGGAGAAAGGCCATGGTCAGTCGCTTGTGATATTGCATTACCATGTGCAACTCAGAACGAGTTGAATGGCCAAGAAGCTAAGCAACTTATAGATAATGGTTGTATCTGTGTATCAGAAGGTGCTAATATGCCATCAACACCAGAGGCAATCCATGAATTTCAGAATGCTAGAATTTTATTTGCACCAGGAAAAGCATCTAATGCTGGAGGTGTTGCTACTTCTGGTTTAGAGATGAGTCAAAACTCATTAAGATTAAGCTGGACACGAGAAGAAGTAGATGCTAGATTAAAAGATATTATGGAAGACATACACGATTCTTGCGTAAAATATGGCAAAAATGATGATGGTTCAATAAACTATATAACTGGAGCAAATATTGCAGGTTTTGTTAAAGTTGCAGATGCTATGTTAGCACAGGGTGTCGTATAATTTATAGTTAGATATATAAAAAAGCTCTTGCAAATCCTGCAGGAGCTTTTTTTATATATGATAACGCAAAAAATAACGTTAGTAATAAATATATTTGAACAAACTTAAATTGAAATGATAAAACGATACATTCTCGTTTTTTTTGTGATTTTCTGTGCGACATTAAAATCAGAAGCGCAAGACTTTACAGCACTTTGGCAAGACTACTTTTCTTATTACGACATTGTAGATATAACACGTAGTGAGTTTAAGATTTTTGCAGCTTCTGAAAATGTAGTTTTTAGTTATGATGTAAACTCTAATGAAGTTGAAAAGATTACAACCATTCAAGGACTTTCAGGAGAACTAATTTCTACTATAGAATATAGCGAGGAAAGTCAATTACTACTAATTGGGTATAAAACAGGTCTCATGGAAATTTATTTTGAGTCGGACCAAAGTGTACTAACCGTAGTAGATATTCTTGAAAAAGAAAGTATTGATCCAAGCATAAAAACCATTAATGATTTTAATGAGCACGAAGGTCTGGCATATATATCTACAGATTTTGGAATTTCGGTTTATGATTTAGAACGCTTAGAGTTTGGCGATACTTATTTCATAGGAAATAACAACACACAAATACCTGTCGAAAAGACTACGGTTTTTAATGGTTTTATTTATGCCGCATGTAATGGTGGAAACGGCATTAGAAAAGGGTTGTTAACCAATCCAAATTTAATAGATGCTAATCAATGGCAAACAATTACTAATGGTAGTTACATATCAATAGAAACATCAGATAACCGTTTATATGGTGTGCGTACAGATAGAAATCTGATTGAGTTTGTCAATGATGCATTAACCACTGTTTTTAATTTTGATGTGCTGCCACTAGACTCAGAATCTGTCGACGGTCAGTTGTTATATACGAATAGTAATTCGGTTTATATCTTCAACTCTTCAGCGACCTTAACTACACAAATTAATCAAACAGTAGATTTTCAGACGGAATACTCATCTGCAATTAGTTTTGGTAATGATATTTATATTGGTACAAGTACATTTGGAGTATTAGTTACAAATATTAGCGATACCAGTAATTTTGTAGAAATAAGACCTGATGGTCCTTTAAGAAATAATGGTTTTAAAATTCAAGCTTTTAGAGAAGGCTTATGGGTGACATTTGGAGAACATGATCAGTTCTTAAATCCATATCCATTAAATAGTCGAGGCATCAGTATTCTAAGAGAAGAACAATGGCAAAACATACCTTTTGACAGTCTTCTAGGGATGCGGGAATTGAATAAAATCTCAATTAATCCATTAAGCCCAAATCAAGTTTTTGTGAGCTCATTTATAGACGGCATGTTAGAGTTTAATAATTTTGAAGCTACTAATTTCTTTGATGAAACTAATAGTCCATTACAATCGGCATTTTCAACTTTTGTAGATATTAGGACTGGAGCTTCAGCTTTTGATGATGAAGGGAACCTATGGAATCTTACGAGTAGAGTAGACTTAGCATTAAAATCTTATAATCCAGCGAGTAATCAATGGCGTACTTTTAGTTTTGCTTCATTTATAGAAAATGCTGTTGATGACGAAATAGGATTTTATGATATAGATATTGATGATAGTGGTACTAAATGGATTGGTTCTTTTAATAATGGCGTCATAGCTTATAACGAAAATCTAAGCCCTTCAATAAAACAAATAAAAGATGAAACTCAAGGAATGCCAACAACTTGGGTGAGAACCCTAGCTATAGATAATTCGGGTCTGTTATGGATTGGAACAAATAATGGGCTTAGGGTATTGTTTAATACATCTGGTTTTTTTGAAGATGAAAACCCTGTTGCAGAACCTATAATTTTCCTTGAAGATGGATTAGCAAGAGAATTACTAGAAAACCAAGTGATTACAGATATAAAGGTTGATGGTTCTAATAATAAATGGATAGGGACATTAGACTCAGGTGTGTTTTATTTTACACCTAATGGCCAATCGACCATTTATCATTTTACTAGAGCGAATTCTCCATTGCCTACAAATTCAATTAATGATATATCTATTGATGAAAGTGACGGAACCGTTTATTTCTCAACACCTAATGGTTTACTTTCATTTAAGGCAGGAGGTTCCTCTCCAGTAGAAGAATTAGACGATGCTTACGCGTACCCAAACCCAGTTAGACCTGAATATGACATTTTAGGGGCAAATGATTTGAATGATATTAATAAAGGCGTTAAAGTTGTTGGTCTAACCGATAATGTAAATATTAAAATTACAGATATAGAAGGTAATCTTGTGGCGGAGGCGCAATCACGAGTTAATAGGCGTAATTCTAACCTTAGAACTAATTTTGCTATTGATGGCGGAACCGCAATATGGAATGGCAAAAACTTGGCAAATAATGTTGTTGCTTCTGGAGTATATCTTATAATAATTAATGATTTAGACTCTTTTGAAAGCAAAATAATAAAACTTCTTATTATTAGATAATCATTGTATTTATGCTTATTAAATCCAATATTATTGTTCTCAGTAAAATAAAGTATAAAGACTACGATATAATTGTACGCGCATATACAAAGCATAGAGGAACAGTTAGTTATCTCATAAAAGGCGGGTTAAAATCATCAAAAACCAACAGAGCAAAAAGTGTTTATTTTCAGCCTTTAATGCAACTGGCTGTTGAAGAAAACTTCAAACCCAACCAATCATTACACTACTTAAAAGATATAAAGTCTAATTACATTTATAAAACATTGTATAGCAACGTGTATAAGAGTGCTATAGTTATGTTTTTATCAGAACTAATGGCAATGGTTTTAAAAGAAGAAGAAGAGAACGCAGATTTATTTCATTTTATAGAAACAGCGTTTCAGTATTTAGATAACGAAGATAATTTTGCCAATTTTCATTTATTATTCCTTTTAAGGTTAAGTCGTTATCTAGGTTTTCAACCAGATGAATCAAAAGAGAGCACAAACTTTTTTAATTTAAGAACGGGTTATTTTGAAACTCAATCTGAAGGCCATTATTCTGTTTCTGGGAAGAATTTAACATTGTTAAAACAACTACTAGGCATAAATTTTGATGCTGTTTCAATTATAAAAATTAATGCACTTGAAAGGCATAGCTTTTTAGATATGCTATTGTTATATTTTGAGTTACATTTGGAGGGTTTTAAAAAACCAAAATCATTAAAAATCTTAAGCGAGGTTTTTCGCTAACAAATCATACATTTAGGTTGAATTTTATACGTGCAACGATTACCGTAGTTACCTTTTTAATGTTAGGCATAATAGTCCAAGCACAAACTGTTATTGTAAAAGAAAAAGCTTCAAAAGAACCAATTCCAGGTGTGGTTCTTTACAATCTAAAAAAAACCAAATCTGTGATCACAGATATTGATGGTAAAGCAGAACTAAATGTGTTTTCTGAAAACGAAGTTATCTACTTTCAGAATTTTCTTTATACCAAACTACAACTCACTAAAAGTGCAATTGTGCAGAGCAATTTTGAAATTTTTATGACCTTAAGCGTAGAGGATTTAAATCAAGTAGTTATTTCGGCATCAAAGTTTGAACAAAGTAAGAGAGATATACCACAGTCTATAGTTAGCTTTAGCGCTAAGGACATTGCGTTAGCAAACCCGCAAACTAGTGCAGACGTTTTGGCTGCAACAGGAAATATATTTGTGCAAAAAAGTCAACTAGGTGGAGGAAGCCCTATTATTAGAGGTTTTTCGACTAACAGATTGCTTATTGCTGTTGATGGTGTTCGAATGAATAATGCCATATTTAGAGGCGGAAATTTGCAAAATGTCATTTCTATAGACCCATTTGCTATTCAGAATACTGAGGTAACACTTGGGGCAGGTTCCGTAGTTTATGGAAGTGATGCTATTGGTGGTGTCATGAGCTTTTACACTAAAAAACCTCAGTTATCTTATAAAGACGATGTATTCTTAAAAGCTAATGCCGTTACACGATATGCAACGGCTAATAACGAAAAAACAATACACGCAGATGTTAATCTTGGCTATAATAAGTGGGGGTTTTTATCTAGTATAAGTTTTACAGATTTTGATGATTTAAGAATGGGACGTCACGGACCAGACGAATATTTAAGAACACAGTTTGTAGAAACTGTAAATGGGACAGATATTTTAGTCAATAATTCTGATCCATTAGTACAAAACCCAACAGGTTACAATCAGATAAATTTGATGCAAAAGGTACATTTTGAACCGGCGGATAATTTAAAATTCGATTTAGGATTGCATTATTCTGCTACATCTGACTTCGGAAGATATGATAGACTTATAAGACCTAGTGGTTCTGGATTGCGCTCTGCAGAATGGTACTATGGACCCCAAAAATGGTTTATGAGTAACTTTACTGTAACTAAGTTAAGTAGTAGTTCTACATTTTATGATAAGATAAAAGCGACAGTAGCATATCAAAATTTTAAAGAAAGTAGAATCGATAGAAATTTTCAGTCTGTAACTCGACGAACACGCTCTGAACAGGTAGATGCATTGTCATTTAATTTAGATTTAGAAAAGAAGTTAAGTAATACCTCAAGCTTATATTACGGATTGGAATATCTATATAATATTGTAGGTTCAGAAGGATTTGAGACCAATATAAATACGAACCAAAATACAGCATCATTATCAAGGTATCCAGATGGTGCTTCATGGCAATCTATTGCAGCTTATACAAGTTATAAGTATAAGCCAAATAAGAAGTTTGTGTTTCAGTCAGGAATACGATACAATCACATAATATCTAATGCCAATTTTGAGGCTAATAATGCATTTTTAAGCCTTCCTTTTAACACCTCTGAAATAAACTCGGGAGCATTAACAGGAACAGCAGGAGTTAGATGGATACCTAATGATATAATTGAGTGGAACTTAAATGCTTCTACCGCCTTTAGAGCTCCAAATATAGATGACATAGGTAAGGTGTTTGACTCTGAACCAGGTTCTGTTGTTGTGCCTAATAATAATTTAAGACCCGAATATGCATATGGTGGTGAACTAGGTCTTAAACTTAACTTTAATGATAGAGTAAGACTTGATTTAGCAACATATTACACATTCTTAGATAATGCTTTAATTCGCCGTAATTTTACACTTAATGGGCAAAGTGAAATTCTTTACGATGGTGAATTAAGTACTGTGCAAGCTATTCAAAATGCTTCCCAAGAATATATCTACGGTTTTGAAATTGGCGCTGAGGTTAATTTTTCTGAGAGATTACAACTAAGGTCGCAATACAATATTATTGGTGGCACAGAAGAAGCTGATGGCTTAGAAGTTCCAGTGAGACATATTGCGCCGAGTTTTGGTCGTACACATTTAACTTACAAACTTAAGAATTGGACTTTTGATGCTTTTGCGATATACAATAATGAGCTAACTTTTAATGAATTGGCACCATCAGAAATTAGTAAAGATTTTCTCTATGCTAAAGACCAGAATGGGAATCCTTATTCGCCATCATGGTATACTTTAAATTTAAGAACACAATTTAAGATTAATGATAATTTTGAATTAACGACAAGTTTAGAAAATATAACTGATCAACGTTACAGACCGTATTCTTCAGGCATTGCGGCAGCAGGACGAAATCTCATTGTCTCTCTTAAGTATAGTCTATAAAAAAACTCCAAACAAATGTCTGGAGTTTTTTATAATATATAATTATTGAGCTTATTTCTTTATTGACTTTTTAGTAATTGTTAGTCCATTTGCTAGTTCAACTTTTGCAATAAATATCTGAGATTTTAAGTTCGAAAGGTTATAAGTCTCAGAAGAAGAATCTCCATCTAAGTAGTAGACAAGTCTTCCTTGTAAATCATATATAGAAACATTTTCTATAGAAAGAGAATTATTTTTTAATTCAAATTTTACGTTTCCGTCTGTAAGTTCTGTTATGATTAAATCATTTTCACCAAGAATATTGTCACCTGTAGAAAGCACCTGACTTTTAAATACAATTTCAAACCTATCGTTAAATGTGCCACCATCCGAAGTAAATGTGTAACCTGAGGACGTCAAATCATGAACAATATTTAAGTCATTATCTTTTATGTAAACAGGGTTGTTATTTAAAAAATCCCCTTCACGCCCAACGGCTTCTAAAGTGTATGTTTCGTTTGTAGTAATGTAAGCACCAAAACCTAATTTAATAACTTCATCTTCATTAAGACTACTCTTTGCCTTTCCTTGAATAACATAAAAACCATCACCATTATTATCTAAAGAATAAAGTACACCTGCATTACCTGCATAGTTTCTATTAGTGTCAATGGAATTTCCATCATATCCGTCAGTGGCGATGTCCGCATAAGCCACACAAATTTGACTAAAAATACCGATATCAGAACTTAAGTTTATATGTAATTTTTCTATTGAATTAGAAACACTTGCAACACTTGAATTACTAGTCCTAAAGAATTCATCATTAACATTATTACCACTTACACGCATGCTATTAGTAAAGACTACACCTCCACTAGATGCTGAAGGTATAAAAAATGCTTGTCCAGATGGAACTTGTCTAGATGGTGCTGCAGTAGTACCATTACCAGCTTCACCTAAAGTATTTACAGTGATATAATCGTTTTGGTTGTAGTTAAAAACTTCATTACCTGGATTAACGACATTTACATCACTAACATTAGACCACATATAAATTACTTCATAAATGGTATTATTACCAGGTGCAACTGTCCCATTCTCAGCAAAAAAAGCATCAACATCTATTGCAGAAGGGTATGGGTTTCCAATTAGGTTCCAGTGCAAACCATTTGTTGGGTCATTAACAACAGGGTAAGTTATATCTCCTGTATTGTATGCTCCTTCAAAAACGTAACTATAAGCAAATCCAGCTCCAAGAAAACCAATTTGGTTGTGACTGCCAGCAAAACCTTGACCTGGCGTCATAGGGAAATCTCCTTGTTCTCTTGTCCATGCATTTGCATCATCATCGATACCGTCTCCGTCAGTATCAACAAAGTTATTGGCATTAAACCAAAAGACGCGACTACTATCAAATAAAGCACCATCTGTACTTTCTCCCGCTACTGGAGAACTCCAATAGGTAACATCGTACCAATTAGTAAGAGGCGATGTTGTTTTGTTTACAACTGCAGTTGCATCAGTATTTAATGTAAATGTTCCAGCTAAAGACCCATCGCCGCGTTGCACAAAACTTCCTTGAGTTTCTACGACAATTTCATTAGATGCTGTACCGTCATCAGTCACAGCTATGTTGTTGATAATCTCTACATAATAACCATTAGTGACTGTTAAGCTTCCACCAGAATTAATTATCAAGCTACATGCAGTAAAACTAGGGTTGGTTGCATTAACAGTATAGTTGCCATCAAGTATTGCCGCTGTAGAAGTATCTGGCACTCCAGCACTCCAAGCAGAACCATCCCATGTTGTTGTACTAGGACAAGAACAATCACTTATATGCATGTTAAAATCACTAGTGTCATTTGCAGGAGCAACTGTCCATTGAGAAGCATCATAGGCAACAGTAGGAATTAATACATCTTGATTTCTTCTTAAAACTGTATTTTGAGCAAAGTTCGAAGCATCACCAATAAAACCTAAAACATCAATGTTTTCTCCAGAGATTGTTTGTAATGCCATAACGTCATTTCCAGTAAAATTCATAGTATTACCTGTAACAGCAAAATCACCAGTGATGGCAGCTGTACTTCTGTAAATTAAAAATGTAGAATATGAATTTATTGTTCCTGATAAATTAGCTATTGAAGGTAAAGTGCCTCCATTTCTATAACTAGCCAATCTGTATGCGCTAAGGTCTATTGCTCCATTTGTTGGGTTGTACAACTCAATATATTTATTGTTTCCATTTCCTGCTCCACTTGGTTCATGATATTCACTTATAATCAACTCAGAGCAATCTGTTATTGGAGCTGTTACTTCGGCATCCGCATTTATATTTATTGTTGTAACACCAGTGGTCGCAACGGTAACATTATCATTATACGTATTTTCAGTTAAGCCAGATATTAACCTGATGTAAATTGTAGTTAGAGCAACAGTTCCTGTAGTAGGAGTTAAATTAATACTATTTGTAAATCCTGCACCAGAAGTTGTTGATATTTCAAAGTTAGTAGGAGCGGTAATTACTATGTCAGTTGTTAATGTATAACCTTGCACTGTAAAAACAGCTTCTGTTAATGAAGCGTCTCCTTCAACATAACCCAATCCTGACACAGAAGTAGGGCTAATATTTACAGTAGGCGTAGCAGGTGCAGTACCTTCTACCAAAATATTATCTAATAGAGGTCTCTCATTATTACCATTTACTGTCATTGTTACTCTAAGCTCTAAAGTAGAACCAGATAAACCAGTATCTGATACCACAGTAAGTGGGAAATCATTAATGATAGTGCCATTATTTGCAGCTAAAGTCCAGACGCCTCCATCAATTCTGTATTCAGTTACATATGTATCAGCGTCTTCAAGAGTATCTGTACTATCATTCTCTGATGCTTCAAGAGAGAATTGAACGTTAGTGAAATTTGTAATATCAATTACTGGAGATAACCATGTAGCATTTGTATCAAGGTCTCTAGCTTCAAGCATTTCACTTCTTACTTGAAAATAATCATTTGTCGCAGTAAGAGAAGCATTACTAATATCTACTGTCCACGAAACACCAGACACATCTGTAATTGGTCCAGGTCCTATAGCACCTTTACCATTTTGTCCTGTAAAGTCTTCTGAATATATAGTTGTTTGCCCAAACCCAATAAGAGAAAAAGAGAAAAAAGCAAGTATTAGAATAGGTAATTTTTTAAACATAACGATTTGGTTTTTTTGTCACATTAGACACAAAGTAAGGGAATTAGAACTTATTTTTGTGTTATGAACCCTCAAAAAACCTATTCTCTCGATGAAGCGCAGAAAATTCTAGAAAATTACTGTGCATACCAAGAGCGTTGCCATAAAGATGTTACCGATAAACTACGAAATATGCGGATGATACCTGAGGTAATAGATACTATTGTAGTACATCTTATTCAAAATAATTACCTAAATGAAGAGCGTTTTGCTAAAGCTTTTGCAAGAGGAAAATTTAGAATAAAAAAATGGGGGAAGAATAAAATAGTAAGAGAATTAAAGTATAGGCAAATTTCTGATTATGCGATTAAAAGTGCTTTAACCGAAATTGATTTAGATGATTATTATAAAACACTTCAAGAATTAACCGAAAAAAGAATTACTCAAGTCAAAGAAAAGAATATTTACAAAAAAAAGAAAAAAGTAGCTGATTATTTACTCTATCGTGGTTGGGAATCTAACTTAATTTATGAAAAAATTAATGAATTAATAAAGTAGAGAACTAAGTTCTATTAGTTCTTGTAATAGCTTGCTCATTTTTCCAATCAATCCATTTTTGTCCCTTGATTCTTCGCATTATATTATCATAACTACGCATTACAAAAAGATTATAAATGGCTTTGCCTAGGTTTTTAGGATTACGAGCTATGGCTCGTAAACTCATTGAAAAGCCAGGTGTTATATACCTCATGTGATGCCAATAACCTTCAGGCATGTATAAAACTTCACCGTGATTAAGATTACAAACCCAGCCTTTTGCATTTTTAAGAGCAGGCCATTTATTAAAATCAGGATTTGAAAAATCAATGTCTTCTCGCGTAATCAGAGAATGTGGAATTTTATAAAGATGCTTGTTCTGTTTTTGGTCAAATAAAATACATTGCTTTTCACCTTCAAAATGAAAATGAAAAATATTTGCTAAATCAATATCGTAATGCATAAAGGTATGCGAATCTCTACCTCCAAAAAACAGCATTGGTAAACCTTTCATAAGGCGCAAACCAAAGTCGGGATAGCTAAAATCTTTTTGCAGTTGAGGCACTTCTTTTAATATGTTCCAAAGAAAAATCCGATATTTTGTAGGCTCTTTTTTGAGTAGGTCTACGTAATCATTCATCTTCATTGTGGCATGTGCTTCATTAAAACCATCTTTATAGTCTACAGGCCTATCATCGTAAAGAGGTACTGTAATATCTCCAGCTACTTTTTTCATGTAATCAAGATTCCATTTGGCGTAAGCTGGCCAGTCTTCGACAAAACGCTCAATAACCACAGGTTTTTGTGGTTTAAAGTAATTTTTAATAAAATCCTCTTTTGTAATTGTTTCTACACGAGGAATATCTTGAAGATTTAATTGCAATGTTGATTGATTTTAATAACTCAAAGTTAATAAAACGTTACTAAAATTAGAAAATTGTAAAATGAAGTTTAACGTATTATTTTAAAACTTTAGCTTTCTGCTTTGCTTCTTCATTACGCCCAATCTTGTGTTCTGGCCTTGACCATTTAGGTTTCTCACCTAAAGACTCGTACTCAGAATCACTAGCTTCAACTGTCTGCGGCTGTGTTTTTTTAGTGAATGGTTTTTGCGGATTAAGACCTAAAAGCTTAAACATTTCCATATCCTCGTTAACATCTGGATTAGGTGTAGTCAATAATTTATCACCAGCAAAAATGGAGTTTGCTCCAGCAAAGAAACACATGGCTTGACCTTCGCGAGTCATTTGCGTACGACCTGCACTTAAACGTACCTGAGTTTCTGGTAATACTATACGTGTAGTTGCAACCATACGTACCATATCCCAAATAGAGACAGGAGTTTGGTCTTCTAGTGGTGTACCGTCAACCGCTACTAAAGCGTTAATTGGTGTTGATTCTGGTTGTGGGTCTAAAGTAGAAAGCGCTACTAACATTCCTGCACGATCTTCGGTTTTTTCTCCCATACCAATAATACCACCAGAACATACTGTAACATTTGTTTTACGAACGTTATCTATAGTTTCTAGACGGTCTTCAAAACCACGAGTAGAAATCACTTCTTTATAATACTCTTCAGACGAATCTAAATTATGATTGTAAGCATATAAACCTGCTTCAGCTAGCCGTTGTGCTTGATTTTCGGTAACCATGCCTAGTGTACAGCAAACCTCCATATCTAGTTTGTTAATGGTACGTACCATTTCTAAAACTTGATCAAACTCTGGACCATCTTTAACGTTTCGCCATGCAGCTCCCATACATACACGAGAACTTCCAGAAGATTTTGCACGCAAGGCTTGGGCTTTTACTTGTTGTACAGACATTAAATCGTTACCCTCAATGTCGGTATGGTAACGAGCTGCTTGAGGACAATACCCACAATCTTCTGGACATCCACCTGTTTTAATAGATAACAACGTAGAAACCTGAACCGTATTTGGGTCATGATTTAAGCGATGTATTGTAGCCGCATCATAAAGCAGCTCCATTAATGGCTTGTTATATATATCAAGGATTTCTTCTTTAGTCCAATTGTGTCTTACTGTACTCATAAATTCACATCTTTTACAAAACAAAAATAACTATATCCATTTAGATTCTCGCTCGGTAGCATCTAAAATATCAACATTTAATAAAGATGCTATTTCCTTTGCTTTATTAAAAGCATCATCAATGTTATAAGTCCTGTATGCTTCAATTCTTTTACTCGTGTTATAAAACAAATTAAGTTTAATAACTTCGTTTTTTACATTGGCTTCCGCGGATCTAGAACGTAATGTCGTTAATTCATTTGTTTTAAAAACTGACACATATTCAATATCTGGAAGCGGTTCCCATTTTCCTATAGAAATTCCTAGTATTGACTTAATCTTTCTGTACTTATGATGTTCAAAATCGAATTCAGAGCCATTTATTAGAAGCAGAAAAATCCCCATACCTATAATAATAAACCCTGTAAAATCAGTAAATAGAGAAACAATGCCTACAATTAAAGCTAAGGTGCCTAAAATTAGTTTCCATAAAGGAAGCTGTCTTTTAAAAGTGAATTTGTTCATGAATATATAATTAAAAATTCCACCCAATCGGGTGGAATTTA
The DNA here is from genome assembly GCA_004211785.1 of Winogradskyella sp. GTDB lineage: Bacteria > Bacteroidota > Bacteroidia > Flavobacteriales > Flavobacteriaceae > Winogradskyella. The sequence goes on from SHBX01000001.1 coordinate 239,487, forward strand.
TTAAAAGTGGTTACTAATCTTCAGATGCTTCAACTTCAGCATCATTTGCTTCAATTTCTTTTTTGTCTTTACCTTTTAAATACTCTGGCAAATCCATACCAGCCATATTAAACATTTCTTGTAAAGGTGGTACCGATTTGTACATTCCGGATAAGAAATTAGCAGTCGATGATTTTCCATCTTTACCATTTCCACCATTATCCCAAACGGTTACTTTATCAATTTTAATGTTTTTGATAGCTTCAGCCTGAGTCTTAACTAATTCAGGTAATTTATCAGCGATGAGTAATAATACAGCATCTCTACTATTATTACCAGCTGCCTTTACAATTTCATCTAAACCTGCTGCTTGCTTGGTTAAGACTTCATATAAACCTTTTGCTTCGGCTTGTGCTTTAAATAATATTGCATCTGCTTCACCTTTTGCACGTCTTCTAATACGTTCAGCTTCCGCTTCGGCATCAATTTCAACTTTACGTTTATCAATTTCAGCAGGCACAATAACATCTGCCATTTGAGACGAACGCTCACGTTCAGCTCTAGCAGCTTCAGCTTGTTGTTCAGCAGCATAAGACTCTTCTAATGCTTTTGCTGATTGTACTTTCTCAGCAGCTATTGCCACACGCTCAGCTTCAGCTTCACGTTGACGACGTAACGAATCTGAATTTGCTACAGAAATCTTAGCCGAGTTTTCACCTTCAACAGCTTGTGCATTTGCAGCTGCTACTTGAGTACGCTCATCTTGTACGGCGTTTGCTTCACCAATAGAACCATCTCTAGTTTTCTCAGCAACCGATTTACGAGCTGCGTTAATTGCGTGAGCCGCAGCTTCTTTACCAAGTGCTTCGATATAGCCAGATTCATCAACGATATCAGTAATATTTACGTTGATTAATTTAAGCCCTACTTTCTTTAATTCCGACTCTACACTTGCAGAAATATTAGTTAAAAATTTGTCACGATCGTTATTAATTTCTTCAATATCCATTGAAGCTACAACCAAACGTAGTTGCCCAAAAATAATTTCTTGAGCTAATTCTTGAATTTCATTCTGCCCTAATCCCAATAGACGTTCTGCAGCATTCTGCATGATACCAGGTTCTGTAGAGATACCAATGGTAAAGCGCGATGGTACATTAACACGAATGTTTTGTTTTGATAAGGCATTAACGAGATTAACTTCTATAGAAATAGGTGTCAAATCTAAAAACTCATAATCCTGAATTACAGGGATTATAAACGCTGCACCACCATGAATACATTTGGCAGATTGTCCGCCACCAACTTTACCATATACTACAAGAATTCTGTCCGAAGGACAACGCTTGTAGCGTTTTATTAATACGATTAATATGAGTACAATAAATAATACGCCAAAAATTAGCGCCATTGGTCCGCCAATGCCTTCTAATGGATTATCTTGTATAAGTATGTTTAGTAATTTCATATAATTATTTTTAGTTGTTATTAATGTTATTTATAATGTTCTATTCAATTAGATGAGATTCATCTAATTGTGAAACCTCAATAGGTTTACGGGTTTGATCTACAATTAAAATACCGTTTTGCGTGACGTCAACGACTTTAATTACTGTTCCAGTTTTTAAGTCTGTTAGTGCATCTGTCATAGCCTCTAATTCACGAGTTGTACCTTGAACTCTAATTGACACTTTCCCGATTTTAGAACGATCTGCACCAATGGTTAAGTAAACTTCACCAATGGCATCAATAGCATTTTTAAAATTTAATGTGCCGCTATCTGTAAGCTTACTCATAAAATAGAATAAAGCAGCCATAATCATCATCATTAGTAATCCGCACAATACCGAAATAATAATTGTAATTGGTTTTGATAAACCAGCATCTATACATGCAATGCCCGTCCATCCAAAGATGGTAAAGAAGCCTACAAGATTTTTGAAGGTTAAAAACTGAAATCCAATCCCAGCATCGCTCTCAATTTCTGTATCGACGTCTTCAATATCGTCTGCATCACCACCAGTGAACGCCATAATCATTACAACTGTAAATATTAATGAGCCAATAAGCGCAATAGACCAATACAATTTTGGAAAGAATTCTAAATTTGAAAACCATTCAATCATAATTCGAAGATTTAAAAAAGGTTAGTAAATATGACCTTGCATAAGATGACTTCATCTTATTTTGAAAGTAAAATAGATACTGCGTTACCACCAAAGCCTACAGCATTGATCATAATTTTTGAAATCTTTTTTGGATGCGATTGCTCCAAGTAAGGAATGTCAATAAAGGTTTGATGGTTAAGCATAAGTATGGCCATTTCTATACTTAATAATCCAGAAGCACCTAGACTATGACCTACTTTCAATTTATTAGTAGTCAATGCAGGAATTTTGTTACAAAAAATCGATTGTATTGCATTAAATTCTGCTAGATCGCCTTTAATTGTACCTGGTGTATGTGTTACGATAATATCAATGTCACCAGGATTTAAATCACCCAAGGCCATAGCCATAGAACGTTGAAAGCAGTCTGCATTTGTAGATAACGACGCATTGTGCTCTAACAATTCTGTACCGTAACCAATGCCAATAATTTGTGCTAAAGCATTGTCAGATTTGCCTGATTCTAAGCAAGCTGTAGCTGCAGCTTCACTAAGAATCATTGTATTTTTGGTTTTGTTAAAATCTAAAGCTTTGCAAGGTGTATTGTCTGTCTCTTCTGAGTATATTTTTAAAGCTTTCATCTGAGCAATAGTAAAAGGCGTCAAAGGGGCTTCGCTACCACCAACCAAAAACTTATCTGTTAGCCCAGATTGTAACCATGCTACACCATTAATTATAGCATGTAAGGCTGTAGAGCAGGTAATTGAATGCGATATTTCAGGACCTTTAGTTTGCAAATCGTGGGCAATCCATGAAGAAATATTGCCGAGAGTAGTTGTCGGAGAACTTAGAGTTTTAGCTTTATTTCTTTTTAAAAAATCTTTAAAATAAGTTTCAAACAAACCTGTTGCTCCGCGTGAAGACCCAATATTAATCCCGAAGTTATCTTCAGTATTCCAACTTGCAGATTTTACAGCTTTTCTTGCAGAATAAATTCCAAATAAAACAGAGTCGTCTAATTGCTTATACTTAGAATTCGAGTTTCTAAGTGTTTCAATTTCTTTTTTAGCATCTTTAGGCAGTTGTGCCACTAAACTTCCGTCTAACTCTGAGAAAAAATGATGACCAGATAAATAGTTTTTCCAGATGGTTTCAGAATCATATCCAAGTGGAGAAATAGATGAAATTGCAGTTATAGAAATTGGTTGTTTCAAGTAAAATTTGATTTAAAGCAAAAATAGATGTTATCATTTTTAACTCCTAAATTATCCTCTATTAACACAAAAAAACTTTTGTAACAAATTCTATTAATTGAACACCTATATTTGGAATAATATTTAACAAAAATAGTAACAGCAATACATATGGAAACAGTAAAACAAAAAAGTTGGTTTAGTAGAAATTGGGGTTGGGTACTTGGAGGTGGCTGTCTAACAATTATAATCGTTGTTGTTTTAGGTATTGGAGGTATTATCTATAAAGTGTCTGACGCTGTTACAAACTCTGAACCGTATACATATGCCTTAACCAAAGCAATTGAAAACAAAAAAGTAATTAACTTCTTAGGTGAACCTATTGAGACTAATGGTATGGGAAGTACTAATTATAATTATAAAAACGGAACCACTACAACGAGTCTTACTATTCCTATAAGAGGGCCAAAAGATGAAGGAAGTATTGTCGTTAATGCAGAAAAAATTAGTGATGAATGGTCTTATCATGACCTTTATGTAAAAATTGATGGCGAAACTGAAGCAATTGATTTGAAAGAAGTTAAAGACGAATAATAAACACTTTTTATTTTCAGAGAATCTCTAAAGAATTTTCAATAATTGCATAAACTTTATTTAATTGCTGGTCTGAAATTATGTAAGGCGGTTGAATGTAAATGGTATTGCCAAGAGGTCTTAAGAACACGCCATTACTCATAAAGAATTTTAGAAGTTTGTCTCGTAAATCTCCGTAACGCGGAACTTCAATATCTAAGTCCAAAGCAAAAATAACACCGATATGTCTTGTGGATTTTACTTTAGGATGTGTTTTTATGCGTTCAGAAAATTGTTGATGTGATTCAGAAATACGGTTAATATTTTGTTGTGTCTCTTCAGAAGTTAATAACTCAATTACAGCTAATGAGGCTGAGCATGCAATAGGGTTTGCGGAATAGGTATGGCAATGAAAAAAGCCTTTTGCCATCTCGTTACTCAAAAACGCATCATAAATATCTTCTGTACAAGAGGTAATTGCCATAGGTAATAATCCTGCTGTTAATGCTTTACTTAGACATATAATATCTGGTTTTGTTTCAATATAATCGGAAGCAAAATATTGTCCTGTTTTTCCAAAACCAGTCATAACTTCGTCAGCAATGGTAAGAATATGATTGGATTTGCAGAACTTTAATATCTCATTTAGACCTTCAGTATTATGAATTTTCATTCCGGCTGCGCCTTGAACCAAAGGTTCGTAAATGAATCCAGCGATGTCCAAATTAGAGCTATACTCTTTAAGCTGATTTAAAATGAATTCATGATTATTCCCATCAGGAACAGGAATGCGCTTTACATCAATTAAAAATTCTTCGAAAGGGCCATTGTAAACAGAAAGTCCCGAAACACTCATAGCACCAAATGTATCGCCATGAAAACCATTTTTGAAAGCTATAAAGATTGAACGTTTTTGACCTCGATTATAATAATACTGCAAAGCCATTTTAATTCCTGCTTCTACTGCTGTAGAACCATTATCGTTAAAGAAAATTCTGTTTTGATTCTGCGGTAAAATCTTAATGAGTTCTTCAGATAGTTTTACGGCAGGTTCATGGGTAAAATCACTAAACATAATTTGGTCTAGCTGTCGCATTTGTTGCGATACTTTATTTACGATATAGTCATTACAATGCCCAAATATGCAGGTGTACCATGAGGAGATTGCATCGATATACTCGTTGCCATCTTCATCTGTTAGTGTGCAGCCTTTTGCTTTTACAATGGCCAAACTCTCAGGATGCGTTTGGTGTTGTTTTAGTGGATGCCAGAGATGCTTTTTATCACGTTCTTTTAAACTCATAGTGCATTCTTAAACTTATTGGCATATTCTCTAATGACATTTTTGTCAAAATAAGGTTCGTCTTCAATTCTCCCAATGATATTAACTCCTGTCATTTTTTCGATAATGCTTTCAGTAGATTTATACTCATTTCCACTATAAATTAAACTGATATCAAAGCCTTTTTCTTTCAATGTGTTTATAGTCAAAAGCGTATGATTAATACTCCCTAAATAATGACGCGAAACCACAATGACTTTATAATTGGGTTGAATAATATTTAAAATAGTTTCGTTGTCATTAAGCGGCACCATCAATCCACCAGCACCCTCAATAACCAGATTGTTTTTAGTATTTGGTACTTTGATTTTTTTTAAATCTATGTTTACGCCATCAATTTCTGCGGCACCATGAGGGCTCATAGGTGTTTGTAATGCATAGCTATTGGGATGAAGAACTGATTTTTTGTTCGAGATTAATTGCTGAATTTTATGTGTATCACTATTGTCAAGTTCTCCAGCCTGCACGGGTTTCCAATAATCAGCTTCTAAGGCTTCAACCAATATAGCTGAAGCAATAGTTTTGCCTACATCTGTAGATATTCCGGTTACGAAGTAGCTAGACATTAAAAGATTGTTTTACAATTATTACAAATGTGTTTTGTCTTTTCAAAAAAAGGAAAAAGCATATAAAAAATGTTCTTTCGTTCTAAAGGCGCTATGAGAATTCTTGTAGAATTGCAGTTAGGACAATTTATAGAATTACCATTTTTATCCTTGACATATGCTCTAATAGTATTGTAAATACCTAATGCTATTTCTGCATCCTCATTAAGTACTAATAGTTTTACACCGCCAATGGCTTGACTTATTAACGGGTCAGAGTCAATTGTTTTTTCATCCATTAGCATTGTTGAGATATTTTGAGAATCTAGCTTTGATTTTATGAGCTGAGCTTCTGTAGAAAACTCAAAAGTATCTAATAGTGTGTAGTTTTCATTCATGCTATGAATTTTATAAAACAAAGGTAACAAGTAACTCTAAGATTTGAGTAATTTCCTGTTCTGAATTATAACTATGTAGACAAAAACGCAAACGTTCCTCACCAATTGGAATAGTAGGAGAGAGGATAGGTTTTACATCAAATCCATTATTTTGAAGTTCTGTTGCTATATTTTTTACCTTTTTATTTCCTTGAACAATACAAGATTGAATTGCAGAATGACTTGATATAAAACTATTTTGAAGATTCAAGCGTTCTACTTCGGTATTAAAAAACGTAATATTTTCTTTTAATTTTTCTTGCGGCAAATTTGAAGCGAATAAATGCTCATAGGCACATTGAATTGTCGCTACGGAATGCGGTGACAAACTTGTAGTGTAAATCAATGCTCTTGAAAAATTAACGAGGTAGTCTTTTAAATCTTGAGACCCAAAAATTGCCGCACCATGGCAACCCATTGCCTTACCAAAAGTGACAATACGTGCAAAAATAGGAATGTTGACTAATCCTTGCCCAAAAACACCAATAGCGTGTGCTTCATCTATGATAAGATGTGCGTTATGTTTTTCGCATAGTTTTGAAAGCGCATCAATATTTGGAGAATCGCCATCCATGGAAAATACAGATTCTGTCACTATGTAAATGACTTGATGAGATTCTGAATCAAGTTCAGAATGACGACGGATGATTAGTTCTAAATCATCTAAATCATTATGCTTAAACTTATAAGCCTTTGCATTACTTAATTGTATGCCATCACGGATTGAAGCATGACTATATTCGTCATACAAAATTACATCACCACGTTGAGGTACTGCAGAAAAGAACCCTAAATTGGCATCATAACCAGAGTTATAAACTAAGGTAGCTTCCGTATTATGAAAACTGCAAAGTGTTTTTTCTAAATGGATATATAGTTCATGATTACCTGAGAGAAGACGAGAACCCGTTGCACCGTTCACCTTGAAATCATTTTTAATTAGAGCGTTGTGTGCGTTGTTAAAAATAGTTTCAGATTTGGCAAACCCTAGATAATCGTTTGAAGAAAAATCAATCAGTTTAGAGCTTGAATTTAATTCCCGAAAGGAATTTCTATTCTTTCTATCAGTGAGTTTTTTATGTAATTTTTTTGGTAACACGAGTCAAAGATACAAACTGCTCAACGACTTTAAAATTATCTTTTCTTAATTAAAAAATTATTGTTTATCAATAATTTTTATATATTTGTTATTGTTAAACAATAATTTATGAACTCTGCAAGAACACTTTATTCTATATTAAATGTTATTATTTTCCTTCTTCTAATCGGTATTGGTTTGGGAGTTTTCTTTTATGTAATGATGCTCTTTGGTGTAAAACAAGATTTTGTCGGCATAAGAATGGATGTCATCAATTTTAAAACTCAAGTAATGCATACTTTTTATACAATTTTAGGACTTGGAGTTTACGCTATTTTTATTAAGGCACTTTTGAAATTGAGAACCGCTACAAAATTGTTTTTAAAAAAAGATTTTTACAACAACGAACTTATAAGATTACTATTAATATCTGGAAAACTTATGGTTATTTCTGGAGTTTCTGCATGGAGTATTAATGTTATAGGTAATGTGTTTTTTAAATTCAGATTTGTAATTGGTTTAAGTGAAAAAACATTAATCTATTTATTTATTATAGCCATAGGATTGTTTTTAATGCTAATGAGTACGGTTCTTGGAGATACTAAAGCCATAAAAGAAGAAAATGACTTAACTATTTAAGCTATGAAAGATAATACTATAATATTAACCTTAATCACATATGGCGTTTTATTAGGAGCGATTTCAGTACTCTTAAATGATATACGAGAGTTTGATTTTAATCAGTTTGAAAAATTCACAAACTGGGCAAAAACAGCAGATAAAAGTGAATCATGGTTTACATCAAAGAATGCCATTCAATGGAGTTATTATACTATTAGTGCTGGGTTATTCTTTTGGAGAGGTTACCTTATTTATGGATTCAGTTATTTCTTGTCTATTCTAAAAGAGATTGAAGCTGGAAACTATTTTAGTGATAAGAATATTAAACACTTCAAAAAGATAGGAAGTATCTTCATCTGGTATACTGTCAATGTTTTGGTACTAAGGTTTCTATTAACGGCAATTAATGGTTCTACGTTTAAATTTTTTAATGAACTTAAGGCAGAGTTTACATTTTTAATTCCAGCGGGGTTGGCGTTCTATATTTTGGCAGAGATTTTTAAGCGAGGCAAAGAAGCAGAAGAGGATAACGAGTTAACCATATAAGCCATGTCCATAAAAGTAAACTTAGATATTATGTTGGTAAAGCGAGGCATGAAAAGCAAAGAGCTTGCAGAAATTATAGGCATTACTACGGCAAATCTATCTATCTTAAAGTCGGGTAAAGCAAAAGCTATCAGATTTTCTACATTAGAAGCCATTTGCAACGCACTAGATTGCCAACCAAGTGATATTTTAGAGTATGTTGAAGTATAGTTGCCGTTTAAAACTATACAAAAACTATACAACGGTATAATTCTATTGTGCATCAGTATATTGTTTAATATCTTAATACACTAAACCATAAATGTTGAGTGTAAAAGATTATATAGCCTTAATATTCTTATATTTTTCGTGTTCTGTATTACATGCACAACTTAACGCAACAACGATAGGAGATGCGCAAAGTCTAGGTAATAATTGTTTTATTATTACTCAAGACATATTAAGTCAGGTTGGTGGTGTTTGGTATGATAATGCCATAGATTTTGATCAAGACTTCACTATAAATTATCAAAATAATTTTGGAAGTAAAGATGGAAATGGTGCAGACGGCATGGCCTTAGTTTTTAAAGATAATTCAACGCCTCAGTTAGGAAACGCTGGTGGTGGTATGGGATACCAAAATATAGGTTCACTCACAGATCCAATATCAGAGGCATCATTAACGATAGAGTTTGATACTTATTTAAATAACACACCTCAAGAAGGGCTTTTAGCTGATCCGTTTTTTGATCATATTGCAATAATGCGTAATGGTAATCCAAATCATAATAGTACTGATAATTTAGCAGGTCCAGTACAAGCTAGTAATACATCTCAAAATATTGAAGATGGGAATACGCATGAAATAAAAATTGATTGGAATGCTTCTACTCAAATACTAAGTGTATTTTTTGATTGCGAATTAAGGTTGTCTCTAAACTTAGACGTAAAAAACACTATTTTTTCTGGTGATGATACTGTCTTTTTTGGCTTTGTAGGATCAACAGGAGGTTTATCTAATTTACATCAAGTCTGTTTTAATAGTATTTCATTTATAGATAATTTACAATTACAAGATGAAACTATATGTGAGAATGATGACATTCAAGTAGACGCTACTATTCCAAGTGGTGTTACATATGTCTGGACACCAACTAATGGTGTTAGTGACCCCAATATTGCTAATCCATCATTTTTTCCAAATACTACCACGACATACACTGTTACTATAAGTGATATTTGTGGAGACACGACTGTAGACGATTTTATGTTAACGGTCTTACCAGTCGAGACACCTACTTTTAATACTGTTCCTCCAATTTGTGTAGGAGGTTCTTTGACGTCATTACCAACAACTTCTCTTGAGGGTATAACAGGAACTTGGTCACCGACTTTAACCAATACACAAACTACGACCTATACATTTACGCCAGATGGAGGTTGCGCCAATTCTACGACTTTAGACATTGTTGTTATTCCTCTTGCGTTACCCACATTTAATTCTGTAGCTCCCATTTGTCAGGGAGAAACACTTGCTCCATTACCAACGACTTCTAATAACGGAATTACAGGAACATGGTCTCCAGCTCTAAATAATACGAGTACAACCATATACACATTTATGCCAGACACTGGACAAGGTTGCGTGGACACAGCCACGCTACAAATTGATGTTATAGCTCCAATTACTCCCAGTTTTGATAATGTGACATCTATTTGTGAAGGTGAAACTTTAGCGCCATTACCAACGACGTCTAATAATGGAATTACAGGAACGTGGTCTCCAGCTTTAAATAATACCACTACAACAACCTATACTTTTACCCCAAGTATTGGAGAATGTGCGATATCTACAACACTTGATGTTATAGTCAATCCTCCAGTGTTACCTGTGTTTGATGCTATTGATTCTATTTGCGAAGGAGAAGCTCTTGCTCCATTACCAACGACTTCTAATAATGGGATATCAGGAACATGGTCTCCAGCTTTAAATAATACCACTACAACCACGTATACTTTTACGCCAAATGCTGGAGAATGTGCTATCACAACTACACTAGATATTGTAGTGGACATACCTGTTACTCCGATTTTTAATTCATTAGGTTCTTTCTGCGAGGGAGATACACTTCCACCATTACCCACGACGTCTAATAATGGCATATCGGGAACATGGTCTCCTGCTCTAAATAATATGGTGACTACCACATATACATTTATGCCAAATGTTGATGAGTGCGCCAACACTACAGATTTAACAATTACTATTATTCCTAACATAGTGGCAGATTTTGATGCTGTTGGTGCTATTTGCCCAGGTGAATTTTTACAAGAATTACCATTAGTTTCTAACAATGGGATTACTGGTGTTTGGTTACCAGCATTAGATAACCAAAATACCACAGAATATACCTTTACACCAGATACAGGTCAAGGTTGCGTAGTTGGAAACACTTTGACAATTCAAGTGCTTCAACCTGTAATTCCATCTTTTAGTTTACCAGATTTTATTTGTCAAGGTGATACCACATTTGTATTACCTGTAATTTCTAATGAAGGTATCACAGGCATTTGGTCAGAGCCCGTTAATAATCAAATAACAACAACCTATATTTTTACGCCAGACCCAAATCAATGTGCTTCAATTGTAGACGAGGAAATACAAGTTTTATCAGTAAATACATTAGCACTTTCTATTGAATTGATTTCAGAACCATTTAGCGATAATCAAATTGTAGTTGCTACGGCAACCGGAGGTGATGGTATGTACGAGTATCAATTAGATAATGGTGTTTGGACAAGTCAAAATACATTTTCAAATATAACAGGTTGTGATGAACATGTCATTAATGTACGTCAGCTTAATGGTTGTAGTATAGCGGGTGTAGAAACATTTCGTGTTTTGGATTATCCTAAATTTTTCACACCTAACGGAGATGGTTTTAATGATTTATGGAACATTAAGTGTTTAAATAATCAAGCGATAGCTCGAATATATATATTTGATAGACTTGGAAAATTATTAAAGACTTTCAGTCCTAGTGGCTCAGGTTGGAATGGAACTTATAATGGCGCATTAATGCCAACAAGTGATTATTGGTTTAGAGTAGATTATTTGGGAAATGATAATACTTCAAGGACATTTACGTCGCACTTTACCTTGAAACGATAAAAATATACGTCAATTTTAGGAGTTTATTTTATCTTTATAGTCTATGTATGCTTTAGTCGATTGTAATAATTTCTATACCTCTTGCGAGCGTGTTTTTAATCCTAATTTAGAAGGAAAACCTGTCGCTATTCTTAGTAATAATGATGGTTGTGTTATCTCTATGAGTGACGAAGCTAAAGTATTACAATTGCCTTTTGGCGCACCTATTTTTAAGTGGGAAGGGTTTTGTAAGTTGAATAATATTACAGTATTATCATCTAACTATCCATTATATGGCGATATGAGCAGTCGAGTAATGAAAATACTTGAACAATTTACTCCAGATGTTGAGGTGTACAGTATTGATGAGGCTTTTCTTCAGTTTGAAGGCTTTGATAATTATAATTTTGATGATTATGGTCTTGAAATTAGGCAACGTATATTAAAATGGACGGGAATTCCAACATGTGTAGGGATTGCACCAACAAAGGCATTAAGTAAAGTTGCCAATAAAATTGCGCGTAAGTTTCCAGAAGAAACTAAAGGAAGCTATGTTATAAATTCTGATGAAAGCCGAATAAAAGCTCTAAAATGGATAAAGCTTGAAAGTGTTTGGGGTATTGGCCGTGGTCTGCAAAAGCGGTTGAAAGCTAAAGGCTGTAAAACAGCATACGATTTTATACAGCTAAATGATGAGTGGGTTAGAAAAACATTCTCTATAACAGAATGGAAACTTAAAAAAGACTTAGAAGGTGTTTCAAAAATAGAACTAGATGAACCAACTCGCAAGCGCGCAATTGCAACGACACGAAGCTTTGATTATACGTATGATGATATCAATTATATAAAGGAGCGTGTTTCAACCTTTGCAACAAGTTGTGCTGAAAAATTGCGTAAGCAAGGTTCTAGTTGTCATATGGTTATTGTAAGCTTGAGTAGCAATAGACATAAAAAAGAGCTTGAGCAGCATCGCGCAAGTACCATAGTAAGTTTTCCTTATCCTACAGACTCTTCGCTGTTAATTAGTAGAGAAGCTGTAAAAGCGGTACAATCTATTTTTAAAAAAGGAATTAAATATAAAAGAGCTGGTGTTATTGTCACTGGTTTGGTACCAACAGATAATTATCAGTTAGATATGTTTAGTGAAGAAGACCCTAAGCATAAACCTTTAATGTCTGCTATTGATACGATAAATAAAAAGTATAAAGGCGATAAAATTAAAATCGGTAACCAAGACTTAGAGCGTACATGGAAAATGCGTCAAGAGCGTTTGTCACCTAGATATACCACAAATATTAACGATATTATTATTGTAAAGTAAACCCATTATGATAGCACATAAATCAAAAAACCTGACAATTTTTATTCCAGAACCTACTGAAGATTCTGGAACTCATTTCTTTGATACAGGAATATCAGCAGGCTTTCCATCTCCAGCAGAAGACTTTAAAGAACAACGACTGTCTTTAGATGAGGAATTGGTAAAGAATAAAGAAGCAACTTTTTATGCGCGAGTGAGTGGACAATCTATGATTGGCGCAGGATTAGACGACAACGATTTATTGGTTATTGATAGAAGCCTAGAACCGGAAAATAATAAAATAGCAGTGTGCTTTCTCGATGGAGAGTTTACCGTAAAACGCTTAAGGGTATCTAGTGATGAGGTTTGGCTTCAACCTGAAAATCCAGATTATCCGATTATAAAAATAACAGAAGAAAACAACTTCGTTATTTGGGGTATTGTAACTAATGTGATTAAAAAGGTATAACCTGTATGACATTTGATAACCCTTTATTATTTTTCATTTGCTCTATTGGGGTCTTTAATGGATTTATAGCGAGTTTTTATTTCCTGTTTTTTAGCAAACAAAAACGTATTCAGAACTTATTTTTTGGGCTCTTATTATTAATGCTGAGTTTAAGAATAGGAAAATCTGTTTATATCATTTTTACAGAAATGGCTAATCGAGATTTATTGATTTCTCAAATTGGCCTATCTGCTTGTTTTTTAATAGGAATTTCATTGATTTTTTATTTAAAGTCTTCAGTAGAAAATAGAAAAACTATTCCGAAATCTTGGAAAATACATTATATAATTCTTGCTGTAGCTATCATTTTAACGGGAATTTTAAAACCATATAGAACCAATGTAGATTTCTGGCACAAGTATTTAATTTACTTTATATATACAGTTTGGGGAATTCACTTAATTTTTTCTGGTTTCGTTTTAAGAGATATTTTCAAGAAACTTGTTAGTAAAAAAATAAAGTGTACGACTTCAGAGGTTTGGTTAATTGCCGTTTTTGTAGCGAATATATTAATATATTCGGCCTATATTATTGGTTATTTCTACTTGTATTTGGTTGGGACTATTACATTTTCTGTAGTGTTTTATGCATTGTTAATTTTTCTGCTATTCAAGAAAAATAGAGAAAGTGTTTTTCAAGATATTCCAGAGAAATACGCTGCAAAAAAGATTAATGTAAATGAAGCAGAGAAGCTTATTAATGAACTGTCCTCTTTAATGCAAACTAAAGCGATGTTTAAAAATTCAGATGTAAAACTGAAAAACGTAGCAGATGAATTAAATGTTTCTAAGCACCATTTATCTCAATTATTAAATGATAATCTAGGAAAATCCTTTACGCAATATATTAATGAACTTAGAACAGAAGAAGCAAAACGCTTACTAGTTGAAAACAACCAATTCATTCTAGAAGCAATAGGTTTTGAAGCTGGTTTTTCATCAAAATCCACATTCTATGCTACTTTTAAAAAGGTTGTTGGACAAACACCTGCTGAGTATAAAAAGCAGTTTTCCTAGTCATTTTTATCCCATTTTATAATTCTGGACAATTCCATTATAACCTAACACTTTAAATTTCATTTGTTTTTTAAAGTTTGTATAGAATTTTAAAAATATACAAATGAAAAAGGCATTCCTTTTATTTATTATAGTCTTAATGTCTAATTCTCTTTTAGCGCAATCTAAAGATAATCCTGAACCAAATACGACTGTTATTACATTAATTATCCTAAACGATAATGGAGAGGTTTTAATAAAAAGGGCAACAATAGGTTGGATTACTATAGGTGCGTTTTATGAGCAAAGACAAACGCTTAATGAAGTAATCGCTAGTCTTTCAAATAAATATGGCGTATCTATTTCAAAACCTGAACTCAAAGGTGTTTTTACTTATAAATTTGGGTTTAATAATTCTTTAAGTGTAAGGCAACTATATGTTGCTAAATCTACGACTACTGAGTTGCCAAAAAACAAAAAAGTTGAATTTCACTGGGTTCCAAAAGATGAGGCTATAGAAAAGTTTAAGAGTACGGTTCCTTCTTTCGGCGAAATGATTGAGCAAATTTTAGATTATCCTCAAGTAGTTTGGGGTGGATCTTTTTTAATTAATAGAGAAAACGAGAAAAAAACTTCTGAGCAAACAGAAGATTTTTACCCAATAAGTGACCCATCTGCTTATAGAATAGCATCATCTTATTCAACATCATCATCTAATGCTTTAATAGAGAAAACACTTCAAAATTATATGGAAGGCAGTTCTTATAACAAGTTAGAAATACTAGAAAGTGCTTTTACAGATAATGCCACCTTATACCTCACTAATAAAGATGGCTTATTTAAACTATATACACCAAAAGAATATACAGGCTTTTTTAAAAATGCAGATAAGGGTAAGTTCAATGGGCGCTATGCCAAAATTTTAGAAATTCAACAGATAAAAGACATTGCAACTGCTAAGGTTGAAATTGCAGGTCCTGAAAGAAAATGGGTTTATATTGATTTATTCTTATTAAAAAAGTTAGAGGATGGTTGGAAAATAATCAGCAAAACAGCAACTAGAGTCGATGACTCAAAACGGAATTCTGTTTTATTTATTCTTTCTAATGCTCATTTTTACGGAGACACAAAAATAAGCACGGGAAATAGTTTTTCAGAAATTGTAAATGCTTATGATGTTTTTAAAAATGCTGGTTATATTGTTGATTTTGTGAGTCCTAAAGGTGGAGCTGTTCCGCTAGCATATATTAATACTTCCGACGATATGAGTAAAAAGTATTTGTATGACACTAATTTTATGAATGCACTAAAGAACACGAAATCGCCTTCTGAAATTGATGCTTCTAAATATAAAGCAGTTCAATACATAGGTGGTGGTGGTGCTATGTTTGGAGTTCCAGAAAATAAAGAAATTCAAAAAATAGCAATGGACGTTTACGAGAAGCATAATGGTATTATTTCTTCTGTTTGTCATGGCACAGCAGGTATTGTTAATTTAAAAACCAAAGATGGAAAATATTTGGTTGATGGTAAAAGGGTAAGTGGTTATCCAGATGATTACGAAAATAAATCAGCACCGTATTTTAAAACATTTCCTTTTTTAATCAAAAAAACAATTGAAGAACGAGGGGGAAGTTTTAGATTTTCAGAAAGAGGGAGGTTTACTTTAGAAGTTGATGGGCGTTTAGTTACAGGGCAGAATTTTCAATCTTCAAAACCAGTCTCTTTGAAAATTATTGAATTAATAGAATCAAATAATTAAAAGGCATAAGAAATTCTAGACTTATCAAACAAAAAACGCGAAGCATTATTTGCTTCGCGTTTTTTAATGTATATAATTAGATTAATGCTAATCTGCTAATATAATTAGCTTATTATCTTTCATTTCAATAGTACCAGAATTGATACTCACAGTTAATACCTTTTTGTCATCATTATGAGGAACAACATCTGCATGTAATTCATCAAATACTAAATGACTTTGCGTATGCGTATTAATTCGTATTGTACCTTCTTTTAATATAGATACAATAGGAGCGTGATCTTTTAACATCTCAAACTCACCATTAACACCTGGTACAACTACAGAATCAACCTCTGAACTAAATAAAGTCGCTTCTGGTGATACAATTTCTAAATACATAATTCTGAAATTTTATATTAAGCTTCAGCAAGCATTTTCTCTCCAGCTTCGATAGCTTCTTCAATAGAACCTTTAAGGTTAAACGCTGCTTCTGGTAAGTGATCTAATTCACCATCCATAATCATATTAAAACCTTTAATCGTTTCTTTAATATCTACTAATACACCTGGAATACCTGTAAACTGCTCTGCTACGTGGAATGGTTGTGATAAGAAACGTTGTACACGTCTTGCTCTACCTACAGCCATTTTATCTTCTTCAGATAATTCTTCCATACCTAGGATAGCAATGATATCTTGTAATTCTTTATAGCGTTGTAATAACTCTTTTACACGTTGTGCACAATCATAGTGCTCATCACCTAAAATATCAGCAGTCAAAATACGTGATGTAGAATCTAATGGATCTACCGCAGGATAAATACCAAGCTCAGCAATTTTACGAGATAATACAGTTGTTGCATCTAAGTGAGCAAACGTTGTTGCTGGAGCAGGATCCGTTAAATCATCAGCAGGTACGTAAACCGCCTGTACAGATGTAATAGAACCTTTTTTAGTTGATGTAATACGTTCTTGCATCGCACCCATTTCTGTTGCTAATGTAGGTTGGTAACCTACGGCAGAAGGCATACGTCCTAATAAGGCAGATACCTCAGAACCAGCTTGTGTAAAACGGAAAATGTTATCAACGAAGAAAAGTACATCTTTCCCTTGTCCATCTCCAGCGCCATCACGGAAATATTCAGCGATAGTTAAACCAGATAAGGCAACACGTGCACGTGCTCCAGGAGGCTCATTCATCTGACCGAATACGAAAGTTGCTTTAGAATCTTTCATAGCAGACTTGTCTACTTTTTGAAGATCCCAACCACCTTCTTCCATAGAGTGCATAAAGTCATCACCATACTTGATAATTCCTGACTCTAACATCTCACGAAGTAAATCGTTTCCTTCACGTGTTCTTTCACCAACACCTGCAAATACAGAAAGTCCACCGTGACCTTTTGCAATATTGTTAATCAACTCCTGAATTAATACTGTTTTACCTACACCAGCACCACCAAATAATCCAATCTTACCACCTTTTGCATAAGGCTCAATTAAATCAATGACTTTAATACCAGTAAATAAAACTTCAGTAGATGTTGATAAATCTTCGAATTTTGGAGCTTGTCTGTGAATTGGTAAACCTGCTTCACCAGCTTTAGGTAAATCTCCTAATCCATCAATAGCATCACCAATTACATTAAAAAGACGTCCGTAAACATCTTCGCCAATTGGCATTTGGATTGGAGCACCAGTTGCATGAACTTCTGTTCCCCTACTTAAACCATCAGAAGAATCCATAGCAATAGTACGCACTGTGTCTTCACCAATGTGAGATTGTACTTCTAGTACTAATTTAGAACCATCTTGGTTGTTAATTTCTAACGAATCATAAATCTTTGGAAGTTCTGAACCAGCAGCGAATTCTACATCGATAACTGGACCTACGATTTGTGCAACTTTACCTGTAACTTTTGACATTACTTATATGTTTTTGTTTTGCAATAATTTAAATATGAAAAACAGCTTACCCAATCAAGTTGAGCACGTGCGTTTTTCGCGCTGCAAAGATAGAGTTATTATTTAAAAAATAAACACTTTTTTACGAAGCTTTTTTAGATAAAAAAAGCGCGTTCTATTAGAACGCGCTTTAAGTATTTATTTTTGAATAATTTTATTGTAATAATGGCGAGTAGTTGGTAGGGAAATCACCTGCTTTTGCTACATTACCAGATGCAACAAAATTAGACCCATAAGTTTCATCTATAGCTTCAAGGAAAGCATTTGCCATTAGAGCATAGCCTCTAGCAGTTAAGTGCACGCCATCTAAGCTTACTAAGCCACCAAATACTAAATCAGTATTTAAAAAGTAATCGTCAAAAGCAATACCAGTAGTTGATGCTTCAACTAAAATGGAATTTAAATCTACTAAAGCCAAACCATTTGCATTTGCAGCTGCGGAAATACTTGAGTTATATGCAGCCGTAGCAGTAGCAATTTCTTGTTGCTCTTGAGGCGTAAGAACAAAAGTATCTGCAAGCGGTGTTGCAGTTCCTCCACCTTGAGGGATTAAACTACCAGCAGTTAGTAATACTAGGTCATCTGATGTTGCTTGTCTGAAATTTTGAAGTTGCATGTTTATACCTGTTAAGTCTCTTAAGTCTTCATCGACTATTACAACAGCATTTCCTTCACCAGCAGCAAAAGTTATTGTTCTTTGAGCTATTTCAGCATCTGCTTCAGCTTGCGTTAATGGAGTAGTTGCTACTAAAAAAGCATATGCTTGAACAATACCCGCATTGTATGCGCCATAACCTTGAGCACTATTTAAAAATCCAGCTGTTGCCGCATCTAAAGGAACAGGATTATAATCAACAGTTGTAAAAAAAGATAAACTAGTAATGTCAGGTAAATTACCAATAGCACCTTTAGAACCATTTGCAGTTAAACCAGCAACTAAAGCATTTAATGCAAAATCAAATGTTGCCGTATCAGTAATTGGGTTACTTCCATCACCGCCAGACGTGGCATAACCTAAAACATCATTACCGCCAACTTCAGACAATGTGAAAAAAGTAGGGTTTTGAGCAACAGCTAAATCTAGCATTGAAGCATTAGGTGTAGCTCCAGTTAATCTTATTGCATAAGGATTAGCGGCAGCAGGGAAATTAGCTAAATTACCATAGCCAGGTGCAATCATATGAAAACTCTTTGCACCAGGCACTCCTAAGTTACTAAAAGGACCAGTAGGATTGTTTAATGCAAAATCAGTGGTAGACATTGCTACAGGATTGATACTTTGAAGCGGAACAGGTCCTGCTCCTCCAAACACTAAGCGTTCGGCAAATAATCTTTCTCCGTTAGCAGGATTTAAAACTGGATTGCCCCCTA
Organism: Winogradskyella sp.; assembly: GCA_004211785.1. Taxonomy (GTDB): domain Bacteria; phylum Bacteroidota; class Bacteroidia; order Flavobacteriales; family Flavobacteriaceae; genus Winogradskyella. The sequence goes on from SHBX01000001.1 coordinate 258,921, forward strand.
GAATTAAACCTCCAAAATTATCACTCATCATTGGTTGGGTATAAGTACCACCACCAATTTTAGAAAATTGAGTTGCCATAATATTTGGGAATGAATTTTCTTGAGAAGCAATAAATAATCCATTGTCTGTAAAACCTGCAGTAAATGATGCGCCTATAGACACAAAATTTGAAAAATCAGCGGTACCTGCACTTAAATCAGGTAAGTCTTCAGTGCCTTGATTAACTCTGTCTCTAAGGTCATCTAATGTGTCATTTTCACAGGCTATAAAACCTAAAGCAAAAAGTGATAATGCGATATATTTAATTTTTTTCATAATGATTTGTAATTATTATAGATTATTGATTGTCCAAGACAGATAATATTGTGAACCAATAAATCCAGTACCAAATGCTGTAAAGTATTCGTCTTGTAATAAGTTTGTCGCACCTAATTTAAAAGTAGACTTAAGGCTAGGGATTCTATAATTAACCTGTGCATCTAAAACATTAAATGCAGGAATCTCTCCATCACCAAAAGAAGCTTCCCAGAAGTAGTTATCACTCCATCTCCAAGCTACATTAAACCCAAAGTTTTTGAATAACTCAGTTTTTCCAAAATTAACTTTCACCTTATGCTCAGGTGTATTAAAGTTAGTTCTAAAATCAGGGTTAGCATTTACATCAAAATCTAACTTAGCATATGTATAGTTAGCACTAATATCAAAACCATCAAAGATTTTTGTTGAAACTTGTATAGCAGCACCATAAGAGTTTACATCAGCATCAGAGTTTGTGTATGTTTGATAAGCTTGGAAATCTCCATTTGCAATTGCAGCAACAGCTAGAGGAGTCGAAGTTCCAGGGATGTTTTGCGTTAATTGCACATCTCCATAGAATGGTGCAATTACAGTTTCGTTAGCTAAAAAGTCTTTGTAGGCATTGTAATAGGCAGATGCATCAATAATAAATCCTTTAACCTTACCACGATAACCAACTTCAAAAGAACTTACTTGTTCTGGTTGAGCAAGATTAGAATTTGCGATACTTAAATCAGCTGGATTTCCTGTTGCAGCAAAATTTGTTACAGAATTTGCAAAGAATGAATTGTTATAAGCACCAGTTCCATCAAAATCTATACTTGTTTGACCTCCTAATAAAGCAGATCCTGTTGGGCTTAATCCATAGTTTCTAATATCTCTAGCAGGGTTGTCAGCAGCACCACCAATTAATATAGCACGGCCTACATCTAAGCCAATGTATAAATCTTGAGTTGTAGGGTTTCTGAATCCAGTTTGAAAAGAGGCTCTAAAGTTATGGTTTTCATTAACTGTAAAACCAGCAGATAATCTAGGAGAAAAGAACCCATCAAAAAGCTCAGACTTATCATATCTTAGAGAACCAGTAAGTTTCATCTCAACATTATCAGAAAGTTCTAATGATTTTTGTATTTGAGTATATACACCAACTTCCGAGTAGTTAATTGGGCCATCAGTATCTGTATAAATTGTTCCAAAAGAATTTAATCTATATCTTCTGTAAGAAGCTCCAACTTGAACATCTGCAACATCCCAAAGATGGCTAAAATTATAGTTAGCATCTCCATGATAAATCTTTGAATTATCTTGGAATTTAGAACCTGTAGTTAAATCAGGATCATTAATACTTGCATTAAAAGCATTTTGAAATTCTGGAGTTCCTGGCAAAAATCTACCTGTATCAGCAGCTACTCTTGCAGCATCATGTGCTTGTGTATCTGTAGCTCCTCCTAAAGTGGCTCCAATATATTCAGCAACATATTCACCAAACCATGTGTTGTCATCTTTCCATGCTCTATTAATATTTATTCCAGTGAATACCATATCGTAAGAATCCCCAGCTTTATCTTCCGTAACGTATCCTCTAACAAAGAAGTTATCGTTTCTAATTTCTAATTTGTGTTGTTGCAAGAAGAAATTTTTAATATTGTAGCGGTTAGCACCTTGGTAGATAGTGTTACCAGAACCTACCTTACCAACATACTGAATTTCAAAATCATCAGCCCAAGGACGGAAATATAATCCCCAATCGGCTTTTATACTTTCAGCATTGTAATTTGTTAAATCTCTTTCATCATATCCTGTTCTACTTACATCAACAGATGGCACTAAAGCAGATGAACCAGCAGGCGCAAGGCCTAAGCCCTCTAATAATTGCGCAACACCATTGATATCTGTGCTTACCTCATCACCATAAACATTTATTCCGTCATAATCAATATCTGCTCTTGTAAGACCACGATTCAATTTGTCTTCTACACTAGTAGCAGCCCAATCGGTTCCTTTTAAATATCCGAAATTAACTTTAGCAGCAAATTTATCGCTAAACTTGTAAGCCATTCGTATACCTAAATCTGTATAATCATTATCTCCAGCAGCTTCTTGCGAAGTAATTCCACGTTTTATATATCCGCTAATGCCTTGGTTATCAAAAGGACTTTTACTTCTCATGAAAAGGATACCGTTAAAGGCATTTGCTCCATAAAGTGCAGAAGCCGCTCCTGGTAAAAGCTCAACACTATTTACATCTGTCTCTGTCATACCTAAGAGATTACCTAGTGGGAAGTTAAGTGCTGGTGCAGAATTATCCATTCCGTCGACTAACTGCATAAAACGTGTATTTGCAAATGTTGCAAAACCTCTAGTATTAATAGATTTAAACGTTAAACTATTAGTATTAATATCAACACCTTTAAGGTTTTCTAATCCATCATAGAAATCTACAGAAGGTGTATTTTTTATTTCTTTTAGTCCGAAACGTTCTACCGTTACAGGAGATTCAAAAATACGTTCAGGTGTTCTAGAAGCAGAGATAACTACTTCATCAAGCTCGTTACCTTCTTTTAATTGTACATCAATTGTTTGGTCATTTGCTGTTACGTCAAGGGTTTGAGTTTCAAAACCAGTGTAGGAAATTATAATTTTGAAAGGTGGTGCTTGATCTGTAGTTAAGATGTACATACCATCAAAATCAGAACTTGTACCTGTAGTGGTTCCTTCAATTATAACGTTAGCGCCAGGTAAAGGTTGACCTGTGTTGTCTGTAATTTTTCCTTTAACCGTGGTTTGTGCAAACGAAATCACAGTAAAAAGCATTACAAAAAGCTTTAGGGTTGTCTTCATGTGTAAGAATTAGTTAATTTATATAGATGCCCAATTTAACTAAATATATGAAAACTTGATAAGAAATTTCTAAAAAATTATGCACGCATAGCACTTTTTGATAATTAAAAGCGTTAAAAATCAAAAAATCCATAAAAAATATGGTTTTTTCTATGGATTTTGAAATTTACTTTTTGTTTGTTTTTTACTCTACAGTTACTGATTTTGCTAAATTTCGGGGTTGATCAACATTTTTATTTAACATTACAGCAATATGATAAGATAAAAGCTGAAGAGGAATTGTTGTTAAGAGCGGACTTAAAGATTCTATAGTCTCTGGAATCTCTATAGTATGATCTGCTAATTTTTTTACATCAACATCACCCTCAGTAACAATTGCTATAATTTTACCTTTTCTAGATTTTATTTCTTGAATATTGCTAACTACTTTTTCGTAATGTCCTTTTTTTGTAGCTATAACAAATACGGGCATGTGCTCATCAATTAATGCGATAGGTCCATGTTTCATTTCAGCGGCAGGATAACCTTCAGCATGTATGTACGAAATTTCTTTGAGCTTTAAAGCGCCTTCTAATGCTACAGGAAAATTATAACCTCGACCAAGGTATAAGCAATTAGCTGCATCTTTATAGGTTTTGGCTACAGATTTAATATGCTCATCTGACTTAAGCGCTTTTTCAACTTTTTCAGGTATGAGTTCTAATTCTTCTAAATGGTAATGAAATTGAGAGTTAGAAATTGCTCCTTTTTCTTTAGCAAGTTTTAAAGCTATAAGTGTAAGCACTGTAATTTGAGTTGTAAATGCTTTAGTTGAAGCAACTCCTATTTCTGGTCCGGCATGTGTATATGCACCTGCATCGGTCTCTCTTGCAATACTTGAGCCTACTACATTACAAACCCCAAATACAAATGCACCGTGAGATTTTGCCAATTTTATTGCAGCTAAGGTATCTGCTGTTTCGCCAGATTGCGAAATGGCTATAACAACATCTTTATTAGTGATTACAGGATTTCTATACCTGAATTCTGATGCGTATTCTACTTCTACTGGGATTCTGGCAATATCTTCAAAAATGTATTCTGCAACTAAGCCTGCATGCCAAGATGTTCCACAAGCCACAATAATTATTCTGTTAGCGTTAAGAAATTTTTCTTTGTGATTTTCCACACCAGACATTCTTACTATACCTTCTTTTGCAAGAAGACGCCCACGATAAGTGTCTCTAATTGCATGAGGTTGTTCGTATATTTCTTTTAACATAAAATGCTCATAACCACCTTTTTCAATTTGCTCTAAATTGAATTTAAGTTCTTGCATTAATGGATTAACTAAAGAATCGTCTTTTATTTTTCGGATTTTAATCTTTTTACCTAGTCTTACAACAGCCATTTCTTCATCTTCTAAATAAATGGCATTTTTTGTAAACTCTATAAATGGTGATGCATCACTAGCTATGAAAAATTCTTCGTCACCAACACCAATAGCTAAAGGGCTTCCTAGTTTGGCTACAACAATCTCGTTAGGTTTGTTTTTGTCAAAAACAGCTATAGCGTAGGCACCAACAACTTCGTTGAGTGCAATTTGTACTGCTTTTCCAAGTTTCACACCTTGTTTTTTCTTAACTTCTTCAATTAAGTTAATTAAAACTTCAGTATCTGTATCTGAATTAAAAGTATAACCACGTTTAATTAATTCGGTCTTAATAGCTTCATAATTTTCTATGATACCATTATGTATAATTACTAAATCTCCAGAATTTGAATAATGAGGATGAGAGTTAACATCATTAGGAATACCATGAGTTGCCCAACGTGTATGACCAATACCTAGGTTTCCAGTTGTAGTAATTTCATTTTCTAGCCTCTCTTTTAAATCGGCAACCTTGCCTTTGGTCTTAGAAAGCTTAATATTATTTCCATCATATAATGCTATTCCGGCACTGTCATAACCTCTATACTCTAATCTTTGTAGACCTTTGAGAATGATTGGGTAAGCTTCTCTATGACCTATATATCCTACAATTCCGCACATAAGTTATTTGTTAGTTATTTGGGCAATCAATATCGGTTTCTAAACAGGTATAGAAAATTTCAAGAAACAAACGTTTGCTTATGTTTGTGTCTTCATTATTATTGCCATGTAATACTGTCCCTCTTGGAGTTATGACACTACTTACAGGAAGTGTTTCTGCTCCACTACCTGTTTCTTGCACCCTGTATTGTGGTACAGTAGCTTCAAGATTTACATTGCCAGAAACAGCAATTCCTAATTCAACATTCTCAGTATTGTTTAGTAAAAGATTATTAATATGAGATGTGATTTTCATTTTATAACGGCCTTGACCAGTAGTTTCATCTCTAGTTAAGACCCCTAAGTGATTAGGGATTGAAACTGAAGGTAGCGTATTGTTTTGAGTGTCTTCGAAGTAATCTACAAGAGGACCACCGTTAGTTTTATTATAAAGGTATAGTCTTTGTGGTTCTTCACCTTCAACTAAGTCCTCATCTACATAAAAAACAAGATTAGCTTCATTAATTAATCGTCTTGATGATTCAAAATTGCCTTCGTCATCTAGATTGATAAATTGTTTTCTAAAAGCTTCAAAAGTATTATCTGTAGTGTTGTCATCATCAGAGTTTTCGCCATCAAATAAGCTAATTGAAGCTAAAGCGCCTTCTCCACCTTTGAGATATAATCTGCTATCTCCTTGTACTTCATCTCCGTCAGCGAACGGTAGATTAAAGTTATTCTCAAAAAAGTTAGCTCTTGTTGGACTAAATGTCAAAATATATGTTGCTTGATCTCTCTCCCCAGTTACTGTAGGTGAATCAAAGGAATAAAACAATGTAACGTTTGCGTCTTGTTGGGATAGATTAAGAAGCATTAATGAGCCATTGTTATTTACAGGCTCTGCTCTAAAATATAATCCTCTAAAATAGTCATTAAAGTTGTTAGGATTACTTAACGTAGCTTCTCCTTCTTGATCAAGAATTTTTTGTGTCCAGTAATTTATAGCATCATCGTCTTCGGTTACATTTTTGTCCCATACAATTCTAATTCTTGGTGTAAGCCTTTGTGTAATTATAGGCTCTGTCTCATCCCCATCGGTTAAAACTACTTCTTGCTCACTGATATCTAGAGTTTCTATTTCATCTATTAGAGTAAATTCTAAATCTGATGGACCTATTTGCTCTGTTGCTGATGCAGATTTATTTGAGAAATAAGATTGACTTATGTCAAAATCTTCGTTTGGATCAAAATCTCTTAAGAAATAACTATTTTCATAGATACTTAGTTTTATTGGGTTGTAACTGTCTTCTCTAGGTAATACAGAGTCAATCTCATATTCAATATTGTTGTCTTCTGTTAAACCAATACTTCTACTAAAAAACGGGATAGATAATACAACAGAATCTAATATAACATTGTCACCAAATGTAGGATTAACAAGTCCAGTATTTACTTGAGTTACAACACTAGCAACTGTTTGACCATAAGTAGGGTCGTTGAAAACCCCTAACATATTTAACCCCAGTCCACTTGTTTGAACAGGACTAAGTCTATCGGTGTAGCTAATAACATCAAACTTCTCTGAGGTTGTGTTAAAGTTAGTTGCAGTTTCTTCATTAATAATATCAGAATCTATTGTAGTAAAGTCTTTATCGCAAGCGATAAAGGTTATAGCAATAGATGCTAAGACTAGAAGACTTCTTAAGCTTTTCTTATATAATTTCATAAGTATTTTTAACTATTGTAATACACTATTTGTGTAAAATTCTGAATATGGTTCAGCAAATTCTTCTGGAGAGTGATAACCTAACGTTGGTTTATCTAATTCATTAATATAGCTATCTAATTCAGTTGGTAATTCTTGAGAGCCTTTAATTATGGCATCAGAATTATCAATAGCAATCTTCATTAAATTAATGTAGTTAGGCTTGCTTAATGGTTTTATTGCTTCTTCGTCAAGTCCATCAAAGCTCACTTTCTTTTTCATGTCTTTATCTAACGTACCATCAAAGTTTTGATTGTATACAGAGGTAACAATTTTACTTTCAGTAAATAATGGTTCAGTTTTATAAAACTCTTTGAGATATAGCGGCAATAATGATGCCAACCATCCATTAACATGTATAATGTCTGGAGCCCAATTCAATTTTTTAACAGTTTCAATAACACCTTTAGCAAAGAAAATAGCACGCTCATCATTATCTGGAAAGAGCTTACCGTCTTCATCTGTTAAGGTAGCTTTACGCTTAAAATATTCTTCATTATCTATGAAATAAACCTGAATACGCTCTTTTGGTATTGAAGCAACCTTGATTATAAGTGGCATATCCAAATCATTAATCACAAGATTAATACCCGATAACCTTATAACTTCATGAAGTTGATGTCTACGCTCATTGATGTTTCCAAATCGAGGCATAAATATACGTATCTGTCCACCTTGTTTATTCACCATTCGTGGTGCTTCAAATGACATTGAAGAAATTTCAGTTTCAGGTAAATACGGAACTACTTCCGAGGACACATACAATATTCGTTTATCTTTCATATACCGATTGATTTAGAAATTAAAAGTAAAAAACATGCAAAATTACAAAAATTTATGCCAATTGCTAGTAAAATCTTAAGTTTGCACGCGTTAAACTTATGTTACAGAATTGAAAATATTTCATAATAAAACAGACTTATCAACTCATATTCATAGTCTAAAGGCTAAAGAAGCTTCTATTGGTTTTGTGCCTACTATGGGGGCTTTGCATAAAGGGCATTTGTCTTTGGTGAATTTTGGGCTCTCTGATAACGATTTTGTTGTTGTTAGCATTTTTGTAAATCCTACTCAGTTTAATAATCCTGAAGATTTAAAAAAATACCCTAGAACTTTAGATAGAGATGTAGAACTTTTGCAAACAATTTCTGACTCTAAAATTCTTGTTTATGCCCCTACAGTAGAAGATATATATGAAAATAATGTTGCTTCTCAAAGTTTTACTTTTGGAGGTTTAGAGCATGAAATGGAAGGCGCATTTAGACCAGGGCATTTTGATGGTGTTGGTACTATTGTTAAACGGTTATTAGAAATAGTAAAGCCAGATAAAGCATATTTTGGTCAGAAAGATTTTCAGCAATTACTGATTGTGAAGAAAATGGCAGAATTATACAAAATACCAACAGAAATTATAGGTTGCCCAATCTTTAGAGCAGCTGATGGTTTAGCAATGAGTTCTCGTAATGAAAGACTCAAATCAGAGCATAGAGAGGCCGCTCCTTTTATATACAGAACATTAAAATCTGCCAAAGAAAAGTTTGGCACAAAAAGTGCTAAAGCAGTAACGGAATGGGTTGCAAAGCAATTTAAAAAACAAGAACTTCTAGAATTAGAATATTTTTTAATTGCAGACACAAAAACACTAAAGCCAGTAAAACGAAAATCAACAAAAAAAGTATATAGAGCATTTATTGCGGTATATGCAGACGATATAAGACTTATAGACAATATCGCGTTAAATTAATTACCTTTGCCTCATGCAAATTCAAGTTGTAAAATCTAAAATTCATCGTGTAAAAGTTACAGGTGCAGACCTTAACTATATTGGTAGTATTACCATTGATGAAGATTTAATGGATGCCGCAAATATAATCCAAGGAGAGAAAGTACAAATTGTTAATAATAACAATGGTGCACGCTTGGAAACTTATGCAATTCCTGGTCCACGCAATAGTGGAGAAATCACCTTGAATGGTGCTGCCGCTAGACTGGTTTCTCCAGGAGATGTGCTAATACTTATTACCTATGCTTTTATGGATATCGAAGACGCTAAAGTTTTTAAGCCTGCTTTAGTGTTTCCAGATGAAGCAACCAACTTATTAAAATAACTCTTTTGAGTAAACTTGTTTCAGTATTAAAAATAGTTCTACCACTTCTTCTAGGTGTAGCATTAGTATGGTATGCACTAACAGATGTGCCGCTTTCAAAAATAATAGATTATTGGAAATCTGCGGATAAAACATGGATTGTTTTAGGAGCATTTTTAGGCTTCTTAAGCCATTTGTCTAGAGCATATAGATGGCAATTCCAATTAGAGCCATTAGGTTATAATATTAAGTTAGGCAATAGTATTATGGCTGTATTTGCCACATACCTTATTAATTATACAATTCCCAGAGCAGGTGAGATAGCTAGAGTATCTATACTTACTAACTACGAAGGAGTACCGTTTGAAAAAGGATTTGGAACTATAGTAGCAGAGCGTGTTGCAGATATGATTGTACTTGTAGGAATTATAATTATCACACTCTTTTTACAGTTTGAATTCATTTACACATTCTTATTAGAAAAGTTCGATCCAATTAAAATAGGTATTGCTATTTCTATATTGTTCGTAATAACTTTTTTAAGCTACAGAATCATAAAAAATAGTACATCCAAACTCGCCATAAAGATTAAAAATTTTGTTAGCGGAGCAATTGAAGGTGCGCTAAGTATTTTTAAGATGAAGAAAAAATGGGCATTTATTTTCCACACGCTTTTTATATGGGTAATGTACGTGCTAATGTTTTACTTTACATCTTTTTCAATAGAAGAAACGAGCAAGGTGCCTTTTGCGGCAATTCTTATTGGATTTATTTCAGCAAGTTTTAGTGTTGCAGCAACTAATGGCGGGATAGGTTCATTTCCTGTTGCGGTTTTTGCAGCTTTTTCAATATTTGGTATTGCCAAAGACCCAAGCTATGCTTTTGGCTGGATTATGTGGGCATCTCAAACTTTTATGATTATAATCTTTGGAGGACTTTCCTTACTTTATTTGCCAATCTACAATCGTAAGAACAAAGAAGTATAGAAATATTTTTTACCTTGCCTTAGCAACCAAACATCATTAACCATGACTAAGCTAAAGGCTACTTTTATAGTTCTACTTATAGGATTTATTGGATTTTCTCAAGCTAAATACAAAACGATTTCTTCAAGTATTTTAGGTGAAGACCGAGAATTAAAAATATTATTACCAAGAGGATATTCTGACGATGACAATAAGGCATATCCAGTGATTTATGTTTTTGATGGCGACTATCTTTTTGAAGCAGTAGCAGGAAATGTCGATTACTATGCCTATTGGGAAGATATCCCGGAATCTATAGTTGTTGGCATAAATCAAGTAGATTCAAGAGAAGACGATTTGGTTTACTCGGAACAGAATTCGCTTCCTGTTGAAAGTGGAGCTGATTTTTTTGAGTTTGTAGGTAAAGAGCTTATTCCTTTTATAGAAGATAATTACAAAACCGAAACATTTAAAGTTGCTGTGGGTCATGGAGAAACAGCTAACTTTATAAATTATTATCTCGTAAGAGAAAACCCAATTTTTAATGCTTACGTAACTATAAGTCCAGATTTGGCTATAGATATGGAACAATACCTTGGAGAAAGATTAAAAGCGATTGAGAAAAAGATTTTTTATTATTTGGCAGTTTCAAATGCAGATGTAAAACATATCATGGAGGGTGCTACGTCTTTGAATAATACATTAAAAGGATTGGAGAATAATAATTTATTATACACTTTTAAGGAGTTTGATGGTCCAACACATTATGCCATGCCAGCTCATGCTATCCCAAAAGCATTAGAGTCTATTTTCTATATTTTTCAGCCAATTAGTAAAAAAGAATACAAAGAGTCTATCTTAAAACTTGAAGGCTCACCAGTAGAATATTTAGAACAGAAGTATGAAGAAATAAAAAATATGTTTGGTATCGAAAAACAAATTCTTATTAATGATTTTAAAGCTGTTGCTGCTGCTATAAAAAAGAAGCAAAAATGGGAGTATTATGAAGATCTCTCAAAACTGGCTAAGAAGAATTATCCTGATACTGTATTGCCTAGTTATTATAAAGGTTTATATCTAGAAAATATGGGCGAATCTAAAAAAGCAATGAAAACTTTCCAGTCAGCTTATATTCTCGAAGAGATAGGAGGCATAACAAAAGACTTAATGCTTGAAAAAGCGGAACAGATTAAAGCAGATTTTGGGTATTAATGGTAAAAGTAAAGACCACATTTTTCTGCCAAAGCTGCGGCAGTCAATATAGTAAATGGCAAGGGCAATGCACTGCATGTAAACAATGGAATACTATTGTCGAAGAAGTTATCCAAAAACCTGAAAAGAGCGATTGGAAAACACCATCAACTTCTATTTCTAAGCGTGTCTCAAAACCATTAAAAATTAATGAAATTGATGGTTCCAAAGATGCACGAATGAACATGCAAGATGATGAGTTTAATCGTGTTTTAGGTGGTGGTATGGTGCCTGGTTCGTTAACCCTTCTTGGTGGAGAGCCTGGAATTGGCAAGAGTACTTTGTTACTTCAAATTGCACTAAAACTAACATACAAAACATTATATGTTTCTGGAGAAGAAAGTCAGAAGCAAATAAAAATGCGAGCAGAACGCATTCAGCCTAACAGTGAAAATTGTTACATACTTACAGAGACAAAAACTCAGAATATCTTTAAGCAGATTGAGACCTTGCAGCCAGATATTGTAGTAGTAGACTCTATACAAACATTACATAGCGATTATATAGAATCTTCATCCGGGAGTATCTCACAAATTAAAGAATGCACAACAGAGCTTATAAAATTTGCTAAAGAAACGGCGACACCAGTATTATTAATTGGGCATATTACAAAAGATGGCAATATTGCTGGGCCAAAAATTTTGGAGCACATGGTCGACACCGTTTTACAATTCGAAGGCGATCGCAATCATGTATTTAGAATTCTTAGAGCAAATAAAAATCGATTTGGCTCTACAAACGAGCTTGGTATATACGAAATGCAAGGTTCTGGTTTACGTGAAGTTAGCAATCCATCAGAGATTCTTATTTCTGAAAAAGATGGCGAATTATCTGGTAATGCAATTGCTGCGACTTTAGAAGGTATGCGACCTTTAATGATTGAGGTACAAGCACTGGTAAGTACAGCGGTTTATGGAACACCTCAACGCTCTGCAACAGGTTTTAATGCTAAACGTCTTAATATGCTTTTGGCAGTTTTAGAAAAGCGAGCAGGCTTTCGTTTGGGAGCAAAAGATGTGTTTTTAAATATCACTGGAGGCATTACAGTAGATGATCCAGCAATAGATTTGGCAGTTGTTGCTGCTATATTGTCTTCTAATGAAGATGAAGCATTACAAAGTGATTATTGTTTTGCTGCAGAGGTTGGTTTATCTGGTGAAATTAGACCTGTGCAACGCGTAGAGCAACGTATTCTAGAAGCTGAAAAATTAGGATTTTCAACTATTTTTGTATCTAAATATAACAAGATAGCTCTAAAAAACACTAAGATTAAAATTCAATTAATTTCTAAAATTGAAGACCTAGTTGAGTTTTTAGTTTAATTTTTAAAATCTCCATACCTAAAATCATTTTTGTAAAAAAATTCTGTATTTTAGAAGATAATTAATCCCTAAAATTAAACATTATGAGTAAAAAACTAATCTCTATTGAAGAAGCAAAATCGTGGACTAAAAATTATCAAGAAAATATGCGTTCTGGTTCTGCAAAAGCGTTTTTAATTAGTTGTGAAGCTATTGTTGATATATTAAAAGAAATGAAAGTTTTGCAAGATAAAGGAAAAGGAACGTATACCTTAAATGATGTAGATAGTTCTAGTATTCGTGCTTATTTAGCTGTAAACCCTAAACAAACTGATGCTAATGGGGAAACTATGATTTTAGTGGGTACAATGAAAGATAGTTCTGGTATTGAGCGCGATATGGTAGAAGGCGAAAAAGATGCGCCTTTTAGCAAGTCGGATTTAAATGGTAGTGGCGCTTTTGACTTTCATTTACCTTGTCCTAAATATTGTGATGAAAATAGTCCTTTAAATCATTGATAATTACATTGGATGAGTGGTTTTTTAGAAAATTTGATAACACTTCTTCCGATTATTCTTTCAGTACTTTTTCTGTTTAAGTATAAGCATAATAAGCATAATATAGTCTATAAATTATTTTGTTTCTATTTAATGTTTATTGCGGTAGTTCAAATCATTTATGGTGTAATGTTTCATTACAAGATTAATAACCTATTACTTTCGCATGTTTATTTCATAGGTGAAAGTTTACTATTAGTACTTTTTTTTAGGGAATTAATTAAAACTCATCAGAAGAGGAAAATTGATTTTTTAATAATAATTGTATTTGTATGTTTAATTATATTAATAATTTTAGATAGATTGGGTTATTATGTATTAAATCCATTTGACCCTCTAGAAATCATATTGTGTGCTTTGCCAGTATTCTGTTTGTCTGTTATGCATCTTTACAATTCTTTGAGTGAGTCACTAAAGTTTTTATATGTCACAATTGGTGTTATTGTATACAAAACGATAAGTGTGTTGGTGTTTATATTGCAAAACTTCACAAATACTATAGATTATTTTGACGACTTATCATTTATATTATGGAAATTAAATTCTATTTTTCTTTTAATATATTATGGTTTAATATTTTTTGAATGGTTCAAGAATTTCAGACAGAAGAGAATAAGTTAATATTAGTATTAACATTTGCCGTAGTTTTTTTGGTTCTTGTAAGCTTAGGATTGATTTTGTTTTTTTTCTTTTCAAGACGAAAAGTGATTGAAAAAGAACGCGAAAAAGCAGATTTAAGAATTGAGCATCAACAAAAAATATTACAAACCTCAATAACAATCCAAGAAGTAGAGCGTAAACGTATTGCACAAGATTTACATGATGCCATTAGCGCCAAACTTAATGTGGTAAGTTTAACAACTAATGTGCTTTTAGCGGATAAAAATATTAACGAAAAACAAAAAGATACCTTAGAACAGATTTTAGATATTACATCAACTACTTTAGAGAGTTCAAGGAAGATAGCTCATGATTTATTACCGCCAATATTAGCAAAATTTGGACTTAAAGCAGCACTCGAAGAGTTGTTTGAAGAGTTTAGCAAAAACACAGATATTGATATAGAATACGAGATTGAAGATTTGAGGCTATCTGGGACAAATCAACTCCATGTTTTTAGAATATTACAAGAGCTAATCAATAATTCCTTAAGACATGGAAAAGCAAATGAGTTAGTAATACATGTAGAGGAGACTAATGAAGGTTTTTCTTTAAGGTATCAAGATAATGGTATTGGTTTCAATATTGAAGATATTAGAAAAAAGCCAGGTATTGGTATACAAAATATAAATAGCCGAGTCAGAATTTTAAATGGAGAAATTCAAATTGAGAGTAGTAAAAACAAAGGTAGTTTGTTTATAATACAATGTATATATGGAGAATGAAATAAAAATAGCCATTGCAGATGACGAGTTATTGTTTCGTCAAGGGTTAAAAGAAATTCTTCAAAAAGAAGACAATATTGATATTGTTTTTGATGCAAAAGATGGAAGTGATTTATTAGCGAAATTAAGAGTTGCAAAAACAAAGCCCAGTATAATTGTTACAGATTTAAAAATGCCAGAGTTAAATGGTGTTGAGGTCACTAAAATTATTAGAAAAGAGTTCCCTGAAATTAAAGTTATTGCTTTGACAAGTTATTTTAGTAAGCCTTTTATCCTTAATATGATTTCCACCGGAGCTGTAGCTTATTTGGCTAAAAACAGTACGCCTAGATTAATGATTAAAACTATTATAGAGGTAGATAAAAAGGGATTTTACTACGATAAAGTAGTCTACAATTATATTAAAGAAAGCGGCAAAAGCTCAAAAAAGAAACCTGTAAAATCTAATTTTGACGCAAAATTTTTCACTAAGAGAGAGCTTCAAGTTTTAGAGCTCATTTGTAAACAACACACTGCAAAAGAGATTGCCGAAACTCTTGAAATAAGTTCAAGAACAGTAGAGGTTCATCGCGGAAGTTTATTACTAAAGACACAATCAAAGAACATAGCAGGATTGGTAGTTTATGCTATAAAAAATAAAATTATTAATATAGAAACTGATATGTCTTTTGATTAATGGCTGTTCAACGTTAAGAAATAGTTGTTTTTTGACCATCTCTAATCTGTAAATTACTCAAAAATTAGTATTTTCGCATCCTTATAAGAAATGCGAAAAATGAGCCAAAAGTTCCCTGAATATAAAGGACTTAACTTGCCAAACGTTGCCGACGAAATTAGTAACTATTGGGAAGCAAATGATATCTTCAACAAAAGTGTAACTACTAGAGAAGGAAAACCACCTTATGTCTTTTTCGAAGGGCCACCATCTGCAAACGGTTTACCAGGAGTTCACCACGTTCTAGCACGTGCGATTAAAGATATTTTTCCGCGCTACAAAACTATGAAGGGCTTTCAGGTTAAACGTAAAGCAGGATGGGACACACATGGTTTACCAATTGAGCTTGGTGTAGAGAAAGAACTCGGCATTACTAAAGAAGATATTGGCACAAAAATCACTGTAGAAGAATACAATGCGGCTTGTAAAAAAGCAGTGATGCGTTACACAGATATCTGGAATGACCTGACTCAAAAAATGGGCTATTGGGTAAACATGGATGACCCATATATTACTTACAAATCTAAGTATATGGAATCTGTTTGGTGGTTGTTGAAACAGATTTATGATAAAAATTTATTATACAAAGGCTATACTATTCAGCCATATTCACCAAAAGCAGGAACAGGTTTAAGCTCTCATGAGTTGAATCAGCCTGGAACATATCAAGATGTCACAGATACTACGGTTGTAGCACAGTTTAAAGCAAATATAGATAGCTTACCAGACTTTTTAAAAGATGAAGGTGATGTCTATTTCCTAGCATGGACCACAACACCTTGGACATTGCCAAGTAACACGGCATTAACTGTTGGTCCTAAGATTGATTATGTGTTAGTAGAGACTTATAATCAGTATACATTCAAGCCAATTAATGTGGTACTGGCTAAGAGTTTAGTCGCAAAACAATTTGCTGGTAAATTCAATCAAGTTGAAGAAAAGTCTGAATTGTTAAGTTACAATTCTGGGGATAAAAAGATTCCTTTTTACCTTGTAAAAGAGTTTAAAGGAGCAGATTTAGTCGGCATTACATATGAGCAGTTATTAGATTATGCATTACCAAATGACAATCCTGAAAATGCATTTAGAGTCATTTCTGGAGACTTTGTCACTACTGAAGACGGAACAGGAATCGTACACACAGCGCCAACATTTGGAGCAGACGATGCATTAGTAGCAAAACAAGCGATACCAGAAGTACCACCACTTTTAGTCAAAGACGAGAATGATAATTTAGTACCTCTTGTAGATTTACAAGGAAAATTTAGACCTGAGCTTGGAGAGTTTGGCGGTAAATATGTGAAGAACGAATATTACGCTGATGGTGAAGCACCAGAAAAATCTATTGATGTTGAGCTAGCTATTAAGTTAAAGACAGAAAACAAAGCCTTTAAGGTTGAAAAATACAAGCATAGTTACCCAAATTGTTGGCGTACTGATAAACCAATTTTATACTATCCATTAGACTCTTGGTTTATAAAAGTTACGGATGTAAAAGGGCGCATGCACGAACTTAATATGGGTATTAATTGGAAACCAAAATCTACTGGCGAAGGTCGTTTTGGTAACTGGTTAGCTAATGCAAACGACTGGAATTTATCACGTTCCCGTTTTTGGGGCATTCCACTACCAATTTGGAGAACTGAAGACGGAAAAGAGCAAATCTGCATTGGCACAATGAAAGAGTTAAAAGCAGAAATGCAAAAATCTGTGAAGGCTGGAATAATGTCTGAAGATATTTTTGCTGACTTCGAAGTGGGTAACATGTCTGAAGAAAACTATGAGAAGATAGATCTTCATAAAAATGTAGTTGATAAGATTATTTTGGTTTCAGAATCTGGACAACCAATGCAACGTGAAAGTGATTTAATAGATGTTTGGTTCGACTCTGGTTCAATGCCTTACGCACAATGGCATTACCCTTTTGAAAACAAAGAATTAATAGACGAGAACAAATCATTCCCGGCAGATTTTATTGCCGAAGGCGTTGATCAAACACGCGGTTGGTTCTATACGCTTCATGCTATTGGTACAATGGTTTTCGATTCCGTAGCATACAAAAATGTAGTGTCTAACGGATTGGTTTTAGATAAAAACGGGCAGAAGATGTCTAAGCGTTTAGGTAACGCCACAGATCCTTTTGAAACCCTATCTAAATACGGTGCTGATGCTACGCGTTGGTACATGATAAGTAATGCCAATCCTTGGGATAACTTAAAATTTGATGTTGATGGTATCGAAGAAGTCAAACGTAAATTCTTTGGGACACTTTATAACACCTATTCGTTCTTTTCATTATATACAAACCTTGATGGTTTTGATTATAGTGAGACAGATATTCCGTTAAACGAGCGTCCAGAAATTGACCGTTGGATTCTTTCAGAATTAAACACGTTAATCAAAAAGGTAGATGCATTCTATGCTGAATATGAACCAACAAAAGCAGCGAGAGCGATTTCTAATTTCACTCAAGAATACTTAAGTAACTGGTATGTACGTTTAAGTAGAAGACGCTTCTGGAAAGGCGATTACCAAACCGATAAGATTTCGGCATATCAAACACTTTACACATGTATGGTTACGCTATCAAAATTAGGCGCTCCAATTGCACCGTTTTTTATGGATCGTTTGTATTTAGATTTAAATGCAGTCACTGGTAAAGAAAATTTTGAAAGTGTGCATTTAGCAGAATTTCCAGCAGCTAATGAAAGCGCTATTGATAAGTCATTAGAACGTAAGATGGAGAATGCACAGACCATTTCATCTTTAGTATTATCATTAAGAGCCAAAGAGAAAATAAAAGTGCGTCAACCGCTTCAAAAAATCATGATTCCTGTGACTAATTCTCAGCAGAAAGAAGAAATTGAGGCTGTTGCAGATTTAATAAAGCATGAAGTTAACATTAAAGAAGTAGAACTTTTAGAAGACGCTTCAGATATATTGGTGAAACAAATCAAGCCAAATTTTAAAGCTTTAGGCCCGCGTTTTGGAAAAGATATGAAGTTGATTGCCAGTGCGGTAAATAATTTTACTTCAGAAGATATCAACAAAATGGAGCAAAACGCTAGTTTTGAGCTTGACATTAATGGAAAAAATATTACATTAGGGCTAGATGATGTTGAGATTACATCACAAGATATCGAAGGATGGCTTGTGGCTAATGAAGGCTTGTTAACAGTGGCGTTAGACGTTACAATAAATGAAGATTTACGTAGAGAAGGTATTGCAAGGGAACTTGTTAATCGTATCCAAAATCTGCGAAAAGATTCAGGATTTGAAGTTACTGACAGAATTGACGTACAACTACTTAGTAATACGGATGTAATTGCTGCTGTAAATGATAACGAAGCCTACATTAAAACTGAAACATTAACCAACGATTTAAAAATTGTAGATAACCTAGACAATGGTATAGATATTGCTTTCGATGAAGTAAATACCAAATTGTTTATTAAAAAACATTAAGAAATGGCCTCAGAAATTAAAAATAGATATTCAGATAAGGATTTGGAAAAATTTAAAGTTCTTATTCAAGAAAAAATTAAAAAAGCAGAGCACGATTTAGAATTAATTAAAAGTGC
The DNA here is from genome assembly GCA_004211785.1 of Winogradskyella sp. Classification (GTDB taxonomy): domain Bacteria; phylum Bacteroidota; class Bacteroidia; order Flavobacteriales; family Flavobacteriaceae; genus Winogradskyella. The sequence goes on from SHBX01000001.1 coordinate 277,678, forward strand.
GTATATGAATGACCATAATAATGGTACTGAAGATACGTCACCGACTTTTAAGTCTTTTGAAGACGGAAGCGCAACGATGAGTAAAGAAGCAAATTCTGCTTTAGCGATTCGTCAAGAAAAGTTTATTCGTGATTTAAAAAACGCATTAATTCGTGTGGAGAATAAAACATACGGTGTTTGTAGAGTTACAGGAAAGCTTATTAACAAAGAGCGTCTAAAATTAGTGCCACATGCTACATTAAGTATTGAAGCCAAAAACATGCAGAAGTAATAGTATTGCATGAACAATCAAATAAATATCACTAAGTCTTGGAATACTAATTTCAAGGCTTTTTTATTAGGATTTTTTTTTCTATCGCCATTAATTAGCTTATCACAAAACATGTCCGAATCCATTTTTACTGCAAAGGATATTTCTGAGATTATAGTAGATGGCAACCAAATTTTTAATATTTCTGTTAAGACCAAAGCAACTGATATGATTTCTGTAAAGTCATTATCTGATGGTGAGTATGGTAATGATTATAATGTAGTTTCTGAGGTTAAAGGCAATCAATTGTTTATTGCATTAAAGCGTATATCTCTTGATGTAACTCCTGATGACAAAAGGAATGCACACAAAGTCATTGCTGCAACATTGCAAATAAAAATGCCAGAAAATTTAAACCTCACCATCAAAAGTGATATAGGTTCTGTTGACGTTAAAGGTGTGTTTAATGAGTTGAACATGAATTTGTTCCAAGGCGGTTGTACTATTAATGCAACAGCTAAATTAGCAACAATTAAAACCATAGATGGTAATATTTACGTAAAGACTAGTAATGCCATAATAGAAACCGACTCTCATCATGGGTTGGTAGATTTTCCTAGTGATATGTTAGGCTTTAATGTTTGGCGACTTAGAACTAATGGCGGAAATATTAAGGTTGAAAAACAAGAATAATAAGTCTGTAATTATATGTCTTTAAAAAAGTCTTTATTAATTGTCATTATTATTTTATTGATAGACCAAATCAGTAAAATATATATTAAGATGAATTTTCAATTAGGTGAAGATGTCACAGTGTTCTCTTGGTTTAAAATTTTGTTTGTTGAAAACGATGGTATGGCTTGGGGTACAAAGTTGAGTGATATTTTTTCATTTATTGACGATAAATCCGCAAAACTCATATTAACTTTATTCAGAATTGTTGCAGTAACTGGTATTGGTTTTTGGCTCTATGATGTGATTAAGAAACAAAAAACAAAAACCTTAATCTTTGCAATCTCTTTAATTTTTGCAGGTGCTTTAGGTAATATTATAGACTCAGTATTTTATGGTGTTTTGTTTAGCGATAGCTATGGACAAGTCTCTACATTTCTACCTGAAGGTGGTGGTTATGCAAACGTATTTCATGGTAAGGTTGTAGACATGCTTAATTTCCCATTATATAATGGTATTTTGCCAGAATGGTTGCCATTTTGGGGTGGCAAACAATTCTCTTTTTTCGACCCTGTTTTTAATGTCGCCGATATGGCGATTAGTACAGGTATTGGGATTTTAATTGTGTTTAACAAGAGGGCTTTTAGGTAAGACTGCTATTTAAATTGATAAATTGTATTTGGACTTAAACAATAATCCAACCTAACATCATTTTCAGAAGTTTCAATGAGTTCTTCAGCTTCAAAAAAAGACAAACCAATTTTTAGAGTTTCAGGCTTACAGTTTGATAAAAAACGGTCATAAAACCCTTTGCCATAACCAACACGATTTCCTGAAGTATCAAAAGCTAGAAGTGGTACAAATACTACATCAATTTGTTGAGGTAAAATAGGAATGCCGTTAACGGGTTCAGGTATGTTGTATTCGTTTTTCTTTAAAGTAGTACTATCAGTAAGTAGAAAGTGAGACATTGAGTAATCGTCAAAATTACTTTTAGAGATGACAATGTTCTTATCTTTTCCTGCGAGAATATTTAAAATATATTCAGTATTGATTTCTTTTTGCTCTTCAATAGGCAAAAAGATATGATAGAAAGAGTGATTCCAGATGTCTAATTGTAACAGCTGATTGGCAATGGTAAGGCTTCTATCTTCTATTTGGTCTTCGCTCAATTCATTACGAAGCGTTTTATATTTCTTACGTATTTCAGACTTAGTCATTACTCCTCAAGCTTTGTAGATATATGAAAAATCGCATCACCTTGATAAATAATAGGAGATTCGTTAACGTTAAAAATATAACCGCTATTAGGTGCTTTTACAAAATGATTAAAGCTTCCATATGGGTCCGTGATATTACCAATGACATCACCTTTTTCAACTTTGGCATTTACCTTTACTGTTGGCCTAAACATACCCGAGTACTTAGCACGTATCCATTTGCTTTCAGATATTTTTACACATTGTTTTTTGGGCTTGGATACTTTGAATTTGCGGTTAAGCATTTCTAAATGACTCAAAACACGTTTTACGCCATTTACGCCAGTATTTGTTATTGTATTATCTATATGAAAAGATTTTCCGCCTTCAAATAACAACATCGGAATGCCAAGCTTGTAACAAGAATTTCTGAAGGATTTGTTTAGGTTTTTAGAATTGAATACAAAAGGTGCTCCAAAGACTTGTGCAAGTTCATCTAAAACAACTTCATTTTTTACAATTCGTATTTGCGCCGCATTAAAACGGTCAGCGCCACCAGTATGAAAATCTAAAATCAGATCAGCATGCGGTACTATCTCTGTCATGAGTTTATGCGCTACACGACTTGCTAAAGAGCCACCTTTACCACCAGGAAAAACCCGGTTAAGGTCACGCCCATCAGGGAACAAACGATCCATATGTATAAAACCAAATACATTAATTACTGGCACACAAATTATAGTGCCTCGTTTTGGTTTGTTAATACCTTTGGCTATAACTTGACGTACAATTTCAACGCCGTTAACTTCATCACCATGAATACCAGCGGTCATCAGAACTGTAGGTCCAGGTTTTTTGGAGCGCTCAATAATTACAGGCACATCAATCCTATTTTGGGTATGGAGTTTGGCCACATTAAAGCTTACCTTGGCACTTTCACCAAGTGCAACTTTTTGACCTAAAATATCTAGAACTTCTTTTTCGCTCATATAATCTTTCTATCTCTATTTTCTATTACGCTCAATAAACGTAATAATTGCTCTGGCAATGTTTTTTTGTGTGGCACTTTCAATACCTTCTAATCCTGGCGTGGAATTGACTTCCATAATTAATGGACCGCGATTAGACTGTAACATATCTACACCACAAACAGGTAGTTTTAAAGCGCGTGATGCTTTTATGGCAAGCTTTAATTCATCTTCAGAAAGTTTAATATAATCTGCATGACCACCACGATGAAGGTTAGAACGAAATTCGCCATCTTTCCCTTGACGTTTCATAGCACCGACAACTTGGTTATCTACAACTAATGCACGCAAATCGGCACCTTTGGCTTCCTCAATATATTCTTGTACCAAGGCTCTTGCTTGCAAGCCATTAAATGCTTCGAGTACGGATTCGGCTGCGTTTTTAGATTCGGCTAAAACCACACCCAGACCTTGAGTACCTTCTAAAAGCTTAATGATTACTGGAGGTCCGCCAACATGATTGAGTACCTCTTCGACATCACGAGAATAATTTGTAAATACTGTTTTTGGCATCCCTATTCCGGCTTTAGACAAACGTTGAAAACTACGAAGTTTGTCCCTAGACCTCAAAATAGCATCAGATGTTACAGTGGTAAACACATTCATCATTTCAAACTGTCTTACAACTGCACAACCAAAAAAAGTAACGGAAGCTCCAATTCTAGGTATAATTGCGTCTACATAATTAAGATAACGGTCTTTGTAATATATAGTAGGTTTCTCTTGCTCAATAATAATATCGCACTTTAGTGGGTCAATAACTTCAACATCATGACCACGGTCTTCGGCTTCGTCGATAAGGCGTCTCGTGGAATATAAGTTTTCATTTCTTGAAAGTATTACGATATTCATTTTCTAGTGCTTAAAGTGCTAAAGTTAAAAAGTATTTAGAGTTAGTCAAACTTATATAACTCTTAACTTTTATATACCTTTGAATACATGTCCGAAACAAGTCTTGAAATTCAAATAAAAACCTTGCCACATCAGCCTGGCGTGTATCAGTATTTTGATGCTGATGACAACTTAATATATGTTGGCAAAGCCAAGGACATAAAAAAACGTGTAAGTTCTTATTTTACAAAGCATCATGAGTATGGAAAAACACGTGTTTTAGTCAAGAAAATAGCTTCCGTGAAGCATATTGTAGTCGAGACTGAGAGCGACGCATTGTTATTAGAGAATAACCTTATAAAAAAGTACAAACCGCGCTATAATGTGTTGCTTAAAGATGATAAGTCGTATCCTTGGATTTGTGTGAAGAATGAACGTTTTCCAAGAGTGTTTCCTACAAGAAGAGTTATAAAAGATGGTTCAGAGTATTTTGGACCATACACAAGTATGAAGACTGTAAAAACTCTATTAGGTTTAATTAAAGGGCTATATCAATTAAGAACATGTAATTATCAATTGACTGAAGAAAAGGTAGAAGCAGGAAAGTTTAAAGTTTGCTTAGAATATCATTTAGGAAACTGTAAAGGCGCTTGCGAAGGATTAGAAACCGAAGAGCAATATCATGGAAATGTTGCTGCGATTCGTGAAATTTTAAAAGGAAATTTTAAAGATTCACTTCAGCAATTTAGAAAGCAGATGAAGACTTTTGCAGAAAACATGCAGTTCGAAGACGCGCAAAAAGTCAAAGAAAAATTAGACATACTTGAAAATTACCAAGCCAAATCAACAGTTGTTAATCCTAAGATTAGTAATGTCGATGTGTTCTCTATAGTAAGTGATGAGAGTTATGCTTATATCAATTTTTTACAATTGTCTTATGGTTCAATTATTCGCTCACATACTCTAGAAATAAAAAAGAAACTTCAAGAAACCGATAAAGAATTACTAGAGTTGGCAATTACAGAAATTCGTCAGCGATTTCATTCTAACTCCAAAGAAATATATGTGCCTTTTAAAGTTGGTTTAGGAAATAATATAAAGATAACAGTCCCAAAGCTAGGTGATAAAAAAAGTATTTTAGATTTATCTGTCCGTAACGCGAAGTATTATCGTATGGACAAGATGAAACAGATAAAAATCACTGACCCAGACAGACATGCTAATCGTATTATGGCACAAATGAAAGCCGATTTGCGTTTGTCTGATGAGCCAAGACATATCGAGTGTTTTGATAATTCAAACATACAAGGAACAAATCCTGTAGCAGCTTGCGTAGTATTTAAAAATGGTAAGCCAAGCAAAAAAGATTACCGACACTTTAATATAAAAACTGTAGAAGGACCAGATGACTTCGCATCTATGGAAGAAGTTGTTTATAGAAGATACAAACGGCTTTTGGAAGAAGATCAACCATTACCACATCTTATAATTATTGATGGCGGAAAAGGACAATTATCTTCGGCTTTAAAAAGTTTAGACCTATTAGGGTTACGCAAAAAAATAGCAATTATTGGTATAGCAAAACGTTTGGAAGAATTATTTTATCCAGATGATCCAATTCCGTTATATTTAGATAAAAAAAGCGAAACACTAAAGATTATTCAGCAACTTAGAAATGAGGCGCACCGTTTTGGTATCGAACATCATAGAAACAGACGAAGTAAAGGCGCATTAAAAACGGAGTTAGAGAATATTCCTGGTGTTGGTGAACAGACAATAGTTGACTTAATGAAAACGTTTAAGACCGTAAAACGTATTGCTAATGCAAAGTTAGATGAGCTAGAGAATGTTGTTGGCGTATCAAGAGCTAATAAAGTATATAACTACTATCATAAAGAGCAAGGTGAGATTTAATACCAAACATATTATCTTTTTTGGACTATTTGTCTTTATGTTTTCAAATTTGCAATTACAAGCTCAAGAAAACGAAAGACCAAAAGTAGGCTTAGTTTTAAGTGGCGGCGGAGCAAAAGGCTTTGCTCATATAGGTGCCCTTAAGGTTATAGATAGTTTAGGGATTAAAGTAGATTATATTGCCGGTACTAGTATGGGCGCAATTATTGGATCGTTATACTCATCTGGTTATTCGGGGAAACAGCTAGATTCACTATTCAAATCTATAGATTTTGATATGCTGATTAACGATAAATTTTCTAGAAAATCTAAATCCTTAGCAGAACGAAATAATTCTGAACGTTACGCAGTTAGCCTTCCTTTTCAGAAGTTTAAAATTTCGCTGCCTTCAGGCTTATCAAGAGGGCAAAATGTATATAATTTGTTATACAAAATGATGCTCCCAGTAAATGATGTGTCTAATTTTGAGGATTTACCGATTCCTTTTTTCTGTATTGCAACCAATATAGAAACTGGCGAACCTGTAATTATGGATAAAGGTAATTTAGCTGAAGCTGTGGCAGCTAGCGGCGCTTTTCCGTCATTATTTCAGCCAGTTGAAATTGACAATAAAATTTATATAGATGGCGGTGTTACTAATAATTACCCTATCAAAGAGCTTAGAGAGAAAGGCATGGATATTATTATTGGAGTGGATGTGCAAGATGATTTAAAAGATAGAGAAGCATTAGATTCTGCGCCAGATATTTTACTTCAAATAAATAACTTTAGGACTATTAATGATATGAAGGTAAAGCGGAAGCTTACCGATATTTATATAAAACCAGATATCACAAATTTTTCGGTTATTTCATTTAGTGAGGGAAAAGACATTGTTAAAAATGGAGAAGCGGCTGCAAAAGAACAATTAGAAGCGCTAAAGAAATTAAAAGAAACTCAAAAAGACTTCACAGTAAAAAAGCATCTTAGCATAGCAGATAGTATCAAAATTAGAAATATAAATATTACTAAAAATGAGCGTTATACAAGGTCTTATGTTTTAGGTAAATTAAAGCTTAAAGGCAATGATAATATTAGTTATGATGAATTAAATAAAGGTATAAATAACTTGGTTGCCACTAACAACTTTGATGCCTTTAGATATAAGCTTTCACCGACTGAAATAGATGATGTTTATGATTTGGATGCAAAAATTAAAGAATCTGAAAAGAGTACGTTTATAAAATTAGGTGTACATTATGATGGCTTATACAAAAGTGCTGCATTGGTTAATATATCTCAGAAGCGTTTATTGTCTAAGAATGATATAGCTGCTTTAGATATTATTCTTGGAGATAATATTCGATATGATTTTGACTATTTTATTGATAAAGGGTTTTACGTAAGTATAGGTTTAAAATCTAGATATAATCAGTTTGATAGAAGAGTAAATGCCAATCTATTATTGCAGCCAGATGACCCACTTTTGGTTAACTTAAACAAAGTTGATGTAGAACTCCAAGATCAAACTAATCAATTATATTTCCAAACTCTTTTAGCAAAAGAGTTTGCTATAAATGCTGGAGTTGAACATAAGCGACTTAAAATCACAACAGAAAACTTAAACAATAATAATGCTGAAGAGGATTTTACGTTTGAAAATACAGATTATTTTAGTCTTTTTGGAGGACTAAAAATAGATACTTATGACAATCGTTATTTCCCAAATAATGGGTTTTGGTTTGATGGTAATGTCCATTGGTATTTGACGGCTAGTGGTTTCAATAATGATTTTGAGCCTTTTTCGATTGCCAAGGCCGAAATTGGTTATGCTTTTAGTCCATTAAATAAGTTGTCCATTAATCTTAAAACTTCAGGAGGTTTTCAATTAGGAGACCGTTCCACAAACTTCTTAAATTTTGCTTTTGGCGGTTATGGTGAAAATTTTATAAATAACATAGATTCTTTTTACGGGTATGACTATTTATCAATAGTTGGGAATAGTTTTGTAAAAGCTGATATTAATATAGATTATGAGCTGTTTAAAAAACACCACATCATGTTGTCTGGAAATTTTGCTAATATAGAAGATAATATTTTTGATGATGACGAATGGATATCTATTCCAGATTATACGGGTTATGCACTTGGCTATTCTGTAGAAACATTTTTAGGCCCCATTGAAGCTAAATATACCATCTCTCCGGAGCTTAAAGAAAGTTATTGGTTTTTTAATGTTGGCTTTTGGTTTTAATGTATTCTAAATTTTTCGATATTTGTAGCATCATGAAATTATTCTGGACAGATTTAAAACTTTATCTTCATTTCCTTATCAAAAGGAATCCAGAATAGATACGCATTTTTTGTACCTTTAAAAACAGTGAGATTTATATAGTGTAAACGTATAAACAAATCAACTTTTAAACAATTCAAAAATGCCATTTTATCATAAACTCGGAGAAATTCCACATAAGCGACATACCCAATTCAAAAAACCAGACGGTAGTTTTTACTACGAACAACTGTTTGGCACTATAGGTTTTGATGGTATGTCTACCAATAGCTATCATGAGCAACGCCCAACACAAGTCAAAGAAATTAAGGGACAATATAGTGTTGCGCCAAAAATTGCAAAAGCTAATAACATGCAATCGTATCGTTTACATGGCTTTAAAGTAAAGCCAGAAAACGATTATCTTCAGAGCCGAAAAATAGTACTCTCTAATAGCGATTGTAATATTATTTTATCAGCACCACAATCGTCAACAAAAGACTATTTCTATAAAAATACGGATGCCGATGAGCTAATATTCATCCACAAAGGGACAGGGAAACTAAGAACACATCTAGGTAATTTAGATTTTAAATACGGCGATTACTTGTTAGTGCCACGCGGCATAATTTATAAGCTAGATTTCGATACTGAGGATAACCGATTATTTATTGTAGAGTCGTATCGTCCAATATATACGCCAAAGCGATATCGTAACTGGTTTGGACAACTTTTAGAGCATTCTCCATTTTGTGAACGAGATATTCGCCGTCCGAACGAGTTAGAAACTTATAATGAGTGTGGTGAGTTTTTAATTAAAGTAAAAAAGCAAGATGAAATTTTTGATATGGTCTATGCCTCACATCCTTTTGATGTTGTGGGTTATGATGGTTATAATTATCCGTATGCATTTTCTATTCATGATTTTGAGCCAATAACAGGGCGTGTACATCAACCGCCGCCAGTGCATCAAACTTTTGAAACAGATGCGTTTGTGGTTTGTAGCTTTGTGCCAAGATTATATGATTACCATCCTTTAGCAGTGCCCGCGCCATACAATCATAGTAATATAGATAGTGATGAGGTGTTGTATTATGTAGATGGCGATTTTATGAGTCGTAATGATATTGATAAAGGCCACATTTCTTTACATCCAGCAGGCATACCTCATGGACCACATCCAGGAGCTATGGAACGTAGTATTGGTAAAGTAAAAACAGATGAATTGGCCGTAATGGTAGATACATTCAAACCTTTAAGAGTTACAGAAGAAGCTATGAAAATAGCCGATGAAGATTACTATAAATCTTGGTTGGAGTAAAACTATAATTAGTTAATTTGGAAATTAGAAAATCATAATTTAGAAATTTACCCGAATCCAAATCAACTAATTGAAAAATTAAACACAATTATTAAGATATTAAATAAAATTATTAGTAGTTCTAAAAAAGCAATCTGCTAATTATAAAATTCGCATATTTATTATGAAAGAAATAAAATCAGTCGATTACGGACTTGAAAAAATATTTGAAGGAGCGCAGGATTTTTTACCACTTTTAGGAACAGACTATGTAGAGTTCTATGTAGGTAATGCAAAACAATCTGCACATTTTTATAAAACAGCATTTGGGTTTCAATCTTATGCATATAAGGGTTTAGAAACAGGTTCAAGAGATGAAGTCAGTTATGTCCTAAAACAAGATAAAATAAGAATTGTTTTAACGACCCCTCTAAATAGCAAATCGCCAGTTAATGACCATATTGTCAAACACGGTGATGGCGTAAAAGTTGTTGCGCTTTGGGTAGATGACGCTAAAAAATCTTATGAAGAAACTACTAAACGAGGTGCTAAATCCTTTATGGAGCCAAGAGTTGAGTCCGATGATTTTGGTGAAGTAGTTAGGGCCGGAATTTATACTTACGGCGAAACAGTGCATATGTTTGTAGAGCGCAAAAACTATAAAGGGGCATTTTTACCAGGCTTTGTTGAATGGAAAAGTGATTATAATCCAGAACCTGTAGGGCTAAAATATATAGATCATATGGTTGGTAATGTAGGTTGGGGTCAAATGAACAAATGGGTAAAGTGGTACGAAGATGTTATGGGCTTTGTTAACTTCTTATCCTTTGATGACAAGCAAATTCATACAGAATACTCAGCACTAATGAGTAAAGTAATGAGTAATGGTAATGGGCGTATCAAGTTCCCAATAAATGAGCCAGCAAAAGCTGCTAAAAAATCTCAGATAGAAGAATATTTAGATTTTTATGAAGATTCAGGTGTACAACATATTGCTGTGGCAACAGACGATATCATTAAAACAGTAGCGCAATTAAAAGCTCGAGGTGTTGAGTTTTTACCACCACCACCGCAATCCTATTACGATATGATTCCAGAACGATTAGGTGTACATATGGATATGATGAAAGAGGATATTGCAGAACTCCAGAGACTATCAATATTAGTTGATGCTGACGAAGAAGGCTATTTATTGCAGATTTTCACTAAACCAGTTGAAGATAGACCAACTCTATTTTTTGAGATTATCCAACGGATGGGAGCACAAGGCTTTGGCGCAGGAAATTTTAAAGCCTTATTTGAGTCTATAGAGCGTGAGCAAGCCAAACGTGGCACACTATAATATACAATGTTGTATTTGTTATTTATAAAAACTAACTTTATACTTCATTGAAAAATCTAGCATTATGACAAAAAAACTACTTATTCTAAGTTTAGTATTTACTTTTTTCTTTTTATCTACAAATAAAAACCAAGCCCAAACCGTACTTAATCAAGGTGAGGTCATGATTATTGGTTATTATGGGGATGGTTTGTCGCCTGAACCTAATTGCAACGAGGCCTTTGCTTTTACAAGTTATGTAGACTTATTGCCTGGGACAGAGATTAGATTTAGCGAAGAAGATTTTGATCAATGGGGGACACCGACAGAAGGAGATTTAATTTGGACAAATAATACTGGTAATACTATCTCAGCATTAACAGGAATAAATATTGTTACACATTCTCAAATGGCTTCTTGTGGTACAGGAGCAAGTGCTAGCATGGGAAGTATCTCTTTTCAAGGCACAGGAAGTTGGGCTTTAGGTACTTCTAACGAAGAAATATTTGTTTATCAAAGTTCAAGTTCATTAACATTAGGGACAATGATATCCGCATTTTATACAGATGATAGTACAAGCCCAGGTCATATTCCACCAGCACCATTTTCAACTGCAAACATTATAGATTTGGAATCCTTAGATGAGGATGCAGATGTTGCTGTATATTCTGGACCAACTACATTTAGTTCATTAAATGATTTTGTGACCCAACTTACAGATGTTACTAACAACTGGAATACAGAAGATGGTGGAGGAGATAATGGTACAGATGGAGGTGTTGATTATCCTGGTAGTTTACCAAGCGGGTTTCCGCTCAGTATAGACGATAATAGCTTTGATAGAAATATAAAAGTCTATCCAAATCCATCTAATACAGGTGGCATCACAATTTCAAATCCGGGGCTTAATATCCAAAATATAAGTATTATTGATATTAATGGCCGTGTATTAAATAGTTTTAACTATGAAGGTGTCAATCAAAACATTGAGTTAGATTTATTTTTAGCATCTGGTATATATATGTTTAAAATAACATCACACAATAAATCAACTATTAGGAAAGTTATTATAGAATAAGACTTTCAAATAATTTTTTATGAGTCAAAATTCCATAGCGTATTTTGGCTTTTTTTATTGTGAATTTTACAAATTTATTTTTTTAACGAGAACTTAATAGTATAAATATATTTAACCTTTTGGTTTTTTTACTTTTGGAATAGTAATTGTAAATGTTAGAGTATTACTAATTAAAGTGTAGATATAAAAGTTACATTTGCATTACAGATTTTATATGAAAAAGCGTTTACTATTTTTTGTAACTATAATTTGCCTACAGTTTGGGATAGCTCAACAAGAATCTGCCTTCAAAAGTGGAGAATGGTTTAAGTTTCGTATGAGTTATAGTGGCTGGCTTAAGGCGGGAGAAGCAACTTTGAATATCAAAGAAAAAAGCCTAGATGGAAAGTCCGTTTACCATGTGGTAGGTAAAGGAAAAACAACAGGTGCTATAAATTGGTTTTTTAAAGTAAGAGACCGTTACGAAAGTTATTTTGATACTAAAACTGGACTGCCATATAAGTTTATTAGAAAAATTGATGAAGGTGGCCACAAAAAGGATATTGAAATAGCTTTTGACCATGATAAGAGGAAAGCTAAAGTAAATAATAAAAAACGCAAAACTGTAAAGTCTGTCGACATTGATGCAAATGTTCAAGATTTGGTTTCAGCATTCTATTACCTAAGAAATAACTATAATACAGAGAGCATTAAAAAAGGTGATGTCGTAAAATTGAGTATGTTTTTTGATGAAGAAAATTATCCTTTTAAACTTAAGTTTCTGGGTCGCGAGACTATAAAAATAAAAGTAAACGGTAGTAGGATAAAGGTGAAAACACTTAAGTTTAGACCATACGTTATGGCCGGTCGTGTTTTTAAGGAAGAAGAGAGCTTAACGCTTTGGGTAAGCGCAGATGATAATAAAATACCGTTAAAGATAAAAGCAGATTTAGCAGTTGGCTCTTTACGAGCAGATTTAGAAAAATACAAAGGACTTAAACATTCTTTTGAAGTTCAATTTGATTAAAGTTTATGCCAAACCAACCAGACTATTCACACATTGTAAAAGCCCTTCAAGAGAAGTATGACGGCATAGACCAAGATACAGATGATCATCTTTTAGGCTTATTATATAGTAAACCTATAACCTATTGGGATTATATCCAGACTGATGCTTTATTAGGATTACAAACGCAACGAACTACTTTACCAGATGAGATGGTTTTTATAGCCTACCATCAAATCAATGAACTTATTTTTAAGATGATTCTTTGGGAAATCTCTCAAGTAGCTGAAAAAGAAAATCTAAAAGCAGATTTTTTTGAAAGCAAAATCATGCGCGTTTCTAGGTATTTTGATATGCTGACGACGTCTTTCAATATTATGAGAGAAGGTATGGAAGTAGAGCAGTATATGAAATTTAGATATACACTAACACCAGCAAGTGGTTTTCAAAGTGCGCAGTATCGTTTTATAGAATTTGCGTCCACAGAACTCATTAATCTTATAGATTATAGATTTAGAAAAGATATAGATAGAGATACACCATATACACATGCATTTGAACATTTGTATTGGCAAGCTGCAGGGAAAGACCATAAAACAGGTAAAAAATCGACATTACTAGTAAATTTTGAAAAACGTTATAAAGACGAGTTTTTAAGATTTATGGAAACATATAATACTAAGAACTTGTGGACACGCTTTAAGGAATTGCCAAAAGAAGACCAAGAAGACAGAGACTTAGTTAAAGCTATGCGACATTACGATTATACTGTGAATGTTACTTGGGTAATGGCACATTATAATGCAGCAAAACATTATATAGAAAGTGGAATTGGAGATGGCGAAGCTACTGGAGGTAGTGATTGGAAAAAATATATGCATCCAAAATACCAGCGCCGTATTTTCTTTCCAGATTTATGGAGTGAAGAAGAATTAAAAAATTGGGGAACTAATATATAAACCAAGAACAATTAATGCATTTTAAAAGATTACTTTGGTTAGCAGTAGTAGCTGCAACCCTTTGGACTTGTAAAGAAGATAAAGCAGAAGACATACCAGAAGAGTTAGCAGTTATTGAGGTTAAAGAAAATCTCGAATTTGGATTTAATCTCGATGACTATATCGTTAAAAGGGATACCATAAAAAGCGGAGACAGTTTTGGAGAAATTTTAGAACGTAACAATATTGGTTATCCAAAAATCTTTCAAATTGCCGAGAAAGCAAAAGACTCATTCGATATCAGAAGATTACAAGTTGGTAAGCCTTATACCTTACTTTGTGCAAAAGATAGTTTAGAAACACCAAAAAGGTTTATTTATCAGCCCAATAAAATAGAATATGTAGTTATTGATTTTCAAGATTCAATACAAGCATATATGGGTAAAAAGCCTATTAAGTACGTCGAAAAAGAAGCCTCTGGAGTTATTACGCCAGGAAGTGGAATTTCAATGGTGTTAGATAAAAAGGGATTGAGTCAGCAATTAGCCAACAAAATGGCTAACGAAATCTATGCGTGGACTATAGATTTTAATAGACTTCAACCAGGTGATCGATTTAAAGTTATCTATACAGATAAGTATATAGACGATAGTATTTATGCAGGAGTAGATCATGTCAAAGCAGCCTATTTTGAACATAATAAAAAACCAATCTATGCTTTTGAATTTGAAACAGATAGTGTAAAAGGGATTGTTGACTACTTTAATGAAGAAGCTAAAAACCTCAGACGCGCTTTTTTAAAGTCGCCACTCAGATTTGGCCGCGTATCTTCAAGGTATAATCTTAATAGAAGAATTGCCTATTATGGCTACAAAAGACGCCCTCATAAAGGTACCGATTTTGCAGGACCTGTTGGGACACCAATTTTAGCTACTGCCAATGGTACTGTAACAGAGTCTACAAGACGTGGTGGTAATGGCAAATATGTAAAAATTAGACACAATGCGACATACGAAACGCAATATTTGCACATGAAAGCCCAAAAAGTAAAGAAAGGAGAATTTGTAAAACAAGGTGATGTTATAGGTTGGATAGGAATGACAGGTAATACAGGTGGTCCGCATGTCTGTTATCGTTTTTGGAAAAACGGAAAACAAGTAGATCCGTTTAAGCAAAAATTACCAGAAGCAAAACCAATTTCAGATAGCTTAAAGGTAAAATTCTTAGATTATATCATTCCAATAAAGGAACAATTAGACAATATTATTTTGGTTGAAGATTCTCTTCCTCCAGAAACTGAAGAGACACTTTCAGAGATTCAATAACTATGGCATTACAAGCAACCAATCCAATAACGACCAAAGCTTGGTCAAACCTTCAATCACATTTTTCAGAATTAAAAGATGTTCATCTTAAAGAGTTATTTAAGACCAATCCAGAACGTGCAGAAGAATTGACTGTAATTTGGGATGATTTTTATGTCGATTTTTCAAAAAATAGAATAACCAAAGAGACAGTTGCTTTACTAATAGATTTAGCTAATGAACTAAATCTTAAAGATGCCATTTCAAAATATTTTCGAGGCGATACTATTAACCAAACAGAAGACAGAGCTGTGCTACACACAGCACTTAGAGCACCTAAAAATGCAGAGGTTTTTGTTGATGGAGAAAATGTAATTCCAGGTGTTTATGCTGTAAAGGAAAAAATTAAAAACTTTACTAGTGCAATAACTGGTGGGAGTCATAAAGGTTATACAGGTAAGCATATAACAGATGTTGTAAATATAGGCATAGGAGGTTCTGATTTAGGGCCAGCTATGGTTGTAGACTCACTTCAATTTTATAAAAATCACCTTAATACTCATTTTGTAAGTAATGTAGATGGTGATCACTACCAAGAAGTAGTTAAAAATTTAAACGCAGAGACTACGCTTTTTGTTATTGTATCAAAAACGTTTACAACACAAGAAACTTTATCTAATGCAAATTCGATTAGAGATTGGTTTTTACAATCGCAGCCAAAAGAAGCTGTGGCAAATCATTTTGTAGCTGTATCTACAAACATCGAGAGTGTTAAAGCGTTTGGTATTGATGAAGCAAATATTTTCCCAATGAAAGATTGGGTTGGCGGACGATTTTCATTGTGGAGTGCTGTTGGATTATCTATAAGTCTCGCTTTAGGTTATGATAATTTTGAAAATTTACTTAGTGGCGCTCATAAGATGGATGAGCATTTTAGAACATCTAATTTTGAAGAAAATATTCCTGTTATTTCAGCACTATTAACCATTTGGTATAATAATTTTTTTGAAGCTGAAAGTGAAGCTATAATTCCGTACACTCAGTATTTAAATCAGTTTGCAACATACTTGCAACAAGGCATAATGGAAAGTAACGGTAAGAGTGTAGATAGAAAAGGTAAACCAGTTAATTATCAGACTGGGACTTTGATTTGGGGTGAACCAGGCACAAACTCTCAACATGCTTTTTTCCAGTTAATACACCAAGGCACTAAGCTAATTCCTACAGATTTTATAGGCTTTGTAAAATCATTACATGGTAACAAAGACCACCATGATAAGCTCATGTCTAATTATTTTGCTCAGACTGAGGCTTTAATGAACGGTAAAACTGAGGCTGAGGTTTTAGAGGAGTTGTCTTTAAACAATACTAGTGACGAAGAAAAGAACATGCTTTTGCCTTTCAAAATTTTCGAAGGAAATAAACCAACAACTTCAATTCTAATTCAAAAGTTAACACCAGAAAGTTTAGGGAAATTGATAGCCATGTATGAGCATAAAATTTTTGTGCAAGGCATCGTCTGGAATATCTTTAGCTATGATCAATTTGGTGTTGAGCTAGGTAAAAAGTTGGCTAAAACTATTTTAGAAGATTTAAATTCGTCAGTTATTCACAATACTCATGACAGTTCTACTCAGAGTCTCATAGGGTTTTTTAAGAAATGATTAATATTTTGTTGAAAAATATTCAGAATTCTTAAGTTTTTAAGTGTTTTTCACTCGTCTTTTTGATTAATTTTAAATGTTAAGATTCTTAACATTTAATTAATGTTTCAACCAGCATTAGTCGTAATTTTGCGACGTAATAAACAAAATCAACTTTATAAACAATGAAAAAAATTTCACAACTTGTACTAGTTTTTGCAGTGATGTTATTCACTACATTGACTTTTTCACAAAGTACAATTACTGGTAAAATTTTAGGTTCAGATTTTAATGGACCATTGCCAGGAGTTAACATCCTTGAAAAGGGAACTACCAATGGTACTTCAACAAACTTTGACGGGAATTTCTCAATTACTACAAAAGAAGCTTCAGGTGAATTATTAATCTCTTATGTAGGTTATGTTTCGCAAACAATTGCTTTTGATGCAAGTAAAGATTTAGGAACTATCACTATGATGGTTAGTGATGTAGGTTTAGATGAAGTAATGATTATTGCTTCTGTAGCAGTAGATAGAAAAACACCTGTCGCTGTATCAACTGTAAAGGCAGAACAAATCGAATTAAAATTAGGAACACAAGAATTCCCAGAGGTATTAAAATCTACGCCAGGCGTATATGCTACTAAACAAGGTGGTGGATATGGAGATGGCCGTATTAACTTAAGAGGTTTTAACTCTGAGAATGTTGCTGTAATGATTAACGGTGTTCCAGTAAATGATATGGAAAACGGTCGTGTTTTCTGGAGTAACTGGGCAGGTTTAGGAGATGTTACAAGTTCTTTACAAGTGCAGAGAGGTTTAGGAGCTGCTAAAGTTGCTGTACCTTCTGTAGGAGGAACAATAAACATTATCTCTAAAACTACTGATGTTGAAGCTGGAGGAAATTTCTATACGACTTTAGGTAACGATGGTTTCAAGAAATTTGGTGTGACTTATTCAACAGGTTTAATGGACAATGGTTTTGCAGCTACAGTTTCTGCAGCTAAAACAGATGGTGATGGTTATGTAGATGGTACAGAGTTTAACGCAGTATCTTACTTCATCAACATATCTAAGCAAATAAACGAGAATCATAAATTAGCATTTACAGCTTTTGGTGCTAAGCAACGTCACGGCCAGAGACAAAACAGACACTCTATTGAAACATTTAGAAAGTCTGAAAGAGACATCAGATTTAACTCTGATTGGGGTTATAGGAATGGGCAAGTTACTTTTCAAGAAGATAACTTTTACCACAAACCACAAATCTCTTTAAATCACTATTGGAAGATTAATGATAAGTCTAAATTATCTACTGCTGCATACGTATCGTTTGGTACTGGTGGAGGTGGAGGTTTCCGTGGTGTAAACAAATTTGGTTTTGACCCTTCTACAGGAATTGGAGAATACAGAGATGGTTTATATGGACCAATTGATTTTGATAGAATTGCACAAGAAAATGAAGATTTAGGTGTTAACGGGTCTGAAACTATTTTAAGAGCTTCACGTAATGACCATAAATGGTATGGTGTTTTATCTACTTATCAAACAGATTTAACAGATGAATTAGTTCTTTTAGGAGGCCTTGATTTTAGATATTATAAAGGGATTCACTTCCAAGAAGTTACTGATTTATTAGGAGGTCAGTATTACCTTGATGATAGTGATGTAAATAACCCAAATAGACAAACTAGGGTTGGTGATAAAGTTAACTATGATAATGACGGTATTGTAAACTGGATTGGTGGATTTACACAACTAGAATATTCTAAAGATAAATTAGCAGCTTTCGTCTCTTTAGCAGCGTCTAATACTGGTTATAAGCGTGTAGATCGTTTTAATTATTTAGATTCAGATCCATTACAAACTACAGGTACGTCTAACTTTTTTGGTTATGGAGCAAAAGGTGGTGCGAATTATAACTTAGACGATAATCACAACGTATTTGCCAACTTAGGATATTTTGAAAAAGCACCATTCTTTAGAGCAGTTTATCCAAGATTTAACAATGAGGATATTAACGATGATGCTCCAAATCAAAAAATCACAAGTTTTGAGTTAGGTTATGGCTACAGAAGTGATAAGTTAACTGCCAATGTTAATGTATATCATACAAGATGGAATGATAGAACTGAGTTTGCTTCTTTCCAGACGCAAAGTAATGAGTTAGCTTTTGTTAATATTTTAGGAGTTAATGCTATCCATAAAGGAATTGAAATAGATTTCGTTTACAGACCATGGGATAACCTAAGAATAACAGGTATGGCATCTATTGGAGATTGGAGATGGGATAATAATATAGAAGATGTTGAGATAAGAGATGAAGATCAAAATCTTGTAGATACTGTAGATATCATTATTGAAGATTTAAAAGTTGGTGATGCAGCTCAAACAACTTTTGCATTAGGAGCTAATTATGATATTGGTCCTGATACAATTTTAACTGTTGATTACAACTACTTTGCAGATTTATATTCAGATTTCGACCCTAGTGATAGAGGAACAGCTGGACCTCAAGCATGGAAAGTGCCTGATTATGGAATTTTTGATACTGCTATGCGTCATAACTTTAAGTTTGGTAACTTTGATGCTACATTAACAGCTAGAATGAATAATGTATTCAATACAGAGTATATTGCTGACTCTCAAGACGGTGACGGAACTGCTCAAGGAGCAAGAGTATTTTACGGTTTTGGACGTACATTTAGTGTAGGTGCAAAAATTAAATTTTAAAAAAAATGAAAATGAAAAAAATAGTTTATTTATTCGCTTTAGTGGCCATAGCTTTTACTAGCTGTAACCCACTAGAAGATATTAATGAAGAGATTGATGCAATCCCTGCCGCACCAAATGTTGGTACTTTTGAGTACACACTTATAGCAGAAGATTATGATGCGCTTATGGTCGATGGTGCATTTGTAAATGTAGATGAAGCCAAATTACTATTACCTGATTTTTTAGCTGACCTATATCCACTATATGGACAAGGGTCTTCAGTACTGGTGAACTATAATTTGTTTTTTAGTGGTATTGACGGTGTTTCTGATTTCACAGATTCTGATATATATCAATTAACAAATGCTGATTATGCTTCTACTGGTAGTGATGCTTTTGGTTTTTATCCTAATGTTAATGCTACTGATGAGATTCCTGCTGTGTTGGATACTCAAGTTATGAGTCCAGTAGATGGTCAGTTCTTGTTAGTAGAGTATGATCAGTACTTCGAAACGCCTACTGTTGGTATTGCTGATTTATATAGAGCTGAATTTCCTGGAGATTTCGGAAATTTTGAAGTGGTTTCTATTTCAGGACCTGCAGATTTAGGTTGGAATGCAACAGGATCTAATGTTACAGGATCTGCCTTTAATGGTTCGTCAAACGCAATGGAAGAGTGGTTAGTTTCTCCTCAGATAGATTTATCGAGTCAAACAAGTGTATTATTTGAAATTACTCAAGAAATTGATTTCTTTGGAGCTGATCCAGCTTCAATAGATATTATGGTTTCTACGACTTATACTCCAGGAGGAGGCATTGATGCAATGGATTGGACTGCTTTTAGTTTTGATAAAACAGCATTTGGTTCTTTAACTACTTCTGCGGATTTAGATTTTTCAGCTTACGATGGTGAGCAAATTTATATCGCTTTTAGATATACTGCTACAGATTCTAATTCTGCAAGATGGAGACTTCAGTCTTTCGCTACAAAAGCAGTTGGTGTGTCTGGAGACACTAACGGAAAAGGTGAGTACTTTGTATTCGATGGAGGTTCTTGGGAAGCAGCAGAAGGTGTTTACTATTTAAGTGATGCAGATTATGATTCTATGGGAGAAGAATCAGGACAACCAGGTCGTTTCAACAACTTTAGTGATTCTGTTTTACCAGAGAATTATGTACCCCAGTTCTTAGGGTTAACTTACCCATTTGCACAGGAAGGTGATGAACTATTCATAATCTACAAATACTTCTCAGGAGGTGTTTCACGCAGAGGTGACTTCTATACATTCACAAATGGAGAATGGTTACCATTCCAAGCATCTTTACAATTTGGATTTAATGATGGTGTTTGGGTACCAGACAATACGATTAGACACGAATTAGTTACTTCGGATTATGAATTGGTGGTTTCAGAACTTACCGGTGTTATGGGCTTTGAGGATGCTGTAGATAACTTAGATAGTTTTGGTAACTTTAAAAGAACAGGAAGTAGTGATAGCTGGACAGATGAAATGATGTTGACTGCTGTAGGTGCAATTTTAGATAATTTAAATCCAAGTGCAGAAGAAGGACAAAAGTATGTCGTGATTGCTGAAACTTGGGCACCAGGTAACGCAACAGAAGAGTTTGCAGTTATAAAAACTGGAGGTGAATGGGTTTATCAATAGATAAACAAATTACCTATAAACTAAAAAAAGCCCATCAGAAATGATGGGCTTTTTTTATTAATAATGTTTTTAGATTTAATTCTTCCATTCTAAACTCTCCATAACACGTTTTATATCGTTTCTAAGATATATTGCAGCTGGATAGATAGAATCGTAATTAGGTTTTGCATAAAAGTAAAGAGAGCCGCTTAAAAAGTGATTTGTGCTATCCATAGCATAAAACTGCGATTGAGAGGCAGCATTACCACCCACTTCGTAAAACATACCATAAATATTCTTTTTGGGATATTCAAAGAATTCACTTTGTATTTCGTCCGCTTTTTGAGTATGCTTCTGAGTCAAGTTCTGAGCGTCTCTTAATAAGCTTTTTAAGTTGGCTTTAGTTACTTTTTTATAAGTTAGGTATATGGTACCTTTCAATTTCGGGTATTCAATATCCACACTATATGATGTGCCGTTATTTTCAGTCTTTATTTTAGAAACAGATTTTGATAACGTGTTTCTTTCAAAAGAAAATGGCACAGGTATATCTACACGTTTATATGTTGGCTTAGGATAGTCTAATCTTAAAAAGGCCTTAGGTTTTGGCAATGGGTCATTGCCACAGCCAACTATAAAAAAGGCAAAAAGTGGAATTATGATTTTTTTCATTTTATGCTGAACTTGATTCAGTATCTTTTAAATATCAAACAAAATTTACTAATCTAATATAGTAAGCTTTATTTGTTTTATGCGCTTTTTCTCAATAGCTTCTGTAGTAAAAACGTAGTTTTCAAAATTTATTTTACTATTGATGCGAGGAAATCCTCCAGAAATCTCTAAAATAAAACCAGCAATGGTTTCAGCTTCGCCTTTTTTGTCTTCAAAAAGAGTCGTGTCTTTGAGCTCTAATATTTTATAGATATCCTTCAATTGTGTTTTGCCATCAAAGCGATAATTAGTATCATCTATTTTAGAGTAGTTGAGGTCATCTACATCATACTCATCACTAATATCACCCACAATTTCTTCAATAATATCTTCTAATGAAACAACACCAGAAGTACCGCCATATTCATCTACTACAACTGCTAAATGCACTTTTTTGGTTTGAAACTCTTGCATTAAATCGTCAAGTTTCTTGTTTTCTGGAACAAAGAAGGGTTCTCTTAAAATACGAGTCCAATCAAAAGATGTTTTATTGAGGTGAGGCAGTAAATCTTTAACGTATAGGATACCAACTACTTTATCTATACTTTCTTCATAAACAGGAATACGAGAGTAACCGTTGCTAATTATCTCAGGGATAATGGTATTAAAATCAGCTTCGATATTAACTGCAAAAATATCCATCCTTGGGCGCATAACTTGTTTTGTGTCTGTATTACCAAAAGAGACTATACTTTGAAGAATTTGCTGTTCTTCTTTCGTAGTATCGTTATCATCAGTTAACTCTAATGCCTGCGAAAGTTGATCTACACTAATATTAGATTTTTGCTTGCCTAATTTGTTTTGTATTTGGATGGTTATAAAACGTAACGGCATGCTTACTGGTGAGAATATAACATCCAGAACCTTCAGTGGTCTTGCCATAGCAACAGAGAATTTAACACTGTTTCTACTGGCATATATTTTAGGAATAATTTCTCCAAATAAGAGAATTAAAAAAGTAGCAGAAACTACTTCAAGTAAAAATCTAAAAATTGAGTTTTCTATCGAAGAAAAAAGAAATTCACCCAAATAGGCAAATAAAATAACGATGGCAATATTTATAAAATTATTAGCAACTAAGATGGTTGCCAGAAGCTTTTTGGGCTTTTCTAAAAGTGATGTAATAATGCCAATACTTTTTGTATGCTCACTGGTAGCAGTATCTATATCAGATTTTGTCAAAGAAAATAGAGCAACTTCAGCTCCAGAGATTAATGCAGAACAAAATAATAATACAGCAAGAACTATTATACTTACCAGAAAAGAGGTGTTAACGGTAATAAGAGAAATTAGTAAACTACTGGGTTCAGGGTCCAAAGTAAATAGGTTTTATTCTATAATAATCTTAAAATGGTAAATCGTCGTTATCATCCGTTAAGGGTACATCATTTGCTGATTTTGCAGACTCTGATGCTTGAGCGGGATTTTGTGGAGCAGTATTATTGGATGGTTGCTGTTCGTTCTTATTTGTCAAAAACGTAAAATCGTTACACTGAATTTCAGTAGAGTAGCGCTCCATACCTTTGTCATCAGTCCACTTACGTGTTTTAATACGACCTTCTATATATACCTTATCACCTTTGCTTAGATATTTTTCACAAATTTCCGCGGCTTTGTTACGCACAACAACATTATGCCATTCCGTATTAGAAACACGCTCGTTAGTTTGCTTGTTGGTATAAGTCTCGTTAGTTGCCAAAGGAAAACGACCAACACAATTTTTATCATCAAAATAATGCATCTTTACTTCATCTCCCAAATGCCCAATTAGCATTACTTTATTTAGTGTTCCAGACATAATATTCTATTTCGGTTTAACGTAGAGTGCAAAATTACACTTTTTCTATTCCGTATTTAAAAATAATAAAAATAAGAATAGGGTAGTTTCTAAAATTTGAATTTAGATATAAACTCACTAATCAAAGTTGGTACAGGATAGTCTTTTATTTTGTCGGTAGATATTCCTTCTTCGGGTAAATAATTTACTTCAATAATCCAGAACTTGGTATGCAAATGCTGATGCGATAATTTATGCACAACATCTTTCTCATTATACAGACTAAATTCAAAATCTAAATTTTTCAGAAATTCACTTTCTGAAGATGAGGCTTTAAATTCTGATATAGCAATACTTTTTTCAGTTTCTAGAAGCGGAAACTGATATAGATTTTGCCAAATCCCTTTTTGAGTACGCTGCTCAATAATTGTGTTCTTTTTGGCGTCAATAATAACGAGATAATTAAAATATCTATTTCTAACCTTCAGCTTTTTTAATTTAACAGGTAATTCAGAAATTTTATTTTTCTGAAACGCCAGACAACCAGATTGAAGCGGACAAACAATACAGTATGGATTTTTTGGTTTGCACTGTTGCGCACCAAACTCCATGATTGCTTGATTAAAAAGAGCAGGTTGTTTTTGGTCAATTAGCTTTGTTGCTAAGGCTTTAAACTCTTTAATGCCTTTTGTAGAATTTATTGGTGTTTCTATACCATAAAAACGAGATAATACTCTGTAAACATTTCCATCTACAACTGCAGCCACTTCTCCAAAAGCAATTGATGAAATAGCACTAGCAGTATAGTCGCCAATACCTTTTAGTTTTATAATTTCATTGTAATTATCAGGAAATATACCATCTAACTCATTAACTATATGTTTGGCAGTATAATGTAGGTTTCTTGCTCTAGAATAGTAACCCAAACCTTGCCATAGTTTTAAAACGTTTTGCTCATCACTTTTTGCAAGGTCAAAAACCGTAGGAAATGCTTTTACAAAAGATTCGTAATATGGCAAACCCTGCTTAACCTGTGTTTGCTGTAAAATAATTTCAGAAAGCCAGATGTAATATGGATTTATGGTACGCCTCCAAGGCAAATCTCTTTTATTGTCTGAATACCAGTTAATTACGTTTTTCGAAAAATTCATTTATTAAAATGTAAGGCATTGCAAACATAAAACTATATACGCTTAAATTTTAATGAATTACGTTTGAAATATTGAAATTAAATTACATATATTTGCTACCCCTTAAAATAATAGTAACACAAATAAATTAAACAAAATGACAAAAGCAGATTTAGTAGCTAAAATTTCTGATAAATTAGGAATTGAAAAAGGTGATGTACAAGCTACAGTTGAATCTTTCATGGACGAAGTAAAAACATCTTTAGAGAGTGGAGATAACGTATATTTAAGAGGTTTTGGAAGCTTTATAATCAAAACTAGAGCAGAAAAAACGGGACGTAACATTTCTAAGAATACAACCATAAAAATACCAGCTCACAACATACCAGCATTTAAGCCAGCTAAAATCTTTTTAGAAGGTGTTAAATCTAAAGTAGAAGTGAACTAAGACATACTAAGTAAAATATTAATTTAAAAACGAATTATTTATGCCAAGTGGTAAAAAAAGAAAAAGACACAAGGTAGCGACGCATAAGCGTAAGAAACGTAGACGCGCTAATCGTCACAAGAAAAAATAAATCGGAAAAGTAGTTAGGATAACTACTTTTTTCGGTTTTAAAAAAACGTTCTTTGATATAAAATCTACGGTTGTATTTAATAGATTGCACCATAGATTTACTGGATATTACATCCTGTGTCAAAAAATTAAGTAAAATCCATTTGTCTCAATTAAGAGATAGATAAAAATTAACATCATGAACAAAGAATTAATCGTAAGATCGAGTTCAGATATTGTTGATTTTGCCTTATTAAAAGATGGAAAACTTATTGAATTGCACAAAGATGAAGAGGATAACAACTTTGCAGTTGGTGATATTTTTATTGCCAAAATACGTAAAGTCATTCCTGGACTCAACGCTGCGTTTGTAAACGTAGGTTATGAGAAAGATGCATTTTTGCATTACCATGATTTGGGTCCGCAAATGCCTTCTCTTTTAAAATTCATTAAACGTGTAAGCACAGGGAAATTAAGAGATTACACACTCAAAAACTTTCCTTTTGAAAAAGATTTAGACAAAAATGGCAAAATTGCAGAAGCCATAAAGTCTAACCAATCACTACTAGTACAAGTTGTAAAAGAGCCAATTTCTACCAAAGGACCTCGCATTAGTTCAGAATTATCTATTGCTGGTCGTTATATTGTTTTGGTACCTTTTTCTAATCGTATTTCTGTTTCTCAAAAAATAGAATCTCAAGAAGAAAAAGACCGACTAAAACGTTTGGTAAAAAGTATTACACCTAAAGGTTTTGGCGTAATTATACGTACCGTTGCCGAAGGTAAAAAAGTGGCAGAAATAGATAGTGATTTACAAAATTTGCTGAATCGATGGACAGCAATGTGTAAAAAACTCTACAAAGCACATCACCCAACAAAAGTATTGGGAGAAATGAACAAAGCATCCTCAATTTTGAGAGATATCTTTAACGATTCGTTCTCTGGTATTCATGTTAATGATGAGATTTTGTATGGTCAAGTAAAAGATTATGTGCAACAGATTGCACCAAAAAAGGAAAACATTGTAAAACACTACAAAAACGGCATGCCAATTTTTGAGAAATTTGGTATCGAACGTCAAATAAAAACATCATTTGGACGTACCGTAAGCATGGCAAAAGGCGCTTATTTGGTTATAGAACATACTGAAGCCTTACATGTTGTAGATGTTAATAGTGGTAATCGCTCTAATAAAGAGAAAAACCAAGAAGACACTGCTTTAGAGGTTAATTTAATATCTGCGTCCGAGGTTGCCAGACAATTACGTTTACGTGATATGGGCGGCATCATAGTTATCGATTTTATCGATATGGGTAAAGCAGAAAATCGAAAAAAACTTTACAATCATCTTCGTGATGAAATGAAAGATGATAAAGCAAAGCATAAAATATTACCGCCGAGTAAGTTTGGATTAGTGCAAATAACCAGACAGCGCGTTAGGCCAGAACGTAATATTAAAACTAAAGAGGTCAATCCTAATAGTGCTGGTGGTGACGAAATCGAAGCGCCAATCAAAGTTGTAGAACGTATGAGTCAAGACTTAGAAAGGATTTACAAAAAAGACTATAAAAAGGTATCATTACATGCACATCCTTTTATAGCAGCCTTTTTAACCAAAGGGTTTCCATCTGTACGTTCAAAGTGGTTTTTTGAACACAAAAAATGGGTAAAAGTTTTACCTAGAGATGCTTACACTTATCTTGAATATCATTTTTTTGATAAAAATGGTAACAAAATCAAATAATATCTATTAGTAAAAAAGCCCTTCCAAATTTGGAAGGGCTTTTTTTGTATATAAAAAATCCTTTCATCTTGCGACAAAAGGATTTTTATGATTTAAAACTAAATTATTGTGTCTAGCACAACTTTACGCGACGCACTTTGTCTTTAAGACTCTTGCGATAAGCTTTAATGCTTATTATATCGTTACTTTTCTTGTAATTAACTTTAAGGTGTTTGGCATTACGAGATGCTCTAGCTTTTCTAGGAGCAACATCTTCAGCCTTCTTTAAAACTACTAATTCTGTAGCATCAATAGATACAGACTCATTAGTCTGTGCGAACCCTGCTAGTGGTAGAGTTAAGAATGCTAGTATTAGAATTAAGTTTTTCATTTGTTTTTATTGTTCTTATTTTTAACAACAGGGCAAATTAACGACACAAAAGAGTATACCTTACAATTTTTTAGACCAATCCAGTATACTTTTAGACAAACGGAATACATTTGTTTAAAACATCGACGAAATGCACAATTTCGTTCTGTAGCCCTTTAAAATCAATACGATATAATGACAGAAAATACCGATAATCCATACTATAGTTTATTCCTAAAGCAAAAAAGCAATCAATTTAATATTGCTAATAGTACTTATAGTCAGCGTATTACAAAGTTAAATGCACTTCAACGAGCTATAGAAATTACGTATAGAGATAAAATACAAGAAGCGCTATATAAAGATTTAAGAAGACCTTTGGTTGAGTCCGATTTAGTGGCAGTTTATCTCGTAATTAAGGAAATCAAGCATGCAAAGACCAATCTTCATCGTTGGCTAAAAAAGCAAAAAGTAAAATCTCAGATAACTCTTTTGGGTACTAGTTCTTGGATAAGCTACGAGCCAAAGGGTGTTTGCTTAATCATATCCCCTTGGAATTATCCTATTAATCTTGCATTATCTCCTTTAGTTGCTGCAATAGCTGCTGGTAATTCTGTAATCATAAAACCATCAGAAATAGCAAAGCACAGTTCTACTTTACTTGTAGAGCTTATCTCTTCTCTTTATAAAGAGGACGAAGTTGCGGTTATTAAAGGTGGAGTAGAAACAGCACAACATCTTTTAAAATTACCTTTTAATCACATTTTCTTTACGGGATCCATACCTGTAGGCAAAATTGTGATGGAAGCAGCAGCAAAACATTTAACATCTGTAACATTAGAGCTTGGTGGAAAATCACCAGTAATAATAGACCAATCAGCTAATTTAAAACAAGCAGCTGAAGCTGTGGTTTGGATAAAACATTTCAACTGTGGACAAACTTGTATTGCGCCAGATTTTATTTTTATTCATGAATCTATAAAACAAGAGTTTTTAGAACACTATAAGCGAGTTTTAGTTAGGTATTATGGTGAAGATGCTTCTAAATCTGAAACATATGGTAGAATCATTAACAATAAGAATTTTAAACGCTTAGAGTTGTATTTAGAAGATGCTAAGTCGAAGAATGCTCATTTTGAGGTTCAAGGGTTAAAGAATGAGCAAGATAAATTTATTGGTCCGACAGTAATTTCAGATTTACCAGAGGACTCATTATTATTAAAGGAAGAAATATTTGGACCCATACTCCCAATTAAGACTTTTAATCAGCTGGATGAAGTGACAGATTATCTTAAGTCCAAAGAAAAACCTTTAGCATTATACATATATGCTAAAAATAGAAAGACTATTGATTTGTTAATTAAAAACACTCGAGCTGGAGGGACAGGAATTAACAATAACGGATTACACTTTTCTAACCATAACTTACCTTTTGGTGGCAGTAATAGTAGCGGGATAGGAAAAGCTCATGGTTTCTATAGCTTTAAAGAATTCTCTAATGTACGCTCAATATTAAAAAGATATTCCATTGGCCCAATCAGATTATTATATCCGCCGTATACTAGTTTTAAAGAATTAATTGCAAGAATTACAGTTAAATGGCTTTAAGCTTTATTATAAAAGTCTGACTGTATCTGCTTATTCTCACCATCTTGAAATTTAGTCATGCTAAAATATTGATGGATAGAATAACAGCCCGTTTCACCTTTTTTATTTACCGCTATATAACCAACTTGAAAATCTTTATAATCTTTTCCAGGTTTATTAACGATACGACCTATAGCTTCTTCGCAGGCTTCTTGAGGGGTTTTACCTTGGCGCATCAATTCTACAATTAGAAAACTTCCCACAGTTTTTACAACTTCTTCGCCAAGTCCAGTTGCGGTAGCACCACCAATTTCGTTATCAATAAATAAACCAGAACCTATAATTGGTGAGTCGCCAATACGACCATTCATTTTGTAAGCTAAACCACTGGTAGTACACGCTCCAGAAATATCACCGTTTTTATCTACTGCGAGCATGCCAATAGTATCATGATTTTCAATATTAATAATAGGTTTATATTTGGCTTCAACTTTCCATTTTTCCCAAGCTTTTTTTGAAGCTTCGGTTAATAAGTCTTCTGCTTCAAAACCTTGTTCGAGTGCAAATTGTTTTGCGCCTTCGCCTGCAAGCATTACATGTGGTGTGTCTTCCATTACTTTTCTAGCTACAGATACAGCATGTTTGACATCTTTTAAATAGACTACAGCACCACAATTACCATTTTTGTCCATGATACAAGCATCAAGCGTGACATTGCCCTCACGGTCTGGTAAACCACCTTTACCAACGGATTGTCCTTTTTCGTTTGCTTCTTCTACTTTACAACCAAGTTCTACAGCATCTAGAGAACTTCCTCCGGATTCCATTACTTCCATCGCTTTTGATGTTGCGTCAATAACATGCCAAGTGGCAACAACTACAGGTAATAAGGCTTTAGATTCAGAGTTTTCTTTAATAGATGTTGGTTTGCCTTCAACTTTGTCATCACAAGATGTCATTGCTGCGCCTACAGCCAATCCAACACCAGTTAATGAAGCATTTTTTAAAAATTTTCTACGTTTCATAAAAAAGACATTTATTTGGTCGCTGAACGGAGTCGAAGCGAGTCAAATTATTGATTAATATTCGACACCTTGTTTGTCTAAAACTGTTTTTGTTCTAAATGCATAAAACAATAAATATCCAAAGCAAAGTACTGCAATCCAATAGGACGATTGTATGCTAAATACATCGGCTAGTTTTCCTTGCACAGGTGGAATGATTGCACCACCCAAAATCATCATAATTAAAAAAGCGGAACCTTGAGAGGTGTATTTTCCTAATCCAGCAATACTTAGTGTAAAAATACATGGCCACATAATTGAACAGAATAATCCACCGGATAAGAATGCAAATAAAGCTACATTTCCAGAAGTGAATAAGCCAATTAACATGCCTAACATGCCTAGGAAACTGAATATTTTAAGTGTTTTGACAGGTCGGTCTTTAGCTAAAAAGAATCCAAATATTTGAACAGCAATACAAATTCCGAAGAATAATATTTCGTTTGTTGTAAAGGTATATTTTACTAAGTTGGCTAAAATGATAACTCCAAAAGCGATATAAGGCACAATAATCAATAATACTTTCTTTAAACCTTTACTTGGATTAAAAACAGTAATAGCACCAACCCAACGCCCAATCATTAAGCCACCCCAATACAAGGATATATACTTTCCAATTTCGGAATCGTTTAAGATAGAAAGTCCAAGTGCATTTAATCCAGATTCTCCGGAACCTTGTTTTAAAAGCTCACCTAAATTACTTCCTATAGTGACTTCGACACCTACATAAGTGAAGATGGCAAGCATACCCAAAACGAGTTGTGGATATTTCATTGCGCCCCAACCTTTTTCGTTTTTACTAGCACTTGTGTTAGCAATAAATACAGCAGCAACTACTGCGAATAATGCTATAAATAGAATAATTAATCTGGTTTGCTCGATATCTTCAGAAGTTGTTTCTGTACCAGAATATGTGCTAAAAATATACCCAAAGCAACCAACAATAATAAGAGTAAGAATGATTAGTAAATTTCTAGCTTTATTTGCAGCTTCAAAAGGAGTGTCCGATTTTAAAGCTGGTAATTTTTTTGAAAAATGGAATAAGGCAGCTGCTAATAAAAATAATAAGCCAACGCCAATGTATAAACCTTGGACAGTAACCAATGTAATCTCATTAGACGCAATTTTACTTGCCAATTCATCAGTAGACCAACTTGCAGCTCCAAAAATGACAAGACTTACAACAACTGGTCCTATGGTTGTTCCGAAGGAATTGATTCCACCTGCTAAATTGAGACGATGAGACCCTGTTTTAGGGTCGCCTAATGCTATCGCGAAAGGATTCGCACCCGTTTGCTGTAAAGAGAATCCTAAACCAACAATAAATAATGCTATGAGCACAAAATAGAAAACACCAGTTTGTCCCTGCTCAGCACCAGCAGTTGCCGGATACATAATAAAAGCACCAACTGCTGAAAGTAATAGGCCAATGACAATAGCTTTTTTGTAACCCCAAGTATTGACAATGTCTTTTTTGATACCACTAGAAACTATAAACAGAAGTAATGCACCAATATAATAAGCGCCATAAAATGCAAAATCTACCAATTGCGATTGAAATTGATCTATGTTAAAATAGGTTTTGCAAAACGGGATAAACACACCGTTTGATGCGGCGATAAATCCCCAGAAAAAGAACACTGTCACTAAAGTCGTTAGTGCCGATTTGTTAGTTTGTTGGTTACTCATAATTTATTTTGAATGTTAGTTGTTATTTTATTATTTCACAGAAATCTCATCTACAAAAATCCAGCTACGTCCATCCATCGGATAACCGATATGCCATTCTGGTAATAGACCTAATTTTTTGGCGATGACTTTGACATATCTTACAGTTTCACCTTTAAGATGATAGCTTACTTCTTCGATATCAAGAGTACTATTTTTTTCTACAGTATTGATTTTGGTTTTAGCGATAGATTTAAAAGACTTACCATCTATAGAAATTAAATATTCTACTTCTGAAGGGTAAAAAATCCATGCACCTTGATCCCTTAAAAATGTTGTTGTTATTGATGAAACCTCTTTCGCTGTACCTAAATCTACTATAGCGACTAAATCAGTATTCCAGTAACCTTGCCAGCTTCCGGTTCTGTAATTTTTGGTGCTACGAATCCCATCAATTAAGGCATCATTACCACCAGCAGAATATTGGTTTGCAAATTCAGCTTCTAATTTTATACTCAAATTCGGGTCAATTTTATAGAACGGTGTTTCTAAAATAGGACTTTTCAATTCACCTTTTTCTGAATATAATTTTACCTTAGTGTCTTCTGTAACTGTAAACGGTTTTTCGTAAGGTTGAAATTCATTGTCACCTAAAGCATAAAAAATTTTGGCATTGTCTTCAGAGGTGTTTAAAACCACTTCGGTAGAACCTCTAAACGTGATATCTCCTTTTTCAATGTAAGGCGAAGGCAGAATGATATGTTCTGTAATTTCGGTTTTTGGCTCATTACCTTCTACTGTTCCCCAAGATGAAGGCTTATTAGTCATGTTAAACTCCAGAGCTCCACCTTCATTAATATCAGAATGGTTGATAAATGTTTTATTTAGTGGTTTTCCATTAAGGTTAGCACTTTCGATGTAGATATTAGTTTCACTTCTGTGATTTGCAACAACAGTAAATTGTTTTCCATTTTCAAGATTAATAGTCGCTTTATCAAAAAGTGGTGTACCAATAACATACTCATTACTTCCAGGCGTCACTGAATAAAAGCCCATAGAACTTAACACATACCAGGCACTCATTTGACCACAATCTTCATTTCCAGAAACACCATCTGGGTCATTGTTATAAAGTTCAGTCAAGATCTGGTAAACACGCTCTTGGGTTTTATGCGGTTTATTTACAAAATTGTACAGATATGCCATGTGATGACTTGGCTCGTTACCATGAGCATATTGCCCAATTAAGCCTGTAATGTCCGATTGATTACGACCAGACGTTTCTGTTTTTGCAGTGAATAATTCGTCAAGTTGCCCTTCTAATTTATCTTTACCGCCCAATAAACCAATAAACCCAGAAATATCTTGAGGTACATAAAAACTGTATTGCCACGAGTTGGCTTCGGTATAATTAAAATTGACTTCGTATGGATCAAAAGGCGCAAACCATGTGTTTCTAAATCGTCCACGCATAAACTTGGTTTCTGGATCAAAAACATTCTTGTAATATTGCGCACGTTCAATGTAAGTTTTGTAATCTTCGGATTTGCCCATGTCTTTTGCCATCTGAGCAATTGTCCAATCGTCATAGGCATATTCTAGGGTTTTAGATACCGATTCGCTTTCTTCATCAACAGGAATAAATCCAAACTTTTTATAAGCTTCAAGCCCAAATTTATCTCTTGTAGAAGAGTGCTTCATGGCTTCAAACGCTTTTTCAGTATCATAACCACGAATGCCTTTTAAGTAGGCATCAGCAACAACAGGAACAGCATGATAACCAATCATACAATCTGTATAATTCCCCGCTAAATCCCACATAGGCATAATGCCACCTTCATCATATTTAGCCAAAAATGTATTTATAAAGTCGTTGGTTTTTTCTTGTTCAATAATGGTGTAGAGTGGATGTGCAGCACGATAGGTATCCCAAAGAGAAAACACGGAGTAGTAATCAAAATCAGCATTATGAATTTTTAAATCCATGCCTCTGTAACGTCCATCAACATCTTGGTAGCGATTTGGTGCTAACATGGTATGGTATAATGCTGAGTAGAAATTAATTTTATTTTCCAAATCTTGGTCACTGAGCTTAGTCGAAGTGTCTTCAATGACTATTTTCTCGAGTTGTTGTTCCCAGTAATTCTGTACTTCGCTTTTAATTGTTTTAAAATCTTTGTTTGAAATCTCCGCATTTAAATTTTCGCGAGCACCATCAATATCTACTGAAGAAATTCCAACTTTTATATATACAAGTTCATTACTAGGATTAATGAATTTTATAGCTGCCTTTTTGCTAAGAAATTTATAATTTTTAGATATCGCATTGCCTTCATTGTCATCATAAGAAATGCTTTCAATCTCATGTGAAAACGTTATGTAATAAAACAAACGTTGATCTTTTGCCCAAGCTTCAGAATGACGTGCACCTTGTATGGTTTTATCGTCGATTTTTTCGATTTTATAATCTAATAATTTATCACGATGCGCTAAATCTAAAATTACATACTGATTTTCAGATGAAGGGAATTTGTATTTATGGATTCCACTTCGTTTAGAGACGGTTAATTCTACATCAATATCTGTAGAATCTAAATGCACTTTATAATATCCAGGTTCGGCAGATTCATTCTCGTGAGAAAAATGAGCACGGTAACCAGCTTTACCATCAGCGCCATTATTAAAAATTTGTTTGTTAGTAGGCATTAAAAGTACATCGCCATAATCGCTAATACCTGTACCACTTAAATGCGTATGTGAGAAACCATAAATATATTCGTCTGTGTAATGATAGCCTGAGCAGCCATCCCAACCTTCGAGGCGTGTGTCTGGACCCAATTGCATCATGCCAAACGGTGCAGAAGCACCGGGATATGTATGTCCATGCCCACCAGTACCAATAAAGGTATTAACGTAACTTATTAAGGGTTTGTCTTTTTTTGCTGGAGCGAGAGAGTTATCATTTTGGCAGCCAAATAATAAAAGAATGCTAGCCAAAGCCGAAATAAATTTAGGATTCATCAAAAGAATGTTAATTTTAATGCACCTAAGATACTAAAATGCATTTCAAGAAAAACGTACTTATTCTATTTTTACTCATTACTTTTTTTAGCTGCAAAAAAGAAGAATTACAAGTTGTAAATCCTCAAATTATTCCAGCGCCTCAAAATCAAGAGATTACAGAAGGTGAGTTTCTTTTAAGTTCAGGTACTGAGTTGATTTATGATGTAGAACTAAAATCGGCAGTAGATTTTTGGAAATCTATAGTGACTCCTGTTTTTGGACAGAATACAAGAAAGTCTAATAAAATCAGATTTGTTTATGATAAGTCTATAGAGAACTCTGAAGGTTATGCTTTGAGCATTTCACCTGAAATCATAAAGATAAATGCCAATTCATCCAAAGGTGCGTTTTATGGGTTGCAAACATTAATACAATTATTGCCACCAGAATTTGTACAAAAAGATTTTAAATCAGAAGGTTTAAAGATTAGATGCCAAAATATAAAAGACAAACCACAATTTGCCTACCGCGGCATGCACCTTGATGTGTCACGACATATGTTTTCGGTAGATTTTATTAAAAAGTACATTGATGCTATGGCGATGCTTAAAATGAATACGTTCCATTGGCATTTAACAGATGATCAAGGTTGGCGAGTTGAGATTAAAAAATACCCTGAACTGAATACAATTTCTGCTTTTAGAAACGAAACTTTGATTGGGCATTACAGTGATCAACCACACCAATTCGATGGTAAAAAATATGGTGGTGTATATACACAAGCCGAAATAAAAGAGGTGGTCACTTTTGCTGAGAGTAGAATGATTACTGTAATTCCTGAAATTGAAATGCCTGGACATAGTCAAGCTGTAATTGCGGCTTACCCTGAATTAGGATGCTCAGGAGAACAAGTTGACGTTGCTACAAAATGGGGTGTTTTTGAAGATATCTACTGTACAAAAGATGAAACTTTTGATTTCCTTGAAGATGTTTTGGATGAGGTTTTAGAACTATTTCCAAGTCAATACATTCATATCGGTGGCGATGAAGCACCAAAAACAAGATGGAAAACATGTAAGGATTGTCAAGTTAGAATTAATGCTGAAGGCCTAAAAAATGAACACGAATTGCAGAATTATTTCATTACGAGGATGGAAAAATATCTCAATTCCAAAGGACGACAAATCATCGGTTGGGATGAGATTTTAGAAGGTGGTTTGGCTCCAAATGCAACTGTCATGTCATGGCGAGGCACAAATGGCGCCGTTGAAGCGGCCAAGTCAGGACACTATGTAGTCATGACACCAACATCTCACTGCTATTTTGACTATTACCAATCCGATAATGAAGACGAACCAACTGCAATTGGGGGTTATTTGCCTTTAGAAAAAGTATATGGTTTTAATCCAATTCCTGAAGAATTAAATGCCGAAGAAGCAAAATATGTTATGGGTGCTCAAGGTAATGTTTGGACAGAATACATGCCAACAGAAGACCATGTAGAGTATATGGCATTCCCAAGAATGTTGGCCATGAGCGAAGTAGTTTGGTCAACATCAGAAAATAAAAACTACAAAGGCTTTGTATCCCGATTAGAAAACTTTCATAAGCGTTTAGGTGTACTTGATATCAATTATGCCAATCATTTATATGAGATTAATGACGAAATGATTTCTGAAGATGGAGAATCATTCTATAAGCTTGAAACTTTAACCGAAGGCAAAGACATTCGTTATACTTTAGATGGTAATGAGCCAACCTTAAATTCTGAAATATATACATCTCAAATTCCAGTGTCCGAAAGTGTAGAACTAAAAGCAGCTGTTTTTAATGTTGAAGAGCAACTCGGAAAAACATTTGTCCAAAACATCAATTACCATAAAGCCGTTGCTGCAAAAATCACAATTGATAAAACACCACACAAAGCTTACTCAGGAAGTGGCGCTGAAGGCTTAATTAATGGCATTAGTGGTAGTGATAGTCGTTATGGTGATAAAGAATGGTTGGGCTTTTGGGGTGAGGATATTATTATTACTATAAATTTTGAAACACCTAAGGAAGTAAGCTCAATTTCAACTCGATTTCATAATGGGAAAGGACAGTGGATTTATGCGCCTGAGCAAATTGGATTTAGTTTTAAGCTCAAAGAAGATGGAAGAACAATTAATGATATTAATCTCATAAAAAATAATAATGATTTAATTGTAAATCATTATTATAACATGGAAGCAACGTTTGTTAGTGAGATAGAAATAGTTGTGAAAAACTACGGCACCATCCCAGACGGTAAACAAGGCGCAGGAAACAAAGCATGGACCTTTATTGATGAAATTATAATTAATTAATATGATTTTAGAAATCTGCACCAATTCTTATCAATCTGCAAAAAATGCACAAGATGCTAATGCAACTCGTATAGAATTATGTCAAGAATTATGCGTTGGAGGTATTACGCCATCTTACGGCTTATTAAAGCAAGTTTCAGAAGATTTATCAATCTCAGTTTTTGTGCTAATTAGACCAAGAAGTGGGGATTTTGTGTACTCAGATGTAGAGTTTGAAATTATGAAGAAAGATATTCAACTTTGTAAAGAACTGGGTTGTCACGGTATTGTTTCAGGTGTTTTAAATTCAGATAATACCATTGATATTGAGCGAACACAAGAATTAGTGGAGTTGTCAAAACCATTATCGTTTACGTTTCATCGTGCCTTTGATGAGGTTGTAAATCCTAAAGAAGCCATAGAACAATTGATTGATTTAGATGTTAAGCGTGTTTTAACTTCAGGTCAGCAAAAAACCGCTGAATCAGGTTTAGATTTACTCAAAGAGTTAAACGAAATTGCGAATGGTAGAACTACCATTTTAGCTGGCGGCGGAATTTCATCTGAAAATGCATCGAAGTTTAAAGAAGCTGGATTGAAAGAAGTTCATGCTTCGGCTTCTGTCACAATCGAGCAAAAAGAGTCTTTGTTTTCAATGCCACAAACTGTTTCAGATATAAATACAATCAAAGCTATTTTAGATGCGATATAGAAAATATGTAAACGTCAGTTCGAGTGATTTCGAGGTACGAAAAATAGTATCGAGAACGCTTTTTCTAGTTACTATTTTATTTTTTGCAAGTTGCCAACCCAAACACGATGTGCCAGCAACTATTGAGCTTCATAATAATTGGCAATTCAAAAAAGTAACAGATGCCGTTTGGAAATCGGCAACGGTTCCTGGAAATATATTTTCAGATTTGCTAGACCACCAATTAATTGAAGACCCATTTGTTGGTGATAATGAAAAAAGCGTACAATGGGTTTCCAAAACGGATTGGGAATACAAAACCACATTTTTTATTGACGAAAAAACATTAAAAAAAAAGAATTTAGAACTCAATTTTGAAGGCTTAGACACTTACGCAAGCGTTTATCTGAACGATAGTCTAATTTTAAAAACAAACAACGCATTTAGACAATGGAACAAAAGCGTAAAATTACTGTTAAAGCCTGAAAATGAACTGCGAATTGTGTTTGAATCTACTTCAAAACAAGAAGCTATAGAAAAGACAAAATTAGGCTACGAATTACCCGAAGGCGAACGCATTTTTACTCGCAAAGCACAATTTCAATACGGTTGGGATTGGGGACCAAAATTAAATACGAGTGGTATTTGGCGACCGATAAAGTTAGTAGCTTGGAATGATTTTAAGATTGAAAATTCTAATATAAAACATTTCGAATTAAATGATTCAATATCAAAATTAGTAACTGAAATAGAATACGACTCAAACTTGAACAAAGATATCGTTTATGAAGTTTTTGTGAATGATAGTCTTTACAGAGGAATTAAATTTAATCCTTCAAATTATAATCCTGGAATTCCATTCGAAATCAAAAACCCAAAACTCTGGTGGCCGCATAATATAGGAGAACCGTATTTATATGACATCAAAATTGTCGTAAAAGAGGGTAAAAGAATTTTAGATAGTATATCCACAAAATATGGGGTTCGTGATATTGAATTAGTAACCGAAAAAGATAGTGTCGGTGAGAGTTTTTATTTTAAAGTTAATGGTAAGCCAGTTTATGCAAAAGGCGCAAATTATATTCCTCAAAATAGTTTTCAGAATAAAGTCACTGACGCACATTACGAAAAATTGTTGAGTGATGTGGCTGATGCCAATATGAATATGCTTCGTGTTTGGGGCGGCGGCATTTATGAAAATGATGGTTTCTATGACTTATGTGATGAAAAGGGTATCCTCGTTTGGCAAGATTTTATGTTTGCCTGCGCCATGTATCCTGGTGATGATGCTTTTCTTGAAAACGTAAAGCAAGAAGCTATTGATAATGTAAAACGACTCCGTAATCATGCCTCAATTGCATTATGGTGCGGTAATAACGAAAACTCTGAAGGATGGCATCGTTGGGGTTGGCAAGCTGGAAGAAGCGAAACCGAGAAACGCGACATTTGGAATAATTATCTCAAAGTTTTCGATTCTATTTTACCAAATACAGTTTCAAAATATTCGGATACGGATTATTGGGAATCGTCTCCAAAATATGGACGAGGAAATCCCAAATATAAATACGAAGGCGATGCTCATGATTGGTGGATTTGGCACGATGCCTATCCGTTTGAGCATCTTGAAGAAAACGTACCACGATTCATGAGTGAGTTTGGCTTTCAGTCATTACCGAGTTACGAAACGATTCGATATATAAATCAAAAAGATAGTATTGATATTTCTGTAGAAGGTTTTAAAAATCATCAAAAGCATTCAAGAGGATTTCAGTTAATAGATGAATATATGAATCGTGATTTTCCTGTTCCAGATAATGCCGAAGATTATGTATACATGAGTCAATTACTTCAAGCTTATGGTATCACAAAAGGTATAGAAGCCCAGAGACGCGCCAAACCATATAATATGGGAACGCTGTATTGGCAGCTTAACGACTGCTGGCCTTCAGTATCGTGGTCAAGTATCGATTATTTTGGCAATTGGAAAGCATTGCATTACAAAGCCAAGCATAGTTTTGAAGATGTATTAATCTCGTCAAAAGTAGAAAGTGACACTTTAAAAACTTGGGTTGTCAATGATAAATTTGATAACGTCAGTGGTCGAATACATATGATGTTAATGGACTTTGATGGTCACATTATCTGGGAAAATACGCAAACAAGAATAATTGAGACAAATGTTAGTCAGCTTATAATTCAGCAAGATTTAAAGGCTATAAACTTCAAAAAACAGAAAGCTGTTTTGGTTTATACTTTTAAAGGCAAAACCTCATTCTACTATTTTGTAAAACCGAAAGACTTGCAATTAAATCAAGGCGAGATTAATACAGAAATTACAAAAATTGAAGATGGTTTTACTATTGAGTTGTCCAGTAAAACGTTTCAAAAAGATGTATTTCTTTTCACGGATGAGAAAGGCCATTTCTCTGATAACTTCTTTGATATGCTTCCTGACAAAATATATTCAATTCATTTTAAAACAAAAGCAGATAAACTTGAAGATTTAAATCTAAAAAGCTTTAACAATTTCATAAGATAACTCAGATAAGGTCTTCGTAAATTTGGCTTTTAAAATTCAGATA
Organism: Winogradskyella sp.; assembly: GCA_004211785.1. GTDB lineage: Bacteria > Bacteroidota > Bacteroidia > Flavobacteriales > Flavobacteriaceae > Winogradskyella. The sequence continues at coordinate 317,938 of SHBX01000001.1, forward strand.
TGATTCGTTGGTTTATATTTTTACTAATTATTGGAGTTGCGGATTATTATGCGTTTCAATCTCTAAGAACCATTACTAAAAGTAATTGGTGGTATGCGTTGTATTGGATTTTTACAATTGCTGTTTTAGGGAATTTTGTATTTCAGTTTTATAATTTTAGCCGAAGTGATGGATTCTCTCATAGTAATTCTTATGCGGTAGGACTTTTAATAGCTATGATTGTTCCAAAAATTGTGCTGTTACTTTTCATGTTTGGCGAAGATATTTTTAGAGTACCACAAGCAGTTTATAGTTATTTTACTCAAGATAGTGGTGATGTGACAAAACATTTTCCAGCACGAAGAAAATTTATAAGTCAGATTGCCCTAGGATTAGCTGCAATACCATTTGCTTCAATTTTATACGGAATTTATAAAGGTAAATACAACTTCAAAGTTTTAAAATACGTATTACATTTTGAAGATTTGCCGGAAGCTTTTGATGGTTACAAATTGACACAAATCAGTGATATCCATTCTGGGAGTTTCGATAATATCGATAAGGTAAAATATGCTGTAGATTTAATAAACGAACAGCAAAGTGATGTGATATTATTTACAGGTGATATGGTAAATAACAAAGCCACAGAATTAGAGCCTTATGTGCCTGTTTTTAATAAATTGAAAGCTAAAGACGGCATGTATTCGGTTTTAGGAAATCATGATTATGGTGATTATGTCCGATGGAGTTCTGATGAAGCTAAAAAACAAAACCTTGAAGATTTAAAAGGGCTTCAAAAAGACATAGGTTTTGATTTGTTATTAAATGAAAACCGATTCATTGAAAAAGATGGCCAACGTATAGTTATAGTTGGCGTCGAGAATTGGGGAAAAGGTGGTTTTAAAAAAGCTGGAGATTTGCAAAAAGCAAAATCTACAATAGATAAAGATGATTTTAAAATCTTACTAAGTCACGACCCAAGCCATTGGGATGCCGAGGTTGTTAATGACGACTATCATTATCATATAACGCTAAGCGGTCATACACACGGCATGCAATTTGGGATTGAGATTCCGGGTTGGTTTAAATGGAGTCCTGTAAAATGGCGTTATAAGCGTTGGGCAGGTATTTATGAAGAGCTTGGTCAGTACATAAATGTCAATAGAGGATTTGGTTACTTAGCCTTTCCAGGACGTGTTGGTATTTGGCCAGAAATTACAGTTATAGAGCTCAAAAAAGGTAGCAAAAAAGCTAATGCATAGCATTTAATTCGTTTATAAACTAAATTGTATATTTATAATAGCGTCAAACTGAAAGTAATACGTGGGCTTATTTAAAGTATAGTATAAAAAAAATGCTTAAGTTTGAGGTGTTGATTTGACTAAAACCTTAACTATTATGTCAAAATTTGGAGAACTTATAGATGTAGACAAACCTGTGCTACTTGATTTCTTCACAGAATGGAATGAGCAATCTACCGCAATGCATCCTGTACTAAGAGATGTAGCTGCTGCACTAGGTGATAAAGCTAAGGTCATAAAAATTGATGTCGATAAAAACCAAGAACTTGCCGAAGCTTTACGCGTCAAAGGCTTACCTACACTTATTATCTACAAAAATGGCGAAATGAAATGGCGCCACAGCGGTGAGCAAGATGCCAATACTTTGATTGGGATTATTCAGGAATATGTATAATAACTAATGCAACAGATATTTGATTCTGTTTATAGGTTTCTTAAATGGATTTCTGAGACAACAGGATATACATATCGAGAAGTGAATGTTATTATCTATTTCATAATCATTCCAGCATTTTTATTTTTTCTTATTAGTAAGATTTACAAGAAAAAGTATATTATAATAGGCTTTTCAATTCTAGTGATATTGGCACTATTCATTATCCCTGATTTTGAAGTTTTTTCAGAAAAACTATTTGAAATGTCTGTAGCGTTTTTAAATTGGTTTAAAGTTTTTGGATTAAACTACGAACAGGCTTCAGTATTGATTTGTGTTATTATTCCAGTTTTAATAATTGTATTGCTTTTCTATTTATATAGAAAAACAAAAATAATAACTAATGAATTGCTTTAAACCCAAACCCTCTTTCACTATAATATTTTAAAACCTTAGGTAATACCGCTTTTAAATTTCGCTCAGCTTTTATACTATCGTGTAATACAATAATACTGCCCTCTTTTGCAGAATTAAAGATGTTGTTAAAGCATTGCTCTTCAGAAATTTTTGCATCCCAATCAAAAGACAAGACATCCCACATGACAATGTTGTAACCTAACTTTTGAAGTTGTTTCGCTTGTTTGGTTTTAAACTTACCATATGGTGGACGGAACAATTTTCTGTCTGATGATGATATTTTATCAATAGCTTTTTGAGCTAATTCAACATCTTCTAAATAATCTTTCGTTTTGCGTTTCCAACCTTTTAGATGATTATAAGTATGGTTCCCAATAGAATGTCCATCAGCTAAAATGGCTTTTAGAATTTCAGGATGTTTTGCAACATTACTCCCAATGCAAAAGAACGTTGCTTTGGCATTATAAGTTTTAAGTTGTTCTAAAACCCAAGGTGTAATTTCGGGTGTTGGGCCATCATCAAAAGTGAGGTATAATTCCTGCTTGTTGGTGTCTATATTCCAAATAAAATTTGGAAATAAAGACTTTACAAAACCTGGCGTTTTTGCAGGAATAAGTTTCATCTAATTTGTACTATCTACTTCAGTAGGAATTGTTTTATCTACATTGTCGTCATTGCCATCTCTAAAAAGTTCCTCTAAGTCTGCTTCTGGCTCTTCCGAAGGCGCATCTTCACCCATTAATGGATTAAACAATTCTAAATAGTCATTAAACTTTTTAGTTTGCTCTAATGCAAAATCTCTATCGCCATAGGCAACAAGCGCATCAACTAAAGAACGGTATTTTTGAATATCGGTAAAAATTTCATCTATAATATCTGCTTGAACTTTTATGCCTTGACCACTATAATAGACAAGGTTTTCTTGATATTTGGCTGCAACTTCTAGATACAATTTTTTTGCTTTTTCATCAGCACCTACTTCAAAATAAGTCGAAATATAAGGTTCTAATAAAGTATAGAAACCAAAGGTGTCAACAGGCATTTTTTCCATGGCTAAGTCCGCCATTTCTTCTGCTTTATCCAATTTTTTCTCATCTAATAGAGCTTCAATTAGTCGCGCCATATTACCACGATAGGTTATCCCATTTTTACGTGTTTCTACATCATGGTAGATGTCTTCGCCACTTCCGCCCCAATCCCAAGACTTCACAAGGTCGTACATTAAGTCTGGATCGACACGTCCCATATCAAAAGGATTAGCCTTGTCAACTGCTGTTTTTATAGGTACAAGTTTGTAGCATAGACCGTCGAGTTGTAAGTAGTCTTTCATCCAGATGTAATCTTCATCTGCAAATGCACCACCACTAAAATAGATAGGTCGTTCCCAATTGTTGTTAGCAATGATGTCTAACATTAATAATCGGTTTTTGTAAATGGCACTTCCAGAGATTTTTACGTCTAAGTAAGGCTCTATTTTATCGGCATCTTTTGGTTTTACAATACCGTTCTTAAGTACAGTTTCTTTGTTTACTGGAATTCTAATATTTTTAGTAGGATAGTAATTAGAATTTATAAAATAACTAGGATAACCATCTGGGTCTTCACCTTCAGCGGTAACACGATGTTTTAGTTTTGTTGTTTTCTTGTCACTAGAAATAAAATCCATAAAGTCCTTAATATTTAAAGTGTCTTTGGCAATCTTGTCATTTATCTCTCTGTAAAATGTGTAGTCTCTTGTGCCATCTCTATATTGTCTATGAGTCAATTGAGAAGGTATTGGGTCACTTGAATATGCCTTGCGTTTCATTTGGTCAATGTACCACGCAGTTTGGAATAAACTTGTATTCACAACACGCACATCTGTACGTACACCTTCAATTTCTTGCAAATACCAAAGCGGGAAAGAATCATTATCACCTATGGTAAATAGTATGGCATTTGGTGCACAAGATTCTAGGTATTTTCGCGCCATTGAGTTTGCTGTATATTTACCAGAACGGTCATGGTCATCCCAGTTATTGGCAGCTAAAACACCTGGCACAACTATTAAGCAAGCTAATGTTACAGCAGCAACAGGTACCAAACTCTTTTTGGCTTTTTTGGTGAGTAAATCGTAAAGCGCATAAACGCCAAAGCCAATCCAGATAGCAAATACATAAAATGAACCTACTACGGAATAATCTCTTTCACGTGGCTCAAAAGGTCTAATGTTTGTATAAAACTGAATGGCTAAACCTGTGAGTAAAAAGAAGACTAAAAGCACCCAAAAACGTTTTTTATCAACATTTAATAAAAAGAAAAACCCTATTAAGCCTAGTATTAATGGCAGAAAGTAATAGGTGTTTCTAGCTTTGTTGTTTTCTGCATCACTTGGTAAGTTTTCTTGAGACATACCAATATGTAGTTTATCAATAAAATCAATACCAGAAATCCAATTACCATTAAAGTCGTCATACTTTCCTTGAATATCATTTTGACGTCCAGTGAAATTCCACATAAAGTAACGCCAATACATATAGCCAAATTGGTATTGAAACATGTAAAGTGTATTGTCTATAAATGAAGGCTTTTCAACTTCAAAATACGATTGTGCGTTTTCTTTTAGAAAGTTATGGTAATCTTCATAATCAACTTTACCTTCAGCTACAGATTTTCTAAACTGACTCACCATTTGGTTAATCCGTTGCATCTGAAAACTAGCACGTGCACTAGCTTCTTCTTCAGGGAAACCACCATTGAGATAGCTCTCATAAATATCGGAACCTAGTGTAGGCTTAACTTTAAAATCAATTAAGCCTGTAAACATCATATAGTTTTCGGCATGCTCTGTACTCCACATTCGAGGTAGTAACATGGCATGTTCAGAGTTATAATTTTGCTTGGCATCTTTCCAGTCGTTAATAATTTCGTACTCACCTTTTTCTTCATTTTTTTCGTAGTTCTTTTTATCATCTACAAAAGGCTCATCAGCATCTTGGCCAGAATATAATTCAGTAAACTGCGGGCCATAAAACAAATGTGTTTCGGGATATTGTTCTAAGTTATAGTAGGCTAATAATTCTCTTGCATCCGATGGGTCATTCTCGTTAATGATAACATGGGCATTAGCACGAATTGGAAGCATCATCCAAGACGAAAATCCTACGAATATAAATAGCAAACACAGTACTAAAGTATTGGCATGAATAAATCCTTTTTGGCGCGTATACTTAAGTCCAAAATAAAATGCAGCAATTACAATTAAACCTGCGATTATAGTTCCTGAGTGAAATGGTAATCCAAAAGTGTTTACTGTAAATACTTCCATCCAACCAAAAAAGCGCAATGCATTTGGTAGTAAAAGTTTAAATATGAAAAGTAATATCGCAGCAGATATGACATTTGCTAGAATGAAATTCTGAATAGTAATAGTTTTATAATTCTTAAAGTAATATATAAGCCCAATCGCAGGGATAGTTAGTAATCCCATAAAGTGCACACCAAAGGATAATCCAATAACAAAGGCAATTAAAATTAGCCATCGATTACCACGAGGCTTATGCATATCTTCTTCCCAACGTAAAGCCAGATAAAACATGATTGCCATTATCAATGTTGCCATGGCATATACTTCAGTCTCTACAGCATTAAACCAAAAAGAATCTGTGAAGGTAAAAGCAAGGCTACCAACTAATGCACTTCCTAGTATGGCCATGCCTTTGCTTGCCACGTCTTTTTCTGAATCATATTTTACGAGTTTACGCAATAAAATCGTTACCGTCCAAAACATAAAAAGTATAGTAAAAGCACTCGATACAGCACTCATCATGTTTAATAAAGCGCCAATTTGAGAAGGTTCTAAAGCAAACATGGAGAAAAAAGCACCTAGCATTTGAAACAATGGTGCTCCTGGTGGATGACCTACTTGTAATTTAGAAGAGGTTAAAATGTATTCTCCTGCATCCCAAAAACTCACAGTTGGTTCAATAGTTAAGGCATAAGTGATTGCAGCTACAGCAAACACAAACCATCCTAAAATTGTGTTCCACTTTTTAAAGTTGAAATTGGTCATAAAAATTAATGCTTTTGATGCTGGCGAATTTACTAATAAATACAACATAGCATGTTACTTTTAAGCAAACGTTAAGTATTTTCAATTATTTTTCTATTTTTTTTTGTTCAAGTAAAACTTTGTTATAAATTTGCACCCTCATTTTGAGATGATGGCCCATGGTGTAACTGGCTAACACATCGGTTTTTGGTACCGAAGAGTCTAGGTTCGAAACCTAGTGGGCCAACATAATTTTAAAATCCTAATTCAATTTGAGTTAGGATTTTTTGTTTTCATCTTTTACTGAATAAAATGGCTTTGTAACCTTGATAAATTCAGAATTTTAGATATTAAACATCTTGCAAAACTCGATATATATTGTATATTTGCACCACTGTTTAAGGACAAGAAGATTATGAGGGGACGAAAAGTCCCCTCTTTTTATAGCTGTATGTTAAAAAATAAAGTAGAAGAATTATTACAAAATGCCCTCGACGAGCGTCAAGATTTATTCTTGATAAGCATGACGATGGGCACGGACAATGCTATTAAAGTGGTTATTGATGGCGATAATGGTGTGTTGGTTGAAGACTGTATGTTTATCAGTCGTGCTATAGAACATAATTTGGATAGAGAAGAAGAAGATTTTTCTTTAGAAGTCCTTTCAGCGGGTGCAACGTCACCATTAACGATACCAAGACAATACAAGAAAAATATTGGTCGTAATCTAGAAGTTAAGACTAATGATAATAAGAATATAGAAGGTCAATTGGTAGAAGCCGATGAGAATACCATTCAACTAACATGGAAAGCTCGTGAGCCAAAACCAATAGGAAAAGGAAAAGTAACCGTAACCAAAGAGGCTACGATTGCTTTAGAAGATATAAAAGAAGCAAAAGTTAAAATAAAATTTTAAGTCCTGTTAATATGGAAAATTTAGCGTTAATTGAATCATTTTCAGATTTTAAAGATGATAAATTAATAGATAGAGTTACGCTAATGGCGATTCTAGAAGATGTATTACGTAATGCATTGAAAAAGAAATATGGAGATGATGATAACTTTGATATTATCATAAATCCAGATAAGGGAGATTTGGAGATTTGGAGAAACAGAATTGTTGTTGCAGATGGCGAGGTAGAAGATGAGAATCAAGAAATCGAATTGACTGAAGCTCAAAAGATTGAACCAGATTTTGAAGTTGGAGAGGATGTAGCTGAAGAGGTTAAGCTTTTCGAATTAGGAAGACGCTCAATTTTAGCATTAAAGCAGAACTTAATTTCTAAAATTCATGAGCACGACAATACAAATATCTATAAGCAGTTTAAAGAACTTGAAGGAGAGATTTATTCAGCTGAGGTTCATCATATTCGTCACAGAGCTATCATTTTATTAGATGATGACGGAAACGAAATTATTTTACCAAAAGATAAACAAATACCTTCAGACTTTTTCCGTAAAGGCGAAAACGTAAGAGGTGTAATCGAAAGCGTAGAACTTAAAGGAAGTAAGCCAGCAATAATTATGTCAAGAACATCACCATTGTTCCTAGAAAAATTATTCGAATCGGAAATTCCTGAAGTTTTTGACGGCCTTATTACGGTTAAGAATGTAGTGCGTATTCCTGGTGAAAAAGCAAAAGTAGCCGTTGATTCTTATGATGATAGAATTGACCCTGTTGGTGCTTGTGTTGGTATGAAAGGTTCACGTATTCATGGTATAGTTCGTGAGTTAGGAAACGAAAATATCGATGTTATCAATTATACAAATAATATTCAATTATTCATTACACGTGCTTTAAGCCCAGCAAGGGTAACATCTCTTAAGTTAGATGAAGAAAACATGCGCGCTGAAGTATTGTTAAAACCAGAGGAAGTATCTAAAGCGATTGGTCGTGGCGGACATAACATTAGATTAGCTGGTAAATTAACAGGTTATGAGATTGATGTATTTAGAGAAGGTGCAGAAGAAGATGTAGAATTAAGTGAGTTCTCTGATGAAATCGAAGAATGGATTATTCAAGAGTTTAGCAAGGCTGGTTTAGATACTGCAAAAAGTATCTTAGAGCAGGATGTAAATGACCTTGTAAAGCGAACAGATTTAGAAGAAGAAACAATTACAGAAGTCCTTAGAATTCTAAAAGAAGAATTCGAAGACTAAAAATCCAATTTTTGCAAATCAATTGGTAAACTATATATTTAGGATTATATAAAAGCATTTATGGCTCAAATTAGAATAAATAAAGTACTTAGGGAATTAAATATCTCTCTTGACCGTGCTGTAGATTTCTTGGAATCTAAAGGCATAGAGATAGAGAAAAGCCCTAATACAAAAATCTCTCAAGATGTTTACGACACATTGGCTGATGAATTTCAGACTGATGCAACTAAACGTGAAAAAGCGCAGGAAGTAAGTGAAGCAAAGCTGAAAGAAAAAGAAGCGCTTAGAGAAAAACGCGAGCGTGAGCTCGAAGAAAAGGCGAAAGAAGAAGCTGAGAAAGAAACTGTTCTTAAAGCAAAAGCTGAGCTTTCTGGACCTAAGCAAGTTGGTAAAATAGATTTGGATGGCGATAAGCCAAAAGCTGAAGAAGCTCCGAAGAAAGAAGAGCCAAAAGCCAAAGCTCCAAAAAAGGAAACGCCAAAAGCTGAAACACCTAAAAAAGAAACGCCTGTAAAAAAAGGAAAACCTACAGCAACTAAAAAAGCTGAAGAAGCGCCAAAGAAAGAAGCGCCTAAAGCAGTTGAAACTAAAGGAGAAGATACTAAAGAAGAATCTACATCTACATCTGAGCCAGTAGATGAAAAGATTAAGACACAGTATAAGAAGCTTAGTGGCCCTAATATTACAGGTAAGAAAATTGATTTAGCTCAATTTAATAAACCTAAAAAGAAAAAAGAAGATAAGCCAAAAACGGGTGGAGATGCTAACAAACGTAAAAGACGTAGAATAAGTAAGCCAGGCGACCCAGGTAAGTCAAATAATAATAACGATAACAGAAGAGGGAACTTTAAGGGTAGAGGTAATAACCGACCAAAAGTTGTTAAAGAAGAGCCTAGTGAAGAGGATGTGAAAAAACAAATTCGCGAAACTCTTGAAAAACTTCAAGGAAAGAGCAATAAAGGAAAAGGCGCTAAATATCGTAGAGATAAAAGAGATCAACATAGAGAACAGACTGAGATTGATCAGGAATTAGCAGCAGCAGAAAGTAAAATTCTTAAAGTAACAGAATTTGTTACCGTAAGTGAAGTTGCTACGATGATGGATGTAGGTGTAACTCAAGTGATTTCAGCATGTATGTCTTTAGGAATGATGGTAACCATGAATCAGCGTTTAGACGCTGAGACATTATCTATCGTTGCAGAAGAGTTTGGTTATTCAGTAGAATTTATAACTGCTGATATCGAAGAGTCTTTCGAAGAAGTTGAAGATAAGCCAGAAGATTTAGTAGACCGCGCACCAATTGTAACGGTAATGGGTCACGTAGATCACGGTAAAACATCCTTATTAGATTACATACGTAAAGAAAATGTAATTGCGGGCGAGTCAGGTGGAATTACGCAACATATTGGTGCTTATGGTGTTCAGTTAGAAAACGGACAGAAAATAGCATTCTTAGACACGCCAGGTCACGAGGCCTTTACAGCCATGCGTGCTCGTGGTGCTCAAGTTACCGATATCGCAATTATTGTTGCAGCAGCTGATGATGACATTATGCCGCAAACAAAAGAAGCAATTTCTCACGCTCAAGCGGCTGGAGTACCAATTGTTTTTGCGATTAATAAAATAGATAAGCCAGATGCAAATCCTGAAAAAGTAAAAGAAGGATTAGCACAAATGAATCTTTTAGTTGAAGATTGGGGTGGAAAAATTCAATCTCATGATATCTCGGCTAAAGTGGGTACTGGTGTCAAAGAATTATTAGAAAAGGTATTACTTGAAGCTGAGTTATTAGAGCTTAAAGCAAATCCAGATAGAGCAGCTCAAGGTACAGTAGTTGAAGCGTTCTTAGATAAAGGACGTGGATATGTGTCTACAATATTAGTACAAGCAGGAACATTAAAAATTGGTGATTACGTTTTAGCTGGAAAAAATTCAGGTAAAGTAAAAGCTATGCAAGATGAGCGCGGAAATGATGTTGTCGAAGCAGGGCCGTCAACACCTGTTTCAATTTTAGGATTAGATGGTGCACCTCAAGCTGGTGACAAATTCAATGTATTTGAAGACGAACGTGAAGCAAAGCAAATTGCAACAAAACGTACACAATTACAACGTGAGCAATCTGTTAGAACACAACGTCATATTACACTTGATGAAATTGGTAGACGTATTGCGCTTGGAGATTTCCAAGAGTTGAATATTATCCTTAAAGGTGATGTGGATGGTTCTGTTGAAGCTTTAACAGATTCTTTCCAGAAGTTATCTACTGAAGAAATTCAAGTAAATATCATTCATAAAGGTGTTGGAGCCATTACAGAAAGTGATGTGTTATTAGCAACAGCTTCTGATGCAATTATTATTGGATTTAATGTAAGGCCAGTTGGTAATGCTCGTACGATTGCAGATAAAGAAGAAATAGATATCCGTACATACTCAATTATTTATGCAGCAATTAATGACCTTAAAGATGCCATGGAAGGTATGTTATCGCCAGAAGTTAAAGAAGAAGTTACTGGTACTGCAGAGATTAGAGAGATTTTCAAAGTTTCTAAGATTGGAAACATTGCAGGTTGTATGGTAATGAATGGTAAAATCCTTAGAAATTCTGGTGTAAGAATTATTAGAGACGGTGTTGTTGTTCATACAGGAGAACTAGAGGCCTTAAGACGTTTCAAAGATGATGTTAAGGAAGTGGCAAAAGGTTACGATTGTGGTATGCAAATCAAAGGATTTAACGATATAGCTATTGGAGATGTTATTGAATCTTTCCAAGAAGTAGAAGTTAAAAAGACTTTGAAATAACAAAACTTTAATATCTTTTAAAGATTATTTATAAAGCACTCCTCGAAAAAGGAGTGCTTTTTTTGTTTAACTTTATAGTCAGCTATTAATCAAATCAATTAATCATGAAAAAAATCATTACTCTTTTAATATTGACTTTTGCTTTATGCTCAGTCAATTTATCTAATGCTCAAGAAGGTACTTTACTTGGAGAGGTAAAAATGTTTGCTGGTAATTTTGCACCAGCTGGATGGGCTTTTTGTGATGGGCAATTACTTCCTATTGCCCAATATCAAGCTTTATTTTCGTTATTAGGAACAACTTATGGTGGAGATGGACAAACCACATTTGCTTTGCCAGATTTAAGAGGGCGAGGACCGGTACATGCCGGTAATGGTCCAGGACTTCCGAATGTAAGTCTTGGAGAAAAAGGAGGTGCTACCAGTTTTACGTTAGGCATAAATAATATGCCATCGCATTCCCATGCAGTTAATGCAGCACCTGCTGATGGAACCAGTTCTATGCCAGCAAACAACTATCCTGCTCAGACAAAAACTTTAGACCCAGAATATGCGACTAGTGGAGCAACCACAACTATGAATTCTGGTATGATAGGTAATACTGGTGGAGGTCAATTGTTAAATCATAGAAGCCCTTATACTTCGGTGAATTTTATTATAGCTTTAATCGGTGTGTTTCCATCAAATTAATTTAGCTATGAAACTCTTTAATCAAATTTTTGCTGTGCTTTTTTTTATGTGTAGTGTTTCCGTGTTTTCACAACAGATTATGATGAATGCATGTAATACTCTATTAGACAGTAATGACTATATTTTTGAGCAAGTTAATACTGTAAATGGGCGCAATAGTTTTGAGACGGTTACAGACCCAATGATGGGTTCAAGAGATTGCAGCGGTATAGGTTTTTGTAAGCTGAAAATTGAGTGGAGTTCAGCCAATACACGATGGGAAATTTTAGCAGATGACGGGAATGATAATTTTACAAACACTTATTTACTGTATTATAATGACGAAGCTTCAATGCCTGATCCACCGGGATTAACTTTAGGTACTTGGGAAGAAGCAACTACGGTTACACTGTCTCAATGCGGAGTAATTAATAGTTTATCTGGAAGTGTTTTAGATATAGATGATAACAATATAGAAGCACAATTCAGAGTGTATCCAAACCCTGTAAAAGATAAATTGTATCTTAGTGGAAGCGCTCTAGAACAAGAGTATACTGTCTCATTCTTTGATGTTTTAGGTAAGCGTGTTGTTACTCAAAAAGATGCAGATTTTATTGATGTTTCTCAATTAAGACGAGGTGTCTATTTCTTGAAAATTGAAATAGATGATACAACATTAAAAAAGAAAATAATTATTCAATAAAAAAAGAGCTAAACCGGTATTTAGGTTTCGCTCTTTTTATTTTAGATATTAAGTTTTAATCTTTCTTTGGCTGAAAAATAAAAGCATTCATGTAATTTTTCTTGATGCGAAGCAAAGCGCGGTCAGCTTCTAATCGGTCTCTAAAATTACCCACCCAAATTTTATAATTTGGGGTATTAAATACCATTTCTGTTGGCCACTGACCATATTTTTCTCTAAACTCAGACCTTACTTTTTCAGCTCTAAAAGAGCTGTCGCCGCTGTAAACTTGGATTTTATAAGTTTCAACAGTTTTTACATCTTTTTTAAACTCTAAGAGCTTATTGATAGCATCTGGTTGATTAACAGTAACTGTTCCTTCTTGTGCAGATAGTGATACAGATATTACCGCAAGTGTTAAAAAGCAAAGGGTTTTTATATTCAAATTATTCATAATCTTTTGTTTGTATTGCAAAGTTATATTTTCTTAACGTATTCAACGATTATATTGTTATTTAGAATGCTTATAAATTAAATATTATGACTTCTCTAACATTTCTAAAATCGACTTTATGCCTTATTTTTGCATGAGTTTTTAGAAACATGATTTTTATCATAATTACTGAAAAAATCGTACCAAACTTTAGAAGATAATTCAACTATACATATGAAACACGTTATCTACCGTAATTTAACCTCAAATATTCTTCGTTTAGGTTTTATATTATTACTTACGTTTTCAACTACCGTTTTGGCCCAAGAGGGTGATCCAGCAAAAGGAAAAACTTTATTTAACACCAACTGTGCAGCTTGTCATAAACTAGATAAGAAGATGACTGGTCCTGCTTTACGTAATGTAGAAGCAAGATTAGCTGAAGATGAAGGTTTAGATAGAGAGTGGTTAAACAAGTGGATAAGAAACAGTTCAGCTTTAATTAAATCTGGTGACACTTATGCCAATAAAATCTGGAACGAGTACAACCAAACGGCGATGAATGCATTTCCGCAGTTGAGTGATCAAGATATTTCTGATATTTTGGCATATACTGCTGCTACGCCACCGCCACCGCCTGAAGACCCTTGTATTGCAAATCCTAATGGTCCGAATTGTGGAGGTGGAGAACCTGTTGATACATTATCAAATTCAATAATCCTTGGGGCTTTAGCATTGTTATTCGGATTATTAGCAATGGCACTTGTCTTGGTTAATAGAACATTAAAGCGTTTCGCAGATGCAAAAGGTATTGCCGTTGCTGAAAGCGATAAAGGAACACCAATCTGGAAAGCATTTATTCAGAACCAATTCTTAGTGTTAGTAACATCTATAGCCTTATTATTAGCTAGTGGTTATTTTGTTTACGGCTACTTTATGCAAGTGGGTGTGGATCAAGGTTATGAGCCAGTTCAGCCAATACATTACTCGCACAGAATCCACGCAGGTGATAACAAAATAGATTGTAAATACTGTCACTCTTCAGCTAGAGTAAGTAAAACTTCAGGAATTCCTTCGCTTAATGTGTGTATGAACTGTCATAAGAGTATTGGAGAAGTTGCTGCAGAAACTCAGTTAGAAGGACAAGAGTACGGTGTGGATTACAATGCAGAAATTCAAAAATTATACAAAGCAGTTGGTTGGGATGAAACTAACCAAAAATATACAGGAGAAACGAGTCCAGTAAAATGGATACGTATTCACAACTTACCAGACTTTGCTTACTTTAATCACTCGCAGCACGTTTCTGTTGCAGGTATTGAGTGCCAGACATGTCATGGTCCTGTTGAGGAAATGGAAATTGTGAGCCAATACGCGCCATTAACAATGGGTTGGTGTATCAATTGCCACAGAGAAACAAACGTAAAAATTAAAGACAACGCATACTACACAAAAATTCACGAACAATTATCTAAGAAATATGGAGTGGAGCAGTTAACTGCAGCGCAAATGGGTGGATTAGAATGTGGTAAGTGTCATTATTAATAATTAAGAAGTAACTCACAATTATATGTCATCAAACAAGAAATACTGGAAAAGTGTTGAGGAGCTAAACGAAAATAGCCCTATTGTTGAGACGCTACAACAAAACGAATTTGTAGAAGCAATTCCTACAGATGAATTTTTAGGAGATAAAGAAACATTAGAATCTTCATCTACAACGCGTCGTGATTTCTTAAAATATGTTGGTTTTAGTACAGCTGCAGCATCTTTAGCTGCTTGTGAAGGACCAGTAACAAAATCGATACCTTACGTAGTGCAACCAAAGGAGATTGTTCCTGGTGTGGCAAACTACTATGCAACGACGATTGCAGATGGTTATGATTTTGCTAGTGTTTTAGTAAAAACAAGAGAAGGCCGACCAATAAAAATTGAGAATAACGATTTGGCAAAAACCAACGGTCATGCCAATGCAAGAGTTAACGCTTCAATTTTAGGCTTATACGATAGTTTACGTGTTCAAGGACCAATGAAAGGTGGCGACACTATTTCATGGGATACTTTCAACACAGACACAAAAAAGATATTAAGTGAAGTTGGTGATAAAGAGATTGTGTTTTTAACACAGACTTTTGCAAGTCCTTCGACTTCAAAATTAGTTGGTGAGTTTACAGAAAAATATGGTAATGTACGTCACGTATCTTACGATGCAGTTTCAGAATCAGCAGCATTAGATGCTTTTCAAGCAAAATACGGAAAGCGTGCTTTAGCCAATTACGATTTTTCTAAAGCGATGACTATTGTTTCTGTTGGTGCAGATTTCTTAGGAGACTGGCAAGGCGGCGGATTCGATACCGCTTATGCAAACAAGCGTATTCCAGACCATGGAAAAATGTCTCGTCACATTCAGTTTGAATCTAACATGTCTCTAACTGGTGCTAACGCAGATAAGCGTGTGCCAATGAAGCCAAGTGAACAACGTTTAGCATTAGCTAAATTATATAGCTACGTCACAGGAAATGGTGTAAGTGGTAATCTTTCTGAAAATTTAGATAAAGCCGTTAGAGCTGCTGCTTCAGAATTAAAGAAAGCAGGTAGTAATGGTGTTGTAGTTACTGGCATACAAGATGTAAATGCACAAACTGTTGCATTAGAGCTTAACGAAGCATTATCTAGTAAAGCTTTTGATACAACAACTACAATTAATACAAAGAAAGGTAACGATAAAGGAGTCATGCAATTGGTTGCCGATATGAAAGCTGGTAAAGTAGGTGCTTTGGTACTAGTTGGTGTTAATCCAATGTATACATTACCAAATGCAGCTGATTTTGCGGAAGGTTTAAAGAAAACCAAGTCTATTGCTTTTAGCATGAAACAAGACGAAACAGCTATAAACTGTGATTATATCGCTGCAGCGCCTCATTATTTAGAATCTTGGGGAGATGTTGAAATGAAAACAGGTCACTACGCATTAATGCAACCAACAATTCGTCCTTTATTTGATACAAAACAATTTCAGGATGTGTTATTGACTTGGACAGACAATGCAACAGCATATAACGATTATATAAAGGCGACTTGGAAAGAAAGTGTTCTTAATGGTGCGTCTTATAATCAGGCATTACACGATGGGGTATTTGTTACTGGGTCTACAACTGTTGAAGAAACTACAACAACTTCAGATACTGAAGATGTTGAAACACCAAACGGAAATGCAGCAAGGGCTTTAGCAGCTTCTGCTAAGTCAAGCGGAATGGAATTGTCAATCTATACCAAAACTGGTTTAGGAGATGGGCAACAAGCAAATAACCCTTGGTTACAAGAATTCCCTGACCCAATAACAAGAACATCTTGGGATAATTATTTAACCATTTCTAAAGCAGATGCAGACGCTGCAGGTTTAGTAAATGAAAACGTTGCAAATGGTGGTCTTAATGGTAGCAAAGTAGATGTTACTGTAAATGGTGTTACTGTAAAAGATGTACCGGTATTAATTCAGCCAGGTCAAGCAAAAGGGTCAGTAGGTTTAGCATTAGGTTATGGTAGAACCTCTGGTCTTAAAACAGAAATGCAAACAGGTGTAAACGCCTATCCATTATATCAAAACTTTAATGCAGTTCAAGAAGTGTCTATTTCTAAAACTTCTGGAGAGCATGAATTTGCTTGTGTACAATTACACAATACCTTAATGGGACGTGGAGATATCATTAAGGAAACCACTTTAGAGGTATTTAACACAAAAGATAAAAAATACTGGAACGCTATTCCAGAAGTATCATTAAATCATATCGAAACACCTGTAACATCTCCAGATGTAGATTTATGGGATGAGTTTGATCGTTCAGTTGGACATCACTTTAATTTATCGATAGATTTAAATGCCTGTACAGGTTGTGGTGCATGTGTTATTGCATGTCATGCAGAAAATAATGTTCCTGTTGTTGGTAAGTCTGAAGTACGTCGTAGTAGAGATATGCACTGGTTGCGTATTGATAGATATTACTCGTCTCAAGATACGTTTAGCGATGATTTAGAAAAGAAAGAAAATATTTCTGGTTTAGGAAGCTCATTAAGTGAGTTTGGAGAAATGGAAAACCCTAATGAGAATCCTCAAGTAGTTTTTCAACCAGTAATGTGTCAGCACTGTAATCACGCACCTTGTGAAACGGTTTGTCCTGTTGCAGCAACAGTTCATGGTCGTCAAGGTCAAAACCATATGGCATATAACCGTTGTGTAGGTACACGTTATTGCGCTAACAACTGCCCTTACAAAGTGCGTCGTTTCAATTGGTTCTTATACAACGAGAATGATGAGTTCGATTACTTTATGAATGACGATTTAGGACGTATGGTATTAAATCCAGACGTTACTGTTAGATCTCGTGGTGTGATGGAAAAATGTTCATTCTGTATCCAAAAGACACAGAAAACAATTTTGGATGCTAAGCGTGATGGACGTGAAGTTAAAGATGGCGAATTCCAAACGGCATGTTCAGCAGCTTGTGGAAGTGGCGCTATGATATTTGGTGATGTAAATGATAAAGAGAGTGAGGTTGCCAAATTAAAAGAAGATGACCGTATGTATCATTTATTAGAGTACGTTGGTACAAAACCTAATGTATTCTATCATACGAAAGTTAGAAATACGAAAGAAGCTTAAATTAATAAAGAAATCAATATATAATTATGGCGTCTCATTACGAAGCACCTATTAGAAGACCTTTAGTAACAGGAGAAAAATCCTATCACGACGTAACAGTCGAAGTTGCTAGACCTGTCGAAGGAAAAGCAAACCGCGCTTGGTGGATTGTTTTTAGTATTGCTCTTGTAGCATTTCTTTGGGGAATAGGTTGTATTATTTATACCATATCTACAGGAATCGGCGTTTGGGGTCTTAATAAGACTGTAAACTGGGCTTGGGATATTACAAACTTTGTTTGGTGGGTAGGTATTGGTCACGCAGGAACACTTATTTCTGCAGTACTTTTATTATTCCGTCAAAAATGGCGTATGGCTATTAACCGTTCTGCGGAAGCCATGACCATTTTCTCAGTTGTACAAGCAGGTTTATTCCCAATTATTCACATGGGTCGTCCATGGCTAGCATATTGGGTATTACCAATTCCTAACCAATTTGGGTCGTTATGGGTAAACTTTAACTCGCCTTTACTTTGGGATGTATTTGCAATTTCTACATACTTATCTGTATCATTGGTATTTTGGTGGACAGGATTATTACCGGATTTTGCAATGATTAGAGATAGAGCAGTAAAACCTTTCCAAAAGAAAATATATTCATTATTAAGTTTTGGTTGGTCTGGTCGTGCTAAAGATTGGCAGCGTTTTGAAGAAGTATCATTGGTACTTGCTGGTTTAGCAACACCATTAGTACTTTCTGTACATACTATTGTATCGTTTGACTTCGCAACTTCTGTAATTCCTGGGTGGCATACGACGATTTTCCCACCATACTTTGTTGCTGGTGCGATTTTCTCTGGATTTGCTATGGTAAACACATTACTAATTATCATGCGTAAAGTATGTAGCCTTGAGGATTATATCACTGTACAACACATCGAGTTAATGAACATCGTAATCATGATTACAGGTTCTATCGTTGGTGTGGCATATATTACGGAGTTATTTATCGCATGGTATTCTGGTGTTGAGTATGAACAATATGCGTTCTTAAACAGAGCAACTGGACCTTATTGGTGGGCTTACTGGGCAATGATGTCTTGTAATGTATTCTCACCTCAGTTTATGTGGTTCAAAAAATTACGTACAAGCATTATGTTCTCTTTCTTTATTTCGATTGTAGTAAACATAGGAATGTGGTTTGAGCGTTTTGTAATTATCGTAACATCATTACACAGAGATTACTTGCCATCTTCATGGTCTATGTTCTCTCCAACATTTGTAGATATTGGAATCTTTATCGGAACAATAGGTTTCTTCTTTGTATTATTCTTATTGTACTCACGTACATTCCCAGTAATAGCACAAGCAGAAGTAAAAACTATTTTGAAGTCTTCTGGAGAACGTTACAAAAAAATTAGAGAGCGTGGTGATAGTTTAGTTGGTACTGGAGCAGATGATAGAACATCTTCAGTAACTCCTCAAATAACAGAAACATCGAGTTCTGATGCTTCATCAGTTAATGATGATGCAAAAGTTAATGACCTCTTAGGAAGTATAGGAGCCTTTGACTCAGCTACAGGAACTGCTGATGATTTAAAGAAAGTAAATGGTATTGGACCTAAAATGGAAGAAGTGTTAAATAGTATTGGTATATACACATTCCTTCAAGTGAGTAAGATGACCAAAAAAGAATACGACTTGTTAGATTCAATCACAGGTTCTTTCCCAGGAAGAGCAGAACGTGATGATTGGGCAGGACAAGCTAAAAACTTATTAAACTAATAATAGATATGGAAGCAGCTTCAAAAGTAATTCATGCTATTTATAACGATGATGATATCTTAATGTCTGCCGTTAAAAAGGTTAAGGCAGAAAAGCATCATATCGAAGAAATATATACACCTTTTCCTGTACATGGACTAGACAAAGCTATGGGATTAGCACCTACACGAATTGCAATTGCTGCATTTATGTATGGTTGTGTTGGTTTAACTGTTGCAATTGTGATGATGAATTTTATCATGATTAAAGACTGGCCTCAAGATATTGGTGGCAAGCCAAGTTTTAGCTACTTACAGAATATGCCAGCATTTGTGCCAATCATGTTTGAGCTTACGGTGTTTTTTGCAGCCCACTTAATGGTGATTACATTTTACTTACGTAGTAGAATGTGGCCTTTTAAGAAAGCTGAAAATCCAGACCCAAGAACAACTGATGACCATTTCCTTATGGAAATAGCTATCCATAATAACGAAGCCGACCTAACAAACTTGTTAAAAGAAACAGGTGCTGTTGAGATTAATATTATTGATAAAGACGAAGACGCACATTAATATGAAGACTACACTAAAAATAACAGTAGTATTAGTAATGCTATTTACTATAGTGTCTTGTAACAAAAAAACAAGACGTAACTATCAATATATGCCAAATATGTATCAGCCTGTAGGTTATGAACCTTATCAAGAATCTGATGCGTTTAAAGGAGATATGGAAGCGCAATTACCAGTTGATGGAACAATTCCAAGAGGCTATTCTTTATACGAGATTGAAGATACAACAGAAGGGTATGAAGAAGCAAAAGCCGGATTAGAAAGTCCTTTAGATTCTTCAGCGGTTGATTATGCCAGAGGAAAAGAACTATATGATATTTACTGTGGTATTTGTCATGGTAACAAAGGTGACGGTCAAGGTACTTTAATGAAGCGTGAAAAAATCCTAGGTGTGCCAAGTTATGATACTAGAGAGTTAACAGCAGGAAGTATTTACCACGTAATTTATTACGGATTAAATTCTATGGGTTCTTACGCAAACTTTATGAGCGAAGAAGAGCGTTGGCAAGTCGTAGCTTATGTTGAGAAACTGAAAGCTGATTTAGAAAAATAAGATTTAGATAAAGATTATATAAATGGAATATAAAATTTCAAATCGATTAAAGATAGCGTCAATCATTTTAATGGTCGTTGGAGCATTGGGATGGACATATGGCTTTTTAGATTCTCATCATTATGAAACTGTTGATGATGTAAAAGAGCTTTTAGCTAGTGAATCTCATCATGGTGGCGAACATGCAGAAGAAGGGCATGGAGAGTCTCATGGAGAAACTACTGCACATGCAGAAGAAGGGCATGGAGAGTCTCATGCTGATACAGACCATGCTGAAGAACACAAGATGAGTCATGAAGAGCATGTATTACATCAAATACATAATAGGCCATATGCAGCATTATATGTTGCGGCATTTTTCTTCTTTATGATTGCTTTAGGTGTGTTAGCCTTTTACGCCATACAATATGCTTCACAAGCGGGATGGTCTCCAGTACTCTTTAGAGTTATGGAAGGGATTACATCTTATGTATTACCAGGAGGTATTTTAGTATTATTAGTAGCTGCTCTTGGAGGTTCACATATCTTTATTTGGATGGATCCAGACGTAGTTGCACATGACGAAATTATTCAAGCTAAAGAGAGTTGGTTAAACAAAGGTTGGTTCTTTGCAAGAGGAATTATATTCTTAGCAGGTTGGTCTGCATACCGTTATTTTTCTCGTAAATTTTCATTAGCTCAAGATACAGCTGAAGGTAATAGTAACTTTAAAAAGAATTTCAGAATATCTGCAGCATTCCTTGTATTTTATATCTATACAGAATCAATAATGTCTTGGGATTGGATTATGAGTGTTGATCCTCACTGGTTCTCTACATTATTTGGTTGGTATGTATTTGCAAGTATGTTTGTAAGTGGTATCACAGTAATTGCATTAATTACTATCTACTTAAAATCTAAAGGATTATTAGAATTTGTTAATGATAGCCATTTACATGATTTAGCTAAATTCATGTTTGGTATTAGTATTTTCTGGACGTACCTATGGTTCTCTCAGTTTATGTTAATCTGGTATTCTAACATTCCTGAAGAGGTTACATATTTTGTTTCAAGAATAGAAGATTACAAATTACCATTCTTTGGTATGGTAGCCATGAACTTTGTATTCCCATTATTACTATTAATGAATAGTGATTATAAGCGTATACCTTGGTTTGTTGTTATGGCAGGTATCGTTATATTATGTGGTCACTATTTAGACATATTCAATATGATTATGCCAGCGACTGTAAGTGATAGATGGTTTATTGGAGCGCCAGAATTAGGAGCAGTATGTTTCTTTGCTGGGGTCTTTTTACTCATTGTATTTACAGCGTTAAGTAAAGCACCATTATTGGCAAAAGGAAATCCATTTGTTAAAGAAAGCGAACACTTTCATTATTAATTAAAAATTTAGAACTGAAACGATAATGACAACTTTGTTAATATTTATAATAGTACTATTTGTAGCCGTTGCGATGTGGCAAATGGTTAAGATTTTTGATTTAGCACAAGTAGGTGCATCAAATAATCAAGTAGCAACAGACAAGGATAATACATTTAATGGCTACATGATGATAGGTTTCTTAATCTTCATTTACGCCATTACTATTGCTAGTTTCGTGTATTTAGGTGATTTGCCTTTAATGTCTAACTCAGCTTCAGAGCATGGGCCAGAACTAGATAACCTTATGATTATATCTATGGTTATCATTTTTATAGTGCAAACCATCACTCAATTTTTGTTACACTACTTTGCATATAAGTACAAAGGTGAAAAAGGGCGTAAAGCATTATTTTATGCAGATAATAACTTTTTAGAAGCAGTTTGGACTGTTATTCCTGTAATTGTTTTAGCAGGTCTTATTATCTACGGATTATTTACATGGAATGACATTATGAATGTTGATGAGAGTGAAGATCCTATGATTGTTGAATTATACGCCCAACAATTTAACTGGAAAGCCAGATATGGAGGAGACGATAATGTATTAGGTAAAGCAAACGTTAGATTAATAGATTTAGACCGCGCTAATATTTTAGGTATAGATGAAGAAGACCCAAATGCTAAGGATGATGTTATTGTAACAGAATTACACTTACCAGTTGGTAGACCTGTATTATTTAAGATGCGTTCTCAAGATGTTTTGCACTCGGCATATATGCCACACTTTAGAGCACAGATGAACTGTGTTCCTGGTATGGTAACTCAATTTGGATTTACACCAACTGTAACTACTGAAGAGATGCGTCAAAATCCAGACATACAAGATAAAGTAGCCAATATTAATGCACTTCGTTTAGAGCGTAAAGCTGAAATTGAAGAGGCAGGTCAAGATTTAAATTACCAATTTGACTATTTACTTTTATGTAATAAAATATGTGGTAAATCTCACTACAACATGCAAATGAAAATTGTAGTAGAAACACAAGAAGAATTTGATGCATGGATTGCAGAGCAAAAGACGTTCCCAAATTCATTAAATAAATAAAACTGATTAAGAAAATATAAAGATTATGTCAGCAACAGCAGATACACACGCTCACGACGACCACGACGTACATCATCACAAGGAAACGTTTGTAACTAAATATATCTTTAGCCAAGATCATAAAATGATTGCTAAACAGTATTTAATTACGGGTACAATAATGGGAGTTATTGGCGTATTAATGTCTATAATGTTCCGTATGCAAATTGCATGGCCAGAACAACCTAATGTCCTTTTTGAAGCATTATTAGGTAAATGGGCACCTGAAGGTGTAATGGATGCAGATATATACTTAGCTCTTGTAACAATCCACGGTACCATAATGGTATTCTTTGTATTAACAGCTGGCTTAAGTGGTACCTTTAGTAATCTTTTAATTCCGTTACAGATTGGAGCTAGAGATATGGCATCAGGGTTTCTTAACATGATTTCATATTGGTTATTCTTTGTTTCAAGTGTAGTAATGGTAATTTCATTATTTGTAGAAGCAGGACCAGCAGCAGCAGGTTGGACAATATATCCACCTCTATCTGCATTGCCTATGGCGCAAGGAGGTTCGGGAATGGGTATGACCTTATGGTTAGTATCTATGGCAATATTTATTGCATCATCATTACTAGGGTCACTAAACTATATTGTAACCGTAATAAACTTACGTACAAAAGGAATGTCTATGACACGCTTACCATTAACAATATGGGCATTCTTTGTAACGGCTGTTATTGGTGTTATTTCATTCCCTGTATTATTATCTGCGGCATTATTATTAATAATGGATAGAAGTTTTGGTACATCATTCTTCTTATCAGATATATTTATTCAAGGTGAAGTATTACATTACCAAGGAGGTTCTCCAGTATTGTTCGAGCACTTATTCTGGTTCTTAGGTCACCCTGAAGTATACATTGTATTATTACCAGCATTAGGTATCACTTCTGAGATTATTGCAACCAATTCTCGTAAACCAATTTTCGGTTATCGTGCCATGGTAGCTTCAATTCTAGCAATTGCATTCTTATCTACAATTGTTTGGGGTCACCATATGTTTATCTCAGGAATGAATCCATTCTTAGGCTCCGTATTTACATTTACAACATTATTAATTGCAATTCCGTCAGCGGTAAAAGCATTTAATTATATCACCACACTATGGAAAGGTAACTTGCAAATGAATCCAGCCATGCTGTTTTCAATCGGATTAGTTTCTACATTCATTACTGGTGGTTTAACAGGTATTATTCTTGGAGATAGTGCATTAGATATTAATGTTCATGATACATACTTTGTGGTAGCTCACTTCCACTTAGTAATGGGTATCTCTGCACTATACGGAATGTTTGCTGGTATCTATCATTGGTTTCCTAAAATGTATGGTAGAATGCTCAACAAAAATTTAGGATATCTACATTTCTGGGTAACTGCAATATGTGCTTATGGTGTATTCTTCCCAATGCACTTTATTGGTATGGCAGGTTTGCCACGTAGATATTATACAAATTCAAATTTCCCGTTATTTGATGATACGGCTAACGCTAATGTTGTCATTACAATGTTTGCTATTGTTGGTGGTATTTTCCAGTTGGTATTCTTATACAACTTCTTTGTTAGCATATTCTACGGAAAGAAAGCTGAACAAAACCCATGGAAATCTAACACATTAGAATGGACAGCACCAGTAAAACATATGCATGGAAACTGGCCAGGAGAAATTCC
Source organism: Winogradskyella sp. (assembly GCA_004211785.1). Lineage (GTDB taxonomy): Bacteria > Bacteroidota > Bacteroidia > Flavobacteriales > Flavobacteriaceae > Winogradskyella. The sequence goes on from SHBX01000001.1 coordinate 342,491, forward strand.
TCATGTTTACAGATGGTCTTATGATTATAGTAAGCCAGGACACGATGAGGATTTTGTGCCTCAAAATGTACCTATGAAAGATGGAGAAGAAGAATTACATCATTAAATTTCCACGAAAGTGGAAATCTCATAAGAAATTAAAAAGACCTTTGGATAGTAAGATAATCCAAAGGTCTTTTTAATTATATTTGTTTATACTATTATAGCATTCTGAAGTGTCACACTGAGCTTCGCTTGTGCTGAGCAAAGGCGAAGTATCGAAGTGTTATTTCAAAATAATATTATAAAAATTAATAAGATTTCCACTTTCGTGGAAAATAATATGAACGAAAACTTAGACCCAACAAACGAAAACTATTCACCTGAAGAACTAGATGTCGAAAAGAAATTGCGACCACTCTCGTTTGATGACTTTACAGGTCAAGATCAAGTGTTGGAAAATCTTCAGATTTTTGTTCAAGCGGCTAACTTAAGAGATGAAGCTTTAGATCACACCTTATTTCATGGGCCTCCAGGATTAGGTAAGACAACATTAGCTCACATTCTAGCAAATGAGCTTAGTGTTGGTATTAAAGTCACTTCAGGACCAGTTTTGGACAAGCCAGGAGATTTGGCAGGTCTGTTGACCAATTTGGACGAGCGAGACGTTTTATTTATTGACGAGATTCATCGTTTGAGCCCAATAGTAGAAGAATATCTGTACTCTGCAATGGAAGACTATAAGATTGATATTATGATTGAGTCCGGCCCAAATGCCAGAACAGTTCAAATCAATTTAGCACCATTTACTCTAGTTGGCGCAACAACGCGTTCAGGATTATTAACAGCACCGATGCGAGCACGTTTTGGGATTAGTAGTCGTCTTCAATATTACAATACAGAATTGCTTACTACAATCGTTCAGCGTAGTGCAGCTATATTAAATATGCCAATAACTATGGAAGCTGCTATTGAAATAGCTGGTCGTAGTAGAGGTACACCGCGTATTGCAAATGCATTATTACGACGTGTACGAGATTTTGCTCAAATAAAAGGGGATGGTAATATTGATATTAAAATCTCAAAATTTGCATTAGAAGCATTACATGTAGATGCACATGGTTTGGATGAAATGGATAATAAAATCCTAACGACCATCATTGAAAAATTTAAAGGTGGACCAGTAGGTATTACAACATTAGCAACAGCTGTGAGTGAAAGCTCGGAAACTATTGAAGAAGTATATGAACCATTTCTTATTCAGCAAGGTTTTATAATGCGTACGCCTCGCGGTCGTGAAGTTACTGAGCAAGCTTATAAGCACTTAGGAAAAATTAAGGGGTCAACCCAAGGCGGTTTATTTTAAACATTTTAATTTTTTAATAATGCTCTTTTTTAAAAAAGTCTTTAATCATTTTTTTAATAGTAATACCTTTCAAAAAGGAGCAGCTTTAGCTTATTATGCTGTATTTTCTATAATTCCAATATTAATTATAGTAATAGCTATCCTAGGAATTTTATTCGGAAAGCAAGCAGTTACTGGGGAGGTTTTTACTCAGTTAAAGGATGTATTAGGAGCAGATGCCGCTACACAGATTCAGAATATCATCAAAACCCATCATATAAATCATAATTCAATTATAACTACTATTATAGGTTTTCTTACTTTGTTGTTAAGTGCTTCAGGTATGTTTAGTCAAATTCATAACGCATTTAATAGTCTATGGAGTATTAAAGCAAAACCACGAAACAGTATTTTAAGATATTTCACAAAGCACTTGTCATCTTTTGCATTATTGATGTTAATTTTCTTTGTACTCATAGTCAGTACTTCTGCTAGTACATTCTTGTTGCATCATTCAAAAGATTTACAGAAAAGTTATCAGATTTCATTTTTATATGAACATATATCCTCTTTGTTAGTTATTACGTTGTTATTCGCTTTGATGTTTAAATTTTTGGGAGATGCAAAAGTCCATTGGAAACCAGCTTTAATTAGCGGAGCATTTACAGGTTTATTATTTATGTTAGGTAAAGTTGGGATAGCAGTGGTTATTGGTAAGAGTCATCTTTCAACAACATTTGGTTCTGCTAGTATTTTGGCATTGGTAATGCTATGGGTGTATTATACATCACAAATTATTTTTTTAGGTGCGTCATTTTTAAAAATATTAAGTGATAGAATATGTTTGGAAATTATTCCTAATGATAATGCGGTTAAAATATTGCAAAAAGAAATTAATATTTAGTGATTAACAACAAAACGAAATACACTGAACTTATCAAAGCCGAAGCCAAACGCCTCGGGTTTTTGTCTTGTGGTATAAGTAAAGCAGAATTTCTTGAAGAAGAAGCGCCAAGGTTGGAAGCTTGGTTAAACAAAAATATGCACGGCGAAATGCGTTATATGGAAAACCATTTTGATAAGCGATTAGACCCTACAAAGCTGGTTGAAGATTCTAAAAGTGTAGTGTCATTGTTACTTAACTATTATCCAGAAAAAGAGCAAACCTCAGAGAGTTATAAATTATCCAAGTATGCATATGGGACTGATTATCATTTTGTGATTAAAGACAAGCTAAAAGAATTACTGTATGTTATTCAAAATGAAATAGGAGAAGTCAGTGGTCGAGCTTTTGTAGACTCAGCACCTGTTTTAGATAAAGCTTGGGCCGCTAAATCTGGTTTGGGCTGGATAGGAAAGCATAGTAATCTATTAAGTCAAAAAACGGGCTCATTTTATTTTATTGCTGAATTGATTATAGATTTAGAACTGGAATACGATACTCCAACAACTGACCATTGCGGCACATGTACAGCCTGTATTGATGCCTGTCCAACAGAAGCAATAACAGAACCATATGTTGTAGATGGGAGCAAATGTATATCGTATTTTACTATAGAACTAAAAGAGAATATTCCATCAGAATTTAAAGGTAAATTTGATGATTGGATGTTTGGTTGTGATGTTTGTCAAGACGTTTGCCCTTGGAATCGTTTTAGCAAACCGCATAGTGAACCTTTATTCAATCCACATCCTGATTTGTTAGCAATGACTAAAAAAGATTGGGGAGACATCACGGAAGATACCTTCAGAAAAGTCTTTAAGAAATCAGCGGTTAAGCGAACTAAATTTTCAGGGTTACAGCGAAATATTAAGTTTTTAAAACCGTAATTAAATAACTTTACTTGTATAATTAAAACCTAAATATCTAATTCATGCGTAATTTTATTCTTTTTATTATACCTCTTTTATTCTTTTGTTGTGATAAGAATAGTTTGCAAGATGATATTTCAAAAATAGCTAGATTACATGATAAAGCATACAATACAGTAAGTGATTCTGCATTAATTTATATAAAAGACGCCAAAATTCTTATTGAAAATAACAGTAAATTACCTGATACGCTTAGAATAGAAAACATTTTTAAAAAAGGGTATTATTACTTGCAAACAAATAAACTAGATTCTGCATCTTACTACTTCCACAGAACTATTGACCTAATAAAAGGAGCAAACAATAGAGAAAGAAATCGTGTTTATTTTCAGAATACTTGGGAAACAGATGAAAAGCTAGATAATTATAAGAATGCTATAAGTGCAGCTCAAAAATTAATTGATATATCTAACCCTATAGATAATAATAGTGACCTTTTATATGCTTTTAATTATTTAGAACGTGTATACCTAGAACTAGGGGACTTCGAAAAGTCTTTAAATTATAATACTTTGGTAAGTAATGCTGCGATAGATACAAAAAATATAGACATGTATGTTATTACAGCTAGCTCTAAAGCTATTACTAAATATTATTACAGTAAAAAAGTAGAAGCCTTTAAATTACTAGATAGTTTAAAATTAATTGAGTGTGGGTTAGATGCTAAGAGACAATTATTAAGAGCTTATGGAATTTTAAATTATCGTGAAGAAGAATATATTAAAGCTATTAAATATTATAAATTAGTTATTAATTTATCTAAAGAAATAGAATTAGAGGACTATAATTATAATATGTTAGAGTCTTATAATAATATTTCTGAGGCTTATATTGAAGCTGAGAATTACCCAATTGCTAAAAAATATTTAGATTCAACTAAGTCCATAATAAAACCAGATTCTGATTCAGAATATGTCCTTTTTTATAATGAGTTACGTTTTAGGTATAATTATAGGACAAAGAATAATGAAGATGAACTTTTGGACGAATACTTAGATTTATTAGATGAAAATAATAAACAACACCAACAAAAAATTAATGAAGAGCTTATAGCTTTGACATTATCTAATGAAAAAGAGCAATTAGCAATTTTACAGAAAAATAAAGCAGAAATTGATAAGCTTAAACTTTTAGTACTTACAAGTGTTTTAGGGTTATTAATATTTATAGGATATCTACTTTATAGACAAAGACGCTTTAAGTTTGAAAGGGAAGGTTTGAGAATGCAGCAACGTTTATTACGCTCTCAGATGAATCCGCATTTTATGTTCAATACCTTATCGGTAATTCAAAATCAAATTAAAGAAAGTAAAGAGCATGCATCAAATTATTTATTAAAATTTTCAAGGTTGTTGAGGCTCATTTTAGAAAATTCTCTGAATGACTATGTGCAAATTGAAAATGAATTAGAGTCTGTAAGAAAATATCTAGATTTACAATTAGTTCGCTTTCCAGATAAATTCAGTTATAACATTATTTTAGAAAATTTTGAAGAGGAAGATTTGTTATTTATTCCACCAATGCTTATTCAGCCCTTTGTAGAAAATAGTATTGAACATGGCTTTATAGGAATCAATTATAAAGGAGTAATCAATATAAAATTATCATTACAAGATAAATGGATATCTTGCGTAATCGAAGACAATGGAATAGGTCTGAAAGCACCCGATTCTAAACTAAAAGGTTCTGTGTCCGTAGACCTAATTTCAAAGTTTATTCTTAAAACAACAAAACAAAAAATTAGTATTACAGATAGAGAAACTGAGAGCCATAACACATCAGGTGTATTAGTAAATTTTTTAATTCCATATAAATTTTCAGAACATGATTAAGGCAATATTGGTAGATGACGAAGCTTATATCAGAGATGATATAAAGTCTAAGTTAGCTAATTATTTTATAGAAGATATAGAAATTGTTGGTGAAGCAGAAAGTGTAGAAATAGCAGTTAAATTAATACAAGAAGAAAAACCAGATTTACTTTTTTTAGACATTCACCTCCAAGATGGTACTAGCTTTGATATCTTAAATAGAATTAATAATAAAAATTTTGATGTCATCTTCATTACAGGTTTTGACAATCACGCTATTAAAGCAATAAAAATAGGCGCATTAGATTATATTCTTAAGCCAATTGATGATAATGAATTTAAGCAAGCAGTTACTAAAGCAATTGATAGTTCAAAGCAAGAGTTAGACATTGAAAAACTAGTAGAAATCTCAAGTGAATATTTTCAAGGTGTTCAAAAAAAACGAATTGTTTTAAAGACACTTGAAAATGTATATGTCGTATATGAAGATGACATTTTGTATTGTAAGTCAGAAGGGAATTACACAACCTTTTATACTCAGAAATCCGAAAAAATATTAGTTTCAAAATCCATTAAAAAAGCATTAGAGCTTCTCTCTGACGATATATTTATTCGCTGCCATCAATCATATCTAGTAAATAAAAAACATGTGGTTCGATATAATAAGCAAGGTGTGCTTATTATGAACTCTGAAGTAAAGGTACCGGTTTCTAGTAGAAGAAAAGAATATGTAATTGACAAAATATTTTAAAAAAATCGAATATGAAATCAGTGCTTGCACTTATGAATTAAGAATCTTCAAATTTGAATCTAAATTATTTAAGCTGGTTTTTTTTTTAACTTTAATAAAAAAATTAAATCATGAAAGTTATATTAAAATTATCCCTCATTCTTTTATTGTTTTCCTGTTTTTATTCTTGTGAAACAGAAGAAATACAAGAAGATAATATTGAAACTAAATTATTAAGTAATAAAAGCCCTATTAGAGAAGAACTAGAGGTACCGCAAGGGCTAGAAGAACCAATAGATTTAGAAAACAGAATGCAATGGATATCTTTTATGACTGTTCAAGTACTTTTAAGGAATAATGATGCAAGAGACCAATTTCGAGATGAAGTATTGATTTCTGGCACTTCTAATGCTTTTCATATAAAAGCCTTACTTAATCCCGATGTGAGAAATGAAACATTCAAAGATGAGTTTAGAGTAGTGTTTTATCTTTACTACAACGAAAATGATGTCTGTGATGGTATTGGTAGACCAAGAGGTGGCCCAAAGCCACCAGGAAATATAGGCGGTGACCCATATGATCCAAATGCGCCCCCATCACCTTCACCTTTCGATTTATATCTTAGCTCAATCTTATATGATGACTGTCTAGAATTTTATTTACCAAATGGTTTTAACCCCTTAATAGGTATAGGTGGAACTGGCGGAATGGCTTTTGCTAAATCAACAGCACATCCACTAACTAACGCAACAACAAATATTGGATATCATCATGTAAATTCCTGCCTTGTATCAGAAATAACTATTGATAATAGTACATTAGGCCCTATAATAGTAGTAAGACCATTAGCATTAGTAGCTGCAACTTTAAGTTGCTCCTACAATAACTATCCAGTTGATGACTTTGAAGATTTTTTAGAATAATAAAACTAATTTCTAATTATATAAAAGGCCTCTTGACTAATATCAAGAGGCCTTTTTTCTTTTTACAATAATTAACGAATTTGAAATAACCTATCACGCTTTTGAATCGGGCCTAGTATAGCATTTCTTTTTTCTTCAACTTTAATAAATAATTATTTAAAGTATTTGGCTATGAAAAGCGGTTTAGGGTATTTAGTACAGAAATTATTAAGTTATAATACTATTGCAATTGATAAGAACGAGCTTGAATTTCAAATAGAAAGTCACCCATCTTATCCAAGTTTACATGCCATTACAGGTGTGTTAGACCATTTTAATGTAGACAACCTAGCATTAGACATACCAAAGAATGAAGAAACTCTAGCTCAATTACCAAAAGCGTTTTTAACTCAGATAGAGACAATTAAAGGGAAGGAATTTGTTGTGGCAGTAAATAAGGGCCTTAATTACCAACTTATCAATTCATCAAAAAAAGACAGATTAGTTACTATTAAAGAATTTTTAAAGCAATTTACAGGAATCATAGTTGGCGTCGAAAAAACTGAGTTTACAGATGAGTCTAAAAAAACAAATCAGGTATATAGCCAGAGTTTAATAGGTTTATCAATTATAATTGTAATAGGTTTGGTTTATATGTTAAAACCGACTTTGCAATCAGTTTTATTTTTAACGACAAGTTTTCTGGGTCTAGTTATAAGTTTAGCTATTAAAAAACAAGAACAAGGAGAAGTAACAATGTTAGGGGACACGTTTTGTTCTGGTGAATCAGAAAAAAAAGATTGTAATGCTGTATTAGAGTCTAAAGGTGCAAGGGTATTTAATGACTACAAATTAAGTGATTTGAGTATTGTTTATTTCTTAGGACTCATTTCTACTACACTTATGCTTTCAGTAGCAAATCAAAGCATAACAATTACTCATATTATAAGTTTTTTGGCTATTCCTATAACATTTTATTCTATTTATTATCAGGGTGTTATTATAAAGAAATGGTGTTTATTATGTTTAAGTATAGTCGGAATTCTTTGGGCTCAAGCAGGTTTGTTTTTAATAGATACTGATGTGCTAAATTCATTGGAGATATTATGGACTCCTGCGGCATTAGTACTTTCATGTTTCATTCTAACATTTACTGTATATCATCAGTTATCATTAAAACTAAACGAATTAAATAGTCTTAAAAAGCTTAAAGTAGACTTCTATAAATTCAAAAGAAATTTTAAGCTTTTTGAAACTTTATTACAGAAATCGAAAGCATATAATACCATAGATAACCAAGATTTTCAAGGAATCCTTATAGGTAATCGAGAAGCTAAACTAAAAATAACAATTATTACTAATCCCTTTTGCGGGCATTGTAAACCAGTACATGCTTTAGTTGAGGATATTTATAAAAAATATGCCAAAGAAGTAACTATACAAATTTACTTTAATATCAATCCAAAGGATAAAGAGAGTAAGAGTACAAAAGTTGTTACTAGACTACTAGAGTTGTACAAAACTAAAGGGTTAGGTTTTTGTATGGACGCTATGCACAGTGTATATGAAAATCAAGACACAAAACTATGGTTAGAAGAATTTGGCTCTTGTAATGATACAGAATATTTTAGTGAAATCTTAGAACAACAATACAATTGGTGTATAGAAAACAGTATCAATTTCACACCAGAAATTTTAGTTAACGGTAAATCATATCCGAAGGAATATGACAGAGGTGATTTACTTTTATTTATTGAAGACTTATATGAAAACTGTTGTGCAAATATAACAGAATTACAATTAACAATATAATAGTAGAGCCCTTGATATCAAGGGCTCTACGCGTTGAACAATATTCTCTCGCGAAGAATAGACACAAACTGCGAGTGTCTCTAAATGTTCACAGCAAATATAATTTATAAATAATTTAATTATGAAGAATTTAAAAGAAATGGGAAAAGTTCTCAGTAGAGAAATTCAACAAAATATTTTTGGAGGTATTAGTGTAGGTAGTAGTAATTGTTATAGTTCTTGTCTTTCCGATGATCATTGTGGAGACCCAAATCATAGTTGTGTAGGATCTCCGTGTTTAATTATTGGAGAAGGATATTATGAACAATATCTATGTCGATGTACAAGTGGAAACGCATAGACAATGTCAATATTCATTGACTTGTAAAAAATAATATAAAGTCATTAAAGTTTTTAATTATGAAAAATTTAAAAAGCATAGGAAAAGAGCTAGGTAGAAAAGCTCAACAAAATATTTTTGGTGGTATAATCAGTAGTTCGGGATGTTATAGTAATTGTACTAGTGGATCTTGTGGTGACCCGAATCATTATTGTAAAGAAAGTATATGCATTTACGATAATATTGTACATATACAAAGTACATGTCAGTGTATAAGTGGCGTAATGTAAGGTTGATTGTTTTAAAAATAAAAATAGTACAAGAATGTATTTAAAAAGATATTCTCTCGCGAAGAATAGACACAAACTGTGAGTGTCTTTAAATGTTCACGGCAAATATAATTTATTAAAATTTTTAGTATGAAAAATTTACAAAATTTAAAAGGTGCTAAGTCACTTAACAAAGAACAACAACAAGCTATCAACGGTGGTCAACCTGTGGGGTCAAGTGGTGCTTGTCATTCAGGTTGTCAATACTGTTTACCAACTCCTATAGGGAATGGTGTAACAATTTGGACATGCATTCCATGGGGAGATGGTCCAAAGCACTAATGCAAAATATAATAACCTGTAATACAATAGTATTAAGATTTACATACAAATTAATTAGTAAGTAAGACACAGGTTATTTGCCAAGCCATCTGTAAAGATGGTTTGGTTTTAAAATTAGTGTAAAATATTCTCGTAAAATTTTATTGATATACACAGACTCACACTGTGAGTGTCTTTAAATGTTCACGGCAAATATGATTTATTAAAATATTAATTATGAAAAATTTAAAAAATATAGGAAAAAGTCTAAATATAAAGGAACAAAAAAAAATCAACGGAGGTATAACTTCAGGATGCACTACTAACGCAGAACAATTATCTTGTGAGGCTGATTCTGGTAATTGGATTTCTACAGCCCACCGGCCTGGTAACAGGTTTTGTGATGGGTATTGTCAATGTGATTATTGGATTGATATTTTATAGTATTTAATCCAAATTTTAGTAGTCGATTCATAATAGAATCGACTACTCATCAAAAAGACTTTATTATCCTTTTTACAAATTAAGCATTGAAAAAATTCCCTTTTTACAAACAAATAGAATCTAAAGATTGTGGCCCAACCTGCATCAAGATTATTGCCAAATATTATGGTAAAATTATTAATGCAGAACAGTTACGAAAACTTAGCGAAACTACAAGAGAAGGTAGTAGTTTACTGGGACTTAGTGATGCTGTAGAAAAAATTGGCTTTCATTCTGTTGGGGTTAAAATCTCTTATAACAAACTTAAAGATGTTCCATTACCATGCATTATTCATTGGAACAAAAACCACTATGTAGTTCTATACAAAATCAAAAAGGATATTATCTATATCTCAGATCCAGCACATGGTTTAATCACGTACACAAAAGAAGAATTTATAAAACAATGGATAGGTAACAACGCAAATGAAAATATCGAAGAAGGCATTGCCTTACTATTAGAACCTACGCCACTCTTTTATGATGAGGAATTTGATGAAGATGAAAAACAATTTGGGTTTAGATTTATTTCAAAATACCTCTTTAAGTACAAGAAATTTATAGTCCAGCTCATCATTGGATTGTTAGCCGGTAGTTTATTACAGCTTATATTACCATTTTTAACACAAAGTGTTGTAGATGTGGGTATTAAAAATCAAGATCTCAACTTTATTTATCTCATATTAATTGCGCAACTATTTCTGTTTATAGGTAAAGCCGCTTTAGAAATTATAAGAAGTTGGATTCTCTTACATCTTAGTACAAGAATTAACATCTCATTAATTTCAGATTTCTTTATCAAACTAATGAAGTTACCTATTTCATTTTTTGATGTTAAAATGACAGGTGATTTATTACAACGCATTAATGATCATAGCAGAATAGAGCGTGTCTTAACAACATCGTCTTTATCAATGTTATTCTCATTCTTCAACCTCATTGTATTCAGTTTTGTTTTAGCATATTATAGTCTTCAAATTTTTGGTGTTTTTCTTTTAGGAAGTATGCTTTATATAGTATGGGTGTTGTTCTTTTTCAAAAAACGAAAAAAATTAGATTATAAGCGTTTCTCCCAACTAGGCAAAGAACAAAGTAAGGTGATAGAACTTATTAATGGCATGCAAGAAATAAAATTGCATAACGCTGAAAAACGCATGCGTTGGAATTGGGAATTCACACAAGTTCGTTTATTTAAAATTGCTACTAAAAATCTTGCTTTAGAGCAAACTCAAAGTGTTGGCTCCAATTTTATTAACGAGCTTAAAAATATGTTCATTACTATTCTCTCTGCTAAATTGGTTATTGATGGTGATATTACTTTAGGGATGATGCTAGCCATTACATATATTGTTGGTCAGCTTAATGCGCCTATTATACAATTAATAAACTTTATGAGAGATATACAAGACGCTAAAATATCTCTTGAGCGTTTAGGCGAAATACATAACAAGGAAGATGAAGAAAAAATAGGAGATGATAAAATTACCGATATTCCTGAGAATGCATCCATCTCACTAAACAATATAACTTTTAGATATACTGGTGGATTAGAGCCAGTAATTAAAGATTTGTCACTTCATATTCCAGCAAATAAGACTACTGCAATAGTTGGTGTAAGTGGTAGCGGTAAAACAACGTTAATGAAACTATTACTTCGCTTTTATCATGTAGACAAGGGAGAAATTCAAGTCAATAACTTTAATCTTAATAATATTTCACAAAAAGTATGGAGAGAGCATTGTGGTGTAGTTATGCAAGAAGGTTATGTCTTTAATGATACTATAACAAACAATATAGCGGTTGGTCAAGATTTTATTGACAAAGAAAAATTGGCTCACGCCATTGATGTTGCCAATATTTCAGATTATATAGATGGATTACCATTGGGTCTTAATACAAAAATTGGAACTGAAGGTTCGGGTTTGAGCACAGGGCAAAAACAACGCCTTTTAATAGCGCGATCTGTTTATAAAAATCCAAAATTCTTATTTTTTGATGAAGCGACATCTGCTTTAGATGCTAATAATGAGAAAGTTATTATGGAAAAGCTGAATACATTTTTCTCAAATAAAACAGCAGTAGTAATTGCACATCGTTTAAGTACAGTTAAAAATGCACATCAAATTGTAGTATTAGACAAAGGGAAGATTGTCGAAGTTGGAAATCATGAAACTTTAATTAAACAAAAAGGTAATTATTATAACCTTGTGAAAAATCAATTAAATCTAGGTAAATAATTATGACAAATAATGATGTTGATATAGAAATAAGAAGCGAAGACGTACAAGATATTCTTGAAACTGTACCTAATTGGATGATTAGATATGGCAATATGTTAGTTCTAGGGCTAATCATTATGCTACTATCTATATCATGGTTTGTGAAATACCCAGATGTACTATCTACACAAGCTGTAATAACTTCAGAATTGCCTCCTCAAAAAACATTTGCACAGATTACAGGTAAAATAGATACTATTTTAACGAAAGATAGTCAGTCAATAAAAAAAGGAGATGTGCTTTCTGTATTAGAAAATACAGCCAATTTTCAACATGTGCAATTACTAAAGTCAATAGTAGATACTATAAAACTTAACAACAAGAGTTTTACATTTCCATTAGAAGAACTTCCTTTATTATTTTTAGGTGAAATTGATACAGAATTTGCACTTTTTGAAAATAGTTATATACAATACCAATTAAATAAAAAACTCAAACCTTTTTCTAATGAACAAAGTGGGAATAGCTTTTCAAAAGCTCAATTATATGCACGATTAAAAACACTGGAAACTCAAAAGAAAATCAATCAATCAGAACTAACTTTTCAGAAAAAAGAATTGGAAAGGCAGCAGCATTTATTTGATAAAGGCGTTATTGCCAAACAAACATTAGAATCTAAAGAGATAAATTATCTACAGGCAAAACGAAACTTCGCAAATATGGATGCTTCAATATCTCAAACAAGAGAAGCTATTAGCAATACTAAAACAAACGAAATTAGCACATCAATAAATCAGACTAAAGAAGAGATAAGCTTACTTAAAAATGTTTTTCAATCGTATAATCAGCTTAAAAGAGCTATAATAAATTGGGAAAGGACATATGCTATAGTTTCAGATATTAATGGTAAAGTTGCTTTTTCAAAACTATGGACAGAAAATCAGATTGTAAATCAAGGAGATTTACTGTTTACAATTATTCCAGAAAAGAATTCTAAATTTATTGCAAAGCTAAAAACACCTGCGCAAAACTCAGGTAAAATTAGCGAAGGGCAAACTGTTAATATAAAACTTGAGAATTATCCAGAAACAGAGTTTGGTTCTTTAAAAGGTAGAATTAAATCCATATCGCTTCTACCAGATGAAGATGGATTTTATCTTGTTACAGTCTTATTACCAAAAACACTAATAACGTCATATAAAAAAGAAATTCCATTTAGATACGAAATGCGAGGTTCAGCAGAAATAATAACTGAAGATTTGAGATTAATTGAACGTTTTTTTTATCAATTTAAACAGATAATAAAACGATAAAATTATTAAGCACCAATCCTTATCTTTGTCGCTTAATTTAGTTTATAAATTATGAGCAAGGAAAGTAAAAGACGCGAAGCATTAGTATATCATGCCAAGCCAACTCCAGGTAAAATAAAAGTTGTACCAACAAAAAAATACGCCTCACAGCGTGACTTATCTTTAGCATACTCTCCAGGTGTTGCTGAGCCCTGTTTAGAAATAGATAGAGACAAAGAAAACGTCTATAAGTATACCACCAAAGGGAACTTAGTAGCCGTAATCTCTAATGGAACAGCGGTTTTAGGTTTAGGAAATATTGGACCTGAAGCCTCTAAGCCTGTTATGGAAGGTAAAGGTTTACTTTTTAAAATATTTGCTGATATTGATGTTTTTGACATTGAAGTTGATACTGAAAATGTAGATGAGTTTATAGAAACAGTAAAGAATATTGCACCAACATTTGGGGGCATTAATCTTGAAGATATAAAAGCACCAGAGGCTTTTGAAATTGAACGTCGCCTAAAGGAAGAGTTAGATATTCCTGTAATGCATGATGATCAGCACGGAACTGCAATAATTTCTGCTGCCGCATTATTGAACGCTCTAGAACTTGCAGAAAAAGACATAAAAGAAGTTAAAATTGTAGTCAGTGGCGCAGGTGCTGCAGCCATCTCATGTACAAGGTTATACCAAGCATTTGGTGCTAAACGTGATAATATTGTCATGTTAGATAGCAAAGGCGTTATCCGAAATGATAGAGATAATCTGACCAGTCAAAAAGCCGAGTTTGCTACTGATAGAAAGATTGATACTTTAGATGAGGCTATGGTAGATGCAGATGTGTTTGTTGGGCTTTCTATGGCAGATATTGTAACGCCAGATATGCTTAAGGTAATGGCAGCAAATCCAATTGTGTTTGCAATGGCAAATCCAAATCCAGAGATTGGTTATCAATTGGCATTAGACACAAGAGATGATATCATTATGGCTACAGGTCGTAGTGATCATCCTAACCAGGTAAATAATGTTCTTGGGTTTCCGTTTATTTTTAGAGGTGCATTAGATGTAAGGGCGACAAAAATTAATGAAGCCATGAAAATGGCAGCAGTTAAAGCCTTGTCTAGATTAGCTAAAGAACCTGTTCCTGAACAGGTAAATATTGCTTATGGAGAAACACGTCTGACATTTGGAAAAGACTATATTATTCCTAAGCCGTTTGACCCAAGATTAATAGCAGAAGTTCCGCCAGCTGTTGCAAAAGCAGCTATGGAAAGCGGCGTAGCCAAAGAACCAATTGAAGATTGGGAAAAATATCAGAATAGTTTATTAGAACGTTTAGGCTCAGATAATAAGTTAGTTCGTTTGTTACTAAATCGTGCCAGAACAAACCCCAAGCGAGTTGTATTTGCAGAAGCAGACCAATTAGATGTTTTAAAAGCTGCTCAAATTGTTTATGAAGAAGGTGTGGCAATTCCTATTTTATTAGGTCGAAGTGATGCTATTGCAGAACTAATGGAAGAGATTGAATTCGATGCTGATGTGCTTATCATTGACCCAAAATCTGATGAAGAGTTAAAGCGCAAGAATACTTATGCAGAAGCCTATTGGAAACAACATCAACGTAACGGAGTTACTAAGTATTCAGCAGAAAAGGTGATGCGAGAACGTAATTATTTTGCGGCAATGATGGTTAATGAAGGTGATGCAGACGCATTAATTTCTGGTTATTCTCGAAGTTATCCTAGTGTTGTAAAACCAATGTTAGAGCTTATAGGGATGTCTAAAGGTGTATCTCGTATAGCAACAACAAATGTTATGATGACACAAAGAGGGCCAATGTTTTTGAGTGATACTGCGATTAATATAAATCCTTCTTCTAAGGATTTAGCTAAAATTACTCAAATGACATCTAATGCAGCCAAAATGTTTGGCATAGAGCCAGTTATGGCAATGATATCGTATTCAAACTTTGGTTCTTCAGAGAATCAAACAGCAGAAAAAGTAAGAGATGCTGTAGAGTATCTTCACAGAACTTACCCAGACATGATTGTAGATGGAGAGCTACAAGCAGATTTTGCTTTAAATTCTGAAATGCTTCAGGCTACTTTTCCATTTTCAAAATTAGCTGGTCGTAAAGTCAACACGCTTATTTTTCCAAATTTAGAATCTGCGAATATTACATATAAGATGCTAAAAGAGCTTAATAAGGCAGAGTCGATTGGACCAATAATGATGGGACTAAGAAAGCCAGCTCACATCCTTCAACTAGACGCAAGTGTAGATGAAATTGTAAATATGACTGCAATTGCAGTTATAGATGCACAAGAACGTGAAAAACGTAAGCTTAAAAAGTAAGTGTATTCCTCTTTTTTAAGGCTTTTTAGTCTCAATAATTTTATTACATTTGAGGCATTAACCTTTTTTTAACTACATGATTACACACATAGAGGGAAAGCTTGTTGAGAAGAATCCAACAGATGTAGTTATTGACTGTAATGGTGTTGGCTATTTGCTTAACATTTCATTACATACTTTTGGACAAATTCCTGACAAAGAACATCTAAGACTATACGCATATCTTCAGGTTAAAGAAGACGCACATACGCTGTATGGTTTCTCATCAAAGACAGAGCGAGAAATCTTTAAATTATTGATTTCTGTAAGTGGCGTAGGTGCAAGTACTGCTCGCACCATGTTATCGTCTCTAAACCCAGAGCAAGTTAAGGATGCCATTGCTTCTGCTGATGTAGGTTTAATTCAGTCTGTAAAAGGAATTGGAGCTAAAACTGCTCAACGTGTAATCTTAGATTTAAAAGATAAAGTGTTAAAGGTATACGGAATTGATGAAGTTTCCGTAACGCAAAGCAATACTAACAAAAGTGAAGCGTTATCTGCTTTAGAGGTTTTAGGATTCAATAAAAAACAATCCGAAAAAGTTATTGATAAACTTATATCTCAGCAACCAGATGCCAATGTTGAAACATTAATCAAAGACGCTTTAAAAAACTTATAATTCTTTTGAATACAACCAATACTAATAATCCCTTCTTTTTAGTCAAATTAAAATGGTGCCTATCTATAATAGGCATGTTATGTTTTACTGTGGTTTTTGCTCAGACGACTCCAACGCCTCAAGATTCGACTAAGACAACATTTGCATACGGAGATATTAAGTTGCCAAAAGTTGGAAGTATACAAGCATTATATACTTACGACCCAATTTTAGATAGATACATCTACAATGAAAAAATTGGAAAATTCAATATCAATTACCCATTAATTTTGACACCTGCTCAATTTCAAAAGTTAGTGCAGAGAGAAAAACTTAATGCGTATTACAAAGAAAAAATAGACGCAACCTCTGGGCAGAAAGAAGGTGCTGAAGATGCTCAGAAAAATTTGCTACCAGACTTTTATGTAAATTCAGAATTTTTTGAAAGCATTTTTGGAGGAGATAAAATCTCTGTAATACCTCAAGGTTCTGTTGATGTAGATTTAGGAATTTTATTCTCACAACAAGATAATCCGACGTTTACGCCTCGAAATAGAAGTAATTTCACTTTCGATTTTGACCAGCGTATTAGTATGAGTTTAACAGGTACCGTAGGTACTCGTCTTCAAGTAAATGCTCAATACGATACAGAACGTACGTTTGATTTTCAGAACTTAGTAAAATTAGAATACACACCTACAGAAGATGATATTATTCAAAAGATTGAAGTAGGTAATGTAAATATGCCACTTAACAGTTCCTTAATTACTGGTGCTCAAAGTTTATTTGGTGTAAAAACACAATTACAGTTTGGTAAAACTAGAGTAACAGCTGTGTTTTCTGAGCAACAGTCAGAATCCCGTTCAGTAACATCCCAAGGAGGAGGAACCCTTGAAGAATTCGAATTTTTTGCACGTGATTATGATGAAAATCGTCACTTTTTCTTAGCACAATATTTTGAGCAGGATTATGATAGGGCAATGAATACCTATCCGTATATAAACAATAATATTCAGATTACCAGAATTGAAGTTTGGGTAACAAATAGAAATAATCAAACCCAAAATGTGCGTAATGTTGTCGCTTTTCAAGATTTAGGAGAAGCAGAACGTATAGGTCTTGATACAACACCTCCTGGTTTTGTAAATGTACCAACAACGAGCTTCCCAGATAACGGTAATAATGACTTTGACCCTACTAATATTGGTGGTCCAGGTTCTCAGCTTAATGATAATGTGCGAGACATTACTAATGTGCAAAGTGGTATTGGGGTTCAGGTAAACGAAGGTTTTGATTATGGAATTTTAGAGAGTGCTCGTAAACTTAATCAAGGGCAGGATTATCAATTAAATACACAGTTAGGATATATATCCTTGAATCAACGTTTATTAAATGATGAAGTCTTAGCAGTAGCATTTCAGTATACCGTTGGAGGCGAAGTGTTCCAAGTTGGTGAATTTGCCAATGACGGCGTAGATGCTACCGATGTTACGGTTAACCCTGGTAATAATAACCAGATTGTAAACAACCAGAGCTTAGTACTTAAGATGTTAAAGAGTGCTGTGACTGCTGTTGAAGAACCAATTTGGGATTTAATGATGAAAAACATCTATGATACTGGTGCTTTTCAATTATCACAAGAAGATTTTAGGTTGAATGTCTTTTACACAGAAGCTTCACCATTAAACTATATTACGCCAGCTGAAGTTAATGGCGTACCTGTACCATTTCCTCAGTTATATGACAATAATACATCAACACCTACTGATGATACAGAAATTGAAGAAACACCTTTAATACGATTGTTTCATGTAGATCGCTTGAATTTTAATAACGATCCGCAAGAAGGTGGTGATGGTTTCTTTGATTTTGTGCCAGGGCAAACAGTATTGGTTCAAAATGGAAAAATCATATTTACCAAGGTACAACCCTTTGGTAATTATCTTTTTAATGTATTAGATGACCCATTAAATCCTGGTGATTATGATGATGATATCTATCCTAATGCCAATCAGGAGAAATATGTATACGATTTACTATATAAGACTACAAAAACACAAGCTTTAGATGAATCTGAAAAGAATAAATTTCAGATAAAAGGACGTTTCAAAAGTAGCGGCGGCGGCGGAATACCTATCCCGTTTAATGCAGCTAGAGGTTCTGTTAGAGTTACTGCTAATGGACAATTATTAGTTGAAGGTGTAGATTATGTTGTAAACTATGCTGCCGGACGTGTGGAGATTTTAGACGAAGCCTTAAAAGCATCTAATACACCAATAAACGTAGATGTAGAAAACAATGCACTATTTGGTCAGCAAACAAGGCGTTTTACAGGTGTTAATGTTGAGCATCAGTTTAATGAAAACTTTTTATTAGGTGCTACACTTTTAAATTTAAATGAGCGTCCAATTACCCAGAAAGCTAATTTTGACTCAGAGCCAATAAATAACACTATTTTTGGTATCAACGGAAACTTTGCCACTGAGGTGCCTTTCTTCACAAGATTGGTAAACAAATTACCTAATATAGATACAGATGTGCCTTCTAACTTTTCGGTTAGAGGAGAGTTTGCTTATCTCGCTCCAGGTGCTCCAAAAGGTACAGATTTTGGCGGAGAAGCAACTGCATATATTGATGATTTTGAAGGCACACAAGGTAATATAGACTTACTATCACCATTGTCTTGGACCCTATCTAGTAGACCTAGAGAATTAGGACGAATTTATGCTCAAGGTGGTGAGGATGATCCTGGTATACAAAATGGTTTTGATCGCGCATTCTTAAACTGGTATACCATTGACCCTATATTTTATGGACCACAACGTCCAAGTGAAATTACAGATGATGATGTTTCTGATTTGTATACCAGACGCGTTTTTATTAGAGAAATTTTCCCAGAAATTGATTTAGTACAAGGACAGCAAGCTGTTATAAATACATTAGATTTAGTTTACTATCCTACAGAACGTGGGCCATATAATTTTGACCCATCAGCAGCCAACGGGCAAGCGCTAAATCCAAATGATAGTTGGGCGGGAATTACCAGACAGATAACATCTACTGATTTTGAACAAGCCAATGTTGAGTATATTCAGTTTTGGGTTCAAGACCCATTCTTAGACAATCCAACTAATGCAGGTGGTAAACTAACTATTAATTTAGGTAATATTTCTGAAGATGTTTTAAAAGATGGAAAAAAGCAATTTGAAAATGGTCTCCCTGAAGATGGAAATATAGATTTTTTACAAAACATAAACTTGCAGACACCATATGCGGTGCCTCAAAATCAATCTTTAATTTATACGTTTGGGACAACAGGTCAAGAACGTATTAACCAAGATGTCGGTTATGATGGTTACGACGATATCGAGGAGCAAGATGTTGTAGATTTCTTAGAACAGCAAACAGGACTGTCACTTGATTTTGGTACAGATCCATCTTTGGATAACTATGCTTACTTCCTAAATACTGATGGTAATATCTTTCAACGCTATAGACAATATAATGGATTTGAAGGAAATACACCGGATACATTTTCACAAACCAATAGAGGTAATACAACACAGCCAGATGTGGAGGATGTCAATAGGGATAACACAATGAATACTATTGATAGTTATTTTGAATATGAAGTTGATATCACACCTGCATCTTTAAATGCTAATAACCCACAGATAAACGATATTAAAGTAGCACCAGTAACTTTACCAAATGGTAATACTAGAGATGTCACTTGGTATCAATTTAGAATGCCAATATCAGAGCCAACTAGAGCAGTTGGAGGTATCACAGATATTAGATCAGTGCGTTTTGCACGTTTGTATATGACAGATTTTGCAGAAAGTACAGTTATGCGTTTTGCAACTCTAGATTTAGTGCGTAGTGACTGGAGGCGTTTTACTCAGGATTTAGATAACAATCCTAATAACAACAGTGCTAATGCTGAGTTTAATGTAGCTATTATTGGTATCCAAGAAAATGATGGGAATTATGTTATTCCTCCAGGTGTAAGACGTGAAGAGTTAAACAACAACAATAATGTTATCCGACAAAATGAGCAATCCTTGGTTTTAGAAGCCTGTGATTTAGAGTTAAATGATTCAAGAGGTGTATTTAAAAATATCAGTTTAGATATGCGTCAGTACAAAAAAATGAGAATGTTTTTGCATGCTCAGTCTCAAGAAGCTCAACCATTAGATGATGGAGAATTGGTGGCATTTATAAGAATGGGGAATGATTTTACAGATAATTTTTATCAAGTGGAAATTCCATTAATTAATAGTGATTTAATACAAACTGGTAGTACATCTGTAGAGCGTCGTATTTGGCCAGAAGAAAATGAGATTAATATTCCTTTAGAGTTTTTACAAGAAATAAAATCTAGAGGTATATCGGACCAAACTCTTGCTAACGAAAACCCTACATATTATGATGTTATTGATGGTGTTTTAGGTGAAAATCCAGTACCAGAATTTCCTGGCACAGGTATAGATGATGGGATTAAAAATCAACGTGTAGCCATAAAAGGAAATCCTAATTTTGGTAATATTAGAGTGCTCATGGTAGGTCTTAAGCATTCAGGTAAATTTAGAACACCAGCTTGTGGAGAAGTTTGGTTTAATGAGTTAAGAATGTCTGACCTAGAAAATGAAGGTGGTTGGGCAGCAGTAATGTCTATGGACACTAATTTTGCAGATTTTGCAACTATTAGTGCATCCGGGCAACGGAGTACAATTGGTTTTGGAGGTTTAGAGCAAAGCCCTAATGAGAGAAGTAGAGAAGACGTTATTGGTTACGATGTTGTTACTAATGTGCAGTTAGGACAATTATTACCAAAAAAATGGGGTATTAATTTGCCTTTAAATTATTCGCAAGGAGAAGAATTAATAACACCTCAGTTTGATGCATTTTATAACGATTTAACTTTAGAGTCTCGTGTTAATGCTGCGCAATCTGCTGAAGAAGCTCAGCAAATAGAACGCCAATCTGAAAACTATACCAAGCGTAGAAGTATAAACTTTATTGGTGTTAAAAAACAGAGAACTACAGATAAGCCGCAACGATTCTATGATGTAGAAAACTTAACTTTTAATTATTCTAACAATAAAGTTGAGCATAGAGATTTTGAAATAGAACAATCGCTTCAGCAGAACATAAGAGCTGGAGTTAATTATGCTTATAGTTTTCAACCAAAGAAAATTGAGCCGTTTAAAAAGAACGATTCATTATTTACAGGTAGATATTGGAAAATTCTAAAAGATTTTAATGTTAATCTATTACCAACAAGCTTTTCGATTAATACAGATATTAATAGAGATTTTAATAGTCAGAAATTTAGAGAAGTTGCACTTGTAGGTAACAATATTGGTATTGAAGAAGTCTTTAGACGTAACTACACGTTCGATATGCAGTATGCCATCAACTATAATTTAACTGATGCATTAAGCTTAAATTTCACGGCCAGTAATAACAATATTGTCCGTAATTATTTTATAGATGACCGTCTAAACGGACGCCAAGATCCAGAGTTAGATGTTTGGGATGGTTTCTTTGATGTTGGTGACCCTAATATTCAAAATCAACAGCTTTTGGTTAATTACGAGTTGCCTCTAAATAAGATACCTATCTTAAGTTTCTTGCAATCTACGTATACTTATAATAGTGATTTTAGATGGCAAAAAGGGTCGGATTTAAATCTTAATTTCGAGCAGACAGATGCTAATAACAATGTTATCGGAACCTTTAATTTGGGTAATACGATTCAAAATTCTAATACTCATACTTTAAATACAACGCTTAACATGGAGTCGTTGTACAAAGAATTAGGAATTAAAAAAGCAACAAACTCAAGACGTAATACTTCTGGTAGAACATCTGGAGGTAATAGAAATAATTCAACAAATAATACCCAAGCAAAAAAGAAAAGTGTAGGTAAACAAATAGGTAATACGTTTTTAAATTTAGTTACCATGGTTAAGCGTGTTAACATTAACTATGTAGAAAATAACGGAACATTTTTACCAGGATACCTCGACACACCAGGTTTTATAGGTACGTTACAACCTACAGTAGGATTTACATTTGGTAGTCAAAGAGATATAAGAGAGACAGTTGCCAGAAACGGGTTATTAACGGTTTTCCCAGAGTTTAATCAGCAATACACGGAAAACACAGATAGACGTTTGGATTTCACTGCTAATCTAGAGCCAATGCGTGATCTAAAAATTGACTTAATAGGTAGTAGAAATTACCAAGAAAATACTGCACAAAACTTTAGAGGTTTAGATAGCGATAATGATGGATTTAGTGATGCATACCAAGAATTAATTAATAACTCTTTTGGTAACTTTAATATCTCTACATCCCTAATTGGTACAGCATTTAGTAAAAGTAATGCAGATCAGTCAACTGCTTTCGATGATTTTAGAGCTAATAGATTAATCGTTGCAGATAGGTTAGCAACTAATTTCTATGGTAATACAACATTCCCTAGGGATGCCGAAGGTTTTCCTGTAGGTTTTGGTAAAAATAACCAAAGCGTATTGTTGCCAGCATTCTTATCTGCTTATCATGGTTCTAATCCAAATAAGGTGAATTTAGGAGCATTTAGAGATGTACCAATCCCAAACTGGCAAATTAAGTATACTGGCTTAATGAAGCTGCCATGGTTTAGAAAAAACTTTAAGCGTTTTTCTTTACAACACGGTTATCGTTCTACATATAGTATCAATCAATTTAGAACCAACCTAGATTTTGACCCATTAAATCCTACAGAGTTAGATCAAGGAAGTAACTTTAAAAACGAAACACTCTTTAGTAGTATTAATTTAGAAGAATCGTTTAGTCCTTTAATCCGCATTGAGGCGACTATGAAAAACTCACTACAAGTTACGGCAGAGGTTAGAACAAGTCGTTTATTATTATTAAGCTTTGATAATAACTTAATGACTGAAGAGCAAAGTAAAGAATATACTTTAGGGCTGGGTTATAGAATTAAGAATGTTAGATTATTTAAAAAACTAGGCGGCAACAGAGGCGGTAATGTTAATAGCGACCTTAATTTAACTTTAGACGCTAATGTTAGAGATAACCTGACTATAATTAGATATTTAGATTTAGAAAATAATCAGATTACAGCAGGACAGACTATTTGGGGTGTTAAGTTTAATGCGCAGTATGATTTGAATAGAAATCTTACAGGAATCTTTTTCTTTGATTACTCGTTCTCAGATTTTGCAATTTCGACATCATTTCCACAAACCTCAATTAGATCTGGGTTTACGCTACGATATAATTTCGGAAATTAATTTTGAAAATCGTCTTTTAAAAAATTACATTTGTTGAGCTAACAAAACAAAATTATTATGAATATTCCAGCGGATTTAAAATATACAAAAGACCACGAGTGGGTAAAAATAGAAGGTGATACAGCAACAATAGGTATTACTGATTTTGCTCAAGGAGAACTTGGAGATATCGTTTATGTTGAAGTAGAAACTTTAGACGAAACCCTAGATATCGAAGAGGTTTTTGGAACAGTTGAAGCTGTTAAAACGGTCTCAGATTTATTTTTGCCTTTAAGTGGAGAAATTGTTGAATTTAACGAAACACTTGAAGATGAGCCGGAATTAGTAAACACAGATCCGTATGGCGCTGGTTGGATGATTAAGCTTAAGTATTCTGACGATAGTCAGTTAGAAGACTTAATGTCTGCAGATGATTACAAAGCACTTGTAGGTGCTTAAAAATTCTAAATTCTATCTTGCAGTTTCAGTAGTTTACACTATTGTTCTATTATATTTTAGTTTAGGGAATCCAGATGGTGTTTTACCAGAAACGAATATTAAATTTCAAGATAAAATCTTTCATTTTATTGCTTATGTTATTTTGGCGATACTTTGGGGTTTGTATTTTTTTAAAGGCAAACGCAAAAAAAGGTTAGTAATTAGTTTTATCTCAACACTAATTTTTGGTGTAGTATTAGAACTTGTACAAGAAGTTATTAATCCACTTCGTAATTACGATAATCTAGATTTAGTTGCCAACTGTATTGGTGTGGTAGTTGGTACGATTGTTGTGCTCTATTATAGAAAGCTAAAGTTAAAATAGCAATAACCTTTGCTTTTTTAATGATTAATTAATTAAATTAGCAATCTTATAACAATATAATTATGGAACCTAAAAAGAATCCAAAATCAGACGTAAGTCGTAACAGCTCACTTTTCTTTGCTGTTGGTTTAGTATTAATGTTGCTTGTAACTAATCTAGCGATTAACTACAAGACATACGACAAGAGTGATATTGCACTAGATGGTTTAAATCTAGATGACGAGTTAGAAGAAGAAGTGCCAATCACAGAACAGATTGTTACGCCGCCACCGCCACCGCCACCGCCACCAGTTGCGCCGGTAGAGATTGAGGTAGTGGAAGATGAAGAAGAAGTTGAAGAAACCGTAATTGAATCTACAGAGACTGAGCAAGATGCTGAGATAGTTGAAGTAGAAGAGGTAGAAGTAGAAGAAGTAGAAGAAGACTTGGAAGTACCGTTTGCAGTAATTGAAAACGTACCAATTTTTCCAGGTTGTGAGAGGAAAAAAGGAAATGCAGCTAAGAAAAAATGCATGTCTGATAAAGTAGCAAAGTTTGTAAACAAGAAGTTTAATACAGACTTGGCAGGTGATTTAGGTTTATCAGGAAGACAACGTATTAGTGTATTCTTTAAAATTGATAAGACTGGACGAATTGTAAATGTTGGCGCAAGAGCGCCGCATCCAGGATTAGAAAAAGAGGCAAAGCGTGTTATTGGTTTATTACCAAAAATGCAGCCAGGTAAACAAAGAGGTAAAGCTGTAACAGTACCTTATTCATTACCAATACTTTTCCAAGTACAGGACTAAGCAAAACAACATTCCATATATTAAAAATCCCGTTCAAAATTAATTGGACGGGATTTTTGTTTTGGTATGCTTATTGTGACTTTGACATAATATTAACATTTTAATAATCATATATTATGAAAAAACAAAGTCAAAACAACAATACTGCTGGTCAGAGCGGTATTGAAGTGAGAAAATCTCAAAAGCATGAGGTTAATTTACAAAAAAACTCCACACTGTATTTTCAAATTGGGTTAATCTTATGCCTATTGGGTACATTTGCTCTCTTTGAAATGCAGTTTGAGAGTAAAGCAATTGTGGTTCAGCAACAAAGTCCCGATGATGAAACAATAGATATTGCGATGACTGATATTAAAGTCTATGAGCCTGAAGTAAAGCAAGAACCAAAAAAAGTTGCGAGTACTAAACTTATAGATACTTATATTCCTAAAGAGGATGATTTTGTTGACCCAGAGCCTAAAGACTTAATCACTCCGGATAATAATGTTACGGATAAAAAGCCAGTTGATGTTGGATCTATTGTAGACCCAATTGAACCTCCTGTAGAAATAGATGTTCCTTTTGTTGCAGTTGAATTTGTACCAGTTTATCCAGGATGTGAGAAGTATAAATCAAATGCTAAAAAGAAGAAGTGCATGTCAGATAAGATTACAAAACTGGTTAAGAAGAAATTCAATACTGAAATAGCTTCGGAATATGGTCTTTACGGAGTTCAAAAAATATATGCACACTTTAAGATTGATAAGAATGGTAGAGTTGTAGAGATAAATTCTAGAGCGCCGCACCCAAAGTTAGAAGCAGAAGCTGCTAGAGTTTTAAATATTATTCCTAAAATGAAACCTGGAATGCAGCAAGACAAACCTGTTAATGTAATGTATAGCCTACCAATCACTTTTAGAGTAGAAAATTAATTTCATCCATCATAAATCGAGCAGTAAACCGTTATTGAAAAATAGCGGTTTTTGTTTTTTATAGCCCATCAAAAAAATAGTATCTTTCGATTGTAAATTACGACATCACACCTATGAAGCATATATTCGTTTTAGTTGTTTTTTTATTCAGTTTTATTGGATTTTCTCAAACAGAAATCAATTACCAAAAACCACCAGTTTTTAAAGAATGTGCAGACCAGCCTTTTGATGGTCTAAAAGAGTGCTTTAGATATCAATTACACAGCTTTATTTTTAACAATTTCCAAATTCCAGATAATGTTACAAGTGAAAATTATAAAGGTGAGGTTAAACTACTTTTCGAAGTAGACAAAGACGGGGAGTTTCAAATCATATTTGTTGATGCTGCTTATGAGGAATTAAAGACCGAAACTCAACGCATATTTGATGCATTACCAAAGATTACTCCAGCGATGTATGATGGTAAACCAACTTATGTTCAGTATTCGACTAAGATTAATATTCCGTTATTAAGCCCTAAAGAGATGGACTTAAAAGATGAAGAATCAGAAAAGAAAGCGAAAACCAAAGATGAAGATTTAAATGCTGTAGTCTCTAATGAAATTGACAGCATCAACAACTCATTAAAACCTTATGATAAGTTAGAATACAGTAGCCAATTAAATATACCTTTTACACATACATACTATGCGCGTTTTGATGCCAACATGAATGCCATTGGGACCAATGCACATACAGCAGCAAAGCCATTTTTGTATGATGACGTTGCACCATATTATGACTTCAAAGCAGAAAAAGAAGGTTTAGCCAAAAATGCACAGACTTGGCTTGGACGTAAACTATGGGACGAGCATTTAGTGCAAGTACAAAGTAAAGATTATTGGTTTACTATAGATCCTATTTTAGACTTGCAAGTTGGTAAAGATTCAGAAGCGGAGTTTAGTTCTACTTTTAATAATACTCGAGGTGTTTTTATCCAAGCTGGAATAGGAAAGAAATTCAATTTTATAACGTCTTTTTATGAAAGTCAAGGGCGTTTTGCACAATACTTTAATGAGTATGCAGAAAGTTTAAAAGCCTTTGGTCCTGACCCAGCAATTATTCCTGGACGTGGCATCGGAAAACGTTTTAAAGATGATGCCTACGATTATCCAGTTGCAGAAGCGTATTTGTCCTATACACCAGCTAAGTTTTTAAATGTTCAATTTGGACATGGTAAAAACTTTATTGGCGATGGTTATCGTTCCTTGTTTCAAAGTGATGTCGCGAGCCCGTCAACATTTTTAAAAACGAATCTAAAATTTTGGAAAATAAAATATACGAGTACTTGGATGTGGAACAAAGATGTGCGCGACCAAGTAGTGCTTCCAGATGGGTCTTTTTTAACTAAATATGTTGCTAATCACTATTTAAGTTGGAATGTCTCTAAACGTTTAAATTTAGGCTTTTTTGAATCTGTAGTTTGGTCCAATCAAAACGACCGTGGTTTTGATGCAAGTTATCTCAATCCAATTATTTTCTTAAGAGCTGCTGAGTTTAATTCAGGTCAGGATGCAGGTAATGCTATTTTAGGTTTGTCTGCAAAATACAAATGGAATAATAAGGTGAATATTTATGGTCAATTTTTGATAGATGAATTTTCAATTTCTGATGTCACTGGAGGAAACAAAAGCTGGAAAAATAAATTTGGCTTTCAGTTAGGTGCTAAATATTTTAATGCTTTTGGAGCTGATGGTTTATTGCTTCAGGCAGAATATAACCAAGTGCGTCCATATACTTATTCGCATAATACTATAGTTTTAAATTATGCGCATAACAATCAGCCGTTAGCACATTTGTGGGGAAATAACTTTAGAGAATTAGTATTGATAGGACGCTACAATTACAAGCGTTGGTTTGCGGATGCAAAGCTTATTTTTGGAGAGCGCGGTTTTGATTTTAGAGACGGAACAGATGATTTCTATTATGGCGGCTCTATATTTGGAAACGAAAATGACAGACCTTCTGATACAGGTATAGAAATTGGCCAAGGAAATAATACTTCAGTATTTCATGGCGAACTCATGGCTGGTTATGTGATTAATCCAGTAAGTAACTTAAAAGTGTTTGCAAATATCAACTACCGGAACTTTGATCCAACCGTTGAAACTAATATTACCAACCGCACCAATACCACTTGGATAAATTTTGGTATCCGTACTGATTTGTTTAATTGGTATAATGATTTTTAAAATAAATCATTATTAATTAAGTAAATTTTAATTTAAAGGAATTAGACTATATAATCTAGTTGCCACACATTTAACAAAGCACAATGGATTTAAATGATATAAGAGATAATTATAGAAATTTCCCTGACTGGAAAATTGAAAAAATTGCATCAGAAGAAGCTAATTCATTAAGACCTGAGGTTCTTGATATTTTGAAAGCCGAAATAAAAAGAAGAAATCTAAAATCGAATTTGATTAACAGTGTCGATTCCCAAACAAGAGAACTAACTGAATCTGAGTTTAATGAATATTGCCATATTTTAAGAAATCGCCCTTGTCCAAAATGCAACTCAAGAACTCAAAAGATTAATGCAACTATGGTTGGTAGAGTTATTAGCATGTTAATAATGACTAATTATGAAAAGTCTTTAAAAGTAGCTTGCCCAAATTGCCTTGACGAAATGCACAATAATGCAAACCTAAAATCTGCACTATTAGGTTGGTGGGGATTCCCTTGGGGCCCAATTCAAACAATTAGGTCATTTATATATAACTCTGGAATGAAAGAATTTAATCGTACAGAAAAACCTAATGAAGTTTTTACAAGTTTTGTAGTGAGTAATGTAGGAATTTTAGAAAAAGCTAAAACTGAACCTGAAAAGCTTACTGAATTTATTAATAGAACTAACAACGCAATATAAAACGTCTGGCAGCAACAGATTTAACTCATAGTGACTGAAAATTACTAATGCTTTTTCTTCAAACTCTTATAAAACGTTAATCTAATACGCTCACTATTAATAAAGCCACTGCCGTAACCTAAATCGTCATATTTTTTAGTTAGTGATGCATCTGCTTTAACCTCGTCTTCAGTTTTACCATCGGTAATTGCTTTACTCACATTAGCTTCAATGGTCTCTAGCATTTTTAAGAATGTTTGGTATTCTTCTTTATTAGAGACACTACCATGACCTGGTATAATTTTGGTGCTTTCATCAATAACCATTAAGCCACGTCTAGCAGCTTGGATATAACCTTTGACACTTCCTCCAGAGTTTAAATCTATAAACGGGTAACGTCCTTTAAAATAGGTGTCACCTGTGTGCAGCACATTACTTTCTGTAAAGTATAATAAAGCATCACCATCAGTGTGTGCATTTGCCACATGAAAAACCGCAACAGGTTCGTTATTAATAGTTATGCTTAGCTTATCGTTAAATGTAATAACTGGTAAGGCTTCTTTTGGGTTATTACTACCATCACGTCTTGGGTTAAGTAATCTTGCTTTTACATTATCATGCGCAATGATTGTTGCGCCAGCTTTTGCCATATTTACATTGCCGCCAGTATGGTCACCGTGCCAATGGGTATTGACTAAAAACTTCAATGGTTTGTCACTAAGTGTTTTTATTTCAGCCAAAATCTTTTCAGACAAGGGTGCAAATTGGTCATCAATTACAAAAACACCATCATCACCAACCGAAACACCAATATTTCCTCCAGCACCAAAAAGCACGTAAACATTATCCGATAGTTTTTCAGATTTTATTTCAACGGTATCAAATCTTGACTGCGCAAGGCTAATAGTAGTTGTAAGTATTAAGTAGAATGATAATAATTTTTTCATTGTCGATGGGAGTTTTTAAAGCCTATGTGTCGTATAAAATTACACATTCTTACATAAAACGATTTCAAATAAAGAATAACTCCTGTTTTACGTTGTTCAAAACTAATTTTCAAGCTATCTTTGCAGTCGCAAATAATCTAGTATTGAGCACTATAAAATCTACAGTTTCTGTTGCGTCTATTTGGACGGATTTTAAGGAAATTACCAAAATGGGATTGTCCATAAGTGTTGTGTTCTCTTCAATTGCTGGATATTTCTTAGGTGCCGAAACAGTAGATGTTACGACCTTGTTACTATTATGTTTTGGTGGCTATTTTATGGTTGGTGCTTCTAACGCCTATAACCAAATTATCGAGAAAGACTTAGATGCCTTAATGGATCGTACAAAAAACAGACCTATTCCTGCGGGACGTATGTCTGTAAATTCAGCGTTTACTATTGCTATATTATTTACGTTGGCAGGTGTGGCAACACTATACATTATTAACCCAAGAACGGCAATGTATGGTGCAATTTCTATATTTATTTATACCTGCATGTATACGCCATTAAAAACCAAAACACCGATTGCAGTTTTTGTAGGCGCCATTCCAGGTGCTATTCCGTTTATGTTAGGTTGGGTTGCAGCAAGAAACGATTTTGGTATTGAGCCAGGCACCTTGTTTGCCATTCAGTTTTTTTGGCAATTCCCGCACTTTTGGGCAATAGGTTGGTTTTTGCATGAAGATTATAAAAAAGGAGGTTTTTTTATGTTGCCTACAGGTAAGCCAGATAAAGGTACTGCTGTACAAATAATTATGTATACAGTTTGGACAGTTTTAGCCTCAATAATTCCTGTCTTTGGTTTTACGGGAGATTTAAAATTGTCTATTGTAGGCGCAATTATCGTTTTCTTTTTAGGAATGGTCATGGTCTATTATGCCTTGCAGTTATTTAAACAAAGAACACCAAAAGCAGCGAAACAACTGATGTTGTCGAGTGTTGCATATATTACATTATTGCAAATTGTATTTGTAGCTGATAAATTTTTAAGCTAATATGGATTTAACAGAAGGAACTCAAAAAGAAAAAGAAGTACGCTCTAAAAAGATGATGCTTTGGTTTGGTATTGGCTCATTAATTATGACGTTTGCCGGACTCACAAGTGCATTTATTGTGAGTAGAAAGCGCGAAGATTGGCTCAATAACTTTGAATTGCCTCAAGCCTTTATGATTTCTGTTTTGGTTATCATAATGAGTAGTTTTACGATGATTATGGCAAAACGCGCTATGAAACAAAACAACATTAGCCAGACTACAATTTGGTTGTTAGTAACCTTTGCATTGGGTGTATTTTTTATATCCAATCAGTTTCAAGGGTTTTCACAATTTGTAGCAGACGGTTATTATTTTACTGGGGCAACAAG
Source organism: Winogradskyella sp. (assembly GCA_004211785.1). Taxonomy (GTDB): domain Bacteria; phylum Bacteroidota; class Bacteroidia; order Flavobacteriales; family Flavobacteriaceae; genus Winogradskyella. The sequence goes on from SHBX01000001.1 coordinate 373,891, forward strand.
TAACGTTACGGTTTCATTTATTTATGTCATAGCAGTTGTTCATATTTTGCATGTTATTGCTGGGCTAATTAGTATAGTGGTAGTAATTATAAATAATCTAAATAAGAAATATACTTCAGATAATATGTTAGGCATAGAATTGGCGGCACATTTCTGGCATTTTGTAGACATACTTTGGGTGTGCCTCTTTTTGTTTTTATATTTTTTTAGATACATAATTTGATTATTTTTGTCAAATCTTAAAAATTAAATACGTTATATGGATACTACAGTAGCAAATACTGGTACAGAAGGCAAAACTTGGGGCGGTGGAAATAGACCACTAGGCGCGAGTTACGGAAAATTAATGATGTGGTTTTTCATTGTTTCAGATGCCTTAACATTTTCAGGGTTTTTAGCAGCCTACGGTTTTTCAAGATTTAAGTTTATTGAAGAATGGCCAATTGCCGATGAAGTGTTTACTCACGTTCCGTTTTTACATGGCCAAGAGTTGCCAATGATATATGTAGCATTCATGACCTTTATCCTTATCATGTCTTCTGTGACAATGGTATTAGCGGTAGATGCAGGTCACCATATGAACAAAGCCAAAGTGACGCTTTACATGTTCTTGACCATCATTGGTGGTGCTATTTTTGTAGGCTCTCAAGCATGGGAATGGGCAACATTTATTCAAGGAGATTATGGTGCCGTGCAAACAAAAGGTGGTAACATACTTCAGTTTGGTGAAAATGTAATGGTAGATGGCGAAGAAAAATTCAAACGTATTTCTATAGAAGATTTTGCAATAGTTGAGGCTACTGATAGAGTAGAACACGAACGTAAAAACGGATTGTGGTTTGTTGATGAAGCGAGTTTACCTCCATATTCTGTAAATGAAATTTATAAGGGTTTAGAAGCAAATTCTAATATCTTGGTAAGAAACCAGATTATTAATGATGAAGGCGAAAAAACGGTCTTGTCTAGAGAAGAATCTTTAAGACAGATAAAAGAAAACGGACAGTTAGTTGTCAAAGGCGCAAACCTGGTTGTCAATGAATATGGGACGTCTTTATTTGCAGATTTCTTTTTCTTTATTACAGGGTTTCACGGTTTCCACGTATTTTCTGGAGTTGTTATTAATATCATCATTTTCTTTAATGTTATATTAGGAACATACGAGCGAAGAGGAAGCTACGAAATGGTAGAAAAAGTCGGATTGTACTGGCACTTTGTAGATTTAGTTTGGGTATTTGTATTTACCTTCTTTTACCTAGTTTAACTTTAAGATAAAAGCATAAAATGGCACACGCACATAAATTAGAAATATTTCAAGGTTTACTTAAATTCAAGTCTAATACACAGAAAATCTGGGGTGTATTAATATTCTTGACTATTGTAACAGCTATAGAGGTTGTATTAGGTATATACAAACCAGACACTTTAATGCATACTTGGTTAGACCCAATGGAAGGTGGTTTTTTTGCAACATTATACAACATTATCTTATCGCCTTTTATTTACATGAAACCTTTAAACTTAATCTTTATAGTATTAACTATTGTAAAGGCTTACTACATTACTTGGGATTTCATGCATATGCGTGATGAGACAAAAGCTCTAAGACGTATGGTAGTTTGGACGGCGGTTTTCTTAATCTGTTATTTAATATTTATCCTTTTGCAAGAAGGAGGTTATGTGTTTGAAGTATACAATACAAAAGACGCATTAATAAAACGAGACTTTTAACCGCAAAAAGAGTTTACACTGAGCTTGTCGAAGTGTTAATATGATATCAAAAGGTGGTTTATATAAACCACCTTTTTTATTTTTGTACTATGCAAAAAAACAATCTTAAACGCAACATTGTTCTAGGTATTTTATTCTTTTTACCTGTGGCTTTTTTGTTGATGCTTTACCCAGCAAAGCACAATTACATTCCTTTAGATATTATTAATCAAAATGTTGAAGAGATTGCCTCATTTTCTCCTATTTCTGACGAAAAAATACAACTTGCAGAGCATATCACTGTATTAGGATTTTTAGGAAAAACGCCTTTAAATAATTCTATTGCTGCTTCTAATTTGAAGGAATTGGTTTATGACAAATTCAAAGGCTTTAAAAAATTTCAAATAGTTGTTGTAGTTCCTAAGGGTTCAGAAAAAGATGTTGAAGCGCTGCATAAAGAGATTGCTAAATATGAAGATTTAAGATTTTGGCATTATGTCTATGGTTCTGAAGAAGAAATCAAGGATTTATACGCCAACCTTAAAGTTGAAAACCCACTAAAAAATGATTTATCCACGGATGATGTATTTATTATTGATAAAGATTTAAATCAGCGAGGAAGATTAGATGCTAGAGATAAAAAACAAATTGAAGCAAAAAAACCTATAACAACATTGAGTGCATACGATTGTATAGAGGTTTCTATAATAAAAAATAAAATGAGTGAGGATGTACGTATCCTCTTTACAGAGTATCGTCAAAAACGTAAGGGTAATTTCAATTCTACCACAAGACGCGCTGACGATTTGAAAAAATAAACCATGTCAAAAAAAACAAATTATTCATACATCGGGATTGCGTTTATTATTTTGGTTTTCGGAATTATTTTCGTTCCCAAAATAATAGACAGGCTTACAAATGCAGACGTAACTAGAGACGAGAGTCGCAGTAAATCTGTATCTACACAACAGATAGAAACACCAAAGAAAAATCAATCCGACCTAGTTTACATTCCTGATGGTACTGGTGGAAACCGAAAAGTACCAACATTCAGTTTTACTGACCAAAACGGAAAGATAATTACAAATGACGATTATTTAGGTAAAGTATACTTGGTAGAATTTTTCTTTACAACATGCCCAACGATTTGCCCAAGAATGAGTAATAATTTAGTGCAAATTCAAAATCACTTTGAAGACTACTCAGATAATTTTGGAGTCGCATCTTTTACAATTATGCCAGAAGTAGATACACCAGAAGTTCTAAAAGCTTATGCCGGAAAATATGGCATTACAAATCCCAATTGGCACTTAATGACAGGCGATGAAGACACAATTTATAAACTAGCAAATGAAGGGTTTTATTTATACACTGCAAAAGGAGAGGATGCTGCTGGCTTTGAGCATTCGGGTAATTTTGCTTTAATAGACAAAGAAGGCTATATCCGCTCGCGTCTAAAGTCACCAGACAATCCATTAATATATTACAATGGTATTGTATCTGAAGAAGAAGGCACAGACGACGAAGGTATTCCGCAAGAGATAAGTATTTTAAAAGAAGATATAGCTAAACTTCTAAAAGAGTAAACATGAGTGAAGACATAATAGAAAACGAAAAAAAATACAACAAATGGATAGTTGTTTTGGCAATACTAATTCCGCTTGTGGTTGCTGTACTTTCAAGAGTTAAACTTCAAGATTTTGGTATTGAAGTAGAACCATTATCATTTCTACCACCAATCTACGCTACCATTAATGGTATTACAGCATTGGTTCTTATACTAGCTGTGATTTCAATAAAGAAAGGCAATCGCAAACGTCATGAAAATTTAATGAAGTTTGCAATATCATTATCTGCAGCTTTTTTAATTATGTATGTGGCTTATCATATGACTAGTGATAGTACCAAATTTGGTGGAGAAGGTATGGTTAAGTATATCTACTATTTTATCTTATTGACACATATATTACTTTCAATAGTTATCATTCCATTTGTGTTGATTACATATGTAAGAGCAATAACTAATAATTTTAAGCGTCATAAAAAAATTGCAAAAATTACATTTCCATTGTGGTTATATGTGGCCATTACCGGTGTTGTGGTGTATTTAATGATTTCACCGTATTACTAATGAAAAATAGAGTTCTCTTTCTTCTTTTCTCTTTCTTCTTTTTTCTACAAGCAAGTGCTCAATGCGCCATGTGTCGCGCTGTTTTAGAAAGCGAAGAAGGTCAATCAGCGGCTCAAGGTATTAATGATGGTATTGTCTATCTTATGGCAATTCCTTATATTTTAGTTGGCGGTATTGGTTACATTGTATATTGGAAATTTTTCAGAACTAAAACCAAATCATAAATTCCACTGTTTTATTGTAACATGATTGGTATTTAGACGTCTTATAAATATTAATCAAAATGTTAATTCTTAACATATAGTTAGCACAAAGCATTTCAGCTTTTGTTTAATATTGCACTGAATTAACCAGCCTTATTATGATTCAAATCAAAGACTTGCATAAATCCTACCACATGGGTAGTAATTCGCTTCACGTTTTGAAGGGAATAAACTTCGATGTAAAAGAGGGCGAGCTGGTTTCAATTATGGGTTCTTCAGGCTCAGGAAAATCTACATTACTTAATATATTAGGAATGCTCGATGAGGCTGATGAAGGTAGTTATGTTCTTGATGATGTTGCTATTAAAAACTTAAATGAAAAGGTTGCAGCAAAATATAGAAATGAATTTTTAGGATTCATTTTTCAGTCTTTTAACCTAATAAATTATAAAACTGCAGTTGATAATGTGGCTTTGCCAATGTACTATAAAGGTATGGCGCGTAAAGAGCGTGTAGAAAAAGCGTACCATTATCTAGAAAAAGTAGGACTTGCCGATTGGTCACATCATTTGCCTAGTGAGTTGTCTGGAGGTCAAAAGCAAAGAGTGGCGATTGCAAGAGCATTAGCTAGTGAGCCAAAAGTGTTATTAGCCGACGAGCCAACAGGTGCGTTAGATAGTAAAACATCTTATGAAGTTATGGATTTAATTCAAGGTATTAATGACGAAGGAAAAACAATTCTTGTCGTAACTCACGAGGACGATATAGCGCAAATGACAAAGCGTATTGTAAACCTAAAAGATGGCATTATTATAGACGATAGTTTAGTAGAACAAGTTAGAGCACAACAGTATGTTTAACGTAGAGCGCTGGCAAGAAATATTCGAAACATTGAAGAAAAACAAACTCCGTACATTCTTAACGGGTTTGTCTGTGGCTTCGGGTATTTTTATTCTAGTAATTCTATTAGGTTTCAGTTCTGGTATCGAAAATGGCGTTACTACAGAATTTCAACAAGATGCAACTAATGAAATTTTTGTAAGAACGCGTCGCACAACTAAAGGTTACAAAGGTCTTAATCCTGGGCGTTTTATTCAATTAAAAGATGATGATTTTGCTTTAATCACGGATACCTATGATGACCATTTAGAATATCGCACAGCAAACTATAGTATTTGGGGCGGACAAGTAGTATACAAAAACGAAACAGGGAATTATCGTGTGCAAGGTGTGTTACCAGATAATCAATTTATCGAAAACGCTGATATGGGCAAAGGCCGATTTATTAATCAATCTGATATTGATGAAAGTAAAAAGGTAGCCGTTATTGGTAATAAAGTTAGTAAAGATTTATTCAAAGATGAAAATCCGATAAATAAATACATATCTATTTTTGGTATTTCTTATAAAGTTGTAGGCGTGTATTTTGACCCTGGAGGAGAACGAGAAGAGAGTCAAGTATATTTACCACTAACATCTGCTAGAGTAGCATTTAATGGAGGAGATAATGTTAGAAACATGTCATTTACTGTAAAAATGTCGGAGAATTTTGATGAAGCTGTAGCGCTATCAAAAAATGTTACTGATGCGATAGAAAGAGACATTAAAGAAAAGCATATCATAGCACCAGACGATACAGCAGCTGTAAGAGTTAATAACACTCTAGAAGAAGCTCAAAAAATCTATTCACTAATAGATACCATTAAAGCTGTATTTTGGTTTATAGGTATTGGAACCATAATAGCAGGGATAGTAGGTGTAGGTAACATCATGATTATCATTGTTAAAGAACGCACTAAAGAAATAGGCATTAGAAAAGCTTTAGGAGCTGTTCCGTCTTCAATCATTGGTATGATTTTACAAGAAGCTATTTTTGTGACGATGTTTTCTGGGTTGTTTGGATTAATAGCTGGATTGGCCTTGCTGGAATTAGTTGGCCCTCAGGTTGATAGTCCGTTTATAAAATTCCCACAAGTAGATTTTGCTACAGCCATAACAACTGTATTTATACTGGTTGCAGCTGGTGCATTTGCAGGATTTTTACCAGCTTATAGAGCAGCAAAAATAAAACCCATAGTAGCATTAAGAGACGAGTAAGATGTTTAATAAAGACCGTTGGGAAGAAATATTAGAAGCATTAAATGCTAATAAAGTCAGAACATTTTTGACAGCATTTGGCGTGTTTTGGGGTATCACAATATTGGTGCTCCTTCTGGCGCTAACGAATGGATTAAGAACAGGTGTTACTGCAGATTTTGGAAACTTCGCTACCAATTCTATGTTTATGTGGGGTCAACGTACATCAATTTCTTATAAAGGCATTCCGAAAGGGAAACGCTTGCAATACAAAATGTCTGATGTGGATGCAATTAGAGCAGAAATTCCAGAATTAAAATATATTTCACCACGAAATTCTTTAGGTGGTTATAATGGCGCAAATAATGTAACAAGAGGCACAAAAACAGGAGCTTTTCAAATCTATGGTGATTATCCAGAGTTTATAAAGCAAAAGCCAATGGATATCTTAGAAGGTCGCTTTTTAAGTTACTCAGATATCAATGCAAAGCGGAAGATATGTGTTATAGGTCCAGATGTTATTAAAGGACTTTATGATAAAGAAGAGGAAGTTATAGGTTCTTATATTAAAATTAATGGTGTTAATTTTATGGTTGTTGGGACTTTTAAAATAACCAATTCTCAAGGCGACTCTGAAGAAGAAGCCAACACGGTATTTATACCTTTTACTACATTTAACCAAGCTTTTAATTATGGTGACCGCGTGGGTTGGATGGCAATTACTGCTTTTGACAACACCAGTATCACAACTGTAAAACAACGTGTTTTCGATATTGTAAAAGGCAGAAAAAATGTACACCCAAATGACGACCGCGCCATTGGCCATAGAGATTTGGCAGAACAGTTTGGGAGAGTCAATGGCCTTTTTGATATCTTATCTATTGTTGGGTATTTTGTTGGGATATTAATTTTGGCATCTGGTGTGATAGGTATTAATAATATCATGCTCATCGTTGTAAAAGAACGTACAAAAGAAATAGGTGTAAGGCGTGCTTTAGGCGCAACACCGTGGACTATAAAAGGTCAGATTTTACAAGAAAGTTTAATACTTACTATTTTATCAGGAATGGTAGGTGTAGCCTTTGCTGCATTTGTCATCTGGGCAATGAACTCAGTTTTAGATAGTGTAGGACCAGTAGAAAATTTTGCAAACCCAACAGTAAGTATGACGGTCGTTTTTGTGGCTTTAAGCATACTTGTATTAGCAGGCGTCTTAGCAGGATTAATCCCAGCAAATAGAGCTACAAAAATGAAACCCGTTGACGCATTAAGAATAGAATAAATCATTAGTAAACACCATCATGAAAAGAACCACCACTGTAATTGTATTAGTCACTATCGTATTAGTATTTGCGGCAGCGCTTTATTACTTATGGGATAAAAACCAGGAAAACCCTGTAACCTATACAACACAGACTGCTTCAAAAGAAACAATTGTTGTAAACACTGTTGCAACAGGTAGCATTGTTCCAGAAGAAGAGGTCTTAATCAAGCCAAATATTTCTGGAGTTATTGAAGAAGTGTATGTAGAAGCAGGAGAGTTTGTAAAGCAAGGAGATCTAATCGCAAAAATTAGAGTTATACCAAATGTATCTTCTTTAACAAGTTCAAAAAATAATATTGCATCTAATAGAAACTCATTGCAAACTGCAGAAATTAATTTTAAGACACAAAAATCACTTTACGATAGACAAAAGCAGTTGTTCGATAAAGGCGTAATTTCAGCAAATGACTTTGATCAAGTAAATAATACATATTTGCAAGCAAAGCAACGTGTAGACCAAGCAAAAATAGATTTGCAACAATCTAGACAGAATTATGATATTATTAAAACTGGAACAACATCTGGGTTAGGTAATATTGCACAAACACAAGTTAGAGCAACAGTTTCGGGAATGGTATTAGATGTCCCTGTAAAAGAAGGAAATCAAGTTATTGAAGCCAATAACTTTAATGAAGGGACATCAATTGCGTCTTTAGCTGATGTGACCAAAATGATTTTTGAAGGTAAAGTAGACGAAAGTGAAGTTGGCAAAATAAAAGAAGGATTGCCATTAGAAATTACAGTCGGTGCCATAGAAAATGAAAAATTTGACGCAGTGCTAGATTACATCGCTCCAAAAGGCGTTGCTGAAAATGGTGCCATTCAGTTTGAAATTAAAGGCTCACTTAAAGAGATAGATTCTACAACTACATTTATTAGAGCAGGATTAAGTGCTAACGCTTCTATTATTTTAGAAAAAGCTGATAAGGTTTTAGCTATTAAAGAAGCTCTAGTTCAATACGATCCTGAAACTAAAAAACCATTTGTAGAAGTAGAAGTTGGTGATCAAGAGTTTGAGAGAAAAGATATTGAATTAGGTATAAGCAATGGTATTTTTGTAGAAATAAAAAGCGGTATTTCTGAAACGGATAAAATAAAGGTTTGGAACCAATTACAAGGACCACCAGAATATGCAGGTAGAAATTAATTCTGTTTTATGTAACACTTTAAAATTTACATAGACATATAGCACATATTATGAAACATCCATTATCCAATATTGGAGAAATATATAAAGACATTAGGATGTTCTATGTGCACTTTAAAAAAAATTAACAAAGACACATGAAAAAATCAATCATTATTATAGCAGTTCTACTTATAGGAGTTTCTGCGTACTCACAAAAAAAATGGACACTTACAGAATGTGTCCAATATGCTTTGGATAATAATATATCAATAAAACAAAGCGAGTTAGATTTAGAAGCAACAGATATAGAAAGGTTAACAGCATTAGGTAATTTTTTGCCATCATTTAATGCTTCAGCTGGAGTTAATGAGAATACGGGTCTTAGTTTTAATCCCATTACAAATAATGCCCAAACGACTACCTTTTTATCTGTTTCAGGAAATGTCAATGTTGGATATACAGTATTCGATGGTCTTAGAAATATAAGACAGGCACAACGAGCAAAAATATCTAAATTATCAAGTCAGTATCGATTAGATAAAATGAAGGATGACATTTCGCTTTTTGTTGCAAATAGTTACCTTCAAGTGATTTTAAACAAAGCAAATTTGGAGGTTTTAAAATCTCAAAATGATGTAACCAAACAACAAATCAGACAAACAGAAGAGTTAGTAGAAGTTGGCACCTTGCCACAAGGAGATTTGTTAGAAATTAAAGCTACTGATGCGAGTGAACAACAATCTATTGTTAATGCTGAAAATCAAATAAGGATTTCTTTAATCAGTTTAGCACAATTGTTATTGATTAAAGATTATGAAAATTTTGATATTCAAGATGAAGGTTACGGTATTGTAGATTCTATATCAGATAAATCTGTTGATGAGATTATTGGAAAAGCTAAAGAGAATCGTTCTGAAATTAGAATAGCTAAACAAGATGTAGAATTAGCAGAGAAAGATTTACAGATTGCACGTGGCGCATACTTGCCAACGCTTTCAGCCTTTTTTGGTTATAGTACAAGGTATGCAAATTCACCAAATTTCACACAAGTGGTTGACCCTAATAACCCTACAATAACTCAACAAATAGGAGTAGTACAGGGCACAGGACAAGCTGTTGTGAGTGATTTTCCAAACACAAGTACAATAGAAGTTTCAGCAGATCCATTTATTGATCAGCTTTATGCAAATGATGGTATCTCATATGGGTTTAGTTTAAACATTCCTATTTTCAATGGATTTAATACTCGCGCAAGTGTAAAGCGTAATAAAATTAATCTTGAACGTAGTAAGTATCAATTAGAACAAGCAGAATTAGACCTAGAATCTACTGTTTATCAAGCATATGTTGATGCAAAAGGAAGCCTAAAAGCCTATGAAGCTGCTTTATTAGCATTGGAATCTCAAGAATTAGCTTATGAATATGCCAAGGCAAGATATGATGAAGGCTTAACCAATGCTTTCGATTTTAGTCAAGCTAAATTGAGATACGATAATTCAAAAATCAACTTAAATACAGCCAAATACGATTATATTTTTAAATTAAAAGTATTAGAGTTGTATTTTGGAATACCAGCCACAGAATTAAAATTTTAGACATGAGTAAAACATTAAAAATAGCCTTAATAGTTGTTGGAGCTTTACTGTTATTTCTTGTAATAGGAAAGTCCACAGGAATGTTTGGAAAAAAAGGAAATTTCAAACAAGTGAGTACCCAAGATGTAGAACTTAAAGAAGTTATTGAAACAGTTTCTGCTACAGGGAAAATTCAACCAGAAGTAGAAGTTAAGATTTCTAGCGAAGTGTCTGGTGAGATATTAGAGTTGCCTTTTAAAGAAGGTCAGCAAGTAAAAAAAGGAGATTTATTAGTTAGAGTAAATCCAGATTTAATTCAGTCTGCATTAAGCCGTTCTCAAGCATCATACCAAAACGTTAAGGCTGGTTTAGAGCAAGCAGAAGCTACTTTAAAGCAAGCCAAAGCAGATTATGATAGAAACAAAGCTTTGTTTGACAAAGGTGTTATCTCAAGAGCAGATTGGGATAGAGCCATTGCAGCTTATGAAACTGCAGAAGCTGGAAAAAGCTCGGCATATTATGGTGTGCAAAGCGCAGGAGCAACAGTAAACGAAGCTCGTGATAATTTAAGTAGAACGACTATTTATGCACCAATGAGTGGAACTATTTCTTTGCTTAATGTAGAGTTAGGTGAACGTGTTGTAGGGACTCAGCAAATGGCAGGTACAGAAATTCTGAGAGTAGCCAATCTTAACAATATGGAGGTTGAAGTTGATGTAAACGAAAATGACATTGTTAAAGTTAATATCGGAGACACTACTATTGTTGAAGTTGATGCGTATTTAAAGAAGGAATTTAAAGGTATAGTTACTGAGATTGCAAACTCTGCCGCTGGGACTTTAGCTGCTGATCAAGTTACTAATTTTAAGGTTAAAGTTAGAATTATAGAAGAGTCTTATGCAGAATTAACTGAAGGTAAACCAGAGGCATACTCGCCATTTAGACCAGGAATGACTGCAACTGTAGATGTTATCACCGATAAAAGAGAAGAATCAGTAGCAGTACCTATTAGCGCTATAGTTATAAAAACCGATACCAGCTCAACAAAGAAGCCCTATGGAACTAAGATAGAGACTGATACAAATTCATCTAAAGAAGAAGAAAAATTCGAATGTGTTTTTGTAAATGAAAACGGCGTAGCAAAATTACGTGTTGTAAAAACAGGTATTCAAGACGATACTAATATCGAAATTGTTTCAGGTCTTAAAGAAGGCGATAAAATTATTACTGGACCATACAATATGGTTTCCAAAACTCTGAAGCCTGGAGATAAGGTCGAAGAAAAAGATAAAAAAGGCGCTTCGCGAGAAGAAGATAAAGCCGAAGATTAATTAATGGCATTAATCTTAAATATAGAAACAAGCACAACCAATTGTTCAGTCTCCTTATCTAAAGATGAGGAGACTTTGGTTTTAAAAGAAGATAATAATTCTGGCTATTCTCATGCCGAAAAGCTACACCTATTCATCAAAGATGTTATGGATTCTGCCGGCATATCTAAAAATAGTTTAGACGCAGTAGCTGTAAGTAAGGGACCAGGTTCTTACACAGGTTTGCGTATTGGAGTTTCTTCAGCAAAAGGACTTTGCTATGCGCTTAATAAGCCATTAATAGCTATTTCTACACTAGAGGCTATGGCACATCAAGTAAATGCATCATACGGACTTATTATACCTATGTTAGATGCAAGGCGCATGGAAGTCTATTCTGCTGTATTTAGCTATGATTATAGTTCTACAAGAGAGATTAAAGCTGAGATTTTGGATCAAATGAGTTTTAAATCCGAATTAGAAAACGGAACCGTCCATTTTATTGGTAATGCTGTCGAAAAAACAAAGACAATTATTAATAATGATAATGCTGTTTTTATTGAAGGAAAATTACCTTCTGCTTCAACAATGGGGAAAATAGCAAATAGGAAATACCAAAAAAACGACTTTGAAGATGTCGCTTATTTTGAACCGTATTATCTAAAAGATTTTGTGGCTATAAAATCGAAAAAATTCTAAAATTATTTCTTAATTTCAACTTGATGAGGATATGGTATTTCTATACCAGCTTTGTCTAATGCTATTTTAGTGTTTTCGGTAATACCAAAATAGACATCCCAATAATCATCAGTTTTACACCAAGGTCTTACCGCAAAATTCACTGAGCTATCAGCAAGTTCCATAACATCTACTGTTGGCGTTATAGAAGTCAATACTTTAGGATGAGCTTTTAAAACAGACATAAAAATGGCTTTTGCTTTTTTAATATCTTCATCATAACCAATACCAAAAACAAGATCTACACGTCGTGTACCTTCAGAGGTATAATTAATTATTGTGCCATTAGAAAGGTTTCCATTGGGTAATACTATTTCTTTATTGGATAAGCCAGTAAGCTTGGTTGTAAATATTTCTATTTCCTTGACGACTCCAATTTCACCTTGTGCCTCAACTAAATCACCAATTTTAAAGGGTTTAAAAATCATGATAAGTACACCGCCAGCAAAATTACCTAATGACCCTTGAAGAGCAAGACCTATTGCCAAACCTATAGAAGCCAAAATTGCTGCAAAAGATGTGGTAGCAATGCCTACAGTTGTCAAAACAATAACAATGAGTATAACCTTAAGTCCCCAGCGAATTAAATTAATTAGAAATTTTTGCAAACTATCATCATAGCTGCTTTTATTCATCATACGTTTTACGCCTTTGAGTAAAACTTTTATGATAAAATTTCCGATAAACCATATCAGAAAAGCTGCAATAAGTTTTGGGCCAAAGTTGACTAACAGATCGTAACCCTTGTCAATCCAGTCTTGAGAATTCATATGTAATTTTGATTAGTTTATAAAAAAGATGGTTATTAAATAACCATCTTTTTCTGTGTTCTATAATTGATTAGAGTTGAGCTAAGAATGTAGCGACTGTAATCAAATCTTTTTCTTTTTTCAAGGATACTCTCTTTTCTTTTAAAAAGGCTTTTATTTTTTTAGCATTCTTAGGATAAGCTTTTAATAAATCTTTTTTTCTTGTAGGGAAAGGCCTAATCACATTTCCTTTTTTAATATAAAAATTTGAATCTTCCTTTGAAAATTTTGCAGGCTTGTCTTGTTGGTAACTTGTAGCTGCAGGAACTTTATCGTAGTATTTTATAATTTCTTCTTTAAGCAAAGCAAAAGAAGGTGTTTCATTAACTACATTCAAAAAGCCACTTTTTGCTACACCGCTTGGTGTCGAAAATTTAAATGTTCTGTATATCTTATTATTCTGCGTGAACATCACTTGATAGTCTAAGTTCTTGTCAAGCGCAATGATTTTTGTTCCTAAGTTAACTTCCATCTCACCATTATAGGCGTTAAATCTTGCTGTATACACAACATTATCGTAGCCTTTTACTTTTACAGGTGAGAATTTTTCATCGACATATGGGCTGCCCAGAGCATCTACTGGCTGACTTACATCTGATGACATAAGAAGTTTTTCTGTAGCTATATCGATACTTGATTGTCCTTGACTATATATAGTAAATGCAAATAGTATAAGGCAAAGGCTTGTTAAAATTGTTTTCTTCATGGTGTATAATATTTTGAGTTATTAATCTTTAGATTCTAAAAATGCCATTAGGTTTAATAAATAAAAAACTAACCTAATCTTTTCATTTCTATTGGCATCAAAAACAATGCCATATAAATGTTAAATTTACCTGACTTCGAAAGTTAATTTAAGATTTACTCTAAATTCTACAACATCACTTCCGTTCACAATAGCACTTTGATCTTGTACATAAACAGACTTAATGTTCTTTACAGTTTTAGAGGCTTCTTTTACTGCTTTTTTTGTTGCGTCTTCCCAACTCTTTTCAGAATTAGAAAGTACTTCTATGACTTTTAATACTGCCATTTTATTTGATTTTTAATTATACTTAAGTTCAAATTTAAGAAATAACTCATTAACCGTTAATAGCAAAAACAGATATGTTTTGGTCATTAAGCATTTCTTTAAGCATGTTTTCTATACCGTTTTTAAGCGTAAAAGTCGATGATGGACAACCGCTACAAGCACCTTGGAGTAAGACTTCTACTTTTTTTGATTTATTATCAAAAGAAATAAACTCAATATTACCACCATCACTAGCTACAGCTGGTTTTACATATTCTTCTAATATGTTAACGATATTTTTTGAGATATCGTCTAATTTTTCAAAATCTGTTTCTGCCTTTTTTTCTTCAAGGTCTTTTTGCTGCGATATAGGCTGACTTAAAATTGGCTTTCCAGCTTCTACATAAGTTTTTATAAATTCTCTAAGTTGTACGGTTATGTCTTCCCACTCTGCAACATCATATTTTGTAATAGAAATGTAGTTTTTGTCCATAAATACACTCTTAACAAAAGGAAACTGAAACAGTTCAGTTGCTATCGGTGACACTTTAGCGTCGTCAATAGAGGAGAACTCACATATTTGTCCAACAAGTGCCTTGTTGCACACAAATTTTAAAACACTAGGATTTGGTGTGCTCTCTGCATAGACTGTGACGGCATTTTTTGGTTTAGAAGCTTCTTCCTCAATGACTAACGCATCAGAGTTTAAATATGCCTTAATCTGCTCAGCGACTTCGCTTTGTACATCTGCCCATTCAACAATATTATAACGCTCAATAGCTACGAAATTAGAGGCAATGTAAACTTTTTTTACAAATGGTAAGTAAAATAATTGCTGTGCTAAGGGTGAGTTTACTGCCTCATCTATGTTGTTAAACTCATAACTATTATGTTGGGTAATAAACCGGTTGGCCTCAAATTTAATGATAGCCTCATTTGAGGTTGGTTGTATACTGATATCTGTAGTATTCATGTATTTTTTTTTGCAAAAATAAGAAATAACAAAACTAAACGTTATCTGTTTAACAAGGTTTACATCGAATTTTAACTATAGTTGTCGTTTAAATTGATTAATTTTCGTTCCTCAAAAAAAAAGCGCTTAATGACGATGAAATTACTCTCAAAAAATATTTTGAAAGCAAAAGCTTTTGGAATCATTTTCTCTTTTTTAGGATTAATGAGTTCTTATGCTCAGACTATAGATGTTAACCCTGCAGGTGATCCAGCTTCTATCCTTTCTTTAGAGGACTTAATTGTAGATGAACTTATTGATAGTGATTGTGCTGAGGTGCAAATTCTCAACACAGCAACAGGACTGACCAGTGGAGGAAACAATACGAGAAGTTTTGGTTTCTTCACATTTACAGGTGATAATAGAACTTTCCCTATTAATAGAGGTATAGTCTTAAGCACAGGTTTGGTTAGTGCCCCAAGTTCTTCAGGTCCAAATAGTAATGACCAAAATACATCTGGCACAGCTTGGAATGGTGATACAGATATCAAGACAATATTAGATAATCGATTACCTGGTATTTTCCCAACTAATGATGCAACTTCGGTTGTATTTGAATTTGTACCACAAGCAAATACTATATCATTTAATTATGTATTTGCATCTGAAGAATGGGAATCAGGAGCTGGAGGAGGTAATGAATGTCCAAATAGTAGTTTTCAAGACGGTTTTGCGTTTTTGATTAAAGGTCCTGGTATTGCTCCAGATCCTGAATTTATAGGACAACCAGATGAATGGCGTAATATTGCAACATTTGTAGACCCAAATAGAGTTATACAACCTGTTAGTGTTGGTACGATTTATAATAATACTGTTTGTACTCCTAATCCGGTTAATCAGAATTTGTATATATCATATGCTTTTTCTGCTGATCCTGAAGGAATGGGAGCTCCAATAGAGTATAATGCACGTACTACACTTTTAACAGCAGAGAGTACTGTGCAACCTGGTGAAACATATACAATAAAATTAGTAATCGCCGATAGGGCTGATAATGCATTAGATTCTGCAGTATTTTTAGAAGCAGGAAGTTTCTCAGGTCTTGGAGGTAACATACCGGATTTTACAATAGCGTCAGGAAATCCAGGCTGTGGTACTGATTCTGTTGTACTAGATACAGAAGTTTCTGACCCAACCGCAACCTTTGAATGGTTTAAGCTCCCAGATACTACAAATCCTATACCAGGAGAAATAGGCTCAACATTAACAGTACCTTCTACAGGAGCTTTTGGAGGCGATGGCACATATTCTGTAACCATAAGTTTTGGGAGCACTAGTTGTCAGACTACAGATGAGGCAGAAGTACAATTTGTCAATCAGCCTATTATAGAAAGCCCACCTAGTGATTTAGTAGAATGTGAAATAGATGGAGATAATACAGAGGTATTTGATTTAACTGTTAATAGTGCACTAGTCATTGGAGCCCAAACGGATGTGCAGGTTGAGTATTTTGATGGTAATGGTAACCTTATTCTTGACCCAGCAAATCATAGTAATACTTCGATGCCTGAGACCATTACCGTACGTGTAACTAATAATAATGTTGCCAATGGAGTTGGTACGTGCCCTGTTGAAGACACCTTTATAATTACTGTTTCAGATGAGGCAGAGGCCTTCCCATTTATTTTTCAACTATGTGACAATGCAGATGATGGCGATGATACTAATGGCATCGTCGAGTTCAATCTACCAACGATAGATAACCAAGTTTTAGGCACACAAGACCCGGCTCAGTTTACTGTGAGTTACCATATTGATTTTGATGATGCTGATATGGGACTTAACCCATTGCCAAATCTTTATACCAACATAGCAAATATGCAAGAGATATTTGCAAGAGTAGAAAACAATAATAATATGGATTGCTATGACATATCTATGATTACATTACAAGTAGATGAAATAGCGGTCGCTAATCCAGTTCCATCGCAATTATTTTGCGATGATAATAATGATGGTTTTTGGGATTTTGATTTAGGTGGTTTAAGAACAATTGTTTTAGGTACACAAGACCCAATGCAGTTTGAAGTGTCATTTCATTTAGATCCTACAGATGCGATGACAAGTTCAACGACTAATCCATTGCCAGACACGTTTACAAATCTTGTAGCCTATCAAGATGATATAATTTTTGTGAGGGTAGAAAACGTGGATAACCGAGATAATTGTTATACTACTTCACAATTTGTCATTGATGTATTTGACCAACCAACAGCAACGACTCATAGATATGAGTTATGCGATGATAATGCTGATGGCGATGATACCAATGGGTTTGTTGATTTTTCGTTAACACCAGCAGATATAGATAGTTTTATATTAAATGGTCAAGACCCGACACAATTCACAGTAACGTATCATTTAATTCAAAACGATGCAAATAACAATGTAGGAGCAATTACTAATCTATATACTAATGGCACTCAAATTATAGCAAGAGTAGAGAATAATGATAATCCAGATGATTGTTTCGAGACAATAGAAGTAAACTTGCAAGTTAATGCACTTCCTGTAATCACGGCGTCAGTAGATTTAAGACAGTGCGATATCGATACAGATGGCTTATCAGAATTTAACTTAACCGAGGCTAATGATTTAATTTCAACAAATGCAGCTGCAGAAACCTTTACGTATTATACTACACAAGTAGATGCAGAAAATGCTACTAATGCTATTACAAACGAGCTTAATTACCCAAACACTGATCCATCAGCAAATCCAGATATTGTATTTGTTAGAGTAGAAAATGGGGATACCTGTTATAGAGTAGCACAATTAGAGTTGTTTGTTTCGACATCGGCAATACCTGCAGGGTTTGTTATTCCTCCTTATGAAGAGTGTGACGATACAAGAGTTGACGATAATATAACAGATGGTATCACGGTGTTTGATTTTAGTGATGCAACAGCGCAAATTGTAGCTGTGTTTCCTGTTGGGCAAAATATTACAGTAACATATTATGAAACTACAGCTGATGCATTAGCAGAAATTAATGCCATACCAGATATTGCTAATCATATAAATACAGCGTTACCTTTTAACCAAACAATTACTTACAGGGTTGATAATAATACTGATAATTCGTGTCAAGGAATAGGTCAATTTGAGCTAAGAACCATTAACCCAATGCCAAGGACAGATACTGAGTCTGTAGATATTATACTTTGTGACGATATAACTATAGGTAATTTATCAGAAGAGTTTGATTTAACTCAAAATGAAGCTTTCATTTTTGATGGGATACCCAATCTATCAGCAACATACTTTTTAGATTTTGATGATGCACTTAATAATGTCGTAGCAAACGAGATTACTACGCCAGCAGCCTATAATAATACCAATCTAACAGAGACCATCTATGTAAGGGTATTAGATAATACCACCAATTGTTTTGCTGTTGTAGATTTTGATATTACTGTAAATCCATTGCCAGAGGTTGTTCCGGTTACAACAATAGAAGAATGCGAAAACAATACAGATAATATCTTTGATTTTGACATAGGTGTTAAGAGAGACGAGATTCTAAATGGTCAAGACCCAACGCAATTTATTGTAACATTCCATACATCTCAATTGGACGCAGATAACCTAACCAATCCGCAGCCAGATACATTTACAAATACACTTAGCAACCCTCAAGAAGTTTTCTATGCTATAACAAATAATGTAACAACATGTTCTAACAGTACAGGGTCATTTTTTGTAGAAGTATTAGAAGGTGCGCAAGCAAATAGTGATGGTGAGCCATTAGATTTCGAATTATGTGATGACAATATTATTGGCGATGAAATTGCTCAGTTTAATTTTGATGATTTACAGGATGAGGTTTTAGATGGTCAAGATCCAGCAGATTATACAATAACATATCACTTTACTGAAGATGATGCATTAAATTCTGTGGATCCATTGCCGTTTTTGTACGAGAATCTGTCTAATCCTCAAACAGTTTGGGTTAGAGTTAGTAATAATCTATCTCCAGATATTTGTTTCGAAGTACAACCAGTACCGTTAATAGTAAACCCTCTACCAGTTTTTGACCTAGATGATGAATATATTTTGTGTCTAACTAGTAATAATGAAGCGGTAGTCGATGTCCCATTAGTTCTAGACACGGGATTATCTGATGTAGATCATAGTTTTGAGTGGAGTTTAGACGGAAATTTACTGCCGGGACAAACAAGTTCTAGTTTTACGCCAACTCAAGGAGGTATGTACGAAGTAGTAGTTACAGATATTTCAACATCTACTATAACCATGTGTACTTTTTCTGACTCCACAGAAGTTATAGAAAGTGGCATACCAGATACGTTTGATGTAGAAGTTACTTCAGAAGCATTTACAGGGAATAATGTTATTATTGCTACTGCTACAGGTAATAGCACTTATGAGTATAGCCTTAATAATGGTGCATGGCAATTAGATAATGAGTTTAATGATGTTAATGGAGGTGAGCACATTGTTGCAGTAAGAGATATAAATGGTTGTGGTATAGTTACACGTTCAGTTACTGTAATTGATTTCCCTAAGTTTTTTACACCAAATGGAGATGGTACTAATGATACATGGAATATAGAAGGAATAGTAACACAACCTAGTGCAAAAATTTATATATTTGACCGTTATGGAAAACTCTTAAAACAGTTAAGTCCTACTAGCCCAGGTTGGGATGGGACTTTTAAAGGTAACCTAATGCCAAGTAGTGATTACTGGTTTAAGTTACAATATATTGAACCTACGAACAATGAAATGCGAACCTTTAGTTCTCACTTCTCATTAAAACGATAAAATACATATGAGATTAAAAAATATTTATTTAGTTGCCTTAATAGGAATGATGTCATTTTTCAGTTATTCCCAAGAAGGTATACCTATATATTCAGATTACTTAACGGATAACTACTATTTATTACATCCATCTATGGCTGGTGTTGCTAACTGTGCCAAAGTAAGATTAACTGCTAGACAACAATGGTTTGGCGTTGATGATGCGCCAAGTTTGCAAACTTTAAGTGTGCATAGTAGATTGGGTGATGGTCCTTCGGCAATTGGAGCGATTGTTTATAATGACGAAAATGGATTTCATTCCAATACCGGCGCTTATGTAACTTATGCCCATCACTTATTATTATCTCGTAATGAAGTAGACTTAAATATGATTTCTTTTGGATTGAGTGCGGGATTTATTCAGTATAAGTTGGACGAAACTAGTTTTTTGGCGCCAGGAGAATTTGATCAGCTTATTGCGGGGATTGAGCAAAGTGCAACAAATTTTAATATAGATGTTGGTATGTCTTACCACTTTTTAGACTTCTATGCGCATGCTACTGCAAAAAATATATTAAGTAACGAAGGTATCAATTTTAACGAGCAGGGCTTTTCTTTTAATAACCTAAGAACATATTTATTTTCTGCTGGTAATGTCTTCCAAAAGTATGGTAGTGATTGGAGTTTTGAACCATCTTTAATGTACATGTACAGAGATGCAACGGAAGAATCTTCTATAGATGTTAATTTTAAGGCGTATCGAGAAGTAGATTTTGGTAAAGTATGGGGAGGCTTGTCTTACAGACGTAGTTTGGATGGTGCACAATTCTTAGAAGGTAATTCTGTGAGCAGTCAAAAGCTTCAATATTTCACACCTTTTATTGGTGTTGATTATAACCAATTTACGTTTGCTTATACCTATTCATATCAAGCAAATACCATAAACTTTAATACTGGAGGGTTCCATCAGATAACACTAGGCTACAACTTTAATTGTAGACGAGAAAAATACGATTGTAATTGTCCTGCAATTAACTAATACAAGTAACGCCTCGATATTTTATCGAGGTGTTTTTGTTTACTGTTTTTATTTTTTTAGAATAAAGCCTAAATGCTTGAAGTTAACAAGCTAATGAGTAAAAACCATCTTTCAGTTAGTAAAGTCGCAGTTTTATTTATTTTAATGAGCTAATCTCAAAGTGTTCATTTTTTATAATCAATTAAACTCACTAAGTTTATTGAAAATTAAGACATAAACAGGTGTATTCTTACATTAAAACTTTAGTATTATTTCTTTTGTTCAACCTAGTTGTAGGTTTTGGATATGCCCAAAATGTACCAATAGAACAAGAGAAAGAATATTTTACAGTAAGAGGCTCTGTACGTGAAAAATACTCCTATGAGCCAATTCCTAAAGCCGCTATTCAGGTTAATGGAGGGTCTTATATTACAACAGGATATGATGGCAATTTTAAGATTAAAGTTAAAGTTGGTGATCAAGTTATTATAAGTCATGAGGATTTTCAAACGGTTTATCATACGATTAAAAGTAATGACCGTCTTTTAATTGAAGTGTTTCCACAGGACCCAAGGCCAACTCAAAAAGAGCTACGCAGAAAAACGATTGAAGCTTTTAATCAATTAATAGACTCAGCGGATACTTATCTTAAAAATGATGCTGAACGAAGTATTCAATTTATTATAGATGCTTTGGATAAGAGTATTTCGCAATCTCAAAATGCTGAAGCATACCAAACCTTAGGTGATTTGTATATGCATGGAGGGCAATACGATTTGTCTGTAGCTAACTATAAAATTGCTCTACAGAATCAAGATAAAAATGAAACCAAAATTAAATTGGCAAATGCTTATGCCGCAAATAAAAATTATCAAAAAGCAATAGATACTTTTAAGAGTATAAAAGAGAATGAGTTAACTAATTATCAAAAAATAGAACTATATGAAGGTTTGGGAGATGTCTATTTAAAAACAAATGACGTTACTAAGGCAATTTCATCTTACGAAAAGAGCTTAAGTTTTGCTACAACTTATGGCATCAGTCCTAAAATCACAGATTTAAACTCCAAGATAGCTCAAGCATATAGTGCTGCCGGAAATACTCAAAAAGCTAAAATACTCTTTAACAGTTCTTTGAATCTTGCTGAACAAGAAAGTAAAAAACGTTCTGTTGAAGAAAAAGTAACTGTAGCTGAGTTTAATAATGAAAATAGAAATTATGATGATGAGATTTCTTTAAGGAAACAGGTAGTAGAAGATGTAAAAACTATTGAAGCGGATTCTATAATCTCTAACGATAGCCCAATAACGCCTCAAAAACAAAACTACAAAATTGGTAACGCATTGATTCTTCAAAAAAAATATGATGAAGCCATTCCGTATTTAGATGAAAGTATTATCGAAGCTGATAAGAGAGGTGATTTAGAGGTAAAGAAAGATGCTCAAAGGCGAAAAGTAGATGTGTTTGAGCGTTTGGGAGATTATGATAAAGCCAAGATAGAGTTTGAAGCATTTATGGCATCTGTTGATAAATTATACCTTAAAAAGCAACAAGAAATATCTCAATCTGCACGAGTATCACGCAATCTTATAGAAAGCCAAAATAGAATTACAAGTCTTGAGAATGACAGAGAATTAAGTAGAAGTCGATATGAGTTAACCACCGAAAGAAATAAAACACAAAGCATTATTATTTATTCTTTAATAGGTGGACTCGCTCTATTGCTTATAGCTGCATATTTTACATATAAATATATCAAAGGACAGCGATTGGCAAATAATATGTTAGCTCTTAAGTCACTTAGGAGCCAAATGAATCCTCATTTTATTTTTAATGCGCTCAATTCTGTAAATAGTTTTATCGCAGTAAATGATGAGCGGACAGCAAATAAGTATTTATCTGATTTTTCTTTTTTAATGCGTGCCGTTTTAGAAAATAGCGAAGAAGACTTTATTCCACTTAAAAAAGAAATAGAACTGCTAGAACTCTATACAAAGCTTGAACACTTTAGGTTTAAAGATAAGTTTGATTATATCATAGATATTGACGACTCTATTGATGTTGATAATTTCGAAATTCCACCAATGCTATTGCAACCATATATAGAAAATGCGGTATGGCATGGTTTGCGTTACAAAAAGGAAAAAGGTATGCTTAAAATTGAAATTAAGCCAACATCCAAAGATGAGATTGCCATTTCTATAATAGATGATGGTGTAGGTCGGGAGCGCTCTAAGGCCTTAAAAACAGATAATCAAAAGAAACATAACTCTAAAGGCTTGAGTAATATTAAAAAACGGATTCAGATACTTAATGATATGTATAAAGATAAAGTTGATGTCTCTATTAATAATTATCAAAATACAGAAGATACTGGGACTAGAGTAGAAGTAAACTTAAAAAAAGATTGATTGTACTATGAAGTTAAATGCTATTATTGTTGAAGACGAAAAAACGAGTAGAGATATCTTAAAGAATTATTTGGCAAAGTACTGCCCGAATATTTCAGTTTTAGGTGAAGCTGAAAATGTAGATGAAGCTCTAATATTAATTAGAAACAATGATTTGGATGTTGTTTTCCTTGATGTAGAGATGCCATACGGTAATGCTTTTGATTTATTAGATAAGGTTGGTGATATCGATTTTCAAACCATATTTGTCACCGCTTACAACCATTATGCCATTGATGCTTTAAATGCCCATGCATCCTACTATTTAATGAAACCTATCTCTATTGACGAGTTGATTAAGGCTGTGGATTATGTCACAGAGATACGTACAAAAGAAGAAGCCTTACAGGACCAAGTTTTAGTGCCCAAAACCAATAGTGTAGATGGAAAGATTACGATACCTCAACAAAACGGTTTTGAGGTTTTAGAAACTAATAACATCTTGTATTGCAAAGCTGATGATAATTACACAGAAATTTTTTTAAAGGATAACAAAAAGAAGTTGGTAAGTAAAACCTTAAAGTATATTGAAGAAGCTTTATCTGCAGCAAATTTTGCAAGAGTCCATAAAAGTTATTTGGTAAACGTTGATGAAATTGTAAAATACCTTAAGGGCAAAGGCGGAAGCATTGTACTTAGTAACGGTAAAGAAGTTATGGTTTCAGCTTCAAAAAAATCTGATTTGTTGTCTTATTTTAAATAAAGACATGAAACTATACATCATTTTTTTTTCATATCTATTAATTTGTTTTCTCAAGAAAATTGTATTGAATACCTATATATAGAAAACAGTGAAACAAATTATTATTATGAAAAACTTATTCTGTATGATAACACTGATTTTTTTAGAATAAGATATAATGGGCATTCCAGTTATTCTTCACAAGAAAAAGGAAATTGGAAGAGAAGTCGTGATACATTAAGTTTATTTGGAAAAAAAATAAATTTTTTTCCTGAAGGTAATGATGCTGAATGGGAATTAAGTAATAGTGCAGAAATGCATATGATTAGAAGAAATTATATAAATGCATACGGAAAATATAAATTAAAGCGTCAAAGAAAATGCCAATAATAAAACCAGTAAACGGTAAACATCCACAGATGTCAGAAGATTGTTATATTGCAGAAAATGCAACTATTGTTGGCGACGTTTCTATGGGAAAACAATGCAGTATTTGGTTTAATGCCGTAATACGTGGTGATGTGCATTATATAAAAATGGGAGATAAGGTTAATGTGCAAGATGGCGCAGTTATCCATGCAACCTATCAAAAATCGCCAACAACCATAGGCGATAATGTTTCTATTGGGCACAACGCTATAGTTCATGGTTGCACCATAAATGACAATGTGCTTATTGGTATGGGAAGTATAGTTATGGATGATTGCATAATACAAAGTAATAGTATTATTGCAGCAGGCGCTGTAGTTACAAAAAACACCATAGTTGAATCTGGAAGTGTTTATGCAGGTATACCAGCTAAAAAAATAAAGGATATTAGCCCAGAACTGGTTTCAGATGAAATAAACCGGATAGCAAATAATTATGTGAAATATTCTAGCTGGTTTAAAGACTAGAAGTCTAAATATTCTACATTAAATTCTTGATTTAAAATTTCTTCTAAAACAGTAGTAATTGTATTTGTGTAAAACAGAATATCTGGATTCTTGCTTGATAAGTTAAGTATAGAATTATGCTCTAAAACAGATTTGGTTTGTTGCGCTACAGCAAAGCCAGAATCTATAATCTTAATGTGCTTAGGTAATATTTTTGATAGAATTGGCGTAAGATATGGGTAATGGGTACAGCCCAATACCAAATAATCAATATTAGCCTCTAGCATAGGCTTAGTGTACTTCTCTAAAAGCTCATAAATTTCATTAGAATACAACTTTCCTTCTTCTATAAGTTTAACGATGCCTTCTCCTTCTTTTTCAATAATGGTGATACCGTTGGCATACAAATCTGTTGTTTTGTGAAATAAAGCACTGCTTAAAGTGCCTTTTGTAGCCAATATACCTATAGATTTTGTCTGAGTATTTAATGATGCTGGTTTTATAGCAGGTTCAATACCTATAAAGGGAATGCTATAAGTGTTTCTTAAATAATCGATAGCATTAGTTGTGGCTGTATTACATGCAATGACTATAATTTTACAACCTTTACTAATAAGTAGTTCTGTATTCTTTATACTTAACAGTAATATCTCTTCTTTGGATTTATTACCATAAGGTGCATTAACACTATCAGCTAGATAGATTGTATTCTCATTTGGCATCAGAGCATATATTTCTTGAAAAATAGATGTGCCGCCGATTCCAGAATCAAATATACCGATAGGGTTAGTGCTCATATTACAAAAATAAAAAGCCGCTTTTAAAAAGCAGCTTTTTTATCTATTTTTTGAGGCATTAACTTATATGCCTAATTCTTTTTTTACTTCTGGCGTTATGTCCTTACCAGTCGCTACAACTAATGTAGATAAGTCTAAAACATAATCATAGCCTAAAGCAGCAGCAACCTTTTTCACAGCAGCCTGAGCTTTTTCTCTGATAGGCTTAATTTTTGCAGCTTCTTTATCCATAATATCTTTCTGAGCAGTTTGTTGGAAAACAGCAAGGCTTTGCTCCATACCTTCAACTTCAACTTTACGCTTTTTGTTTTCATCATCAGTTTGTGATGGTCCTTCAGCAGTATACTGTGCTACTTTATCTTTAAGCTCTTTTAAAGCTTGCTGAATTTCTGTTTCATATGTTTTTCCAAGTTGCTCAATTTCTCCCTGCGCAGCCTTATATTCAGGCATTGATGTAATAATGTCTGTTAGATTAATATGTGCAACTTTACTTTGCGCATTGCTTAAACTTGTACCTCCAACAAAAAGTATAATTGCTAATAAAAGGGTTTTCAATCGTTTCATTTTAATTTAGTATTTACGTGTTTTTAGTTATTCTAATTTTTAGTTATTCTCTTTTTCCTTGGCTTTGGCCTTACGGATAGAATCATTTTTCCTCAACTGCTCTAATCGTTCTTCTCTGGCTTTTTTTCGTTGTTCTAATATTTTCTTTTTACGTTCTTCTAGAGCTTTTTTTCTTGCTTCTCTGTCTTTAATTGCTTTCTGACGCTTAGCATCTTGTATTTCTTTTGGTGTCTTAGCTTTTGTTGAGTCCTTCTTTACAGTACTCTTTACTTTTTCACCAGGTTTAGCAGTTTTGCTAGCTGAAGTATCAGTAGTTTTTGTTGCTTCTTCTTTTTCTGAATTACCTTTATTTCTTGCATCTAAGGCTTTTTGTCTTCTTGCCTCAGCTTCTTTTTTCTTAGCTTCTCTTGCTTCCTTTTGCTTTTGTCTACGTTCTTCTAGTGCTTTTTCACGATCCAAACGTTTTTGTTCAAGTTCAGATTTACGCTGAGCTTTTCGTTCTTCTAGAGCTTTTGCACGTTCATCTTTTGTGCTATTTACTTCAGGAATAGCAGCTTCTTTTTCTAAAGCTCTTTTCTCCTTTTTAGTTTTAGCTTGCTCTCTTGCAGAAGTACGAGTAATTATTTTTAGAACTTGCTCACTAATATCAAAACGTTCTGCAGAGTATAACATCAAGAAATCTGCATTTTTATCAAAAACAAAATCATATTTTTTGTTTTCTGCTATTTCTTTTACCGCAGCAAAAATTTGATCTTGTACTGGTTGAATTAATTGAGAACGTTGTATAATCATATCTCCACCAGGACCAAAACGCTTTTGCTGATAGTCCAAAATTTCTGCTTCTTCAAATGAAATATCTTCTAAACGTTCTTCGTAAAGCTCTTTTGTAAGTAATACTTTTTCGTTTTCTAAAGATTTTTTCTTTGTTTCAATATCGGCCAGTTTTTTTTCAATCTCTGACTTCCATTTTGTAAGTTTAGTTTCTAATTGTGCTGATGCTTCTTGGTAATCTGGAACATTTTCAAGAATGTATTCTGTATCTATATATCCAATTCTGGCGCCATTAACACGTTGTGCGTTACTGGTAAAGCTCATTAGACCAACTATTGCCAATATGTAAAGAACTTTAAATTTCATAGGTGTATGTTTTAATTATTTGATTCTAGCTTAATAGACATTCTTTCTGTGAAGAAATGCTTGTAATACTTCAAATAAACGAAATATATTCGTAAAAATTTTAACACCACTATGAAATGTTATTAAGCTATTAGAAAATATCGTGCCAAAGTTAAAATTGCTGACCAATTATAAAGTGAGTTTCCCATCCACCAACTTGATTTTGTCCTGGTAATGGGTCAAATGGTTTACCGAAATCTATTCCTAATAAACCAAAGGCAGGCATAAATATTCTGACACCTAACCCAGCTGATCTTTGTAGATTAAATGGGTCAAAATCTCTAAAACTATTTACTGATGAACCAGCCTCTACAAATGACAAGGCATAAATTTTTGCTCCTTGACCTAATGTTATTGGGTAACGTAACTCTAATGAGAACTTATTATATATAGATCCACCATCTTGAGTTGATAACGATTGGTTTGGATATCCTCTTAATTGAATAATCTCTCTACCATCTAAAGCAAAGTTTCCAAGACCATCACCTCCAAGGAAGAAACGCTCAAAAGGAATAACACCTCTATCATTATTGTAGGCACCTAAGAAACCAAATTCGACACTTGGCCTTAAGACTAATTTTTTAGCAACTTCTGCATACCAGTCTGCTTTAAACTTTATTTTATAAAATTCTAACCATTTAAAACGTTCTTGGTCAATTTCTGCTATTCTATCAGAATCTGTAATTGGGTCAAGTCCGTCACGTTCTGTTTTTAATGCACCATAATCTACTCCATTAAATAATGAATATGGTATGGATAATTTAGCTGAAGCTGAAAAATTTGAACCACCTGTAGGATAAATAGGGTCGTTATAAGTATTATTTCTTGTTAGGCCAATTGTATACGACAGATTGTTAGATGAGCCATTACCAAATGTAAATAAACCAGTGTTATAGTTTTGTAAATCGTAATGCTGGTAACTTAATGCTTGAGAGAATAAGAAATAATCATCTGGTTCTTTTAATCTTGTCGAAATACCAAAAGTTATACCAGTAATATTAAACCTTCTACTTTTATCAGCACGTCTAGTTATTGGGTCAAATAAGAATTGTCTTGAGTGAGAAATAGAGGTTGATAACTGGAATGGTTTTTTACCTCCTAACCAAGGTTCACTAAATGAGAAACTGTAAGTTTGAAAAAACTGACTTGCTTGTAACCTTAATGATAAACTTTGACCATCTCCACGTGGAACTGGTTTATATGCTTCACCATTTAATATGTTTCTTAAAGAGAAATTGTTAAAAGATAAACCAAGTGTGCCTATGAATCCACCACCTCCGTAACCACCTTGTAGCTCTATCTGACTTGAACCTTGCTCTTCAACAGTGTATTCAATATCTAATGTGCCATCAACAGGATTAGGATTTTTAATATCTGGGACAATTGCTTGTGCATTAAAGAATCCAAGTTGACCTAACTCACGGATAGTTCTGATAATGTTTGCTCTGCTATAAAGTTCGCCTGGACGCGTTCGTATTTCTCTGTAAATAACATGATCATTGGTTATATCATTCCCTTTAACCTTTACACTATTAAAGTATGCTGGTTTTCCTTCAGTAATTCTGATTTCCAAATCAATAACATTCCCATCAGCACTTACTTCAACGGGATTTATTGTTGAGAACATATAACCAGTATTTTGGTAGATGTTTGTAAGGTCTATTCCATCAGGTTTTTCATCATTGGCAATACGTTTTTTAAGTTCAACACCATTATAAGTGTCACCTTCTTCTATACGTAATATTTGAGATAAAAAATCATCGGTATAAACTGTATTTCCGACAAAATCTATTTTACCAAATGTATATTTTTCACCCTCTTCAACATCGATTAATAAACTAATAGTCTTGTCGTCATTATAGATAATTGAATCTTTAATAACTCGGGCATCTCTATATCCATTTTCTTTATACTTATCTACAAGACTTACTAAATCATCTTTATAGTCCTCTTCAACATACTTTGAACGCTTAAGTAATCTTAAAGGGCTAAGGCTTTTTTGCTTGGTGTTTTTCATGGCTTTTCTAAGCTTCTTGTCAGATAACTTATTGTTGCCATTAAAGCTTATAGATTTAATTTTTACTTTGTTGCCTTTGTCGATGTTAATAAGCATATTGACTCTCTTTTTTTCAATAGAGTCGTTCTTAACATCTGAAGTTATAACATTTACTTTAGTATTTAAAAACCCTTTTTTCTTATACTTGTTTGTAAGATAGTTTTTAGTAGTAGTAACAAGGTTTTCAGTAACTTTTACGCGTTGTTTTAGATTGTTTTCTTCTAAAATTTCATCTACTTTACCCTTTTTTACACCTTGAACTTTTGCTTCATTAAGCTCAGGAAGATCAGAAAGCTTAATTTCTATATCTACCTTATCGTCTTCAGTTATGTTTA
This sequence comes from Winogradskyella sp., assembly GCA_004211785.1. Classification (GTDB taxonomy): domain Bacteria; phylum Bacteroidota; class Bacteroidia; order Flavobacteriales; family Flavobacteriaceae; genus Winogradskyella. Next base: position 403,633 of record SHBX01000001.1, read on the forward strand.
TGAAGTAAATATCAATTGCACTGAATAGATTAGAACCCCAAAGCTTTTTAACAGCCTCACCTATTTTATCTCCTCCAAAGGATACTTCTTGACCTTTTTTTAGTCTAGAGTATGTAATGATGGTACTAGCATTGAATGATGTGTTACCTGTAACAATAATATCGTTAATCGTATATTTTTTACCATCTTGCCCAAAAGAACTTTGAGTGATTAGTAAAAGAAGTAATAATGTAAAAACGTAAAATTTCTTCAAGGCTTTAAAAGTTATGCTTTTATGTGAGCTGTTCGCTTGTTTTTCCAAATCGTCGTTCTCTATTTTGATAGTCTTTAATGGCTTCTATTAGATTTTCTTTTTTAAAATCTGGCCACAAAACATTTGTAAAATATAATTCTGCGTATGCAATTTGCCATAATAAAAAATTGCTAATTCGTTGCTCTCCACTAGTGCGAATTAGCAAATCTACGTCTGGTAAATTTTGCGTGTAAAGATGCTTATTAATAATTGATTCGTCAATACTTTCGGTCGAAATTATATTATTTTTAACTTTAAATGATAATTCTTTAACAACATTAACAAGTTCTTCACGAGAACCGTAGCTTAAAGCCAAAGTTAATGTCATATGTGTATTATTTTTTGTCTTTTCTTTAACAAATTCTAATTCGTCAAAAGCCTTTTTCGGTAAATCGTTTAAGCATCCAATAGCGGTTAGCTTAATTCCATTCTCTTGAAGTGTTTTAATCTCTTTTTTTAGAGATTTTACTAAAAGCTTCATTAAGGTTTGCACCTCTAATTTTGGTCTGTTCCAGTTTTCCGTAGAAAATGCATAAAGTGTTAAGTGCTTTATACCAATTTCAGCACAAGTTTCCACAGTTTCTCTTACGGCTTTTGTGCCGCTTTCATGACCTAGGACTCTAACTAACCCTTTTTGTTTTGCCCAACGACCATTACCATCCATTATAATAGCTATATGGTTTGGTAGCTTTGAAGTGTCTATTAGGTCCTTTAGATTCATTTTAAAAGTCGCAATAACAGGGTTTTTGTCCAAAGGTGTAAGTTAAGGTAATTCCTGAGAATACATACCAGTCATTGCTATTGGTATTTCCAAAGCTAAATTGTTCTCTAAAACCAGCATCAGGAACACTGCCATCTAATTCATCAGAAAAAGTAAAACGAGCACCAATTTCTGCAGCTAAAATAAAATGTGGACTTATCGATTGTTTGTAGCCAAGTACTATGGGTATACCGTAAGCCCAACTACTAGTGTTCTCTGTAGTTAATACACCGTTATTATCAAAAAAGAAATTTTCATGATTGGCAACAGATATTCCAGTATATAAATATGGTGTGCCTTTTGCTGAAATATCATGAAGATTAAAATCGAAAAAAGTAAATTCTAGACCTAAAGATGCTTCTAAAATGCCGCTTCTAAAACCATAACCTCTTTGTATACGTCTTGGGTCGTCAGATTTACTATCATCGACTTCTAAATTTGAATATATTAAAGAAGCTCTGAAAGCGTGTCTTGGACTTCTATTCCATTTTACAATACCACCTATTGCTAATTGATTAGGAGAAATATAGTTGGTTGCGCCAACATCTCCTATAAAATTACTACCACCAGCAAATACCCCAAATTCATAAATTTGAGCATTGATAGTTTGGCCTCCCAGGATACTTAATAAAAATAGCAGTAGATACCTCATAAATTTTTAAAAGTTTGCAAATATAACAATTAAGATTAGTCTATAACAATTTGATACAAATTGTCTTACAGAAAACAGTATTTACAGGTATTTATTGTTTAATTTCTACGATCTTCACCCCAAAGCATTTTTTTTCTTAGGGTGTCGATAAAACTTTCGCCTAAAAGTTCGACCATTTTAATATGAAATGGTGCTTTTTTAATTTTTACTGTAGCAGTGTTTGGAAGTGTTATTATTCTTGAATCCAATGATAACAAAAATTGATCTTCTCTACCGCTTACCCTTAGCTTAACATCAGTTTGATCAGGTATAACTAAAGGTCTTGCATTAAGATTGTGAGGTGCTATTGGTGTTAAAACAAAACTTTGTGCACTTGGCGAAATAACGGGGCCACCACAACTTAAAGAGTAACCAGTAGAACCAGTTGGGGTAGATAATATAAGACCATCTGCCCAATAAGATGTTAGATACTCGTTATCTAGGTGGGTTTCTACTGTAATCATAGAAGTGGTGTTTTTTCTGCTAATTGTCACTTCATTAAGAGCAAAATTAGTCTCTTTAACTAAGTCATTTTCGGGAGAGACATCTACAGAGAGTAAAGACCGTTTAGATATTTTGTACTTGTTTTCAAAAATATCAGATAATGCATCTTCAATCTCGTTAGTTTGCACAGTTGCTAAAAAACCAAGTCTTCCTGTATTAATACCTACAATTGGAATATCTAAATCTCTAACATAAGTAATAGCTCTTAAAATGGTGCCATCGCCACCAATACTAATTAGTAAATCATAAGAATTGTCAAGCTGCGTAAATATGCCAAAAGACCCATCGTTATGGAACATTTCTTTCTGAATTTTCAGAAATTGAGATTCAATAAAAATTTCAGTTTTATAATTTTTTAAGCAGTTGAAAAGAACTTCAAAAGCTTTTTGATTGTTATCGTTTTCATAATTTTGACCGTAAATGGCAACTTTCATAACTTAAATGTTTAAGTACTTATCCAAATATTTTGAGCGGTCTTTTAAGCTTTTAATGTAGGTGTCATCTTCATGCCCAGCTATAATATTGTAACTATAACGTCTAAATGTTTGGGTGATATCATTTAGACTAGTATTTCCAATCTTTAAAGTAATCTGAGCAACATCATTTTCAATTTTCGAAATAAATGCACCTAGTAATTTGGCATCATTAGATTCTACAATCTGACTTATCTCACTAAAAGAATAATCTTGTATACCTTTTTCGACAATTAGTATGCCGCCAGGTTCTGAGAAAAATGGCGTTTCATTAAACAAATGAATAATATCATTAAGCTCATAATAGCCCAAGTATTTATTTTCGGGATTTAACACCGGCATAATATTACTGTTGTTTTGCGCAAAAGCTTCAAGAACATCTAACCAGTTAGTTGTTGTACGAACAAAAAAGCCTTCAGCAGTATAGCTGCAATCCGAGATTATTTTTTTCGACTCAAAGCAATGCGCATCAGTTTCTGGTATGCAGCCTATATAAATGCCATCTTTTTCAATAGGAATATGAGAATATGTCAATTGATTAAAAAGCAACTGTATATCACCAATTGTATCATTGATATTCAGAGGTTTTATATCATTTATAATGTAATTCTGTAACTGCATAAATCGTTTCGCTAAGGTTCTGCAAATTAATTAAAAATAACCATAAAAAGCATGTTCTACTTTGTATTTTTGTCTCTTAAATTCTATAGAAATGACAAAACTCAGTGTTAATATTAACAAAATTGCAACGCTAAGAAATAGTAGAGGAGGCGATGTGCCAAACCTAGTTCAGTTTGCAAAAGATGTTCAGCGTTTTGGCGCTGAAGGTGTAACTATACATCCGCGTCCTGACGAGCGCCATATCCGTTACCAAGATGCTCGCGATTTAAAACCTATTGTCCATACTGAGTATAATATTGAAGGAAACCCTATTCCTAAGTTTATAGATTTAGTATTGGAAATGAAGCCTACTCAGGTAACATTGGTTCCGGATAGCGTTGATGCTATTACATCAAATGCTGGTTGGGATACTATTAAGCATAAAGATTTTTTAGTTGAAGTTATTTCAGAATTTAAACAAAATAATATAAGAACTTCAATATTCGTTGACCCAGATTTACCTCAAATTGAAGGTGCTAAAACTACAGGAACAGATAGAATTGAATTGTATACAGAAGCATTTGCACATCAATACGAGTTGGGTAATAAAAATGCTATAAAACCGTATTCAGAATGTGCTAGGCTTGCTAACCAATTACGACTTGGTGTTAATGCTGGCCATGATTTGTCTTTAGATAATATCAAGTTCTTTAAAGAAAATATTGAAGGTTTATTAGAAGTGTCTATTGGCCATGCTTTAATCTCAGAGAGTTTATACCTTGGGATTGAGAATGTTATACAAATGTATTTGCATCGTTTATCATGATTTTACACGGTAATATATTTGGTAGTGGAAAACCTTTCGTGATTCTTCATGGGTTTTTAGGAATGGGCGACAATTGGAAAACACTTTCTCGTCAATTTTCTGAACTTAATTATGAAATGCATCTCGTTGACCAACGTAATCACGGACGTAGTTTCCATTCACATGATTTTGATTACGAATTGATGGTTGAAGATTTAAAAGCCTATTGTGATGCTCATAATCTTAAAGATATTATTCTCTTAGGTCATTCCATGGGAGGAAAAACGGCTATGAGTTTTGCAACAAAATATCCCGAATATGTCAATCGCTTAATCGTTGCTGATATCTCACCACGATATTATCCTATCCATCATGATGCTATTTTAGAAGGTTTGTCGAGTCTAAATTTTTCAGCCATTAAAACTAGAGGTGAAGCTGATAAAGCTTTGTCAAATTATGTTTCTGAGATTGGAACACGTATGTTTTTATTGAAGAATTTGTATTGGGTAGAAAAAGGACAACTAGGATTAAGAATAAATCTTCCAGTACTCAAAGAAAACGTATCAGAAGTTGGTGAAGCTCTACCAATTCATGCCACATTCTCTAAGCCGGCCTTGTTTTTAAGAGGCGATAAATCTGAATATATTAGTGAAACGGATGAAGCTTTAATTCACCGTCATTTTACAAATGCTGAGATAGGAACTATTAATAATGCTGGTCATTGGTTACATGCCGAGAATCCTAAAGAATTTTATGTGGCCGTTGTTCAATTTATAAAAGTGTAAATTACTAATCCTTATGAGTAAACCTCAATTTTTAAGAGATTTCTGGTATGGCTTATCATCAAATCAGCGTTTTTTGATTCGCCGATTGTATTATTTTCCTGCGGATTTTATAGATAAATCATCAGGAAAAACTAATAAGTATGTGCCGTCTAGAGGTCAGATTTATACAGGTTCTCCTGCTAACGCTGAGGAATATATTAAGCAAGGAATGCTCCATTTAGAGCATTTAAAAACACATATAGATTTACAACCAAATGATAGTGTTCTTGATATTGGGAGTGGTGTTGGTCGGTCTGCAATAGCACTTTCTACATACTTAAACGAATATGGTTCTTATGATGGTTTTGATGTTGTAAAACAAGGTGTCGATTGGTGTAATAAAGGAATAGGTGAAGATTTTTCAAATTTTAATTTTAAGTATGTACCTATCTTTAATGATTTGTACAATACATCAGAGTTAAAGGCTACGGAATTTGAGTTTCCTTATGAAAACGCATCATTTTCAAAAGTGTTTTCGGTGTCATTGTTTACGCACATGCAGATAGATGAAATTCAGCATTATTTTCATGAAATAAACCGCGTTTTAAAATCTGGCGGACAATGTTTCTCGACCTTTTTCTTTTATGATGAAACAGATGAAGATTATATTGCAAATCTCAAAGGTTTTGGCTTCCCGCATAAAAAAGTAGATTATAGATTAATGAACGAGAATGTAAAATCTGGTAATATCACAATACATAAAAACAAGATTAAGCAAATGTTAGAAAATGCAAATCTAGAATTTGTAAATATTATTGATGGTTATTGGAAAGGTCAAAACGCTGACAATAGCAAAACCGAATATCAAGATATTCTTGTTTTTAAAAAAGCTTAAATTTATAATTCGACACATTGATTTTTATGAAAAACCTATTGCTTATTCTATTTCTTATTTCAATTACTGTTTCTGCTCAAGATAAACCAGATGGGCCAGCAAAGTTATATTATCGTTCTGGGGAATTACAAACTGAAGGCGCATATAAGAATCAAAAACGAGTTGGTGAGTGGAAAAGATATTATAAGAGCGGTCAAATTTCAAATATATCAAGGTATACAAATGGAAAGAAAGAACTTTCTGAAGTTTCTTTTTTTGAAAACGGAAAAATTAAAAGAAAAGTAGAAAAAGAAGGTGAAAGATATATTGTTTTTGGTTATTACGAAACAGGAGAATTGTTTTACAAAAATCAGTATAGGAGTGGTTATTATAAAGAGTATAGAGAAGATGGTTCTTTAAAGATTGAATCGAATTACATAGATTTTCAATTAAGTGGGAAATGGAAATTTTATGATGAAGATGAAAATTTAGAATGGAGTGTTAGCTATGAAAATGGTTACAGAAATGGGATATATAAACAGTTTTACAAAAATAAGAACCTGAGATTAGAAGGTGTTATTTTAAGAGATAAAAAAAATGGTGAAGAAAAACGATATGATGAATTAGAAAACTTGCAATGGGTTGGTAGTTATAAAGGTGATGCTTTTTCTAAAACATGGGTAAAATATGATCCTTCAGGTAAAAAGGTTGAGAAAGTTAATACTAAAAAGAAAACTTTACCTTTTAAAGTTACTGAGGTGCCAGATGGAGTTCTAGAAAAGGTACCAGTTTTTACTGGTTGTGAGAATGTGTATGGAAATAAAGCTCTGAAAAAATGTATGAATGAAAACTTAGCAAAGTTTATTCTTGATAATTTTGATAAAAATGAAGCGAAGAATATTGGCTTGTCAGGTAAACAAAAGATTTTAGTGGCTTTTAAAATTGATAAACTTGGGTATGTAAGTCTTTCTTCTGTTAAGGCGCCTCATCATAGATTGAGAATTGAAACTCAAAGAGTTTTTGAAACATTGCCAAGAATAACACCTGGATATCAAAGAGGCAAGCCAGTTATTGTGCCATATGCTCTGCCGATAGTTTTTTATGTACAATAAAATATTAGTATAATATTATGAATTCAATTTTACGTTTACTTATCAATGCTCTCTCCGTTTTTGTTTTGGCACATTTTTTAAATGGAGTAACTGTAAACGGTTATGTCGGAGCAATCATCGTTGCTATTGTAATTTCAATTTTGAACCTTTTGGTGAAACCAGTTTTAATCATCCTAACCTTGCCGATTACATTATTGACTTTAGGGTTATTTCTTCTTATAATTAATGCTTTAATTATACTTTTAGCAGATAAACTCATTGATGGTTTTTCTGTTAATGGTATTTGGACTGCTGTACTTTTTAGTATTCTTTTGTCTGTGCTTCAATCTATATTACATTCACTATTAAAAGAGGAGAAAAAGAACTAAAAATCAATACCTTAAAACTATTGTTGTGTTGCAAAAAAATATGTATTTTTGCAGCCCAATTTTAGATTGTATTACAATGAACATTACGAGAGAAGACATCGATGCGTTAAACGCAGTTGTAAAAGTAGATATCGCTAAAGAAGATTATAGCGACAAAGTAGAAAAAATCTTAACAGATTACCGTAAAACAGCAAACATTCCTGGTTTTAGAAAAGGTCACGTGCCAATGGGAATGGTAAAGAAGCAATATGGTCAAGCTGTATTGGTTGATGAGGTGAATAAACTATTACAAGATGCTCTGGGTAAGTATTTAGTAGAAGAAAAGTTAGACGTTTTAGGTAACCCATTGCCAAAAGCTCAGGATGACCTTAATTGGGATGCAGATGCATTTACTTTTGAGTTTGAACTTGGTTTAGCGCCAAAGTTTGATGTAAAGCTTAAAGGTAAAAAAGCAATTACACATTATAATATTGTTGCAGACGATAAGATGATTGACAACCAAGTTAAGCACATCCAAAAACAATACGGTAAAATAATTTCTCAAACTCAAGCAACTGAAGCTTCAGAAATCACAGGAAAGTTCACTAACAAAGATGCAGGTATCGATAACGTTGCAACTATCACTTTAGATAAATTAAAAGGAAAAACAAATCCTAAGAAATTTATCGGTGCTAAAACTGGTGATGTTATTACTGTAAAGACAAAAAATCTTTTTGCAGAAACTAATGACTTAGTGACGTTCTTAAAAGTTACTCCGGATGAAGCCAAAAACTTAAATATTGAAGTAACTTTTGAAGTTTCTGAAATCAACGAAAGAGAATTAGCGGATTTAGACCAAGAATTATTTGATAAGTTATTCGGAAAAGGAGCAGTTACCTCTGTAACTGAGCTTAAAGAAAAAATCAAAGAAGATTCTGAAAAACAATTTGCACAACAAGGTGAGCAGAAGTTATTAAATGACGTTACTGAATATTTAGTAGACAGTACAAAGTTTGATTTACCATCTGAGTTTTTACAGAAATGGATGCAAACTGCAGGTGAAGAAGAAATGACTGAAGAGCAGGCAAAAGAAGAATATGAAAAATCTGAAAAAAGCATGCGCTACCAGTTAATAGAAGGAAAATTAATCACAGACCATAAACTTCAGGTTCAGTTTGAAGATTTAAAAGCCTTTGCTATGCAAATGATTAAAGGTCAAATGGCACAGTTTGGTCAGATGAATCCTTCAGAAAAAGAATTAGAAGATATCGCTGCACGTATTTTATCTAATCAAGATGAAGTAAAGCGTTTAAATGAGCAATTGATGAGTCAAAAGCTTTTAGAATTATATAAAACTGAAGCAAATCTTAAAACAAAAGAGGTTACTTATGATGATTTTGTAAAAGAATTTTACAGTTAATCATTTAGCAATATAAATTGTATCTTTAAGGCGTAAAATCGATAGATTTTACGCCTTATTAATTTTAACGACAAACAGAATTTACAATATGGATTTCGGAAAAGAATTTGAAAAATTTGCAACCAAAGATCAAGGCATAAACAGTAATTATTATACTAAGATTATCCAAAGTATGTATCCTACTAATTTAACCCCTAACATTATTGAAGAAAGAAATTTGAATGTAGCGATATATGATGTTTTCTCTAGGTTAATGGTGGATCGAATCATTTTTTTGGGTATGGGAATTAATGATCAAGTGGCTAATATTATTCAAGCACAATTATTGTTTTTACAGAGTGTAGATGCTTCAAAAGATATTCAAATTTATATCAATTCTCCTGGAGGTTCAGTATATGCAGGTTTAGGCATTTACGATACTATGCAGTTTATAAAACCAGACGTAGCAACTATCTGTACAGGTATTGCAGCATCTATGGCAGCAGTATTATTATGTGCTGGTCATGATGGTAAACGTTCGGCTTTAAAGCACTCAAGAGTTATGATTCATCAACCAATGAGTGGTACTCAAGGTCAGGTTTCTGATATGGAAATAGCAGTACGTGAAACTTTAAAGGTTAAAAAGGAATTATATGATATTATTTCTAACCACTCAGGTAAAACATACGAGCAAGTTGAAAAAGATTCAGACCGCGATTACTGGATGACATCATCAGAAGCTTTAGAGTATGGTATGATTGATGAAGTGTTAGGAAGAAAGTAAAAAAGACTAATAACGACTAAAGATTTCTAAACTAAATTTAGAAATATAAGATTTATGGCAAAGGAAGAGTTAGAATGTTCGTTTTGTGGTAGGAAAAAGCCAGAGACCAATTTGCTTATAGCAGGGTTAGATGCACACATCTGTGACCGTTGTATCACACAAGCAAATGGTATTGTAATAGAAGAATCTAAGCAAGGGACAAATGCCGAGTTAAGTGCCGAGTTAATGCTAAAAAAGCCAAAAGAAATAAAAGCTTTTTTAGACGAGTATATTATCGGGCAAGAATATACCAAGCGTGTTATGTCTGTTGCTGTATATAACCATTATAAGCGATTATTACAGCCGCCAACAGATGATGATATCGAAATCCAAAAGAGTAATATTATTATGGTTGGGCAAACCGGAACAGGTAAAACCCTCATGGCAAAAACTGTAGCCAGAATGCTCAATGTGCCTTTAGCAATTGTTGATGCTACGGTACTAACCGAAGCTGGTTATGTTGGAGAAGATGTCGAAAGTATTTTAACACGTCTGCTTCAAGCTGCAGATTACAATCTTGAAAAAGCTGAAAAAGGAATTGTCTTTATTGATGAAATCGATAAGATTGCTCGTAAGAGTGATAATCCATCAATTACTAGAGATGTTTCTGGTGAAGGTGTACAGCAAGCGTTATTAAAATTATTAGAAGGAACTGTTGTTAATGTGCCACCAAAAGGTGGTCGTAAACATCCAGATCAAAAATTTATCGAAGTTAACACAGAGCATATTCTATTTATTGCTGGTGGTGCTTTTGATGGTATTGAACGTGTAATTACTAAGCGCTTAAATATGCAAGCTATTGGTTACAGTTCTATAAACTCTGATGATAATGTAGACAATGACAATATCCTTCAATATATTATCCCTAAAGATTTAAAAGACTTTGGGTTAATTCCTGAAATCATAGGTCGCTTACCAGTGTTAACTCACATGGACCCATTAGATGCAAAAACTTTGAGAGCTATTTTAACTGAGCCAAAGAATGCTATTATTAAGCAGTATAAGAAATTGTTTAAAATGGATGAGGTTGAGTTAAGTATTACTGAAGGCGCACTTGAATTTATTGTAAATAAAGCCATTGAATACAAGTTAGGAGCTCGTGGATTACGTTCACTTTGCGAAGAAATTCTAACTGACGCAATGTTTCATTTACCAGGTTCTGATGAGACAAAACTTAATGTAACTAAAGCATACGCTGAAGATAAACTAACAAAATCTACTTTAAAGAAATTAAAGGCAGTATCATAAGTTTATCTACAAGTATAAAAACTAAAAACCCATGATAGCTCATGGGTTTTTTATTGTTGGATTAATTAACTTATAATATAAGCGGTTCGTATTATGACGTGAAAATAGGTTCAACTTATCTCTAATCAAATCATTTTAGATAAGTGACACGTTTATTCGGTATAGATTTTTTGAATGTAAATTTTAACGATTAAGCGCACTAAGAATTTAATGAAAGCAGCTCATCTATATAATCTCTAGTGTTAGACAACCTTGGGACTTTATGTTGGCCACCTAATTTATCGTTTTGTTTTAACCAATCATAAAACAAGTTATAACGTGCTTGATGAATAGTGGGTTTATTTAGCGTTATATTGTTATAACGCTTTGCTTCGTAATCAGAATTTAAAGCTTTAAGAGCATTATCAAAAAGCTCTGAGAAATAATTAAAATTTTTGGGAGGTGTTTTAAACTCTATTAGCCACTCATGAGCACCTTTTTCTTTACCTTTCATAAAAATTGGAGCGGCAGTATAGTCAACAATTTCAGCACCAGTACGCTTGCATACTTTTTTGAGAGCATCTTCAGCATTTTCTATAATTAACTCTTCGCCAAAAGCATTAATATGGTGTTTTGTCCTTCCAGAAACTTTAATACGATATGGATTTAAACTTACAAAACGTATAGTGTCACCAATTTTATAACGCCAAAGTCCAGCGTTTGTGGTTATTATTACAGCATAATTGGTGTTGAGTTTAACTTCGCTAAGCGAAATTACTTTTTGCTCTGGTGTGCCATAAGTATCCATTGGAATAAACTCATAGAAAATACCATAATCAAGCATTAATAGTAAGTCGCCAGAATAGTTCTGGTCTTGTATGGCAAAAAAGCCTTCAGAAGCATTATAAATCTCGTAATATTTGAATGATTTCTTAGGAAGTATAGATCTGTATTGCTCTATATAAGGATTAAAACTCACACCACCGTGAAAGTAAACTTCGAGATTTGGCCAGATATCAAAAAGATTATCTTTTCCTGTTTCTTCTAAAACATTATTTAGTAATACCAACATCCACGAAGGAACACCAGCAAGACTTGTCACATTCTCGTTTATAGTTTCATCAACAATAGCTTGCATTTTGGTTTCCCATTCGCTCATCAATGATACTTTACTACTAGGAGTACTACTATATTCTGCCCAAAATGGCATATTGTCAATCAGTATCGCAGATAAGTCACCGAAAACAGTCCCGTTTTCTTTATACAATTCTTTACTTCCGCCAAGTCTTAAACTTTTCCCAGTAAATAATTGAGATTCAGGGTTATTGTTGAGGTACATACACAATAAATCTTTTCCAGCTGCATAATGGCATTCTTCTAGAGAATCTGTACTCACAGGAATAAATTTGCTTTTCGCATTTGTTGTGCCACTAGATTTTGCAAACCATTTTATAGTACCAGGCCAAAAAATATTCTGCTCTCCAAGGCGTGAGCGTTCTATTTGTGGCTGTATAGCTTCGTAATTTACTACAGGTAGGCGCTCGCTAAAGTCTTTATAGGATTTAATTGAAGCAAAATCATAGGCTTTCCCTATTTCGGTATCCTTAGCTGTTTTTAAAAGACCAAAAAGCAATTCGTTTTGTACATCGTGCGGGTATTTTAAAAACAATTCAATCTGATGAAATCGTTTTTTTAAAAACCACGAAGCAATAGAATTTACAATAGGAATTGGCATGGATTAGCTATCTTTATGCGCTAAGCGCAACTTGATTATTTAGTTGGTTATTCTTAACTTTTAAATATAAAGTTTAGATTTTAAAAATAGTAAATTTTTATTATGGTTTATACTGGAGTACTTACTAAAATGCAAACGGAGTTTCAAGACCCGATTCAATATTATTTAGTCTTTAAAGGCGACTTTATTCATGTAAATCAATTGCTTAATAAGTCAATAACCATGACTTTTGTTGGAGAGGAATGCCTAAACTGTGGATTGAATAGAGAGATATACCGCCAAGGCTTCTGTAAAAGCTGCTTTTTTGATACCCCAAATGCTGGCGATTGGATTATGCGTCCAGAATTAAGTACGGCGCATTTAGGAAAAGAAGACCGAAATTTAGAATACGAAAAGAAAATACAATTACAACCGCATATTGTTTATCTAGCAAACTCTAGTAATGTTAAAGTTGGAGTTACGAGAAAAGCTCAAGTACCTACACGTTGGATAGATCAAGGAGCTCACGAAGCCATCGAAATTGTTGAGGTGCCAAATAGATATTTAGCTGGCATTACTGAAGTTGCTCTGAAAGATTTTGTAGCAGATAAAACCAATTGGCGTAAAATGCTGAAGAATGAAATCGAAGACGAAAACCTTAAAGAATGGCGAGAAAGGTTAAAATTGCATATCCCAGCTGAAGCAAAAGATTATTTTATTGAACATAATGAAGAGACTCATCTTAATTTTCCAGTACATAAATATCCTGAGAAACCTAAAAGTTTGAATCTTAAAAAAGAAGGTGCTTATTCAGGTAAATTAGTAGGTGTAAAAGGACAATACTTTATATTTGAAGACAATACTGTTTTCAATATCCGAGCTAATGAAGGTTTAATAGTTGATGTTGTTATTTCCTAATCTGTAACTTTTTAGTGTATTGCATATTAACCTTACACTTAAAACAAAAAAAGCGACCAAATTGGTCGCTTTATGTATATATATAAAGTGTAACTTATATGTTTTCTGCGTCTCTTAAACCTTGAATGTAAGAAGCCTTTTGTATTTCTCTTCTACGTTTCACAGAAGGCTTTGTGAAATAACGAGATTCTCTAAGATTTTGCATAATCTGAACATTTCTGTGTTTACGCTTATATCTTTTAAGAGCTCTTTCTATGTTTTCGCCTTCTTTGATTTCTATTTTAATCATATCTGTAATATTGTATTGTCTATTTTACTAAAGAGTGTGCAAAGATAATATCTTTTATTAAATAATTATAATAATGACTAAATAATTTACTGCAAATCAATTTGTTTTAATTTATAATGATTAATAGATGTTAGTTTTTTGTACTGTCTTTCTTTTTTTTCTTCTTATTTAAAAGACCGCCAAATATAGATTTTACATCATCTTTTATAGGGTCTTTAGGTGTTGCTTCAGAAGAATCTACTTGTGTTGAGTCTTTAGTTTTATTAGTGTTTCCACCTATGACATCACCTAAAAGATTGCTGAGTTTATCAGTGCCTTTGCCGATTAATTTTTGTTTCTGAATTTCTATGAGTTGCTTTGTAAGTTGAGAGACACCGCTTGTTAAATCAGAAGTAACATTAGGCTTTGTAAAAGAACCGCCAATTTTAGCTGTTACTGGGATTGTTATTTTGTTGACGTCATCATCATTTATTTTTTGAATTAAATTATTAACGTCATTACCAAGGTATTTTGCAGGCACATTTAATACAGCATTATAGTCCATGGTATTTGCAAAACTATGAGTTCCAGAGACTTCTATTGGAATATCCTTGTAATTAATAGTAAATGGTTTTACAGATACTTGACCATCTTCAAAACTTAATTTAGTTTTTAGGTCTTTTAAGTCTAAATCGTTGAAGTCTATAAAATCAAATTTACCACCCAAACTCTTAAGTGTTTCACTTTGAGAAGCGGTCAATTTGGTAGTTAGTATTTCAGCTAAGGCATCACCAGATATAGAGTTTAGAACAGGTGCAAAGTTTTCATCCAATAAGCCATTTAACTTAATAGTAGAGTTGAGTTTTCCTTGAACAACTTTGGCAATTGGCGCTAATGCATTTAATAAGTCTAGACCTTTAAAAGATTTTGAAACATCGAACTGTTGCATGGCTAATTCCATATCAAATTTTGGCTTTGTGTCTTTAGTGGATACATTACCAGATATGCCTAATTTACCATCAAACAAATCTGTAGTCATGTTTATGAGATTAGCATTTTGGTCTTTAATCCTCAATTTTCCATTTACATTTTTAAGATTAAGATTGTCATACACGACATTTTGAGCATTTGCATGAATTAAGCAATCTAAAAAGTCTGGAATTTTTAATGATTCCGTATCAGATGTTGTTTTGTTAGAAGTTTCTATAGCAGTTTCATCTTCGATCATAAAATCTGAAACTACAAAGTTGTCTGAAGTTACTTTAAAATCCCCTTGAAGCTTCTTATCACTTATAAGAAAGCCTAGTAAATTATTGATGACTCCAGTAGCATACAAATCACTATTCCCTGTTAGTGCTTCAAATTTATTTAGGGTTACCATTCCAGGTTTAAAACTTAAATCTGCTGTGTTAATTTGTATAGGATTCACAATGTCTTCAGACGAAAAAATAAAATCTTCTACAGATACGGTGCCATTGTTTTTTATACGTTGGTATGCATTTGTTTCAATTGCATGCATATCAAAAGAAGTGTTCATTTTTGCTCTTAAAATTCCACTTAATTGATTTTCTAATTCAACAGGATAGGCTTTTGTGATATTAGCTAAATTGAGAACGCCATCTAGATTGGTATTAACCAGCGTATTTCCAGTAAGATTTTTTATATGTGCTTCAGATTTAAAAACATCTTCATCAATTTTAAAATTTAATGTATTGATATCTATATACGTATCCTCAACATTCCCAGTTGTATTTTTTATAGATGTATCAATGATGATATTCTCAACCTTTTTAGGTAATTCGGGATATTTAAATGACGCGTTATCTGAGTTAATATTTATATCTAGATGAGGGATAGTTTCATCAGAAATTAATCCTTTGATGATACCATTTACAGTAAAATCTCCCGTGGTTTCGACATTAGCAATGTCTTTAGTGTACTCTTTAGGTATAACTGCAAGAAAGTCTTTGAAAGATGCTTCAGGATTTTTAAAACTGAGATCCATTTCTTGACCTTTTTCAACGAGTTTTACAAAACCTTCAAACTCTAAAGGTAGTGCATTAATATATCCTTTGTTTTCCTTGAAGGTATATTTGTTTTGTTCTAAATCTAAATCAATTAGTGCATCAAGTTTTATAGAGTTATTACTTAGGTATTCTGTACTATCTGCCGATAAACTAATTCTTGCGTCTGTTTTGGTCTCTAATTCTGATACATCACCAGAAAAAATACCATTACCATTGTGGTTGATTTCTGTGACATATACCTTTGTGTTAGAATCTTCGTCAATATAAGTAAAAGCACTGTTGTTGAGCTCATAATGTTCAATGTCAAAGCTGAAACTTTCAGAAGTTGTTTTGGCAGTATTGGTGTTTTCGCCTTTAGATTTAACAATGTCATAGTTGACATTTCCAGCCGTATTGGTTTTTAAGCTAAGTAATAATTCATCAGCAATAATTTCATTCACAACTAAAGGTTGTTCAGAACCTTTTAGTAATTCGCCTACAGGCATTTCAAAAGATATGGCTTTAGCAGATACTAAAGTTTCGTCTTCAAAAGGAGCAAGTGTATTAATTTTTAAGTTTTCGATACTAATCTCTGCTTTTGGAAAGCTGCTAATAAGACTTAAGTTAATATCATCAAAACTAAGTTCTGCATTAAGATTTTCGTCTGCATAATTCTGTACTATAGTATCGATTTTAGATTCTAAAAAGAAAGGGATACTTATAAGAAGCACTATAAAAATGAGTAATAAAATACCGATAATCTTGAATACTTTCTTCATTGTTTATATTCTATTGAATGATTTATAAAGATAATACGAAATATTAGCTTGAATAGTTGTTAAGCTAACGATATTTAATAAGAATTTAATACTATAATTGTTCTAAGCTAAGTCTATTTCTTCATTGACTTTAAGCTTGAAGCGTTTTCTAAAAATGTAGACGCCTAGATAAAGAAACGGCGTGTCAAAAAAGGCTACCAGTACTTTAAATAAAAAGCCGCTGATAAGCAAACCCTTGAAGCTACTCCAAGGTAAGACATCAAAGTAACAAAGTAAAGTTATTATAGCTAGAGTATCTAAAAATTGAGAAACCCAAGTCGAAAAATTATTACGTAACCATAAGTGTTTTCCTTTGGTGAGTTCTTTCCAGAAATGGTAAATTCTAATGTCTATAAATTGTGCAAATAAGTAAGCGAACATACTTGAGCCAACTGCTATAATTGTTTTGCTGAATACATTGGTAAACGTTTTATCATCTATAGGTGAATTGCTAAGCGCAGGAACACAATCCGCTATTAAGATTATTCCAACTGAAAACAATGAAGCAAAAATTCCAGCAATCACGATGTCATTAGCACGCTTCTTTCCATAAATCTCACTAATTAAATCGGTGATTAAAAATGTAATTGGATAAGGCAAAATACCTACTGAAATTTCAAAAAGCTTAGACCCAAAAACCTCAATATCTAGAGGATACCAATAAAAGAATTTCTGAAAAATAAGATTAGAAACTACAAGAGAGGTAATAAATAGCGCACCTAAAAAGAGATATATACGTTGCGCTAGAAGCTTGTCTTTTAATTGCATTAAAAATGGTTAATAAATAGTTTAGGTAAAGATAATCTATTAATATTTCTTTTAGTTAATTTGTTTATTCAATGAAACCATCAAAACTAACTTATATAGCGCTTGGCAGTAATAAGGGCAACAAATTGCAATACTTGCAATCTGCTGTAGATGTTATTTTTCATACCGTCGGCGTGGTAAAAAAACTATCTAAAGTATACAAAACACCAGCTTTAGGTTTTGAAGGTGATGACTTTTATAATGCATGTATTAAAGTCGAAACGCATCTTAGTTCCAAGAAGCTTCTTAAGGCGCTTAAAAATATTGAAAAACAGTTAGGGCGTTCTGAAAAAACAATTGATGGTTACGAATCTCGAGAAATAGATTTAGATATTCTCTTTTATGAAGCCGAAGTTTTAGACGATAAAAATCTAACAATTCCACATCCAGAAATTCAAAATCGAAAGTTTGTTTTGCAGCCTTTACTAGATGTTCTGAAAGATTTTAAACATCCAGTTTTAGACAAAACCATTGAGACTCTTTTTGAAGAATGTGATGATGATTCTCAGATTGAACCAATAAATATTTGGCTAAAAAATCCAAAAAAATCTTATACGTTTAGTAATTACAACTATATCGCTATTGAAGGGAATATAGGAGCGGGCAAGACAAGCTTAGCTAATAAGATTGCTCAAGATTTTAACGCTAAACTCATTTTAGAACGTTTTGCAGATAATGCGTTTTTACCAAAGTTTTATAAAGAACCAGAACGTTACGCCTTCACTTTAGAAATGTCTTTTTTAGCCGACCGTTACCAACAAATTAGTGATGATTTATCACAGTTAGATTTGTTTAAGGATTTTATGGTTAGCGATTATGATGTCAACAAATCGCTCATATTTTCTAAGGTTACTTTGCCCGAAGACGAATTCCGTTTATATAGAAGACTGTTTTACCAGGTTTACAAAGATATTGCTAAGCCTGACTTATATGTCTATTTGTATCAAAATACAGAAAGGCTTAAGGAGAATATTAAAAAACGCGGTCGCAAATACGAAATCGATATTAAAGACGAATATCTAGAAAAATTGAATTCGGGTTATTTAGAATTTTTAAAATCTCAAACAGAGCTTAATGTGAAAATCATTGATATTTCAGAGCGAGATTTTATAAAAAATCGTGAGGATTATTTATGGATTTTAAATGAAATTAATGATGAAGTACAAAGTAATTGAAAGCCAAGAAATTCTTATTATTGGCTTAAAAGCTGAAGCAAATTTCCATAATATTCATGTAGTGACCCCTAAATTGGCAAGACAATTTATGCCAAGAATAGAAGAAATAAAGTTTAGGAAAGATACGTTTACATTATCGCTTCAGAGCTATAATCATTTTGATTATAATACTTTTAATCCTGATGAGGCATTTGAGAAATGGATTGGTGTTGAGGTAAATAATCTAGATACCGTTCCGCCAGATATGGAAACTCTAATAATTGCTTCAGGGAAGTATTTAGTTATTGATTTCAAAGGTTCAATTTCTGAATTTATTAAATTCTGGCAGCATATTCATGCAACTTGGTTGCCAAATTCAGAATTTGAATTAGATAACCGACCACATTTTGAAAGATTACCTCCAAGTTACAATCCAATGCAAGAGATTAATGAAGAAGAGATTTGGATCCCTATAAAGTGACATGTTTTGTCACACTGAGCTTGTCGAAGTGTTGTTTCATCTCATAAAATTTATAATGAGTAAAGCACCGTTGTAATTCTTCCTTTATCATTTTCTAAAATTACTTCGTGAAGCAATTCTTCTTTTGTAACCTGAAAATTAAAAGGCGCTTTTAAAATATCAACACCACTATTTTGCTTTAATCTTATGCCTTGACTTGCAATCTTATCTTTATTTGGTTTAAAATTACCTATAGGAATATGTTCTGTCAGAATGATGTATTTATAATTCGGAAGCAAGTTTAAAATCTCTTTTATTTCTGCATTTGATAAATGCTGAAGCACTTGCCTTAAAATTACACAATCGGCTTTAGGTAATTTGTCTTTTGAAATATCAAGGCAATAAAATTCTAAATTATCTGCTTTAAATTTTGATTTGTTTCTTTCAATCAAGCTGTCAACGATATCAATACCAATATATTTTTCTGAATATGCAATGAAATGTTTTCCAATATTAAAATCGCCACAACCTAAATCTAAAACAGTGAGTTTGCTCTCTTTCGACTTTAAAAATTCTGAAACTGCTTTAATGTAAGGTTTAATAATCTTAGATTTATGCGAGCCTTCACCAGAATAAAAATCAAGATCATCGCCGCCCCAAAGATGCTTGTCGTATATCTGCCGCATAACGGCTTTTGTTGGCCAAGGTGTTTTAGGTTTATTACTCATTATAAAAAAGGAAGTTTGTCATTCTGAACTGTCCCACTGAGCGCAGTCGAAGTGCTTGCTTCAGAATCTCTACGCGACTAACGACTAACGACTAATTTAGAAAACACATCCCAAATTACAACACCAGTACTTACAGAAATATTCAAAGAATGTTTGGTGCCATATTGCGGAATTTCAATTACAATATCACTTGCATCAACTACATCTTGAGCCACACCTTTAACTTCATTACCAAACACAAAGGCATATTTAGTGTCAGATTGAGGTTTAAAATCATTAAGCATTGTAGCATGCTCTGCTTGTTCAATTGAGCAAATTTTTACACCTTGAGCTTTTAATTTTTTCACTATATCTAGGGTGCTTTCAGAATATTCCCAATCCACAGTTTCTGTACTCCCTAAAGCTGTTTTGCGTATGTCATTATGTGGTGGTTGCGCCGTTATGCCACAGAGATAAATCTTTTCAATTAAGAAGGCATCACTCGTTCTAAAAACAGAGCCAATGTTATTTAAACTTCTAATATTATCAAGAATTATTATGATAGGCGACTTCTCAGCTTGTTTAAATTCTGAAATATCCAAACGGTCTAATTCGCTATTTTTTAGTTTTCGCATGTTGAAATCTTGAGCTTTTTGTAGATAACTTATAGATTATTAGTTTTAAAAAACTAAGCTATTTAGTTACATTAGCAATCTTACAATTTCAACAAAAATACACAAATCCATTGGCTAAAAAGGTAAAAAAAGAAACACCACTAATGAAGCAATACAATGCCATAAAGGTAAAGTATCCTGATGCATTATTGCTGTTTAGAGTTGGGGATTTCTATGAGACCTTTGGAAGCGATGCTGTAAAGGCTTCAAAGATTTTAGATATCATTTTAACCAAGCGTGGTGCTGGTAGTGAAAGTGAAACTGAACTTGCTGGGTTTCCTCACCATTCGTTGAATACCTATTTGCCTAAATTGGTTAGAGCAGGTGAACGCGTTGCCATTTGCGACCAATTAGAAGACCCAAAACAAACCAAAAAAATTGTAAAGCGTGGTGTTACAGAATTAGTGACGCCTGGCGTAGCATTGAACGATGATATTCTGCATTCAAAATCTAATAACTTTCTATGCGCTGTTCATTTTGATAAAAAATACATTGGTGTTTCCTTCTTAGATATTTCTACGGGTGAGTTTTTAACTTCTCAAGGTAATGCCGAGTATATTGACAAATTGCTTCAAAATTTTAATCCAAGTGAAGTATTAATTTCTAAGGCAAGCAGAAAAGAATTTACTGAGACTTTTGGAAGCAATTTCCATACATTTTATTTAGAGGGTTGGGTGTTTCAGGCTGATTATGCGCACGAAACACTAACTAAACATTTCAATACTAAAACGCTCAAAGGTTTTGGGATTGAAGATTTGTACGAAGGCATTATAGCATCTGGAGTAGTGCTTCATTATTTGAGTGAAACACGTCATAATAGGCTAGAACATATCGCCACAATTTCGAGGATTGCAACTGATGATTATGTGTGGATGGATAAGTTTACCATTCGAAATTTAGAACTATATCATTCCACTAACGCCAATGCTGTAACACTTATTAATGTTATTGATAAGACCATTTCTGCAATGGGCGGACGTACTTTAAAGCGTTGGTTAGCGTTACCTCTAAAACACGCGGATAAGATAAAACAACGTCACGAAGTGGTTCAGTTTTTATTAGATAATGAAGGCGTACTTCAGAAGGTTCAAGCTCAGATAAAGCACATTGGCGATATAGAACGTTTAATTTCTAAGATTGCAACCACCAAAGTGAGCCCAAGAGAAGTTATACAGCTTAAAAACTCATTAGAGGCTATTGTTCCCATAAAATCTGTTGCTGAAACTTGTAAAAATGAAGCTTTAAAAGTATTAGGTGAAAGCTTAAATAATTGTGATTTACTTCGCGAAAAGATAAAGCAGACTCTTAATGAAGAAGCGCCAGTAAATGTCCTTAAAGGAAATACAATTGCTGAAGGTTTTTCACAAGAATTAGATGAGCTAAGAGGTCTGTCTAAATCTGGGAAAGATTATTTAGATAACATGCTTAAGCGCGAAAGTGAACGTACTGGTATCACATCACTTAAAATAGCATCAAATAATGTATTTGGATATTATATAGAAGTTCGTAATTCTCATAAAGATAAAGTCCCAGAAGAGTGGATTAGAAAACAAACACTCGTCAATGCAGAACGTTATATTACAGAAGAATTAAAAGAATACGAAGCCAAAATTTTAGGTGCAGAAGAGCGTATTTTAGCCATTGAGCAACAGCTATTTTCCGAACTGGTACAATGGATGCATCAGTTTATCATTCAGGTACAACAGAACGCACAATTGATTGGGCAGTTAGATTGCTTGTGTGGGTTTGCTAGTTTGGCAAAAGCTAATAAATATAACTATCCGCAAATTGATGATAGCTTTGATTTAGAGATTAAAGATGGGCGTCACCCAGTTATAGAAAAGCAATTACCGTTAGACGAACCATACATTGCTAATGATGTTTATCTCGATAGGGAATCTCAGCAAATCATTATGATAACTGGACCAAATATGTCTGGTAAATCTGCTATTTTAAGACAAACTGCTTTGATTGTATTGTTGGCACAGATAGGAAGTTTTGTGCCAGCTAGAGAAGCCAGAATAGGATTGGTAGATAAGATTTTTACACGTGTTGGTGCTAGTGATAATATTTCAATGGGTGAGTCTACTTTTATGGTAGAAATGAATGAAACGGCGTCTATTCTTAACAATATTTCAGATAGAAGTTTGGTATTGTTAGATGAAATTGGCCGTGGTACAAGTACTTACGATGGTATTTCTATCGCTTGGGCAATCAGTGAATATTTACATGAGCATCCCGCAAGGCCAAAAACACTTTTTGCAACACATTATCATGAACTTAATGAAATGACTGAGACGTTTGCAAGAATTAAGAATTTCAATGTTGCGGTAAAAGAGTTAAAAGACAATGTGCTTTTTGTTCGAAAGTTAGTTGAAGGTGGTAGTGAGCATAGTTTTGGTATTCATGTGGCTAAAATGGCTGGTATGCCTCAGCAAGTGA
Organism: Winogradskyella sp.; assembly: GCA_004211785.1. Classification (GTDB taxonomy): domain Bacteria; phylum Bacteroidota; class Bacteroidia; order Flavobacteriales; family Flavobacteriaceae; genus Winogradskyella. The sequence goes on from SHBX01000001.1 coordinate 426,272, forward strand.
TACGTCGTGCTAATAAAATACTATCAAAATTAGAAAAGTCGCATTCTAGCGAAGAGTTAACTGATAAAGTAAAAACGTTAAAAGATGACTTGCAGTTGAGTTTTTTCAACCTAGATGATCCATTATTAGAAGAAATAAAAGATGAAATTTTGCACACAGATATCGACACTCTTACACCAGTTGAAGCTTTAATGAAGCTCAATGAAATAAAACGCATGTTGCTTAAGAAAAAACAAGCTTAAAATAAATTCTATTTATTTTTAAAAAAGGCTTTGCTTTTCTAATAAATATTTTAAATTTGCATCCGCTTTTACGGCGAAAGTTCTTTAAAAATTGCGAAAGTAGCTCAGGGGTAGAGCATCACCTTGCCAAGGTGGAGGTCGTGGGTTCAAATCCCATCTTTCGCTCTATATAAAATAGGTTACAGTCTGTAACCAAGTTGCTGAAGTGGTGGAATTGGTAGACACGTTGGACTTAAAATTCAATGAACATTAGTTCGTACGGGTTCAAGTCCCGTCTTCAGTACAGAGAAAAGCTCAATCGAAAGATTGGGCTTTTTTGTTTTAAGGATGTTTTGTAATGAAATTTGGATAAATGTAGAACCATACATTGATGTTGTACTATGAATCAAAAGCCTTTATTTTATTGATTAGTTTAGTTTTTACTACCTTAACAAAAAAAACATTCTATGTACTTTGATAATTTAAAATCTCCCTTAGTTAAATTATTATCTTGTTTTGCTTTCTTTCTGTTTCATTCTGTAATTCAGTCACAAGAACTTCCTCCGATTGAAAGATTTACACCTCAAGATTACAAGGCAGATGATCAAAATTGGTCGATAAGCCAGAGTAGTGACGAAAGCATATATATAGCCAATAATAAAGGGCTTTTAGAATACAATGGCGCCCGTTGGAATCTGTACAACACGCCAAATCAAACAATTATAAGATCTGTAGCTGTTGTAAATGATTTAGTTTACACAGGTAGCTATATGGATTTTGGTTGTTGGAAAAGAGATGCCTTTGGAAAATTAATTTATGAATCTCTAGCTAAAGATTTTGATAAAAATCTAGTTGAAGATGAGGAGTTTTGGAATATCATCTCCTTTGGAGAATTTGTTCTTTTTCAGTCTTTAGATCGTGTCTATATTTATAATACAGAAACTAAAAAATTCAGAATAATTGATTCCGAAACAAGAATTGTTAAGGCTTTTAAAGTAGATGAATCTATTTATTTTCAAGAAAGTGGAGTGGGTATATCAAAAATTGAAAATGGAAATGCGGTTAAGCTTGAAAACACATCTATTTTAAGTGATAAAGAAGTCGTCAATATATTTAAAAATGATAAAACGCTACTTTTTCAAACTAGAGAGAATGGGTTTTTTGAGTATCAAGAGCAGGAAATAAAAAAATGGGAAATTTCAGCTAATGGCTTACTTTCTAGAGTAAGTGTTTATAATAGCATAAGGCTGAGGAATGGGAATTTTATTCTAGGTACAATTTCAAATGGCGTAATCAAACTTGATGCCGAGGGCAACTTACTGTTTCAGATTAACAAAAATTATGGCTTGTCTAATAATACTGTTCTGTCAGCTTTTCAGGATATGTCAGGTAATATTTGGTTGGGATTAGATAATGGTATTAACGTACTTAATTTAAATTCACCTTATAGAGTCTATACTGACAACCAAGGATATTTAGGAACTGTTTATGCTTCAGAAAAAACAGAGAATGCTCTCTATTTAGGCACAAACCAAGGCTTGTTCTACAGACCCTTGAATAGTAATAATAAGTTTGATTTAATTTCTGGAACTAAAGGGCAAGTATGGTTTTTGGAACGCATCAACGGCACTTTATTTTGCGGGCATGATAAAGGTAGTTTTACAATTAAAAATGGAGAAGCTACGCAAATAACTAAAGAGAAAGGAACTTGGAATATTAAGTCCATTAATGGAAAACCAGATATGCTTATCCAAGGGAGTTACGATGGTTTGAGCATTCTTGAAAAAAAACAAAACGGGAATTGGAAGTTTAAGCATAAAATCAATGGGTTTAATATATCTACTAGATATTTTGAGTTTATTGACAATGAAGAGTTATTGGTGAGTCATGAGTATAAAGGTGTTTATAGGATAAAACTTGATAGTTCACTAGAAAATGTTCTTAAGTACACCAAAGAAGATGTTGAAAAGGGTATTGGCTCAAGTGTTATTAGATATAGAGATAGTATACTTTATACATATAAAGATGGAGTTTATGTATACGATAAAAGCAATAAGATTATAAAAAAGAGTGAATTTTTAAAAGATTATTTCTCAGATTATAATTATGTGTCAGGTAAGTTAATACACGACAAAGAAAATAGTAGACTTTGGTGCTTTTTTAAAGATCAATTGATATACGTGGAGCCTGGTAAATTAACAGGACAACCAACCGTTAACCCCATTGATTTACCTAGCGATTTAAGAAAAAGCAAATTAGGATTTGAAAATATACTACACCTTAAAGATGATAGCTATTTAATGGGAACTACAGATGGTTATTTGATTATAGATATAAATCGCTTTAAGAAACGAGAATATTATATATCCATAAATAATGCCTCATATTCATCTTTGCAACAAGACATAAAACCAATAAACATATCCGAAGAAGTCACACTATTAAACAAGCAAAATGACTTGTATTTTAATTATAGTGTTTCAGATTTTGATAAACTAACGCCATCTTTATATCAGCATAGACTTAAAGGAATTTATGATTCATGGAGTACTTGGTCACCGAAATCAAATATCCTTTTTGATAATTTGCCTCATGGTAGTTATACTTTTGAAACAAGAGCCAAAGTTGGTAATGATTTATCTACTAATACGGCATCTTATTCATTTACAATCCTAAAACCTTGGTATTTAAGACCTTTAGCAATTGTTTGCTATGTTTTTTTGTTTCTCCTAATAGCGGCTGTAATTCAGTATTTAAATAGAATGTATTATAAGAAGCAAAAGAAGAAATTGGTAATTGCAAAAGAAAAAGAGTTTGAAATAAAAGAGTTAGAAAATCAAAAGCAAATAATGGCGTTTAGAAATAAAACGCTTCGACAAGATATAGATAGTAAAAATAGAGAGCTTGGATTGTCTACTATGAATTTAATTCGTAAAAACGAATTTCTTAATAGTCTTAAAAAAGAGCTCAATAATATAGAAGGTAGTAAAGAACTCAATAAAATTATAAAGATTATTGACAAAAACATTAATAACACTGAAGATTGGAAGTTCTTTGAAGAAGCGTTTAATAATGCAGATAAAGACTTCTTAAAAAAGATTAAAAAATTGCATCCGCCATTAACTCCAAACGATTTAAAGTTGTGTGCTTATTTAAGACTTAACCTTTCATCCAAAGAAATAGCGCCATTGTTAAATATCTCTCATCGAAGTGTTGAAGTAAAGCGATATAGATTGCGGAAAAAGATGGAATTGCCCCATGAAGCTAGCTTAACAAATTATATTTTAGAGATATAAAACAACAACATTTAAGCTTTTTTATACAACATTACCTATACATAATATCTTTTTTGTATTCTCTGCTTAGTCTTTAGGGCCTCATAAAACCTTGTTATACAGGTGTTTTCATTTTTTGTTTAACGTTATAGCAATTTTAACATACATTTTTTGCGATGTATGTTTTTTATAGTGGTATATTTTGTCATATTCGCAATGATATGCTTTAAATTTACCAAAACCGTAAGAAATGCGCTTTCACTTTATTGATATCACAATCTGTTAAAGAGGAACCCATTCATTAAGAATACACTTAAATAGAAAATAATAATGCAGAAACTAATCCTTGGATTGTTTGCAATCCTAATCTCAACTTCCATTTTTGCTCAAGCTGCTAAAGTTTCTGTTGTCAGTGATGAAAATGGCGATAGGCTTGTTGTCGATGGTAAAGACTTTATGATTAATGGTATGAATTGGGATTATGTTCCAAGAGGAACCAATGTTATAGATGCAGAATTTTATAAAAAATCAGACGACATTATTAAAGCTGGTCTTGATGCTGAGATGTTGCTTTTACAGAACATGAATGTGAATGTTATTAGACAGTATACTGGAGTTCCAGCAAAATGGGTAAGGTATATTTACGAAAACTATGGTGTTTATACAATGTTAAATGATTCATTTGGACGTTATGGATTAACTATAGATGGTGTTTGGACACCAATTACAGATTACAAAGATCCACGAACAAAAGAATTATTAATGTCGGAAATTACTAAAATGGTGACCGACTATAAAAACACACCAGGAATACTTATGTATCTCATTGGAAATGAAAATAATTACGGTTTATTCTGGCAAGGGGCAGAGACTGAGGATTTTCCTGAAGGAGATGAAAAGAAAAGAGCAGTAGGAGAACTTAGAGGCCGCCCAATGTATAAGCTGATGAATGAAGCAGCAAAAGCAATGAAAGCTATAGATTCTAATCACCCAGTTGCTATTTGTAATGGAGATACATTGTTTTTAGACATAGTTGCTGATGAATGTCCTGATGTAGATATATATGGTACGAACATGTATCGTGGAGAATCTTTTACTGGTGCTTTTGACGAAGTAAAAGAAGTATATGGAAAACCAATCATGTTTACTGAGTTTGGTTCTGATTCTTATAATGCTATTGAAAATGCAGAAGATCAAAGAATGCAAGCCTATTATATGGTTAAAAATTGGGAGGAAATTTACGCTAACGCTGCCGGTGTTGGAGGTGCAAAAAACTCACTAGGAGGTTTTACATTCCAATTTTCTGATGGATGGTGGAAAGCAGGATTTGATGACAGAAAAGATGCAGATACACAGCAAACAGAATCTACATGGAATGCAGGAGGATATAAAATAGACGAAGCTTTTCCTGGTGCTAATAACATGAATGAAGAATGGTTTGGGATTTGCGCAAAAGGCCCAACTAATACAAGAGGACTATACACATTATATCCAAGGGCAGCATATTATGCACTTAAGGAGGCACATGCCTTAAACCCTTACGATGAAGGCGTAGACTCAGAATTCGTTAAAAATTATTTTAAGAATATAAACTTAATGGACGCTGTATTAAAAGCTCGTGGAGATAAAGCTGCTCTTGGAGCTGGTGATTCGCAAAAGCTTAGTATAAGTAGGCTTGGAGCTCGATTTACAACGTTTAGTACAGGAGGAAATTTACTAACAACTCCTGATAGCCCAGATCCAACATCTGCATCATTTCCTAATCAATTAGGGTTTGACCATATGCAATCTTATTTTGTAGGTATTCAAGGGAAACCAGCACCAAATATGCGTGCTAATGTAGACTTTAATATTGTTGGTAATGTCGCTCAAAATCCAATCGATGAAATATTCTATGAAAACAGAGCACGACCTGTTACTGTAGAGGGCGCTAATGGAGATGAAATTGTTTTGAACGACAACAATAGAGTTCAAGTGTATAGTGCTGAATTTGAATGGAACGCTAAAGAATTTGATTTAAGAGGGTTCTATAGAACTGGTCATTATCACTGGGGATATGAAGGCGATTTCTTTGGTTTATATCCTGAAGCCAATTATGGGCCTAACTTAGATATATATGGTGGAGAAATATTAGGAGCAGAGATTGATGGAAAAGGTGCTTTTAAAGGTTTAAAAGCCGCTATTGGTCCGCAATTATGGTGGGGAGCTAACCCTACAATGCTTTTTAAATATCATAAAGAGATAAAGGGCTTTGATGTGACAGGAATCTATCATAGAGATTTTGAAACAGATATACAAATCGATCCTACAACAGGTCAACGAGTATTAGATGCTAATCAAGTGCGAAGTGGTATTATTCCAGCATTTCCAACTGAAAGAGCTACACTTGCTGTGGAAAGAGAGTTTGGTAAATTTGATGTTATGATAGGTGGTATATGGGCAGGAAGTCCATTAAACGATCTTACATTTCAAGATGTTAGAGGTACTTCGGGGAACTATGTAGTTTATGAAGATAGAATCCAATCCAGCGATAATTGGGGAGGAAAAGTTAAAGTAGAATACAAAGGCGGTAAATTTAATTGGTATGGGCAAGCGGCTTATATGGGCTTAGTTGCCAATGGAGGTGCTGACCAAACGCAAACGTTTACCGGATGGAAATTAAAAGATAACGGAAGCGGTAATAAAGTAAATGTTTTATCTGGTTTTACATACTCTACAGGAGATTTTCAGATAGCACCAAACTTTATGTATCAAAAACCCTTAGTAGACCCTATGCCAAATGACGTTCAAGGGCCTGGGCGACTAAGAAACGTTATTGATGATCCATTTGCCGTACGAGGTAATCGTGAAACATATGGTTACGAAATGCTGCTTACTTACGATCCAACACCTGGAACATGGATGTATGAGTGGAATAATGATAGAGCTGAAGATGCAGAGTTTGCTGCAAATCTAGGTTTTACATATCGTCGTTTACCGACAACTACAGATGCTCATATTGGTTTCTTGGCTAATAGACAGTTTTTTGCTTTTCCTCAATCAGCGCCAGCCGAAGATTTATGGGAAGTTAGCTCTAGAATGGTGTCAAAGCTTAATTCAGATTTAGGCATTATAGGTAATTTCTACTACGGTAATGGTCAAGCTAATGGAGATAGTGATAGATTGGTTAAACGTTTCGGTGGTGACATTAGAGCTATTTACAAAAAGAACATGTTACAAACCCATGTAAAAGTGAACGATTGGGGACCTTTTGATTATCATAGAGATTTTAACCTTACTTACCCTTTACAGCTTATGGTTGATTTATCAACTAGTATTGGTAAACCAGATTGGTTTATTTTACCAAGTACTAGAATAGGTATTAGAGGAACTTGGAGATCATTAAATGAATTCTCACCACGATATTCGCCAAATGCTGTCCCAGCAAATACTTTCCCACCATTACCACCTATAAGTGCTGTCGGTTTTGACAACGGGCAAGAATGGGAGATTAGAACTTATGTACACATTAACATTGGAAAATAATTTTTAAGATGAAAAAAATTAATTATATAAATAAAGCACTTGTACTACTAGCTGTAATATCAGTGATGTTTGCTTGTGAAAGAGGATTGTCTGACGATGTTGAGTTTGCATCATTCCCAACTACTGGAGACATATTTACTGACGCACCTGTAGGTCTTACAGATGAGTTTTTTGTTTCTTTTGATCCTGCAGGTGGTGCTAATACTCAGGGATTTGGAACTGATGATAATGTCGCTTTTGAAGGCAGCTCTTCAATCAGAATAGATGTGCCAGCACCCAATGATCCTAATGGAGGGTTTATTGGCGGAATTTTCCTTGATCGTGGAACAGGAAGAGACCTTAGCGGTTATGATGCATTGACATTTTGGGCAAGAGCATCAACAACTGCGTCCATAGGTTTGTTTGGATTTGGTACTGATTTCGTAGAAAATAAATATAGTGTTGGCAAATCAGACACCCAACTTTCAACAGATTGGCGAAAGTATACTATCCCAATTCCTGATGCTTCAAAATTAATACAAGAAAGAGGGATGTTTATATTTTCAGCTGGAACTAATAGTACAAATGGATTTGGTTTCACGTTTTGGATTGATGAATTACGTTTTGAAAATTTAGGTACTATTGCGCAATCAAGACCGCAAATTTTTGGTGGACAAGATATCTCTCAGCAAGCTTTTACAGATACAACCTTACCAGTTACAGGTCTAGCTCAAATATTTAACCTTGAAGACGGAAGTAATACTACAATAGAGCCAGCAGCAGCATATTTCGATTTTGAATCATCAAATTTAGATGTAGCTATAGTTAATGAACAAGGAGAAATATCTATAATAGGAGAAGGTACGGCCGTAATAACAGCTCAACTTAATGGAGTTTTAGCGGAAGGTTCATTAGAGGTTACATCTATTGGGTCATTTCAGTTTGCGCCAGTACCTACAGAAGACCCAGCTTCAGTAGTTTCTTTATTTAGTGATGCTTATACAGACATTCCTGTATCAAGGTATAATTCGTTTTTCGAACCTTTTCAAACAACTTTAGGAGGAGTAGTGCCAGTCGCTGATCAATCAATAATTAGCTATACTGATTTAAATTTCGTTGGTATTGTTTTTAATGACGTTATTTTTCCAGCGGAAGCAGTGCCGCCAATAAATGCTACTAATCTAACGACTATGCATATAGATGTTAATGTACAAGAAGCTGTACAATCTGGAGATCGACTATTATTAGAATTAACTAATTACGGAGCTTCAGAGACAGTTGGTTCATATTTGATTAATGGTAGTGAGCTTGTTCAAGACACTTGGGTAAGTTTTGATATACCATTATCCAGTTTTGCTGGACTGACAGATATGTCCCGTATAGGATTACTATTATTTAATTCTTCGGATAGTTCAAATAATCCAACAATATCAAATGTCTTTTTAGATAATATCTATTTCTATTAAAGCTATCAGAAATTTATTTTAAAAAATAATATGAAAATGAATAACATAAGAATAAGAAAAAAACAAACCATGAAGACTTTACTTATTGGTTTGATAATGCTTGTGTCTTTGTCAAGTTGTAATACAGACGAAGCACAAACGGTAGCCACTTTCGATAACTTAGTTCTCGAAGATAATTTTAATAATGATGGTACTATAGATACAACAATATGGAATTTTGATATTGGTGATGGTACAGCACAAGGTATACCTGGTTGGGGAAATAACGAATTACAGTATTACACCGATAGATCAGATAATGCAACTGTAGAAAACGGATTCCTATTAATCACCGCCAAACAAGAAGAATTTAATGGCGCGCAATATACATCTGCAAGATTGCAAACTAAAAACAAGTTTCAGCAACAATATGGACGTTTTGAAGCTCGCATTCGCTTACCATATGGTCAAGGAATGTGGCCAGCATTTTGGTTGTTAGGAGATGATAGTGATGGTTCTATTTGGCCTCAAATTGGAGAGATAGATATTATGGAAAATGTAGGAGATGAGCCGATTCAAATATTTGGAACTGTTCATGGTCCAGGATATTCCGGAGCAGAATCTGTATCAAAAAGCTACACATTAGAAGGTTCTAGAGTAGATACAGAGTTTCATGTATATGGAATAGAATGGGGGCCAAACTATATCAATTATTATATCGATGATGTATTATACAATCAAATTACACCTGAAGATATCGATGAAGCAACAAATGGTCAAGGAGAATGGGTGTTTAACGATAGACCATTTTACATCATTTTAAATTTAGCTGTAGGCGGCAATCTTCCAGGTCCACCTAATGCAGAAACAGAATTTCCACAAACTATGCTTGTAGATTACGTACGAGTTTACCAACAATAAAAATCATGCAATACAATAATATTATGAAAAAAGTAACAAGAGGAATAAAATTGCTATCAGTCCTGTTTTTGGCTTTAGCATATTTAGGCTGTGATGAAGACGATGCGGTCTTACCACAGATAAATGCGGAATTTACACAAACAATTAATCAAGATACTGGTGTGGTATCATTTATTAATACATCAACTAATGCTGATAGCTATACTTGGGATTTTGGTGATGGAACAACATCCACAGAAGTTAATCCTATAAAGGTGTATACTTCTGGCACTTACACAGTAGTAATGGAAGCAAGTAATGTAGCAGGTGCTTCAGATACTTTTGAAGATACATTTACCATAGCTATACCAGAAGAAGTGGCTTTTCCAATATCTTTTGATAATCCATTAGTAGATTATGGCGCAACTGTATTTGGCGGTGTTGCATTTCAAGTAGTTGAAAACCCAGATGCATCTGGGGCAAACCCAACAGTTTCAAATGTAGGAGAGATTGTAAATAGCGGTGCAACTTTCGAAGGTTTTTTCTTTGAGTTAGGTCAGCCTTTAGATTTATCAACAGACAAAACAGTAAGAATATTATTTTGGTCAGATACACCAGTAGATATTCTTCTAAAATTAGAAAGCGGAACTGCAGGAGATGTTGAAGTAACAGCTAGTCATGGTGGCTCAGGATGGGAAGAAGTCTATTTCACATTCGATTCTGCCGCAAGTTACTCACAAATCACATTCTTTGTAGATGGTCCAGGTACAACTGCAGGTACATTCTATATTGATAATATTAATCAAATTAATACAGCTGATATTCCATGTACAGATACAGATTTAGAATTACCAGTTGATTTTGATTGTGAAACTATTGATTATGCGACTAAGATAGTTGGTAATGTAAACTTTACTGTAATAGATAATCCTGAATTATCAGGTATTAACGATATGCCTTCTATGGTTGGTGAGATTACTAATGCTGGAGATAATTTTGAAAACGCATTCTTTAATTTTGATGTTCCTGTTGATTTTTCTACAGATAAAGGTATAAGACTAAAATTATTCTCTAACCAAGCGCTTCCAATTCTATTAAAGTTTGAAGATGGTACAGAAGCCGATGTTGAGGATTTACAAATGCATACTGGTAATGGATGGGAAGAGTTAACATTTACTTTAAGCTCTACTGGGGCTTACAACGATATGGTACTTTTTGTAGCATTTAACCAAACAGATGCTGGAACATTCTATGTAGATGATATAGAGCAAGTATCGGTAGTAACTGGTCCACCATGTACACCGGAAACTTCGGAATCTATATTAGCAGCAGATTTAAATATTACGTTTCAGTCTAATACACCTACGTTTATAGAAGATAACACAGGATTTACTTGGATAGATAATCCAGATTTTGATAATGCGGTTAACCCATCTTGTAAAGTTGGTCAAGCCATGAGGTTTAATAACTCTCCATTTGATAACCTGCAGATTGATTTAGCAGATAAGTTAGATTTTAATGCATCAGAAGGTATTAAGATGAAAGTTTGGTCTCCAATTGCAAATACCCCAGTTTTATTAAAATTAGAAGAAATAGGAAACTCAGGAAACTTTGTTGAAATTTTACAAACGACTGGAGCTGCAAATACTTGGACAGAATTGACTTATGATTTTGCACCAACTGCTACGCCACAATTTGATAAAATGGTAATTTTCTTTAATTTCAATGTTGCTGACGGTAGCACTTATTTCTTTGATGATATAATGGTTTATAGTGGCGGCGGCGGTCCAGCTACTTGTACACCTGAAACTTCGGAATCTATATTAGCAGCAGATTTAAATATTACGTTCCAGACAGATACACCTGCTTTAATTGGAGACAATACTGGAGTATCATATGTCGATAATCCTGATTTTTCAGGCCCAGTAAATAGCTCTTGTAGAGTTGCTGAGGTTCTAAGATTTAACGCCTCTCCTTTTGATAACGTACAAATTGATTTAGCAGATAAATTAGATTTTAATGCTTCTGAAGGTATGAAAATGAAGGTTTGGTCTCCAGTTGCAAATACACCAGTATTATTAAAATTAGAAGAAATAGGAAACGCTGGTAATTTTGTTGAAATATTACAAACTACTGGCGCAGCTAATACATGGACAGAATTAACCTATGATTTTGCACCTACTGCAACACCACAATTTAATAAGCTTGTGATTTTCTTCAACTTTAATGTAGCAGATGGAAGCACATATTATTTTGATGATTTAATGGTATACGGAACACCTGGAGGCGGTGGCGGACCAACTGGTGGTAATTGTACCACAGGAGAAGTTGCTGCTACTGCATTACCATTGGATTTTGAAGGATGTGAAACCTTTCCACAAAGTCTTAACTTTGGTAGTGGTTTAACATCTGGTTTAGATGTTAACCCTAACCCATCAGGAATAAATACTTCTAGTGCTGTTTTAAGAATAGATAAGCCAACAGGCTCAGAGTTCTTTGCAGGAGTTCAAAATAACTTTGCAAGTAATTTTGATTTATCAAATGCAAGTCATGAGTTTAAGATGAAAATTTATTCAACAAAAGCCAACGTTACATTCCGTATGGAAGTAGCGCAAGATGATCCTGGAGTTGGTAATCCACCTGGCGCATTTGTGACTGTTCCTAATGCAAATACATGGACAGAAGTTACTTTTACATTCACAGCTATACCAGCACCAACGTCATATTTTAGATTAGTTATTAAGCCAGATAATGATATGGCAGACAGCCCTATTACAAATGGCGGTACATACTATGTTGATGACATAGAGTTAATGGAATAATTTTAGTTTAAAGTAAACAAACAAAAAAAGGCTAACTGCTATTTAATTAATGAGTTAGCCTTTTGTTATAAAGATTACTAAAAGTATAAGAAAGTCAATGGGTAACCCTGTTTTACAAGAAAATATAAAAGATTTGAATCTTAATAGAGATATAAATTTTGAAACTGTAGTTATAGACAAAGAGTCTTATTTCAAAATTTCAAATAGCGACCAAATGCGTCCATTTTTTATGAGCATAGTTAGTGATTCTAATCACTGGATGTTTATATCAAGTAATGGAGGTGTTTCAGCTGGAAGAAAAAATAGCGAATACTCTCTTTTTCCTTATTATACAGATGATAAGATTACTGAGTCTTCAGAAATTACTGGAAACAAATCTATTTTTTGGGTAGATGGCAAGCATCTTTGGGAACCATTCTCTATTAGGCAAGAAGGCTTATATAAGACGTCTAGAAATCTTTACAAAAATGTATATGGTAACAAAGTTGTTTTTGAAGAAGTTAATCATGATTTAGATCTCACGTATAGATACGAATGGAATACTAGTGATTCCTATGGTTTTATAAAAAAGTCCTCTCTTGTAAATAACGGAAACTCTAAAGTCAGTATTCATCTACTAGATGGAATTCAAAATATTTTGCCATATGGTGTGCCTTCAGATACACAAATGAGAGTGAGTAACCTAGTTGATGCATATAAGCGCAATCAATTAGAACACGAATATGGTATAGGTATCTATGCTTTAAGTGCAATAATAGTAGATAAAGCAGAGCCAAGTGAAGCTTTAAAAGCTAATGTAATATGGTCTAAAGGAATTGATAACCCTAAATATCTAGTGTCATCTTTACAGTTAGATGCTTTCAGAAAAAGTGGAGATGTAACCCAAGAGATAGATGTAAAAGCTGAAAAGGGCGCCTATTTTGTAAACACGCAATTAGAGCTTAATGTTGGCTCTAAAAAAGAATGGATGCTGGTGGCTAACGTTAACCAAGATCATTCTGATATTGCTAAATTGATGCATACGATAAAGTCAGATAAAAACTTAGACATAGACATTAATGACGATATAGAAAGAGGAACTCAAAAGTTAATAAAACTTAATGCCTCTTCTGACGCTATGCAATTAACTAATGATAAGCAGAGAGATACCAGGCATTTTGCTAACACGTTATTCAACATTATGCGCGGTGGTATTTTTGATGACAATTATACTATCGAAAAATGGGATTTCTCCAATTACATATCTAAAGCTAATAAAAAAGTATTTGCGAAATCTAGTGATGTATTAAAGGATTTGCCTAGTACATTTTCTCTGTTTCATTTAAGAGACATAGCTTACGCTAGTGATGATAAAAATTTCAGAAGACTATGTTTAGAATATATGCCTCTAAAGTTTAGTCGTAGACATGGAGATCCAAGTAGACCATGGAACAAATTTTCCATAAACACCAGAAACGAAATTGATGGGTCAAAGGTTTTGGATTATGAAGGGAATTGGCGTGATATTTTTCAGAATTGGGAAGCTTTAGCGCATGCTTTTCCGGAGTTTGTGGAGAGTATGATTCACAAATTTTTAAACGCTACTACTTTTGATGGATATAATCCTTACCGAGTTACAAAAGATGGTTTTGATTGGGAAACTATTGAGCCAGATGACCCATGGTCTTACATAGGGTATTGGGGAGATCACCAAATTATATACTTACTCAAGTTTTTGGAATTTATAGAAGATCATAAGCCTGGAAGATTAGGTAGCTTTTTTGATAAAGATTTATTTGTTTATGCCAATGTGCCATATCGAATAAAACCATATCAAGACCTTCTTAAAAATCCAAAAGACACTATAGATTTTGATGAAAAAACAGACGAAGAAATTCATGTAAAACGAGAGCAACTTGGTGCAGATGGTGCTTTACTTAGAGATAAAAATTATTTCATTTACAAAGTAAACTTTGTAGAGAAAATATTAGCGACTGTATTAGCTAAGGTATCAAACTTTATTCCTGAAGCTGGTATTTGGTTAAACACGCAAAGACCAGAATGGAATGATGCTAATAATGCACTCGTCGGTAATGGTGTGTCAATGGTGACGCTTAATTATCTGAGACGTTTTCTTAAATTTTTCAAGCGTACAATTAACTCACAATCTTTAGAGAGTTTTGAAATATCTGAAGAACTAAAGACCTTCTTTGATGGTGTGTATTCAACTTTAGAAAGTCACAAAAAGCGATTAACTACTGTTATTTCAGATAAGGATAGAAAATTAATTTTAGACGGTTTAGGAGAAGCAGGTAGTATTTATAGAACTACTATTTATAACAACGCATTTTCTGGAGATAAAACATCTTTAACAAATAAAGACCTAAATAGTTTTATTGATACTACGCTGAGCTTTTTAGAACATACTATAGATGCAAATAAGCGTATTGACAATATGCATCATGCTTATAATCTTATCACTATTGTAAACGATAGTGAAATAAAAATCTCATATCTAGACGAAATGTTAGAAGGTCAGGTAGCTGCTTTAAGTTCAGGTTATTTGAGTTCTAATGAAGCTATTGCTGTTTTAGATAGTATGAAGAATAGCAAAATATTCCGCCCTGATCAATACAGTTATTTGCTCTACCCTAACAAGGACTTACCGCGTTTTATGGAAAAAAATGATATTCCTAAAGGTGCAGTAGAAAATTCGAAGTTGCTAATGAACTTGTTAGAAAACGGAAATAGACAAATTATTACTAAAGACATTAATGGTAAATATCATTTTAATGGCAACTTTAACAACGCAAATAGTTTAAAAGATGCATTAAATGAATTGGATACAGATTATGAAGATTTAGTAGGTGAAGAGAGTTCTCAAATACTTCAAACATATGAAGATGTCTTTAATCACAAAGCATTTACAGGACGCTCTGGGACATTTTACGGATACGAAGGTTTAGGGTCAATTTATTGGCACATGGTATCTAAGCTGCAATTAGCGGTTCAAGAATGTTCACTTAAAGCTGTACGTGATAACGAAAGTGAAGAAGTTGTCGGTAGATTGCTGGAGCATTATTATGAAATTAATGAAGGTATAGGAGCTCACAAATCACCGCAACTATACGGTGCTTTTCCAACTGATCCATATTCTCATACACCATCAGGTAAAGGTGCGCAACAACCAGGAATGACTGGTCAGGTAAAAGAAGATATACTTAGCCGTATAGGAGAGTTAGGTGTTTTTGTTGAGGAAGGTCAATTAACATTCAATCCATGTTTGTTGAGAAAAGAGGAATTTTTAGAAGCAAATAAAACATTCAATTACACAACTATAAAATCAGAATCAAAGTCACTCCAACTTTCTGAAAACAATTTAGCATTTACGTATTGTCAAGTACCAGTGGTTTATAAGATATCAGAATCAAATACAATTGAGATATCTAAAGCTGATGGGACAAAACTGATGCAAGAGGGATTAAAGCTAGATAAGGTTTTAAGTGAAAGCATATTTACAAGAAGTGGTGAGATAGAAAGTGTCGTAGTAAATATTAAATCATCAATACTAAAATAGAATCAAGATGAAGATGAATTTTAACATATCAATTTGTATTGTTTTTAGTGTATTCATCTTAGCTTGTAATCAAAATCGAAAAGAAGAGAAAATAATGCAGACACATAAAAAAGTGACAGCAAAAGATATATTAGGCAATCCTAACTATTTGGCCATTTCCTATGGTGGTTACAGAAAAAAATCAAGAGATAGCCAACCTACAATCCCACAATTAAAAGAGGATATGAAATTGCTTTCAGCAATGGGTATAAAAGTGATAAGAACTTATAATGTACAACCAAAATTACCACATGCATCAAATATTCTTAAGGCTATAAAAGAATTGAAAGCGGAAAATCAAGATTTTGAAATGTATGTGATGCTTGGAGCTTGGATAGACTGCCTTAATGCTTGGACAGATTTAGCGCCAAATCATGATGTCGAAAGCCCTAATAATGCTGCTGAAATAGATAGAGCAGTTGCTTTAGCTAACCAATATCCAGATATAGTAAAAGTCATAGCTGTTGGTAACGAAGCTATGGTAAAATGGGCTACGAGTTATTATGTGCAACCTAATGTAATTTTAAAATGGGTTAATCATTTACAAGGGTTAAAATCAGATGGAAAACTTTCTAAAGATTTATGGATAACCAGTTCAGATGATTTTGCGTCTTGGGGTGGTGGCGAAGAACAATACCATGTCAAAGATTTAGAAGATTTAATTAAAGCTGTAGATTACATTTCAATGCATTCTTATCCTTATCACAATACACATTATAACCCAGAATTTTGGGGAGTACCAGAAAAAGAAGAAGCTTTACCAAAAAGAAAGAAAGTCGATTTAGCCATGGAGCGTGCTATTGAGTTTTCTAAACGACAATACGATAGCGTTACAAATTACATGAAAAGCCTAGGTGTAAACAAACCCATTCACATTGGCGAAACAGGTTGGGCAACAGTATCAAGTGGTTTTTATGGAGACAATGGCTCTAAAGCAACGGATGAGTATAAGCAAGGTGTGTATTATAAATTAATGCGCGATTGGACAAACAAATCAGGAATTTCATGCTTTTATTTTGAAGCATTTAATGAGCAATGGAAAGATGCTAGCCATCCATCAGGTTCTGAAAATCATTTTGGCTTATTCACCATAGACGGAAAAGCTAAATATCCAATTTGGGATTTGGTAGATAAAGGCGTTTTTGATGGATTAACAAGAGATGGTAATTTTATTGAAAAGACATATAATGGTAATCAAGCTGAGCTATTGGAAAATAGCATAGCACCACCAACAAAACACGAGATTATGGCGCCCCGCTAACGGAATAATTAATTAGAAAATATGAAATCACTTAAGGTTCTTAGTATTTGTTTTTTTGTTTTTATAATGAGTTGTAATAGTAAAGATAATCAATTGCAAGTCTCTGTTTATGAGACCTCAGAAAGCGGTAATCATTTAACAGAGATTACCGACTTTAATAAAGCTGCTGATAGCGTAACAGCAACTGTAAGTATTGATACAAGTAAGAGATTTCAAAAAATAACAGGTTTTGGAGGCGCATTTACGGAGTCTTCGGCTTATTTATTAAACAAGCTTGGTAAAAAGAATAGAGACGAAATTTTAAAAGCCTACTTCAGTAAAGAAGGTGCAAATTATTCGTTGACAAGAACACATATGAACTCTTGTGATTTCTCATTGTCACAATATTCTTATTCGCCAGTAGCAGATGATATGGATTTAAAACATTTCACCATAAAGGATGATATGGATGATTTAATTCCAATGATAAAAGATGCCATGTCTGTCTCAGAAGATGGCTTTAAAATTTTTGCATCACCATGGACAGCAGCGCCTTGGATGAAGGACAATAACGAATGGGTTGGCGGTAAATTATTACCTAAATATTATGATACATGGGCATTATTCTTTTCAAAATATTTAGACGCCTATAAAGCTGAAGATATTGACATTTGGGGTTTTACAGTTGAGAATGAGCCCCACGGAAATGGTAATAATTGGGAAAGCATGCACTATACACCTGATGAGATGACCAATTTTGTCATGAATCATTTAGGACCAAAATTGGAAGCGGATGGACATGGCGATAAAATTATTTTAGGTTACGATCAAAACCGTGCTGGATTAAAAGAATGGGTGGATTCGATGTACAAAAACGAAGAAACTTCAAAATACTTTGATGGTACAGCTATACATTGGTATGAAAGTACGTATAAGATTTACTCTGAAGATTTACAATACGCTCACAATAAATCACCAAATAAATATCTAATAGAAACCGAAGGCTGTATAGACTCTCAAGTACCAGTTTGGAAAGATGATGCTTGGTACTGGAAAAAAGAAGCCACAGATTGGGGTTGGGATTGGGCAAAAGAAGAAGAAAAATACTTGCACCCTAAATACGCTCCTGTAAACAGATATGCCAGAGATATTATTGGTTGTCTAAATAATTGGGTAGACGGTTGGGTCGATTGGAACATGGTTTTAGATAGACAGGGCGGACCAAATTGGTTTAAGAATTGGTGTGTAGCCCCAATAATTGTAGATCCAGATAATGATGAGGTGTATTACACGCCGTTATACTACGTTATGGCTCATTTTAGCAAATATATACGTCCCGGTGCTGAAGTTGTCAATGTAGAAAGTTCTGATGAAGAGCTTCAAATTACTGCCGCTATAAACCCTGATAATTCAGTTGCCGTAGTAGTTTTTAATGAAGGAAAAGAACCTAAGAATTTTAATATTTCTCTTAATGGAAAATCAAAGCATATAAACATCAATGCTCAAGCACTTCAGACAATAATAATAAACTAACTAAACTAAATATAATTATGAGTTCATCTAGAGTCCCTATTGGTCAAAAAGCAGCCTTTGGTGCTGGTCACTTAATAAATAATCTAATTCCAGGAATTTTGGGTGTATTTGTGGTTATTTTAAAATCACCTGATGGTTTCGGTATGAATACAATATTAGCGGGACTAATTGTGGGTATTCCTCGTTTGTTTGATGCAATAACTGACCCTGTCATGGGTTATGTCTCAGACAATACTAGTTCAAAATATGGACGTAGGAGACCATACATATTTATAGGTGCAATTTTAACTGGAGCAATATTTGCTTTGCTGTGGCAAGTTCATGGTGATAATTCTGAAATGTATAACTTTTGGTATTTACTGATTTTTTCAATTTTACTCATCTTTGGTAATACTATCTTCTCTACACCATTAATAGCTTTAGGTTATGAAATGACGTCTGATTATAAAGAGCGAACACGTTTAATGAGCTTTGCTAATACCATAGGTCAGGTAGCATGG
>SHBX01000010.1 GCA_004211785.1 Winogradskyella sp.
ACTGCGGACCCTTGTTCTAACGGTATGATGGATCCAGGAGAAGAAGGCGTTGATTGTGGTGGTACATGTCCTAATGCATGCCCTGGAGCAGCAGTAGTGCTGCAAGATTTTGAAAGTGGAGGACTAGGTGCGCCTTTCGGTAATTTAGGCTCAGCGACAATAGTAGCGGATCCTGAAGTTATGGGAACACGTGGTATGGTTGCAGAACTTATTGCATCTACAGCAGGAGAAGTGTGGCAAGGAACTAATATAGATATCGACCAAGATGTAGATTTAACTACAGATAAAACGATGTCTATAGATGTTTATTCTACTACTGCAATTTCTATTTTAGTCAAGGTGACAGGTAGTGGAGATGGCGGTCCCGATTCTTCAGTAGAAGCAAATCACACAGGAGCTGGTTGGGAAACGCTAACCGTGACTTTTAATACAGGACAAGATGGAACTGCAACAGCAAATGGGACCTATACTAATTTTGTAGTCTACCCAAATTGGGATTCTATGGCTAATGGATATATAAACCCAGCGATAGCAAGAACAGTTTATGTAGATAATATATCTGGTATTCCAGCTGCTGTAGATTTATGTTCTAACGGGATGATGGATCCAGGCGAAGAAGGCGTAGATTGTGGTGGTACATGCCCGAATGCATGTCCTGCACCACCTATGGTAGCCGCACCTACACCTCCAGCAAGAAATCCACAAGATGTAGTTTCAATTTATAGTGATGCTTATGCGGCTATACCAGGTATTAATTTAGATGCTCCGTTTTGTGGAGCAGGAGCAGTAACAGAAACTACTGCAGGAGGCGATTCAGTTCTTGCTTATAATGGTCAAGCTTGTCAAGGAATAGATTTCGATAGCGAACGTCAAGATATAACAGGACTTACAAATTTACATGTAGATTTATTTATTGAAGTTGGTACAGATTTAGTAGGTAAAGTATTTAATATTTTAGTTGTTAATCCTACTGGAGATACACCTATAAATATTGATATAAATGCTTTAATGCCTGCACCTGTTCCTGGTACATGGTATTCATATGATATGCCAGTTAGTATTAGTGATCCTATAGCAAGACAAATAACGGTAGTTAGTAACCTAAATGATGCTGTATGGTATGATAATTTATATCTATATAGTAATACAGTTGTTAACCAAGATTGCACTGGTGCGATTCCATTAGATTTAGATGGTTCTACAGTTGACTTTGGAAATGTTGGAGCAACAGATTCTGGTGTAGATGCAAGTTGTGATAGTGGTATTATATCTGATGTTTGGTACTCTTTTGTAGGTACAATAACAGAAGAAGCTTACTTCCAAACAAATGCACCAAATTTATCAGTTTGGAGTGGTGCTTGCGGAAGTTTAACAGAGATAGCTTGTAATCCTGGTACATCTGCTGTGCCAGTAATGGACGGTGTAACATATTATGTAAGGGTTAATGATGATGGAACTGCAAGAGCACCAGGTAATTTCACATTGGCAGCTAATGAAAGTACGTTTAGTAATAATGATTTTAACTTAAGTTCTATTAGAGTATACCCTAATCCAACAAATGATAGTTGGAATATAGAAGGTGCTAACGTAACTATCGATACTATAGAGGTTTATGATATTTTAGGAAAAAGAGTTCAGACTTTAAGCCCTAATAGTCAGCAAACAGCTATTGATGCATCTGGTCTTAAAACTGGTCTTTATTTGGCTAAGCTTTATTCAGGAAATGCAGTAAGAACAATAAAATTAGTTAAGAATTAAATTTATTTATAACTAATTAACACAAGAGGTCGTTTGAAAATTCATTTTCAAACGACCTCTTTTTATATATTGTATTTGTTATTTTTATATAGTCTTTTAAAAGACTAGAATAGCATCAATTTTTATGGTAAATAGATTTTTTTATTGTTTAATAATTGTTTTGGTGACTAGTAGTTGCGTTAGTAATAATACGGACACAAAAACTAATGGCAAAAAGGCTAATGAATTAATAAATGAAACGAGTCCTTATTTACTTCAGCATGCCTATAATCCAGTAAATTGGAAAGCTTGGAATAATGAAAGTTTAAAACTCGCCAAAGCACAAAACAAACTCATTATTATTTCAGTAGGATATTCTGCTTGTCATTGGTGTCATGTCATGGAAGAAGAAAGCTTTGAGAATGATTCTATTGCCAAATTAATGAATGACAACTTTATAAACATCAAAGTAGATAGAGAAGAGCGTCCAGATGTAGATCAAGTTTATATGAATGCCGTACAACTAATGACGGGCAATGGTGGCTGGCCTCTTAACTGTATTACTTTACCTGACGGAAGACCTGTTTTTGGAGGTACTTATTTCACAAAAAAGCAATGGGAAAAAGTTTTGAAGGATATGTCTGCTTTATATAAAAACAACCCGAAAAAAGTTATTGAATATGCTAAGCAACTTACAGAAGGCGTTAAAGATTCAGATTTAATTACACTAAATACAGATAAGGTCATTTTCAATAAAAGCTCTCTAAAAGTTAAAATCGAAAAATGGAAAAAAGAATTAGATTACAATTTTGGAGGGCAAAATAAGGCGCCTAAATTTCCAATGCCAAGTCGTTTAGATTTTTTGTTGAGGTATAGTTTTCAGAATGATGATAAAGATTTACTAAACTATGTAAGTAAAACACTTACCAAAATGGCAAATGGAGGTATTTACGATCAATTAGGTGGTGGTTTTTCGAGATATTCAGTAGATGAAAAATGGCATATACCTCATTTTGAAAAAATGTTATATGATAATGCGCAACTGGTAAGTCTATATTCAAAAGCATATCAGATAACTAAAAAGGCGTCTTATAAAAAGGTGGTCAATGAAACATTAAGTTTTGTTGACAGAGAGCTTTCAGAAACCAATGGCGCATTTTACTCATCGATAGATGCAGATAGCAAAACAGCCGAAGGTGTTTTAGAAGAAGGCGTTTTTTACAGATGGACAAAAGATGAATTAAAATTGATATTAAAAGATGATTTTAAGCTATTCTCATCTTATTACAATGTTAATGCTACTGGAAAATGGGAGAAAAACCATTATGTATTATTCAAAACTAAGACAGATGAAGAATTTGCCAATTCTTATGGCCTAAGCATTTCAAGTTTAAAAACCAAAATAGAAGAGTGGAAGAAAAGACTATTTGAGGAACGCGCAAAAAGAGAGCGTCCAAGAACAGACGATAAAGTCTTGACTTCATGGAATGGGCTTATGCTAACAGCTTATATAGATGCCTATCGGGTTTTTGAAGACAAAAGCTATTTAGAAAAAGCAATTAAAAATGCAAAATTCATTAAAGAAAATCAGTTAAAAAGAGACGGAAGACTTTTTCATAATTATAAAGATGGGACAACTTCAATTCAAGGATTTTCTGAGGATTATGCTCATGTAATTTCTGCATATATAAGCTTATATGAAGTAACACTAAATGAAGATTGGTTAAAAACTGCAAAACGTATCTTAGACTATTCTATATCTCATTTTTTAGATAAGGAGAGTGGTATGTTTTATTTTACACCAGATACAGAAACGAGTTTAATTACTAGGAAAATTGAAACTTTAGATAATGTTATTCCTTCGTCAAACTCAGTGTTGGCAGAAAATCTATTTAAGCTAAGTCATTATTACTCTGATGAGCTATATGCTAATATGGCAAAGCAGATGTTGAGTAATATGAAGGATAATATCGAAAATTCACCATCTAGTTTTTCTAATTGGTTAAATCTATACTTAAATTATTCAAACCCTTATTTTGAAGTGGCTATATCCGGCCAAAATGCCCTTGAAAAATTAGAAGAACTTAATAATTATTATTTGCCCAATATTTTAGTAGCTGGCGCCAAAGAAGATAGTGATGTTCCAATAATGAAAAATAGATATAATGAAGACGACACATATATATATGTTTGTGTAGACGGAACTTGTAAATTGCCCGTAAAATCAATTAATGTAGCTGTAGAGCAACTTCTTAAATAGAAGTATTTAATGAATTAATAACCTAGAGATTTCGTTATATATTTATATAGAAGTTTCTGAATTTAAAAGATAATGGTAACACTTAAAGAGCTTGCAAAATTACTAAATGTTTCAGTTTCTACGGTCTCAAAAGCGTTAAGCGATAGCAGCGAAATTGGTGAAAACACAAAGCGAAGAGTTACTGAACTAGCGAATGAGCTTAACTATAAACCAAATAGAATTGCACAGCAACTTAAAACTAGTAAGACTAAGGTTGTTGGTGTCGTTGTACCTAGTTTAATGAATCCCTTTTTTGCAGAAGTTGTACATGGTATAGAGACTACTTTAGAAAATCATAACTATGATATGATGGTCTGTATTTCTAATGAGAGTTTAGAAAAAGAACAACGAAGCTTTGATTTGTTGTCTACGGGAAGTGTTGATGGATTTATAGTTGCCGTAGCCAGAGAGACTCAAACAAACCATAGTATTAAACATTTTGAAAATGTTGGTAGAACAACACCTATTGTAATGTTTGATAGAGTTCTTAATGATGTGGCTTGTAGTAAAGTTGTAGTTGATGATTTTGAAACAGTTTACCAGGCAACTAAGTATTTAATTGAAGAAGAAAACAGAAAGCATCTGCTCTTAATTAGCAATATCGAAGAACTAAGTGTAGGTAAACAGCGCATTAAAGGTTACGCAAAAGCCATCGAGGAAGCAAACCTTAAGTCAAGTGTACTTAAGCTTGATGATGAGATTAATCCTGATGAATTGATTTTAGAACACCTAAAGAAAAATCTTAATATTGATGCTATAATCTCAATTGACCATATTACTGGAATTATGGCCTTAAATATGGTAAAAAAGATAGATAAAAAAGTACCTGATGATATTTCTGTTATTGGTTTTGACTATGTAGATTCTAAATTTGTCTCAAGCCCTAAAATTTCAGTAGTTAACCAAAAAGGCTTTAAAATAGGTGAGACTTCTGCAAAATTGCTGCTGGATGAACTTAATTCTAAAAGCAGAGTTAAGCATAAAACAATTATGGTAAAAAGCCTACTAAGTCTTAACGGAACTACCCAAAATAAATAAGTTATTCTGTACTTATGTAGTCTAGTATTTGTCTAACAGCACCCTTATTATTTTTTACAAAATCCGAATTAATTGTGCCTTGTGCTTCCCGTTGTTTTTCATCTTTAATTAAAGATGAAAGTGTGAGGTTTAATTCGTTTGCATTTTCTACAACAGAAATACCATTTAAGTGCACGAGTATTTTTGCTTCAGGAAATTTTTGATATTTTTTTCCAATAATAATAGGCATTCCAAAAACTGCAGGTTCTAAGATATTATGAAGTCCTGTATTTCCTGCTGCTCCTCCAACATAAGTAACATCTGCGTAACTATAAACTTTTCCTAAATATCCAATGGTATCTATAATAAATACCTTGTATTCAGATAAATTTTCACCCTTCATATTAGAGAAGCAAATAGCTTCTACTTTAAGTTGTTTAATTAAGGATTCGATATAACTCGCTTTAACGTTATGTGGTGCAATGATGTATTTAATATTGTCTTCATTGCTATTAATAAATGGGATAAAAAGGGCATCATCTGCAGGCCAAGAACTACCGAAAACAATGGTTGTTGTTTCATTATTAATAAATTCCTCAATGAAATCAACAGTATTATCAATTTTAAGCTGATTACTAACACGGTCAAAACGCGTATCTCCAGAAATAGAAACTGAATTGTAACCAATACGTTCTATTAATTCTTTAGAGTTTTTATCTTGAGTGAAAATATGCTCAAAAGAAAACAAAGCCTTTTTCATTAAGCTACCATACCATTTAAAATAAGACTGGTCAGCTCTAAAAGTTGCTGAAATAAGTAGTGATTTTATATCTCTCTTTTTTGCCTCTAGAAGTATGTTTGGCCAGATTTCATACTTTACAAATAAGATTAAATCAGGATGGACATAATTCAGAAAGTGTTTAGCATTTTTAGGAGTGTCAAGAGGTAAATAAACAACAGCATCTGCGTCAGGAGCGTTTTTCTTAATTTCATAACCCGAAGGTGAAAAAAAAGAAACAACTGTTTTATATTCTGGGAATTTAAGTTTTAACTCTTGCAAAACTGGTAAGCCTTGTTCAAATTCTCCAAGAGATGCACAGTGCATCCAAATGGTTTTGTCAGTGGCAGAAATTTTATTTTTAAGAATCTTAATAGTATTTTTTCTACCAGAAATTCCAAGTTTAATTTTTTTATTAAAAAGAGAAAGCACTTGTAAGACAAGGCTTGCTATATAAATTCCTATGGAATAAAATAATCTCAACATATTCGATTTATGCTAAAATACATTTCTTTCAATTAAATACATTGACGACACATAACATTTTTGTACTTTCGCTAGTAGCCAAAGGCTAAAGTATTTTAATATCCTGCTAGAATGAAAAAAATTCAAATGGTCGACCTTCAAGGCCAATATGCAAAGATTAAAGATGTTATTAATCCATCGTTTAATGAAGTTTTAGAAAGCGCCGCTTTTATCAATGGACCAAAGGTTCATCAATTTCAAAAAAACTTAGAAGAATACCTAGATGTAAAACATGTAATTCCATGTGCAAATGGGACTGATGCTTTACAAATAGCTATGATGGGTTTAGGTCTTGAGCAAGGAGATGAAGTTATCACAGCAGATTTTACTTTTGCCGCAACAGTTGAGGTTATTGCCTTATTAAAACTCACACCAGTTTTAGTAGATGTAGATCCAATTACTTTCAATATAGATGTAGATGCAGTTAGAAAAGCAATAACGCCCAAAACAAAAGCTATTGTGCCGGTACACTTATTTGGTCTAGCAGCTAATATGGACGAGATTATGACTTTAGCAAAAGAACATAACCTTTATGTTATTGAAGATAATGCGCAAGGTATAGGAGGCGATTACAGACATAATGATGGTTCTAAAACCAAAACAGGCGTAATTGGCCATGTGGCTTCTACGTCTTTTTTTCCATCAAAAAATTTAGGTTGTTATGGAGATGGTGGTGCAATTTTCACTAATGATAATGATTTAGCGCACACTATTAGAGGTATTGTTAATCATGGGATGTATAAGCGTTACCATCATGATGTTGTTGGTGTAAACTCAAGATTAGATTCGCTACAAGCAGTTGTTTTAGATGCTAAATTACCTCATTTAGACAGTTATAATAATGCACGTAGGAATGCAGCAAGACAATATAACCAAGCGTTTAAAAATCATCCAAAAATAACAACGCCAAGTGGCTTGTCAGACTGCGATAGTATATGCGATACTTGTGATTGTCATGTGTTTCATCAGTATACTCTAAATCTCAAGGATGTAGATAGAGATGGACTTGTTGCTCATCTTAATGAAAATGGAATTCCTTGTGGAGTGTATTATCCAATACCATTACACAAGCAAAAAGCTTATGTAGATGAGCGTTATAACGAAGATGATTTTACAGTAACAAATCAATTAGTAAAATCGGTTGTTTCTTTACCTATGCACACAGAATTAGATGATGAGCAAATAGGTTTTATTACCAAAACAGTATTAGATTTTATTGACGGTTAATTCATAAAATGAAGGTTTTAGTCACAGGCGGACTTGGTTACATTGGATCACATACAGTCGTAGAGTTACAGCTTGCGGGTTATGATGTTGTTATTATAGACAATCTATCTAATTCGTCTACTAAAGTTTTAGATGGCATTACTAAAATAACCGGAACTACGCCAGACTTTCAGGAATTAGATTTAAGGCATCAAGACAGAGTCCGAGAATTTTTCAAACACCATCAAAATATAGATGGTATCGTACATTTTGCAGCGAGTAAAGCTGTAGGAGAAAGTGTTGAAAAGCCTTTGTTTTACTATGAAAATAACGTAAATACCTTAGTTTATGTATTACAAGAACTTCAAAAATTAAAGCAACAAAATTTTATATTTAGTTCCTCTTGTACTGTTTATGGTGAAGCTGATATGCTTCCAGTCAATGAAGATTCAGCAGTTAAACCAGCACAATCTCCTTATGGAAATACCAAGCAGATTGGCGAAGAAATTCTGAAAGATACTTGTAAAATAAATCCAGATTTAAAAACTGTTGCACTTCGATATTTTAACCCTATTGGAGCTCATGCTTCTTCAAATATTGGCGAGCTACCATTAGGCGTACCTCAAAATTTAGTACCATATATTACACAAACCGCTATTGGTTTACGCGAGCAATTATCTGTGTTTGGAGAAGATTATCCAACAGAAGACGGCACATGTATTAGAGATTATATTCATGTGGTAGATGTAGCTAAAGCGCATGTTGTTGCTTTAGAAAGATTGATAAAAAAAGAGCAAGGTTCTAATTTTGAAGTTTTTAATATAGGAACAGGAAAAGGAAGTTCAGTTTTAGAAGTCATTACCTCTTTTGAACGTGTTTCAGGGCAAAAACTGAATTATAAAATTGTTGACAGGCGAAAGGGCGATGTTGTTGCAGCTTTTGCTGATACATCAAAAGCTAATAGCATCCTTCGTTGGAAAGCAGAATATACACTTGACGATGCCATGTCCGATGCTTGGAAATGGGAGCAAAGATTAAGAACTAAATAAAATAAATATGAAAGCATTATTAAGATTGGTAGTTTTGTTATTTACCATTAGCGCATTAGGTCAAAACACATACATACATTGCGGCAAGCTTGTAGACACAAAATCTGGTAAAGTTTTAAGTGAGAAAACTGTTATTGTTTCAGGAAGCAAAATAATAGATGTTGTTGATGGCTATGCAAAACCAGAATCAGGTAATGTTATAGATTTAAAATCTAAAACAGTTATGCCAGGTTTAATAGATATGCACGTACATATCGAGTCCGAAACTAATCCAAAAAAATACTTGCAAGCTTACACATTGAATGATGCAGATGTGGCTTATAACTCTTTACATTATGCTGAAGTCACATTGATGAATGGGTTTACAACCGTTAGAGATTTAGGTGGCTCAGGCGTAAACGTGTCTTTACGTAATGCTATAAATCAAGGAAAAGTAAAAGGGCCAAGAATATTCACTGCCGAAAAAGCTTTGGCTACAACTGGTGGACATGCTGACCCAACCAATGGTGCGAAAAAAAGCCTTATGGGCAATCCTGGTCCAAAAGAAGGTGTAGTTAATGGTGTAGAAGATGCTAAAAAAGCGGTAAGACAACGTTATAAAAATGGAGCTGATTTAATAAAAATCACAGCAACAGGTGGCGTACTTAGTGTCGCTAAAAGTGGACAGAATCCTCAATTTTCAATTGAAGAAATTAAAGCTATTTGCGAAACAGCGAAAGACTATGGGTTTCATGTGGCGGCTCATGCTCATGGCGATGAAGGTATGCAACGCGCTATAATAGGCGGCGTAAAAACAATTGAGCATGGGACATTAATGAGTACTGAAACAATGGAACTCATGAAAAAGCATGATACATATCTAGTGCCAACAATTACAGCTGGGAAATTTGTGTCTGATAAGGCAAAAATAAAAGGCTATTACCCTGAAATTATTGTGCCTAAAGCTTTAGATATTGGACCAAAAATCCAAGACATGTTTGCTCGTGCATACAAAAATGGAGTAGGTATTGCATTTGGTACGGATGCAGCTGTTTTTCATCATGGCGATAATGGAAAAGAATTCTTTTATATGGTAGAAGCAGGAATGCCAGAAATGGAAACCCTACAAAGTGCTACAGTAACCAATGCTATGATTCTTAAAATGGAAGATAAACTAGGTCAGATAAAAGGTGGCTTTATTGCAGATATTATTGCAGTTGACGAAGACCCAACAAAAAACATCTCTACAATGGAAAATGTAGTTTTTGTAATGAAAGAAGGTAAAGTTTATAAGAATTAGAATTATTATGAAAAATTTTTTAGCAATAATTGTATTGTTTGCTTTTATAGATTTAAATGCACAAAATAATGCTTGGATAGAAGCCTATACGTCTAATTGGGAAAATTATGATGGAGGGACAAAACTCATAGCTAATAATGATAATTGGTTGCCCATAACGTTTGTGTTAAACTACCATCCGATAAACCTTGAAGCAAATAAACCAAATGGCACTTATGTTGTTGTTCCACCTAGGACAAAAGGTTATGAAGTAGTCCGATTTGATAAAATAAATAAATCTAAAGGATGGAAATTTAAAAAAGGAAATACTAGAACTTACTTAGGAGATTTAACTGATACTGAGTTTGATGAAAATTACATATATCACTTACCTTTTGAAACCAATAAGTCTTTTAAAATCGGTCAAGGCTATAATGGAAATATATCTCATCAGAATAAATTTGCACTAGATTTTGATATGCCAGTAAATACAAAAATATTAGCTTGTAGAGATGGAATAGTTGTTCGGGTAGTTAAAAAGAATTCTAAGCGCTGTGATGAGCCAAAATGTGCAGAATTTAATAATCTGATTAAAATATTACATGATGATGGTACAATAATGCAATATCTACATTTCAGAAAAAATGGTGTGAGAGTAAGAGTAGGTCAAAAAGTTAAGAAAGGCGAGCATATTGGTTTCAGTGGTAACGTAGGCTGGAGTACTGCACCTCACTTACATATAGATTTATACCTCACGGATAAAGATAACAAGTATAGAACTTTAAGAACAAAGTTTAAGATTAATCAAAATGAAATTGTAGACGAGCTTAACAAAGGGGTTATTTATTTAAAAGGATATTGATTATAAATATATTTGAATCAAAGGAAAAAAAGAATTTAGTTTTGTTTCTTTTTCATAAGAAAGTTGCTGAAAATAAGCATAATCATACCTGTTGTTACAGCAACATCGGCAATATTAAAAATACCTGTTTTAAATACGCCTCCTAAATCTATAAATAAAAAGTCAGTTACCTTTCCGAAGGCAAAACGGTCAAAAACATTGGCCAAGCCGCCGCCAACAATACAACAAAAAGCGATAAGACTAGTGCGGTCTAAATTTTTGGTTTTTATGATGTAATAGATAACGTAACCTAAAACAAGTAATGGCAATAATTTTAAAAAGATAAAGTGAAGTGTTGGATTCATATCACTTCCCATGCCTAAAAAAGCACCTTCGTTATAGACATTGGTCATGATAAATTTCTGACCAATTAATTCGATTTCTTCACGTGGACTATCGCTAATATTAGCTCTAACCATCACCTTTGTGATTTGGTCAATAGCAAAATTGAAAATTATAATAAGCGCTATAAATAGATTTCTGTTCAAAGTAAATAAGGTTTAGGCGTTAGTTTCAAATGTAGCAGAATCAGTTTCAGCTTCACGATTAATCTTTCTTACTAAGCCTTGCAATACTTTTCCAGGACCAACTTCAGTAAAATGTTTAGCACCATCAGCAATCATTTGTTGTATAGATTGTGTCCAACGTACAGGAGCTGTTAATTGAGAAATAAGATTGGCTTTAATTTCATTCTCATTTGTAATCGCAGAAGCAGTTACATTCTGATATATAGGACAGTTTGGTTTGCTAAAAGTAGTGTTCTCAATTGCAGCAGCTAACTCTTCACGAGCTGGCTCCATCATTGGTGAGTGGAATGCACCACCAACTGGTAATACCAATGCACGTCTTGCACCTTCTTTCTTTAAAGCTTCACAAGCTTTGTTAATAGCTTCAACTTCACCCGAAATAACTAATTGACCTGGGCAATTATAGTTTGCAGCAACCACAACGCCTTCTGTTGTAGCACATATTTTTTCTACAATATCATCATCCAAACCTAAAACAGCAGCCATTGTACTTGGCTGAATCTCACAAGCTTTTTGCATGGCTTGAGCACGTTGAGAAACTAACCTTAAGCCATCTTCAAACGTTAATGCTCCAGCAGCAACAAGTGCAGAAAACTCCCCTAAAGAATGTCCAGCAACCATATCTGGTTTAAAATTGTCTCCGAGCGTTTTTGCTAAAATTACAGAATGTAAAAAAATAGCAGGTTGCGTAACTTTAGTTTGTTTTAAATCTTCAGCTGAGCCTTCAAACATGATATCTGTGATAGAAAAATCAAGAATGTCATTTGCTTTTTCAAAAAGCTCTTGAGCTAGAGGTGAATTTTCATAAAGGTCTAATCCCATTCCTGAGAATTGAGCACCTTGTCCAGGGAATATATATGCGTTCATTATAATTTCAAATTAGTGGTGCAAAAATAGTATAAATATTCTTAATTATTTAGGTACAAGCTGCTTCCGCACAACGTTCGCCATCCATAGCTGCAGAAATGATTCCACCAGCATATCCGCCACCTTCACCACAAGGAAAAAGATTAGAAATTTCAGGATGTTCTAAAGTTTCTGTTCTAGGAATATTTACTGGTGAAGAAGTTCTAGATTCGACACCAATAATGTTAGCTTCAGCGGTGTAAAACCCTTTCATTTTTTCTCCAAAAGCTTTAAAGCCTTTTCGTAATGAATTACCAATTAATTTAGGGAATAAAGAATGTAATGGCGATGAATTAAGTCCAGGTTGATATGAGGTGTCATTTAAATCTGAAGATAGTTTGCCTTCGACAAAATCGGTTAATCGCTGCGCTGGTGCAGTTTGGGTGCGACCACCAGCAGTGAAAGCTAAGCGTTCTAAATTCTTTTGATATTCTAAAGCCTTTAATGCACCGAATTTTTCGTATTTGTATAAGTCACGTTCGGCATTTATCTCTACAACAATACCAGAGTTGGCATACTTATTATTTCGTTTTGAAGGTGACATGCCATTAACTACAACTTCGCCATTTGCAGTCGCTGCAGGAACAATAAATCCGCCAGGACACATGCAAAATGAATACACACCACGATGATTTACTTGTTGTACCAAACTATATGCTGCTGCCGGTAAAAGTTCATTTCTTGGTTCTCCTGAACAATAGTATTGGATACCATCTATAATTTGTTGTGGATGCTCAACTCTTACACCCATGGCAAAAGACTTTGCTTTTAGAGCAATATTCTTATCATTCAATAAATAGAAAATATCTCTTGCAGAATGGCCAGTAGCTAAAATGACTTTGTCGACATCTAATTCTTTTTCATTTTGAAGCTGAATACTAACAATTTTGTTATCCTTCATTTTAAAATCTGTAACTCTAGATTCAAAATGTACTTCGCCGCCAAACTCTAGAATAGTTTCTCTAATATTCTGAACGACTTTAGGTAACTTATTTGTGCCTATATGCGGATGTGCATCGACTAAGATTTGATCCGTTGCACCATGAAAAACAAGGTTTTCGAAAATACGACGGACATCGCCACGTTTAAGACTTCTCGTGTATAATTTACCATCACTATACGTACCAGCACCACCTTCACCAAAGCAGTAGTTAGAATCTTCGTTTACAAAATGGTCTTGGTTAATCGCTTTTAAATCACGGCGACGGTCTTGTACATTTTTGCCACGTTCTAAAACTATGGGTTTAAAACCTAACTCAATACAACGTAATGCTGCCCACATACCAGCAGGACCAAAACCAATTATATGAATGGGTTTTGCATTAGATACACTTTTATAGTCAAAGCTGTAATCTGAGGTTACCGGCATGGGTTCGTTGATATAAACCTCAACTTTGTAATTAAACATGATATTTTTTTTACGAGCATCTATAGATTTTCGTAAAATTTTAATACCATGAATTTTCGATTTGTCAATATCTAAATCGTAAGCTGCTTTGTTAAGTAAACCATCAGATTTTCCTTCTTGATGTAAATTTAAACGAAGTTGAAAGGCTTTAACCATGCTGCAAAACTAATTAAAAGAAAACACCTTAGCTAAACTAATACCTAAGGTGTTTTGAATTTTTATTCAAATGCGTTTTTAGTCTTCTAAACTTAAGCTTTTAATATTGTCGTTGAAAACACGATCTATTAAAATGTGTCTAGGGTCTATCGCGGCTTTGGTAGGTAGTGAATCTAGTTCAATAGTTAGAGTGGATTTATCTTTGTTGAATTTTAAACGTTTTTGTTCATACAATTGTTCTTCATCATTATCCATAAAGAAACCAACATCTATCCAATCGTTCATAGAAACACGAGTTTCATTTCCTAAACTATCGGACTTTATTTTATAGGTTTCAATATCCAATTTTACTTGATACTTACCATTGTCTAACTTTTTGTAAGTCGCTTCTTTAAGACGATTGTCGTAAAGTGTTATTTCTTTAAACCAATCTTTTACAATATAACTCAATGAGTCAGGAACTTGAGGTTCTAAATGACGCAGAAAATCATGAGTACTTGGATATGGTGGTGCATTGTAACGGTACTCTTCCAAAAAGCTTTTCATGGCGTTATTCACTTTATCTTCGCCAATATAATCTTGGAGTGCATACATAATAGCACCTCCTTTTCCGTAATGTATATAAGCTTGGTTCTCTACCTTATAAAGTGGTAGTTCTTTAATACGCTCGCTACTGCGCCCGGATAAATACCTGTCATGGTCATACTTTAGAAACTTACGCATTTTCATAGGAGTCTTAGCAATGTTCTTCATGGTTACATTTGCAGAATATTGAGAAAAACTTTCACTTAACATTGTACCACCTTGCATTTCGGCACCAATAAGTTGATGCGCCCACCATTGGTGCCCCATCTCATGTGCTATAACAAAGTCAATAACATTATTTTCTGTTTCATCTTCAAGATTAATTATAAAACCAAAAGATTCGGCATAAGGCATGGTGCCCGGAAAGGCTTGTGCAAAATTTGCATATCTCGGAAACTCAATGATTCGAGCTTGTTTATGATAGTAAGGGCCAAAATTCTTAGTGTAGTATTTTAACGAACGCTCAACAGCATCTAGCATCATATCTATGTTTATAGTATGCTTTTCGTCATGATAAATTTCAATATCAATACCATTCCATTTGCGAGTCGCAATTTCATATTCAGCTGACATAAATGAATAGAAATTTAATGACGGTGTATCTGTTTTGTAGTGAAAATAAGTTCGTCCATTTTCCTCCCATTTTTTTAATAATGAGCCAGGAGCAATAGCGGTTTGGCTATTTATGGTAGAGATGACAGTTTCAACATTTATAAAATCCCCTTGTTTGCCAGATAAATAATTACCCATATGCAAGTCCGTAACTCCTGGTGTTAACTCGGGAGTTCTTTCCTTTTCAGGAAGATCATACTTTTTACGTGTGTTTTTGTCATTAATTTCGTAACCACTATTGTAACCAATTGTTGGTAAAAAATCTCCATTATTAAAGAAGCTTCCGTTTTTAACGACAATAGTACTTCCACGACCATTTTTAAAACCTTTAGTAATGTATTTGCTATCCAAGGTTAGCGTCATCTTTTCTCCAGGTTGGAGTGCCGGCGAAAGCTTATAAATAGTGAATAAATACGTGTCGTCTTTATAAACGGATTTGGCATTTGACATTTTTAGATTCGTATTCCAATCTCGATTGTTATAAATATGAATCGAGTCAATAGGCTGGTCAGTGGCGTTTGTCATTTCTAACTCGGCTTTGATATGGATGTCTCTTTTATTAGGAAAAATATCGATAAAATATCTCGAATCCGTTACTTTAGGAGTCGCCATGCCTCTGTACTTGCTGTATTTTTTTTCATAATCAGCAGCAAGTTGTTCTCTAGTGTCTCCAGAATCGTAAGTGTTTAATACTTGTGTATTGTAGTATACAAAAGCAGCGACACTAATCCATGCCATAGCAGTAGCAATAATTGAGACTCTATAACTTTTAGGGACTTCTCTACGTGCAGTTTTAATTCGGCTTAAAAGTGAATTTTTAGAACCTCTATTCCATAAAGCACCAGCAATCATTACTGCTAAAATGGCTAATAATACCCAATATAAATTAAACCAAAGGACTGCTTTAAGCCCAAGGTCAAAACGATTCATATCTGAGTATGTTAATGAAGGGCCATTTGCAATATCTAACATATTAGAACTAACGTCTAAAATGCTTAGAATAATTTCAAAAACAAAAAGAATTAATACAGCAATAAAGTACCCAATATATTTATTGCTAGATAGTACTTGCACTAATATCGTTATTCCAGAGAATATAATGAATAATGGTAGATTGCTGTAGAAAAAATCTAAAAGATAAACATCTATTTCAATGCGAGTATAGCCGTTTAGTAACTGATAAATAATTCCTATAGCAATAAAAAAGAAATTGAGAATAACAACAGTACTTAATAATGAAAGGGATTTAGCCGCCATTGAGATGAAAGATGTATGCGCCGTAGCATCAATAACTTCATTGATTTTGTAATCTCTATCTCTCCAAATCAATTCGCCACTAAAAAATATAGTAATTATAACTAGAAATACTTTTGTATTACCCTCGATAGAATCAATAAGTTTATACGTCACAGGATACGATTGTAGGCCAAAATATTCAAAGCCACCTGAAAGATCTGCGACCAGAATAATAATACAGAATAAGAACAATATCTTAAACGTAACACTCTTAATAATACTTAAAAAGTTAGTGTAGAAGAAGCTTTTAAACTGTTGCCAATTTGTTGCGCCAGTAAATGAAGGATTTAGTTTTGGTAAAGAAAAAACAGTTTCAGTTTTTGAAGCTTTTACTTTTGCTTTTTTAATTTTTTTATTCTTTTGCTTAAAAGAAAAACTGAAATAGGATAGCACTAAAACAATAAGACCAACAGAAACCCAAATTAAACGATTCATAAATAATAAGCCAGAAAATCCAGGGCTGATGGTGTTTTTTTCAACTGGTGTATAATATTTGGTTTCTATCTGGTAGGTATTGATACCAAACATATCTGTCAAAGCAGCTATAGTTTCGTTATCTACATCTGAAGAAAAAGAGCCTGCGATAATATAAGCGACGATAATTACCAAGCCTCCAACAAAAGAAATCACTGTGCTTTTCCATTTGTTTGCCATAGCAAAAATCACCGTGCCCGCTAAAAACATATTTGGCAAAACGAATAGCAAATAATTGTTTAGAAACATTTCAAAATTAAAAGCTCCAAAACGTTCTGGGTCAATCCAATCGAAAATAGAATTGAGTGAAGTTCCTAATAGCATACCTATAAAAACACCAACTAATGGCAACGTAGATATAAAAAGCGCTCCTAAAAAACGACCGAAGAAATAGCCAGGTTTGCTTAATGGTGTTGTAAAGAGTATTTCGTTAAACTCGTTATTATGGTCTCTTAAAGCAGCATTATTAAAAAATGCAGCAGCCATTAATAAACTAAAAATGCTGAATATGGTAACGTGAATGGTAAGAGTATAAGGAGAGTTTCTGTAAACATTACCAATAGCCCCACCAACTTGTACGTTGTCGCTCACTGTGGCAAAAAACTCCAATAAGCCTAAAATGAACATGAAAATATACACCATAGGTTGTTTGAGTGTATACTTTAATTCCGAAAGAAAAAATGTTTTAAACATGATAAAAAGATTAATGAAGATTAAACAAGTACGTTTGCCGTATTAATTTTTGAAAAGAAAACATCCTCCAGATTTGGAGTTACTTGTTCAAAACCATTTTGCGGATGGTCTTCACTAAATACATGTATTAGTGGTTGTCCACCAACCATTTTGTTTGAGATAATTTTGTAGTCTCTAGCGTAATCTTCAAGTTGGTCTCTATCGACTATTTTTTGATAGACTTTACTCTTTAAATCATCAATTGCTGTCTGAGGTGAACCGTGATAAACAATTTCACCAAGATTCATAATTGCCATTTTTGTACATAACTCACGTACATCGTCAACAATATGCGTAGATAAAATTACAATAACCTCTTTACCAACATCTGCCAAAAGATTGTAAAAACGATTACGTTCTCCTGGGTCTAAACCAGCAGTAGGCTCATCTACTATAATTAATTTTGGATTACCAATTAAGGCTTGTGCAATACCAACACGTTGTTTCATACCGCCAGAAAACCCTTTTACAGATTTATTTCTTTTATCAAATAAGTTGACTTTATCTAACAAATATCTTACTAACAACTTTCGTTCTTTAGGATTAGTAATGCCTTTTAAGACTGCAATATGATTTAGTAATTGCTCAGCAGTAATACGAGGATATACGCCAAATTCTTGAGGTAAATACCCTAATACTTTACGTAATTCTGCAGGCTGATTTAAGATGTCTATATCGTCTAATGAAGCGGTACCGGAATCTGCTTCTTGCAATGTAGCAAGAGTACGCATGAGTGATGATTTTCCTGCGCCATTTGGTCCTAAAAGACCAAACATTCCATTTTCGAGTTCTAGACTAACATCATCTAATGCTTTTACACCATTAGCGTATGTTTTTGACAAATTAGAGATTTTGAGTGTGCTCATTAGTTGGAGTTTTTTGATTGATAGTTTTTAGTAAGACGACCATTTTTTATATGTGTTACATAGTCGACTAATTTTTGATTCAATTTATAAAAAAGAATCTATACTCATAAAGACGTTAAATGCTAAAGAATGGTTGCCTAAGCAATAGAAAATTATAGTATAGC
The DNA here is from genome assembly GCA_004211785.1 of Winogradskyella sp. Classification (GTDB taxonomy): domain Bacteria; phylum Bacteroidota; class Bacteroidia; order Flavobacteriales; family Flavobacteriaceae; genus Winogradskyella. The sequence continues at coordinate 18,497 of SHBX01000010.1, forward strand.
TTTACCAAAGAATTTTTCTCGGGCTTCTTCGTGCTCCATATTATTGTTTTTTATTTCCCAAGCAATTTCAAAAAGCTCGTAAATACTTGACATTGCTAGTTTTCTGTCTATATTTCCTGGCCAACAATGAAATCCAGCTTTTTCAACGGGCGCGGTTTTGCCATCATCATTTATGGTAACAAAAGCTAGAGTAGCGGCATCTGCACCAGACATGCCATCGGCAGTATCCATTTCCCATCGGTCATTGTCAGTTACTCCAACAAGAATTTCTTGGTTTTCGACATAAAGCCAATTCACGACCATGTGCGATGCTTGTTCTTCCATGATTAATTATTATAATATTGGTAAGTTATTTTTAACTCGTCTATCTTGTTTTCAATCCATTGGTTGTCTACATTTAGACTAGTCATTTTTAATGAAGTCGGATTACCTTTAGCGTCTAATGAGATGATGTGTTTTTCGATTAGGATTTCCTTTTTAGTACCAACAAATGCTACATATTCTATTTTAATAGATTCTTTAGCGTATGAGATTTTGTAATGTGATGTAGAAATTTCATCTGACAAGCTGTATGTTTTGAGTCTATCTTTATAGTCATAGTCAAAAGTGTAGGTTAAAAAGCTTTGCTCTTCAATGGTTTTACCAACCCATTCTTGATCTAATATCGCTTTTGTAGGGTCAAAGTTTTTTACAAGATATGTCGCCGATTTTTCTGTGCGTTGAGACAGTTGACCTTTATTATTATAAACGTAGGTTGTTTTGTTTTCTCCGTAAGTATCAAAGTAATGTTCATAAAACACCTTTTTCACTTTGTTAAGTTGACCTATAGCGTTGTAATAACCGTTTTCTATAAAGCTATTGTATTTATAGCGGGTGTATTCTTCTTCGCCATCTTCACCGCGATAGCCTTTGACTAAATGGTAGCCTTCACGAGAGATACGGTTGTCCATTTCGCTATACCTAAAATAGGTTTCGTTGTCTTTTGTAATGGTGTGAGTAAGCTTGCCATTAGACATGTGATATTTGGTTTTTAAGTCACCTTCATTAGCATTAATAGTTTCTATAATATGATTATTTATTTTAGTGATTTTAAGTTTTTTATTAGGATATATAGTATCTAATTTATTTTCTAACTCTTCTCCGCAACAATCGTGAACGATGGTATGGTAGGTAGATATAGTACGTTTTTTATTTGAATTAAAGTGATGCGTTTTAGTATATTGATAATATTTATCATCACCGAAATTTGAATTTTGAGTAATAGTTATGGTTTTGATATTTCCATTTAAGTTATCGAGACGATTTAAACCATATTTTTCAAATACAAAATGAAGTGGGTCTTCTGGCTCTGGGAAATACGTATCAGGGACATTAAGTTCTTGGGCTAATGATATAGATATGCTTAGCATAAAGAGCAGAGTTGTAGTATAATGTTTCATAGAGTTTTAATATATGCCCCTTTATTTATATTACAAAGATTTAACTAACAACTATTTAAATCAATATCTCAAAATGGAGATATTGATATCAAATAAAAAAATTACCGTCTCTCATAGGTGATAAACGAAAAGGCATGTGCATGTTTTTCGTCGGCACCATGTGTCGTTCTGCTAACTTCTGCCCAAACAGAATCGTTTATCTTAGGAAAAAAAGTGTCTGCATCATCAAAAGTGGTATGTACTCTTGTGATTTCTATTTTACTAGCCAATGGCATGGCTTGTTTGTATATTTCACCACCTCCAATTATAAATGGGTTGTCGTCTTTACGAGCTGCATCTAATGCATCTGTCATGGAATTAACAACAATAACACCTTCTGGAGCTTTGTAGTCTTTTTGTCTAGTAATGACAACATGTATTCTATTTGGTAATGGCTTAGGGAAACTCTCAAAGGTTTTGCGTCCCATAATAATATGATGCGCATCAGTTAAATGCTTAAATCGTTTTAGGTCATCGCTTAAATGCCAGATGAGATTATTATCCTTGCCAATGGCATTGTTTTCGCCAGCGGCTACAATTATGGTAAGTTCAGTATTGCTCTTGTTTTCTGTTGTTTTAGTCGTTGTTTTTACTTTTTCTGGGACCTCAACTTTTACAATTTTATTATCATCTTTAATAAGATCAGCTTCGAGTTTATTAATACGTTGTTGCTGTTTTGCAACAAGTCTATCTAACTGTTGTTTTTCCCAGTCTTTACTCATAAACTTATTAGTGATAAACACATTAACAAAATGATAGATAAATAAAAATAACCAAGCCAGGATAGCATAAACAAACCAGTTAATTCCAGCTATTTTAAAGTCTTCGCCAATGCCTAAAACAGTATTGGCAATAATTAAGAAGACAGCTCCAATTAAGAAAACCACAAAATGGATATAAAGTCTTTTCTTTTGCTTGATGCGTTTTTGTGCATTTTCAATAAGCTCAAGCTGATCTTTATCTATTGAAGGTGTCTGTTTCTTTTTTCCAAACATGTAGCTATTTTTTCTAAATATACTAATTATTAAACAGCAACAGCACCCTTGATATGCGGATGCGGATTGTAATCTACTAAAGTGAAATCTTCAAAATCGAAGTCAAAAATATCTTTAACCTCTGGGTTTAAAACCATTTTTGGTAATGGTCTGCAATCACGAGACAATTGTAATTCTAATTGCTCCATATGATTGTTGTAAATATGTGCGTCGCCAAACGTGTGAATAAAATCGCCTGGTTGGTAACCGCATACTTGCGCCATCATCATTGTAAATAATGCATAGGACGCAATATTAAAAGGTACACCTAAAAAGATATCGGCACTACGCTGATACAATTGACACGATAATTTGCCATCTGCTACATAAAACTGAAAGAATGCATGACATGGTGGAAGTGCTGCTTTACCATTTGCTACATTATCCGAAAAAGATTTTGATGTGTCTGGCATTACAGAAGGATTCCATGCGGAAACCATCATACGTCTGCTATTTGGACTACTCTTTAGAGTTTTAATAACATCTTTAATTTGGTCAATCTCGTCATCGTTCCAGTTACGCCATTGGTGACCGTAAACTGGTCCTAAATCTCCATTTTCATCGGCCCAATCATTCCAGATACGCACGCCATTTTCAGTAAGATAGTTGATGTTTGTATCACCTTTTAAGAACCAAAGTAGTTCGTATATAATAGATTTAAGGTGTAATTTTTTTGTAGTTACCATAGGGAAACCTTCACTTAAATTAAAACGCATTTGGTAACCAAAAACACTTTTGGTTCCTGTTCCTGTTCGGTCTCCTTTTTCGTTGCCTTCAGCTAAAACATGTTTAACTAAATCGTGATATTGCTTCATATTCATTTCCCACGAAAATGGGAATCTCATTAAATTAATAAAAGCAGCGAATTTTAGATTCTTCGACTGCGCTCAGAATGACAAAATCATTCGATGATAAAAATAAAAAAAAGCCTCAAACGATAAAGTTTAAGACTTTTAATGATATAAAAAGTTATTAACTAAAACTAGCCAATAATCATACCGGCAATAGTTGCAGAAATTAACGAGGCGATTGTACCACCAATAAGGGCTTTCATTCCAAATTTTGATAATTGCTTGCGTTGTCCTGGTGCTAATGAACCAATACCACCGATTTGTATGCCAATAGAAGCAAAGTTGGCAAAACCACAAAGCATGTATGTGGCCATGATTACCGATTTGTTATAATTTAAATGTGTAGCGTTGGCGACGTTTTTTAAATCTGCTAATTGGATGTAACCTATAAATTCACTTGCTGCTAACTTGACTCCTAAAAGCTGACCCATAAGCGCCATATCTTCAGAAGAAACACCAATAAGCCACATTAATGGTGCAAAAGTGTATCCAAGAATAAGTTCTAGAGATAATGTTTGATATGGTGTATTAGCCATAACCCATTCATTAATGGTAGTGACATCACCGACCCAACCTAAAACACCGTTTATCATAGCGATGAAAGCCACAAAAACGAGTAACATGGCACCAACATTTACGGCTAATTTTAAACCTTCGGTTGTACCATTAGAAATAGCATCTAGAATATTTGCTCCAATTTTTTCTTGAGAGACTTTTACTTCTGTATTTATGCTTTCAGTTTGAGGATATAATATTTTTGAAATCACAATAGCACCTGGCGCCGCCATTACTGATGCTGCTAGTAAGTGCTTTGCATATACTAAACGCAACGCTGGATCGTCACCTCCTAAAAACCCGATGTATGCTGCTAAAACAGCTCCTGCAACGGTTGCCATACCGCCAATCATTACCAGTAATATTTCAGACTTATTCATTTTTTCTAAATAAGCCTTTATTAATAATGGTGCTTCGGTCTGCCCTAAGAAAATATTACCGGCAACAGATAAACTTTCTGCTCCAGATATTTTAAGAAGTTTAGATAATAACCATCCAAATGCTTTGACTACTTTTTGAATAATCCCTAAATAGAATAGCACAGAAGTTAGAGCTGAGAAGAATAATATGGTTGGTAGTACTTGGAATGCAAAGATGAATCCATAAGAATTAACATCCATAACTCCACTAAATAAAAACTCACTACCAGCTCTTGTAAAATCTAATATATTAATGAATACCTGACCAATACTTTCAAAGATTGTTTTTACAAACCCAACTTTAAGTACACCAATAGCAATTATAAGCTGAAACACTAAGCCAATACCAACTGTTTTCCAATTTATGGCTCTACGATTACTACTAAATAAAAAGGCAATAAAAATTAATGTAATCATACCAAGAACGCCTCGCCATAAGCTTGTTAAAGAGAAGCCTTCACTTTGGATTATAATATCTTGAACTTCTTCCTTTGGCAGAAAGTTTGGATGATCTGATGAAACGTATGTTAGAACTTCGTTTCCGTTTTTTAATTCTAATATGTTAGAATCTTGTTTTGTAATCTCATAATATACATCAACAGTTGTAGGAACTTTTTGTTTAAAAACTAGGAGGCTATTGTTTTGAAGCCAAATACCCTTTTTGAAGGTGTTATTCAAAATTGAAACGTATTCTCCGTTTTTTCCAAGGTTTATAAATTCTTTTCCTCTAGTAAACTCTTTTTTTTGTTGAATGCTATCTGGGTATTTTTCATAGATAGTATATTCATATAGTTGCCAATCATTGATTTTATAATCTATTACCTCGACTACATTGATTGGGTTGATTTTTTCTATACCATGAATGCTTATAGAATCAGTTGTTTTCTCAATTTCCTGCGCATTAATAGTTAGTCCAAAAAAAATAGCTGTAATAGCTAGTAAAAAATGTTTCATGTGAGTGGGATTAACGTTTAGAAATTTCGTCTCTAATCTTTGCTGCAACTTCATAATCTTCATTAGCTACAGCTTCATCTAAAAGTGTATGCAATTCTTCTAATGACTTTTCTTTATATATATCATCGCCAAAGGCAGTGGTTTCAATTTCTTCGGCAATAAGTTCATCCATTAAAATACTGTCTTCATCTTGTTCATCCTTTTTTGGATTGACTTTAAGATAAATCCCGGCTTTGTCTAAGATGTTTTTGTATGTAAAAATCGGAGCTTGAAAACGTAAAGCTAAGGCAATGGCATCACTTGTACGTGCATCAATGATTTCTTCTATATTATCACGTTCGCAAATAAGACTTGAGTAAAAAACACCATCCACCAACTTATGGATAATCACTTGCTTTACAACAATTTCAAAACGATCAGAGAAGTTTTTAAATAAATCATGAGTGAGTGGGCGTGGTGGACGAATCTCTTTTTCTAGAGCAATAGCGATAGATTGGGCTTCAAAAGCACCAATAACTATTGGTAGTTTTCTATCACCATCCACCTCATTTAATATTAAAGCATATGCACCATTTTGGGTTTGGCTATACGATATGCCTTTTATGTTTAAACGTACTAAACTCATAATTTACTCGTTAATCGAGATTTTAAATATTTCGAATTAAAATCCGAATAATTTCGTTTTATAACACTTTAAAATATGACTTATTTCCGAAGTGTTATGAAACACAAAGAACCGTTTAAATTTTGACTTTAGCAACTGCCAATCAAATCTAAACGGTTCATTTATTATAATTTCAAAAGAATAATTAAGCGTTTTGCGCTTTGAAAGCTTTTAGTTTTTCTGTTAAAACTGGAACAACTTCAAATGCATCACCAACAATTCCATAATCTGCAGCCTTAAAGAAAGGCGCTTCCGGATCTGTGTTGATGACTACTTTTACTTTCGAGGCACTAATACCTGCTAAATGCTGAATAGCTCCAGAAATACCAATAGCAATATATAAGTTTGTAGCAACAGGTTTTCCTGTTTGCCCTACATGCTCACTATGAGACCTCCAACCTAAATCTGATACTGGTTTAGAACACGCAGTGGCTGCACCTAAAACTTCAGCAAGATTTTCTACTAATCCCCAATTTTCTGGACCTTTTAATCCACGACCACCAGATACTACAACTTCTGCATCAGCTATTGTAACTTTTCCAACGGCTTTATCTACTGATTCTACTGAAACTCCAGAATCTGCAATAGAAGGTGAAAAATCTTCTACTGAAGCTGAACCTCCAGATTCAACTATACCAAAAGAATTATTAGATAAACCTATTAATTTAGTGTTAGTGCTAATTTCTGTATTTGCAAAAGCTTTATTTGTAAAAGCCGTACGCTTTACTGTAAAAGGCGATAAGTTTGATGGTTTCTCAACGACGTTAGAAACATATCCTGCTTCTAAACCTACGGCTAATAATGGTGCTAAGTATTTGCTATCTGCACTAGAACTTACCACTGCGACAGTAGTACCTTCTTGCTTTGCAGCTTGCTCAATTACTGAAGCATATTGTTTGGCGTTAAAAGTGTTAAGTGCGTCGTTATTGACATTAAGAACTTTCGAAGCACCATAATTTCCTAAAACATCAGTGTCATTTGCGTTAATAGAAACTGCTGTAACGCTAGTTCCCATTTCATCTGCTATTGCTTTGGCGTAAGACACACACTCTAAAGCTGCTTTTTTTAATTTTCCGTTTTCTGATTCTGTATATACTAAAACTGACATATTTTCTTTTTTAAATGGTTATAAACTTATTCGATTAAAGGTTAGATTACCTTCGCTTCGTTGTGAAGTAAGTTTATTAATTCATCTATATTATCTGCATCTACTAATTTCACAGCACCTTTAGGCGCTGGTTTTTCAAAACTGTTTGCTGAGGTTTCATTGTTTGCGCCAGCCGGTTCAACAACATTTAATGGTTTTTTACGCGCCATCATAATACCTCTCATGTTTGGTATACGTAAATCACTTTCTTCAACCAATCCCTTTTGTCCACCAATTACTAATGGAAGAGATGTGTTTACTGTTTCTTTTCCTCCATCAATTTCTCTTACAGCCTTAGCATTTGTGCCATCAACTTCAAGACCAATGCAATTGGCTACAAAGTTAGCGCCAATTAAACCAGAAAGCATTCCTGGAACCATGCCTCCATTATAATCAATAGATTCTCTACCAGCAATAACTAAATCGTAGCCACCATCTGTAACCACTTTTGCTAGTTCTTTTGCAACAGCAAAACCATCTTTAGCTTCAGTGTTAACACGTATTGCAGAATCAGCACCAATTGCTAATGCTTTACGCAATGTAGGTTCTGTTTCTGATCCTCCAACATTTACAACATCTACAGATGCGCCTTGTTTTTCTTTAAACCACATCGCACGCGTTAAACCAAACTCATCATTTGGGTTAATTACATATTGTACACCATTAGTATCAAACTTAGTATCACCATCTGTGAAGTTAATTTTTGATGTCGTATCTGGTACATGACTAATACATACTAAAATCTTCATAAGTCTTCTTTTATCTTTTAAATAATATGATTTTATTAACGATAACGTTATCGTAACTTCTATTTAAACACTTTATTTTATAGGGTTTTAAGTGTAAAAACCATCTACAATTAAGCGGTTACGAAGATAGATACTTTTTTTCAAATATTTACTATGCGTGCATAATAAATTTTAAGAAAATTTCAATTATATAGTTTTTCATTATTCCTATTTTTGCTCTTCGATTAAAACTACAAAGATGAAGACGATTCAATTTAGAGAAGCAATTGCCGAAGCCATGAGCGAAGAAATGCGCAGAGACGAAAGCATTTACCTAATGGGAGAGGAAGTAGCAGAATATAATGGAGCTTATAAAGCCTCAAAAGGTATGCTTGACGAGTTTGGAGCTAAGCGCGTTATTGACACACCAATTGCGGAGCTTGGTTTTGCAGGAATAGCAATTGGGTCTACAATGACTGGTAATAGACCGATTGTTGAGTATATGACATTTAACTTCTCTCTAGTTGGTATCGACCAAATAATAAATAACGCTGCAAAGATTAGACAGATGTCTGGTGGACAGTTTAAATGCCCAATTGTATTTAGAGGTCCAACGGCTTCTGCAGGTCAACTAGCAGCGACACACTCACAAGCTTTTGAAAACTGGTTTGCAAACACACCAGGTCTTAAAGTAGTGGTGCCATCAAATCCTTATGATGCAAAAGGCTTATTAAAATCTGCAATTAGAGATGATGACCCAGTTATTTTTATGGAAAGTGAGCAGATGTATGGCGATAAAGGCGAAGTGCCAGAAGGCGAATACACAATCCCGATAGGTGTTGCTGAGATTAAGCGTGAAGGTACAGATGTTACTATTGTGTCTTTTGGGAAGATTATAAAAGAAGCTTATAAAGCTGCTGATGAACTAGAGAAAGAAGGTATTTCTTGTGAGATTATAGATTTACGAACTGTACGCCCAATGGACAGAAAAGCAGTTTTAGAATCTGTTAAGAAAACGAATCGTTTAGTAATTTTGGAAGAAGCTTGGCCATTTGGTAACGTAGCAACAGAGATTACATATTTAGTGCAATCTGAAGCTTTTGATTACTTAGATGCACCTATTGTAAAAATAAATACGGCAGATACGCCGGCACCATATTCACCAGTTTTATTAGCAGAATGGTTACCAAATCATACAGATGTTGTAAAAGCCGTGAAAAAAGTAATGTACAAATAAATAAATTGCAGATTTCTGCGTTAAATAAATTTCATCTTCTATTGTAATTTAAGTTTAGCACAATAGTTGATGAAGTTTTTTTGATATGAAGCATAAACTACTCCTACTTATTGTAATCTTAAATTCTGCTTTTGTACTGGCACAGACAAAAGTTAGCGGTTACGTTTTTGATGAATATAATGAACCTGTTGCATACGCTAGTGTCATCTTTAAAGGTTCAACAATTGGTACTACAACTAATGAAAATGGTAAATTCTATTTAGAATCTGATGAAACTTGGAATACTATAGAAGTCTCTTTTCTAGGTTACGAAATATTGAGCTACCAATTACCAAAACGTGTTAATTATGATTTGAAATTCACCCTAAAAGAAGAAGCTGCAGCTCTTGATGCCGTAGTTATAGTTACTGGGAAACAATCTAAAAAAGCGTCTGAAAATCCAGCTATTGCTATACTTCAAAAAATTTGGGAGCGTAAACGTCAAAATGGTTTAAAGCAATTTAAACAATACGAATACGACCAATACGAAAAAGTTGAATTTGATTTAAACACCATTGATAGTGCGCTTATAAAAAGTAAACTTTTTAGAGGTATGGAGTTTGTTTTTGAAGAAGTAGATACCTCACGAGTTACCGGTAAAACATATTTGCCAATTTTTTTAAATGAATCTGTAAAAAAGATTTCTGGAGATAATGAGCTAGGTAAAAAGCGTGAAGATTTAATAGGAAATAAAAATTCTGGATTTAGTAATAATCAGGTTATTATAGATTTTATTGACGATTTATATTCCGAGTATAATGTCTATGATAACTACCTTAAATTCTTCGATAAGAGTTTTGTAAGTCCATTGAGTAGAACAGGCGTTCAAACTTATAATTATGTGCTTTCCGATAGCGCATTCATTGATAACAAATGGTGCTATAATATTATTTATTACCCAAGACGAAAAAATGAATTGACCTTTAAAGGTGATTTTTGGGTAAACGATTCTACTTATGCTATTAAAGAGATTAATCTTCAAGCTTCCAAAAGTGCAAATATTAACTGGGTAAAAGAAATCTACATCGAGCAAGAGTTTGATGTACTTAATGATTCTCTATTCTTGATTAAGCGTGATTATTTTCTGTCTGATTTTGCATTAAATAAAAAGGAAAAATCTAGAGGTGTTTACGGAAAGCGAACGACACTCTACGATAATTATAAATTTGATGAATCTAAAGACCCCAAGTATTACGATAAGGTTGTGTACAACTATGATGCAGATGTATACAATCGTGAAGAAGATTTTTGGCAGAAGAATAGGTTAGAAGCGCTAAATAAAGATGAAAAAGGGGTCTACAAAATGTTAGATACGCTCAAAACCGTTAAGAAGTTTAAAAGGTTATATAATTTAGGAAGCATTTTGGCTTCTGGTTACATAGAGTTTCCGAGTTTAAACCTTGATTATGGTCCTATATTTTCAACTTTTGGATTTAATGATGTAGAAGGTCTGCGATTGCGAGCTGGTGGTCGTACTTATTTTGGACCTAATGATTTATGGCGGTTAGAAGGCTTTTTAGCTTATGGATTTAGAGATGATAAATTTAAATATGGTATTTCAGGAAAATGGCTGCTTGATAAAAAGAGTCGTCTCACTATTTTTGGAGGAAACCGACGAGATGTCGAACAAATAGGAGCGAGCCTCACAAGTTCAACAGACGTTCTTGGTCGAAGCTTAGCTTCATCATCAGTTATTGGTACTGGCGCGAATGATAAATTGACCAATATTAACCTTACCAATCTTGGTTTTTCGATAGAGCCACTACGTAATTTTGTATTGCGTTTAGATGGAAGTTATCGTGAATTACGCTCAGCGTCTCCAACATTTAGTTTAGATTATAATGACCCAGATGCGGTTAGTGGTATTTCATCTGAAGTTAACCAGTTTGAAACACGACTTTCTGCAGCATATTATCCTAAACGACAGATGACAGGTTTTGGTGTAGAACGTAAAGAGAAGAACGATAATTTTGCGCGATTATTTGCCCAAATAAGTCGTGGTGATAAAGGCTTTTTAAATAGTGATTTTGATTATACAAAACTGCAATTTTCATATGTACAACCTTGGCAGGTTGGTGGCTTTGGACGTTTAACAACATCTTTAGAAGCTGGAAAAACCTTTGGTGAAGTGCCTTTAGCCTTATTAAGTGTAGTACCAGGTAACCAAACGTTCTTTTCTATATATAATACATTTCCACAGTTAGATTTTTATGAGTTTGTTACAGATACATATACGTCTTTACATATAGAACACAATTTTAATGGCCGTGTGTTTTCACGTATCCCATTCTTAAAAAAATATAACCTAAGAGCTGTTTTAGGAATGCGAGGAGTTTGGGGAGAGCTGTCTAACGAAAATAGACTGTTAAGCACTACAGGAAACCCAGCTGAGATTGTATTAAGAGCACCAGATTCTCGAGTGTATTATGAATATAGTGTTGGTGTTGCTAATATTTTTAAGGTCTTACGAATAGATTTTAACTTTAGAGGAAACTATTTGGATTTGCCAGATGCTAGACGTTTTGGTATTACTGGTAGTTTTGGATTCTATTTCTAATTTATTCTCTAAATACAATGCCTGGATTAGCAAAAAACAACCAGTTGCCATCAATATTTACAAAATACTTATAGAAGCTATTATAAGATTCCGAACCGTCCTCTAAGATATACGTCACCCTATAGAAAACAATATTGGGTTTAAAAACATGTTGAAATTCATCCATGCCTCCATTAAAACTATTCTTTTCAGAATTTAAAGTACTCGTACTTACAGATTCAATTTTACAGTCTTTATGTTTTTCGAAATCTAGTTTTGAAAACGCACTATCAATTTCCTTATCTAGAGTTGATATGAATTCATAGTAGCTTTTTGCATACTCTTTTTTAAATACAGTATGGCATTGCTCTAGCGTTGGTAAAGATTTAGCAATAAGCTTAAACTGTTCTTTGCTATTAAGATATTGATTAAAATAGTCTTTTGCTTCGTTGTTGTTTTGAGAATAGGAGTTAACACCTAAAAGGATAAAGCAAATACAAGCTATGATGTTCTTAATGTAATGTATCATAATCAATCTTAATTTTTAATAAAATCATCAAAGTCTTCTATGTCCTTTGCTTTGGCGTAATCTTTCTTTCCAATAGTATTTCCCTCATTAGAATCATAATCCATTAGTATTTTCCATGCATTATTTTCTTTTATAAAGATGACATGAAACTGCCCATAATATGATTTTGGCGCCTTACCATTTTCAATTCTGGTAAGTTTATAGATGCCTCTTTCACTGGCTGTAGAATCATTGCTTATTCTTTCAAAAAAACGTAGAGAAATGGTATTCGAAGTCTTATTTTCTTTCGCTCTATTAAAAGTAGTCTTATAGTTGTTTATATAGGTGTTATAGTCTGTGATTCTATTTCCGCCGGATATGCGTATTAATTTTTTTGAATGTATATCTGCCATTAAGGTATAATCTAAGTCATCAAAAGCTTTATAAAACTTCTCCCAAGTTTTATTAATGGCTTCTAGGTTGTTTAAGGACTGAGAATTACTTTGAACAGTAAGTAGGCTTAAAAAAACGATAAATATCACTGGCTTTTTATACATAAATCCAAGCTTTGATGAATTGAATTAAAGATAGTAAAAATGAAGGAGTCTTATATTTAACTATAACGATATTAGTAAGCAAATCTTTAAGCAAAGAACGATATATGTTGTTATAGACTCGTTTTTTCTTTTCCGTTTAATTTATTCATTCAACATTATTTTAATAGTGGAGGCATATCGTTTTACACATTGTACACAACTAGTTATAAGGCAACTAAAATAGTCTTTATTACATTTATTTAGGGATAAGATTTCCTTTTACTAGTTCTTATATCTTTTCGGAATTCAGAAATTATTCCTCCGAAAATCGTCTTACTTTAAATACATAACTCGCCACAAGTTGGTCGTTTATGCTTAAGTGTATGTCATAAAAGCCATAATTTTTAAGGATGTGTTTTACAAAGAGTTTTTGGTTTTTTAAAACAAAATTATCTGGCACTATAATTTTACTGCTGATACCGTCATCTATTTCTAGAGTAATAGTCTTCAGTTTAATATTTGGTTTTAGCAGACATTCTAAATTTAGGGTGTAATTGCGAGGTACTTCATTGTATAGTTTTTGCGGTGTTTTATGTCCAGCAAGTAGTTTGTAAGCTTCGTTATATACAATAGGTGCTTCTAAAAACCCAGTGAATATTGGCGGTGTGTCATTAAATAAAAACCATTGCGCTTCTAACGGAAAATGGTTAATGGCAAATAATTTTGGTGGTGCTAAAAAGAGACCGTCGTTGTAATCAAACTTAAATCTACCATTGTCTATATCTTGTACACCACTTGACCAAGTTGGGTCACTGAGATACCATTTGTCATTAAGTTTTACTGCATTCCAACTGTGGTTTGGATATCTGAGGTCTTCAGGGTTTCCAGAACTTGTTTTTGCAAAACCGTTAATGATTTCGCAATCTATATTAGCCAATTGACTTAAAGTTTTAACCATATATGCATAGCCAGTGCAAATGGTTCGTTTTCGTTTGAGAAGGGTTTTGAAAATTCGTTTTTTAAAGCGGTCATTCCAAGCTTCTAGCTTAAGACTATCGTCTTGAAAACGCCTACGCTTGCGCTTGTTTTTTGCATAAAGCCCATAGTCGTTTTTAACATTAGTACAAACCCATAAATAGATAGACCTAAAGCGTTCAGCATCAGTTTCTAGCCCATTGGTAAGGTTATAGACCAATTTTGGTAAATCGTCTAACGATGCACCTTTGTTTACCATGGCAAGACTATCGGCTTTTTTAAAACTGATATGGTCAAAATCCCAAGCTTGTGCTTCACTATGTAATGCACAAACTAAGAATAGTCCACTAAAAAAACAACGAAATTTCATCCAGAAAATTTAGCTCTTTTTTGGACGTTTGCTCTTATAGCGTTTGTTGCTATTAACGGCACTTAGTACATCAATAGGCGCTTCTTTCATAAAAATATCTAAATAACTAGACGTTTCTGTGATAACAATAGATTGCTTATCGTAACCCAAATAGCTAAAGATTAAGATATCTCCTGCTTTTAATTGCGAAGGAAATGTAAAACTACCGTCGGCTTTAGAGACAGTGCCCGTTTTAGAATTTTTAAGATAGATGCTAACACCATCTAATGGACCAATATCGCTATTAACAATACCTTTTACTGTAATTGATTTGTTTTGTGCCTGTAATGGGTTACATAAAAATGTGGCTACAAATAAAAAGCCCATAAGCAATAATACCTTGTTAGAAGTGCTGTTTTGTGAAGTTGCAATTTTTTTCATAATTAATATTTTGTTTTACTCAAAACTAAAGACTCTTTACTTTAGTTTCAACTAATGATGAGTTATCGTTGATTATGGTTTAGTAAAGATAGTATTTTATTGAGTTATCGCTCAATCCTAAAAGTTAAACCGAAATCTTTTTTCTTAGGATAACTTCCCAAACAAATACAAAGAACACAATGCTATATTCTATGGCAATAATCCAAAGGTTTTCTGACTTGTCCGCAGTGCCAATACTTAAATATGCCAAATAACTTAGAACAATAGCCAAGCTCCAAACCAATGGGAATCTATAATTTGTAAACACGCACAATACCACCAATGTTGCTAAATACCATGGATGTACGGTTGTGCTTAAAAACAAATAACAGGTAAAAGCAATGAGGATAGAACTTGTGAGTTTAGGTATGGTTGAATTCTTTTTAAAGAAAGCAAATCCTAGAATTATCAATAAAGCAACAATTGGAAGAATACGGCCAATGATTTTAATTTCATTATAACCTGTAATGGCATATCCTATTTCTCTTGCCAGATAATAAATACTGGCATTAAATTCAAAATTATTAAACCAAAGGCCTACAGTTTCGGCATAATTATTCACAAATTCCATAGAAAAGAACGGAATGAATAAGATAACAGTTGTCCCTAATACTATAGTATAAAAACCTATTAATTTCAGGATTGCACTTTTTTCAGGAATCCATTTGTTCTTGCCTTCTTTTGAAGTAAACCACCAATAAAATATAGGCAAAAACATCAGCGGAATTAACTTAACCGAAATAGAGCACGCCAAGACCACAGCAGCCCATTTCCATTTGCCATTATGCAATAAGTACAAACTCCAAATAAGGAAGAAAATCATAACGCCTTCAAAATGAAGATTGCCCGTCAATTCTATTATAATAAAAGGATTAAGTATATACCACCAAATACGACTTGAAGGTAACTTTAAAGCTTCTAACAGCTTTTTTCCAAAGTATAAAGTACCTATGTCTGCAGCAATAATAATTAGGCGCATGGTTACCACAGCTCCTGCTATACTTTTTCCAGAAAATAATGCCCCGATATAGAAGCACAACTGATTAATTGGTGGGTAATTGGTAAAATGAGAAGCACTCAATTTACCCATGCCATCATACAGTTCTTGTGCTTGAGCAATTGGAAATTCTCCATTTTGAATAAATGATTCTGGTAAATGGAGATAAGGATTATAGCCTTCAAAAAGCATACGTCCATCCCAAATAAAACGATAAAAATCTTGCGATAAGTTAGGGATGGCAGGTAGAAATACCAACCGAACGATTACTGAAGCTAATACTAGAAAACCAAAATTAAAACCAGCAGTTTTTTTTAGAATATAAGCAATTACAAAAAGAGAAATATAAAGCAAAACAAGCTTTGTAGCTTCAGTACGAACCAAGTTGTATGCAAAACTTGCATATAGTACAATACTAATCAAAAGACACAATAATGGTGTCTTTTGATATTTAAATAAGCTTGAATTTATTAGCATTGATTAAAGATAATGCAACTCCTGAATATTATGCCTTAGAACTTAAAGACTTAAAAAACACATAGCCAAAACCTATAAAAAGCATCAAATGAAAAGGAAAAAGTCCAAAATCACCACCTTGATCGCCAACTACGAATGCGCTATACATGCCAAAGCCAAAATAAGCCATTAATCCCCCTTCTATAATAACATGCGGCGATATTTTTTTACGTAAGTATTTATTGCCTTTCCAAGAATCTTTAAGAGTATTTATATTGAATTTAGGTGTGCGTACAAATTCGCTACGCTTACCAATATGACCTTCTAAAACGGCAATAGAATTGTGGAGTGAAAAGCCCATAGCTATTGAGAAGAATGTGAAGAACATACCAGCGTAACTAAAGAATTTTTTGAAACCGCTACCATAGATACTTTTATACATAAACCAATAACACACAAAGAATATGATGGTACTTGTTACAAAGAAGCTCATCACATAAAAGTAGTTACGTAAATGTGCATATTCGTTTTTAATATACAACATCGGAATACTTAAAACTGCCACAGTAAAAATGCTTAAAAACATGGTGCTATTTAATAAATGTAGTAAGCCATGTACTTTGGTTTTAGCTGAAATATTTTTAGACTTTACAACACGCCAAAGCATTTTCCTGAAGTTTTCCGCACCACCTTTATTCCAACGGAATTGTTGTGAGCGTGCAGCACTAATTACCACAGGTAATTCTGCAGGCGTTTCAACATCCTCCAGATATTTGAATTCCCAATTTTTTAGTTGTGCACGGTAGCTTAAATCTAAATCTTCAGTCAATGTATCACCTTCCCAATTACCAGCATCGATAATACAGTCTTTACGCCAAACACCAGCAGTACCGTTAAAATTGATAAAGTGCCCTTTGCTGTTTCGTCCTACTTGTTCTAAAGTAAAATGCGCATCTAAAGCAAAGGCTTGTATTCTTGTTAATAAAGAATAGTTACGGTTGATGTGTCCCCAACGCGTTTGTACAACACCAATTTTATCATTTTTAAAATAAGGAATTGTACGTTTTAACCAATTAGGTTGTGGTAAGAAATCAGCATCAAAAATGGCAATAAATTCGCCTTTTGCAATTTCTAACCCTTCTTTTAAAGCACCAGCTTTAAAACCTTGGCGGTCGGTACGCGTAATATGCGTAATATCTAAGCCAGTTGCCGATAGTTTTTCGATATGTTTACGAGTACTCTCAACAGTTTCATCAGTAGAATCATCAAGCACTTGTATTTCTAATTTTTTTCTAGGATATTCTATTAAGGCAATGTTGTCCAACAGTCTTTCCATAACATACATTTCGTTAAAAACAGGTAATTGTATGGTAACATATGGCACTTCTTCAGAATTAGATAAATTGAATTTTTCGCAAGTATCTTTTTTCTTTTTTGAGGACAAGTAGTTGTATAGTAGGTTGAGTTGTGCCAAAGCATACATGAAAATGAGTATGATGGCAATCGTGTAAATAACGATTATGATAGATTCTAAAAGCATTATTTAAAACTGTATTTAAAAATCCATGTCAGGATTTTAACGCCTGCAAATATAGCACCTTTTACCGTTCCAGAAACTTTTGAGACACCAATTCTGTTACGATAGTTTACAGGAATCTCTCTGTAGGTGTATTTTTTCTTTAACGCTTTGAGCTGCATCTCAACCGTCCAACCATAGGTTTTGTCTTCCATTTTCAGCGCTAAAAGCTTATCGTATTTTATGGCTCTAAACGGACCAAGGTCTGTAAATGTTGACCTAAACATAATTTTCATCAATGTGGTTGCTAACCAATTTCCAAAAACTTGTGGACCTGTCATGCTACCAACTTCTCTAAGTTTTTTATCTCTTGCGCCAATGACAAAATCAATATCTTCTTTGATTATGGGTTCAACTATTTTTGTAAGCTCTTCAGGATAATCACTGTAATCGCCATCCAAAAAAACAATAATGTCTGGTTTGTTGTGTTGTTGGGAAACATAATCGATGCCTTTAAGACAAGCATAACCATAACCTTTTTGGTTTTCGATTAAAACTGTAGCACCTGCATTTTTTGCATTAGCTTCAGTATTATCAGTAGAGTTATTACTAACCACAATAACTTCATCTACTATTTTTGGTATGTCTTTTATAACATGTGATATGGATTCAGCTTCGTTATAAGCAGGAATGATGACTTTTATTCTGGTCATTGAAGATCTCTTAATCTATTTTCTTTTTTGAATGACCTAAAATCAGTCCATTCTTTTATTTTTTTGCCCAAAGAATATTTTACTGCCGAGGTTAATTTCTTGTTTTTATACATTAAACAATAGCCATTTTTTTTACTATCCTTTAATTGACATTTATGAATCACAATGCCTTTACTATTATAAAAAATCCACCATTTTGTTTTTTTATCATTCTGAAAGTGTCCTTCACTTTCTTTACTGCCATCTGATTTGTATAGTTTCCAAAACTTTGTTCTTTGCCCTTTACTGTAATGGCCTTCAGCTTTTAATTTTCCATTAGAATGATATGTACGCCAGTATTTGACTCTTTTGCCGTTTTCAATCCAACCAGCAGATTCAATTTTACCATCATCAAAATAATTTTTTTGATAGCTCTTTTGTGCAAGTGCAAAGTTACTAATTAGACAAAGAATAAATATTAATCGCATTACTTTTGATTTACAAGTTCCATAAGGTCCAAATCGTTACCTAATAAAACCTCAGTCGGATTAATACGTCCTTTCATACTATCATTCTCTAACTTTAACACGCCTCGAGGGCAAACAGCAGAACAGATACCACAACCTACACAACTAGAACGTACAATGTTTTCACCTTTTTGCGCGTAGTGACGCACGTCGATTCCCATTTCGCAACTGTTAGAACAATTACCGCAAGAGATACATTGACCGCCATTGGTTGTAATTCTGAATTTTGAAAACATACGCTGTTGGAATCCTAAAATTCCAGCCATTGGACATCCAAAACGACACCAAGCACGATTTCCTAAAATTGGGTAGAACCCTGTTCCGATAACTCCTGAAAAGATTGAGCCTATATAAAAACCGTAAGCCGATTTTAATGCCCCAGCCTTAATAAAGAATACTTGTTCTGTGGTACCCGTAAAATGCATCGCTATAAGCAACCCTATAACAACAAAGTAACCAATTGCACCAAATTTGGCATCTTTACCTAATTCATTGCGTTTAAAAATCATTATAACAGCAAAAACAATAGTCAAAAATGCACCAATGCTAATTAGAAAAACTTCTCTAGTAAGCCAATATTTATCTGGATCATAACCCAAATAGGTATAGATTACCGCTGTTGTCATAACTACTGAGAATACTAAAACAGTATGTATTAACCAACGTTCTAACTTCCATGCTGACATCTTTTTAGATGATAAATGTCTGAATGAATCTCCGGCAGTTTCAGCTAAACCTCCGCAACCACAAACCCAAGAGCAATACCAGCGTTTCCCATATTTATAGGTTAAAAATGGTGAAATTATAAAGATTGATGCTACGCCTAGTATCAATAAAGCCATACCAATGTTTCCATTATTTATAAAACTATCAACGCGGTATTGTTCAAAATTATAATAGTTTAACGGCCACATGTTTTTAAGGTCATAATATGGTAAGTCAGAATTCATTCTATACATAAATTCAGGAATCAAAAAAGCAAAGCCTAATTGAAAAAACATAACAGAACCTGTTCGTAATTGCTGGTATTTATTATGCCTATACTTGAGCATGAATTTATAACCAAATGCAAGAATTGCTACTGTGTATAAAGTTCCATAAACAAACCATTGGCTAGCTGGTCGACCGGATAGTAATTGACTTAATGGGTCAAATAAAGAAATAAGTCCAGTATTTGTACCATTAATGCCTTGGCCTAATCCTAAAAGTTCTTCGAAGAAATAAAGTACAATATAAAATCCTGTAAGAATGATGCCGAGAACCCATCCCCAAACACCTCTTGAAGAATCAGATTTAAACCATTGCCCATCATTTTTAATACCTTCTAACTTAGTTAGGTAAGCTTCTCTTGAATATAAAATTGTACCAACAGTAATTAGACCTAATGAAAGAGATAGAAACAACCCTTTATTTGGGAAATCAGTATTTAATAATGCCAACGTTAATATAAATAAGCCAGCAATACCAATTGCTAAAGCTACTTTTTGTTTTGTTGTTATGTCTAAAGCGTCTGGTTTTGCCAAAGACATACTATGATTTAATTTGTTACTCATGGTTAGGCAGTTTGTAATTCTTGGTTATAGGCTGATAAGATTTCAGCTTCATAATGGCTATAAAATTCTGGGTCAAAGTTGGCTTCTGTAAGGTTATTCATCACATAATCTACATCTCGTTTTTCGGTAAGCCAGCGGTCAAAAACGTCATGTCGCATTCTAATGCCAAAAGTGTTAATACCTAAAAACTTACTAGTATTTTTGTCATAAGCTACGGTGATACATTTTGTATCGTCTTCATGTTTCCAGTGAAAATGTGCTTCATTATCTTGCTTGCTTCGCTCACTAAACACCCAACCATAAGTTTGGTATTCTATATCCATAAACTTAGCGGAATTGAACCAATGACCTGGGTTGTACTGCATGCGATTACCACAAATGGTTTGTGCTAAAGTTTCTCCCATCATACGACCTGTGTACCATACAGCTTCAATAGGTCTGCGATTACCAATTGCTTCATGTTGCTCTGCACAATCACCAATAGCATAAACATCTTTTATATTAGTTTCTAAGAAACGATTCACTTTTACACCACGACCAGTTTCAATTTCTGAATCTTTAATAAAATCTATATTTGGTGAAACACCTGCTGTGAGACCAACGACATTGCATTCTATTTCTTCACCTGTTTCTTCTATGATAACAGATTTTACGTTTCCGTTTTCATCAGATCTTATTTCTTTTAGATTAGTGGAAAGTCTTAAATCTATATGGTGATTTTTTATATGACGATTAATCATTTCGCTTTCACCATTTGGTAGAACGCCATTCCAAAAACTATCTTCACGTACTAAAAAAGTAACTGGAATACTTCGAGAATTTAGCATCTCTGCCAATTCAATACCTATTAATCCACCACCAACAATAACTGCATGCTTACACACTTTGTTATTAGGTGCATGTTCTTCAAGTTTATCTAAATCTTGCTTATGATACATGCCCATAACACCTTCTAGATCTTGTCCTGGCCAACCAAATTTATTGGGCTTACTACCAGTGGCAACAACTAATTTGTCGTATTGTAAAGTGTCACCGTCAGCAAAATGAAGTGTTTTTGATGTAGTTTCAACTGTTTTTACATATCCTTTTTTAAGTTCAATTCTATTCTTTTCCCAAAACCAATTTTCATAAGGTTGCGTATGCTCAAACTTCATGTGTCCCATGTAAATGTACATTAAAGCTGTACGTGAAAAGAAGTAGTCAGTTTCTGCTGAAACAATAGTTATTTTTTTATCAGATAGTTTACGAATATGTCTTGCGGTTGTAACGCCTGATATACCATTTCCGATAATTACAATGTGCTCCATAAATTTTTTGTTAGTGATTGGTGAGTCGGATTTAAAGATAACACCTTAAGAAGTAATTATAATTTAGAAAGAATTTAAATAGGAAAAAAGTGTAAGGAATTAAAATTAAAAGAGACACTAAATTTCTTTCAAAAAATATGTAAGTAGATTCTTTTATACTCGACAGAAGTGCCGTTACAACATTTATACAACCATAAATCATGAAAAAATACATACTAATAATAATTATACTAGTCGGGACAAATCTACAAGCCCAAGACTTAAATGATTTCTTTAGTCAATCTGATGTTTTTTTTAAGGCTAATGTCAGAAACGGAAAAGTGGCTTATTCAAAAATTAATGACAATCCTGAAAGCTTAAATGCAGTTTTAGCTTTAGCAGAAGGTATATCTGTAACTGAAAGCGATGCTAAAAACTATCAAGCTTTTTGGATTAATGCGTATAACTTATCTGTTATAAAGGGTATAATTGATAACTACCCAACTAAGTCTCCACTAGATAATTCGGGATTTTTTGATAAAACGACGTATAGTTTAGGCGGAAAACAAATTACTTTAAATGATATAGAGCATAAACTATTGAGGCCAAAATTTAAAGACCCACGGTTTCATTTTGTATTGGTGTGTGGTGCCTTGGGTTGTCCCCCATTAATTAGTAAAGCCTACTTGCCAAATAATTTAGACGCGCAATTAGAAGCACAAACCAAAAAAGCTATAAACGGAAGTTTCTTAAAAGTGAATATTAAGAAAAAGCGTATAGTAGCTTCAAAAATAATGGAGTGGTATAAAGAAGATTTTACGATGAATGGATCTTCAGAAATAGACTTTATAAATAAATACCGTACAGAGAAAGTCCCAGCAAAATCAAAGTTAAGTTACTTTGAGTATAACTGGAATTTAAACAAGCAATAACAAATTCAAAATATAAATAACAAACCAAACAAAAATGAAAAAAATAATCACAGCTGTAATAGCATTAGTAATAGGATTTACTGGTTTTACGCAAGAAGAGGAGGAGTCAACAAAAAGTGTAATTCAAGAATATACACCTTCAAAATTATTAAAGAAAGGTCAGTGGGATATCAAATGGTTTAATAACCTTTACACTCAAACTGAAAGCACTTTTAGTAGTGGGACAGAGCCAAGAGAGACCTTTTTTACGTCAACTTTAGATGTGTTTACTGGTGTTTCTGAAAGCAGCCGCTTTAATATTGGCTTACTATTAGAATTCCGTTCTAATGTAAACAGTGATAGAAATGCTTTTGATGTATTCTCTTTTGATGGAGAATCTGGTACAGCCCGTTCTGGATTTACTTCTTTTGCACCAGCTGTAAAGTTTAATCCATTTAAAAATGTATCTAACTTTACAATTCAGACCGCTTTTCATATACCATTAATTGATAATGAAACTGAAAATGGTGTTTTCTTAGACCAAAATGGATTTATTTTTCAAAATCGTTTCTTCTATGATTACACATTTCCAAGTGGAGACTGGCAGATATTCACTGAGCTAAATACAGAGTATAACTTTGGTGATGAAAACGATAGTTTTGCTAATGATAGTTTTAGGTTAACACCAGGTGTGTTTTTAAGTTATTTCCCAAGCTCTAAGTTTACTATTTTAGGATTGGTACAACACTCGCAACTTATAGACATTAATAATAATTTCTCGCAAGATTTTACTGCTGTTGGTGGCGGTGTAAAATACCAATTAACTAAGGAATTAAATATCGAGACGTTATATACCAATTTTGTAAGAGGTAACGATACAGGTCTTGGACAAACTTTTAATATAGGTTTAAGAGCCTTATTTTAGAGATATACTTATTTTAGGAGCTTAAATCTATACTATGAATAGAACTAAGCTCCTGATTTTTTTTGTTTACGCTATTTTACTTTCATCATGTTCTAGTCAGAATGAAAAGGTGAATGGCGCTAGTTTTGTGGCTTACGGGATTCCTGTTGATGAAACTCATACAAAACCACTAGTTACTAAAATCAATGCCAATTATGCCGCTGTGATGCCATTTGGATTTATCAGAGGTTTAAATAGCACCGAAATAATACATAATACAGATCGTCAATGGTTTGGAGAAACTAGAGCAGGAGCAAAGCAATATTCTGAAGAGTTGCGAAAGCAGAATATTAAAATAATGGTGAAGCCTCAAATTTGGATTCGTCGTGGAGAATTTACAGGCTTTTTAAACATGAAAACGGAAGCAGATTGGAAAAAATTAGAAGATTCTTATTCCAGTTTTATTTTAGAATATGCCGATTTAGCTAAAGAGATTAATGCCGAGATATTATGTATCGGGACTGAGCTCGAAAATTTTATTGATAAGCGTCCAGAATATTGGAGCAATTTGATAGATGAAATTAAAAAAGTATACAAAGGAAAGCTGACTTATGCTGCAAATTGGGACGAGTACAAACGAACACCGTTTTGGGGTAAACTAGACTTTATTGGTATTGATGCCTATTTCCCAGTGAGTAATCAACAAACACCAACTTTTGAAAAAAGTATGGAAGGTTGGCAAAAGCACAAACCGGTAATAAAAAGCTTTTCGGATAAGTACCAAAAGCCAGTTTTGTTTACTGAATATGGCTATAGAAGTGTTGATTACTCAGGTAAAGAACCTTGGAAGTACGATCGAAGTATGACTGAAGTAAATCATGAAGCTCAAGTAAATACTACAAAAGCTTTGTATGAAACCTTTTGGCACGAAGAGTGGTTTGCAGGTGGCTTTATTTGGAAGTGGTTTATACAATACGATAAGGCAGGAGGTAAGGACAATAACCAATTTACACCGCAAAACAAACCTGTAGAACAGGTTATAAAAACATATTACAGTAAAAAAGAATGAAATATTTAAAATATCTTCTAATTGTATTAGTCTTTGTTTCTTGTTCTTCTGATAATTCAGAAACAATAGTTATTAATAATAGTAGCTCACTTTCAAATGATATAGAAGGTAGAATTATTGAATTAGAAGCAGTAATTGCTTGTGCAGCAAGTATAAGTGAAAATTCAAATGTTGTTGAGGTATATTTTTATCCTGAAATAGGAGCCTCTAATTTTAAATTATACGAAACAAATTCTGTTGCAGTAGATGCTGCAAATTTTGAGAATTATAGACAAATAGCTCAATTGGCCGAGCCTTTTTTTAACGGGTTTCTTCAAAAGTTTGTTAGGCCTTTTAAAAGCGAACAATGGCTGATAGTTACTTATGAATTAAATAATGAAGTAAAAATATCTAATCCAATTCGAACCAAAAACGTGTCTCAACCAACCAATTATACAGACACCATTAATATTGACCAATCTATATCATTAATGCCAATATTTAATTGGGAAGTATCCTCAAATAATAACGCTATATTTTTTCAACTTTTATCAACTATAGATGATGGAGCACTTTCGGGCACATATACTTTTGATAGACACTTTTAGTACTACAACACAAGTAATGTTGTGCTAAACATAACAAACGGTACTCCAATTAATTTAACACCATCAAGCCCTTATAAAATTACCATAATGGATGTTAGTGAAGACAATTGGGTGAATACTATCTATGCAAATACGTTTATTGCTGAATAAGTTCTTCTTATAGTTTATTCTAAGCTTCAGCTCTTATCAATCTTTTTTATCAAACCTCATGTTTTAATTAGTAAGGTTAATTCTACATAACGACCAATTACCAAACACTATAGCATGAAATATTTACTATCTATAATTTTATTTTTAATTGCATTTTCTTTTGTACAGGCGCAAACTATAAAAGAGATTAAAATCGAAGGGAACAAACGTACAAGAACTAATTTTCTTAAACGTTTAGCTTTTGTAAAAGAAGGAAGTCATATAGATACTATCCGAATTGCATCAGACGAAAGACGTTTCCGATTACTACCTTCAGTGGCAAGTGCCTCTTCTAAACTAGAAAAAATAGATAATGAAAATTATCGATTAACTTATACTGTTGTCGAAAACTTCGCAATTATTCCAGGCTTAAATGTTTCGCAAGATATCAACGAAGATTTAGCATATCGTGTTTCATTGTTCGATTTCAATTTTTTAGGCCAAAACCAAATCATAGGCGGATTTTATAGCAAAAATGTATTTGATTCTTATGGTTTCTTTTGGGAGGCACCTAATCTTATTACTCGTAAATTGGGAATAGGAGTTAATTATCAAAATAACGTATTACAAGAACCTATTTTTCTCGATAATAACGATGAGGTAAACTATAAATTCGATAGCCGGGCTTTTGAATTTCGTGTATTTTATGAGCATAATTTTAAAAATCGATTTGAATTAGGTTTAAACTTTGCCAATATAGATTATAACTTTTTAGACGGAAATCGTCCTCAAAATATACCTGAGGAACTTGGTGTAGACCGTGTTTCGGTTGTTGGAGAATATGAATATAATAACATCACTAATGAGTTTCAATATGTCGATGGCTTTAGAAGTATTTTTACTTATAGTTTTACTCTAGATTCTAATGGAAATAACGACTTGCTTCGTAACTTTTTTATTGGGCGAAATGATTTTGAATATTTCAAGCGTATTGGCGAAAAAGGTAACTGGGCAAACCGTTTACGTTTGGCATATGCGACTAATGATACCACACCTTTTGCGCCCTTTGCTTTAGATAATCAGTTAAATATTCGTGGTGTAGGAAATGTTGTTGATAGAGGAACAGCTTCGATAGTCTTAAATACCGAGTATAGACATACATTTTATGAAAAAGGATGGTTTGCTTTGCAAAGCAATGTATTTGTCGATGCGGGTACTTGGCAAGACCCCGGAGGAAGTTTAGGAGATTTAATTGAAGGCAAAAGCGCTAGTTTCTTTACTGGTCTTGGCCTGAGATTTATTCATAAACGTATTTTTAATGCCGTTTTTAGATTAGACTACGGTATTGGTTTAGGAGATAATTCAACTAATGGAATTGTGTTTGGGATTGGGCAATATTTCTAAGATTAATATGTTATTTTTATGCATTAACCTCAAAAAATGAGACTTTTAATTTCTGTTGTTTGTGTTTTATTCTTCAGCACTTTTTATGCTCAAGAGAATAGAGTAGTGGATGTAAAAGTACAAGGGAATAAGAAACTAAAATCTTCATTTGTAACAAAAATTGCACTTGTAAAACCAGGGTCTGTACTTGATTCCACGAAATTAGAAGAAGATGTAAAGCTTCTAAAAAGGTTGCCCTCAATTGCGCACGCGTATTATCAAGTATTTCCTGCAAACAAACCCAATGAATATAATGTGTTTTATAACATTGAAGAGAATTTTACTATAATTCCCTCTGCCAGTGTTTACACCACTAATGATGATGAATTTGCTTTCAGAGTTGGGCTTTATGAATATAATTTACTAGGGCAAAACATTACGTTTGGAGGCTTTTATCAAGATGATATTTTTAGTTCCTATGGTATTAATCTTAGAGCACCTTATTTGTTTTCTCGAAAATGGGGGTTGGCTATTAATTATCAGAATTTAACTACCCAAGAGCCTGTTTTTTTTGATAATACTACTGCAGATTATAAATATAATAATGAGTCTATAGAAGGGTTGGTTATATATCAGTTAGACTTTAATAACCGATTTGAAGCAGGTATAAATTATTTTACTGAAGATTACGAGTATTTATTTGGAGCTACAAATCCAAGTGTGCCTCAAGAGCTAAGGGTAAAAAAATTGCTTTATAAATTGATATATGAATTTAATAACATTAATTATTATTATCAATATTTAGAGGGCTTTCAAAGTGTTTTTAATTTTCAATATGTAACATCAACTAATGAAACGTTACCAGAATTTGTTATTGGTTGGAATGATTTTTCATATTTTCTTAGAGTAGGAAAAAAAGGGAATTGGGCTAATAGACTACGTTTGGGTTTGGCCACAAATAACGATTCACCTTTCGCACCATTTTCTGTAGATAATAACTTAAATGTAAGGGGTGTTGGTAATACAATTGACCGTGGTACAGGTGTAATTGTTCTAAATACAGAATATAGACATACTTTCATTGATAAGGATTGGTTTGCCATGCAAGGAAATGTATTTGTTGATGGAGGTAGTTGGCGTAATCCTGGTGGTGATTTTGGGGATTTTGGTGATTCTCAAAATATCAGAATTTATCCAGGTATTGGATTGCGATTTATTCACAAAAAAATATTTAATGCTACGTTTAGAATCGATTACGGTTATGGTATAACACCAGATGCTACTAATGGCTTTGTGTTTGGCATTGGGCAGTATTTTTAAGATATGTGTTTTTTGTAATATCTATATAACTCATCTGCAGAAGCGCCAAACCATTTTTTAACATATATGGTCCAGAAATGATATTGTAATTTCCAGATACCATGTTTTTCGTAAAGTCTTGCTGAGGTCCTTATTTTTTTATTTATTACTACAAACTCATCACGAGAATAGAGTTCATTAATTAGAATATTGTCTTCATAAATGGTGTAAGTTTCATCAAATCCACCAATATCTTCAAATAGGGCTTTAGTGATAAACTGGCTCTGATCACCACCACGACAAGCGCGCCAGCGATACTGAGTGAGCCAACTAGCTAAACGCAACCACCAATGTGTATGGTCAAACTGTAAACGAAAACAACCTGCATTATTTCCTTTTTTGACTTCGTTAATAATATGCTGGTCGTAATTTACAGGTGGAAAAGAATCTGCATGTAAGAAGTATAAAATGTTTCCTGTTGCTAATCTAGCACCAGTATTCATCTGTTTAGCACGACCTTTTTCAGATGTCAATAATTTTATTTTTAGGTCTAAATTCTTAATTATTTCTGGAGTGCCATCAACGCTTTCACCATCAACAACAATAATTTCGTTTATATTTTTTAAGTCTGCGCAATCGACTATATGATAGAGAAGTGACTCTATGGTTTCGGACTCATTTAAAACGGGGATTATTATACTAATCATATATCTACTTACGAAGAAAAGTCAATGTAAGTTTTAATCATTCAAGTCCCAATTATAATCTTTGAAAGATTTTTTTGCTTTAGATGAAATCTCAACTTCAGTGTATTTGTTTAAGAAATCAATTAAGCTACCATTTGTTTTAAAATCCTTAGCAAACCACTTAAAAATCTTTGAAAGTTTAAGACTGTTTTCTGAAATGTTATTTCTGTTTTCGTCTGCAAGGAACTCTTTAGTTGCATTTGTTAGTAACTCTTCTAAGTTACTGGCCGTAAAAGCTGTATTCTGAAGTTTTGGACATGAAAAAGATGCGCAAACAATTGCAAAATGTATACGCGGTTCGTCCATTTTACGAAGGATTTGATGTTCAATATCATTGAGATTTTGCCACTTGTCTCCAAACTTCCATAGACGTTGGTCCCATGGTTTGTCTATATCTTTTATACTATTTAACGGATAGTTTCTAAGTATTAAATCAATAGTTAATGCATTGTAGGCGTTAATCCAGTAAGCAAGTTTATCTTCTTTTGACCATGATTCATTTGGTACATTATTAGTCAAAGATTCTATGTAATCTGATAAATCTGTACGCTGAGCTTTTAGGTTTTTATAATCAACGTTACCGTTTTCAGAAACATTATTTTCCAATAATGTATTAAGTGCATTGTGATTAAAAGCTTCAGGTTTAGTATCTATTTCTACTACTTTATCTTGAGTTTTAACGATTGTTTCATCTTTAACTTCAATTTCTGTTTCCTCAGCTTCAGCTTCAATAATCTCTTCTGATTTTTCAATTTCGACTTCGATTTCAGGTTTTTCCATAACTTCTATTTCAACCTTTTTGGTTGATTCAGAATTTTCAATGGCTTTTTTAGTTCCACCACATGATGTGATTAAAACTAAAATTATAAGGAATGCTATTTGTTTCATTTCTTTTTTAAAGGATATAATTCTTGACTTACAAAATCTTTGGGAAATTTATCATCACCTTCAAAACCTAATTCAATATCACGCCCGTTATGAGGCACGTAATTAGTCTTAAATAGATAGTCCCATAGACTTAAAGTAAGTCCAAAATTTACGCCATACCTTACATTATTTGGCAATTCTTTGGCATGATGCCAGATATGCATTTTAGGATTATTAAAGATATATTTCAATAGGCCATAATCCCAGCCCAAATTGGCGTGATTAAGATGCCCAATTGCAATTGCAAAGAAATATACGATAGCTACATCTTGTGAGCTATAGTTAGCAATAATTGCTAACGGAATATATTTTATTGAGTTGTAAATTACGGGTTCCATCCAATGATAGCGTAAGTGCGCTGCAAAGCCCATTTCTTTTACAGAATGATGCACTTTATGAAAGTTCCATAAAAAAGGCACACGATGTAGAAGTCTATGCGTGTTCCACTGTACAAAATCATTGACTAAGAAAAATGTAAGTAAACCAAGCCATTTGGGTAAATCTGTAGAATCAAAAAGTTGAAAACTTGATAGTGATAAGCCTATAGATGCTAATGTGTCATTTAAAAATTCTGCAGCAGTATTAGAAAGAGCAATGAGAACAATTAAATTCAGTAGAAAAAAATTAAAGAACATATAGAATGTGTCCAGCCAAAAATCTTTACGGAAAATGGCTTGCCGTTTCCGCCAAGGGAAAGCAATCTCTAATAGCCAAACAGCTATGGAAATAATAATAAGACCATAAAAATAGTTATCCCAGTGGTTGATGTTAATTAGCTCATTTTTGAGATAATTCCAATAACCGGAATAAGAGTTTTTTATAATATCTATGTATTTATCCATAGGACTTCTATTATATTATTCAATATAATAGAATATAATCAGTTAGCAACATCCACCACCATCATAGTGGTAAGTAGATTCACTAATGAAAATATCTTCTCTGCCCAAATCTGCTAATGCACCTGCTGTTTTATCACAAATAGCTATAGGCTGATTTTTAAGTAAAATATGTCCTTTATTATCATCAAAATAAGGTTCTTCTCCATAATAGATGGCAGCCTTACCAGTAAATATGCATGGGCCATCTTCTGGCATAGGATCTTTAATAGCAGCAACATCGATAGACTCAATATATATGAGTTCATCAGTTGGATAATTCTTTGGGTCAAGAATTCTATATGGTTTACGAGCACGGATTTCGATAGTTCCAAAACCAGCATCGGTTAAAGCTTTTACATATTCTGCAATTGGGAGACTTCCGCTAAGACATAATGCGCGTAATCTATCATCATTACGAAGAGTTTCATTCATAGGTTGCTCACATGTTGGGTCGCTCATTACAAGACGCCCATGAGGTTTAAGCACACGATACATCTCGTCAATTGCTTTTTTTAAGTCTTCAGTTTTAAAAATATTGAATAGACAATTTTGTGCAGCAACATCTATACTATTATCTTCAACAGGTAGATTAAGTGCATCTCCTTTCTTAAGGTCAACAAACTCACTTTTAAACCAGTCGTTTTGCGCTTCAGCCTCAATAAAGTTTTTACGAGAAGCTTCAAGCATTTCGTCTACAACATCTACACCAATGACACCGCCTTTTTGACGATTAAAATATGAGAACTGTAAGAGTTCCATACCACCACCAACTCCTACATATAACATTTTAGGATTGTTGGTTAAATCACGCGCATTTACAGTACTTCCGCAACCGTAATTCATTTCTTGCATGATTCTAGGAATTTTTAACCCTGGTAATTCCCAAATTGGGTTTGTAGTACAGCACAACCCAACATCTGGCGTCAATGCTGCTTCTTTATATAGGTCGTTTGTAGCTTCTAAATAACTCATATGTCTCTTTCTTATAATGTTTTTATTAATTCTTTGAAAAGCGTAATCATATTTGGCTCGGCTTTTCCTGCATTAGCAATAATATCTGCAATATCAACAGGTTCTAAATTATCTGGGTCGCATTCATCTGTTAAAACTGACACTGCGGCTACTTTTATGTTTAAATGGTTAGCCACGATAACTTCTGGTACGGTACTCATACCTACTGCATCTGCGCCTATGATTTTTAGCATCCTGTACTCGGCTCGAGTTTCTAGTTGCGGCCCAACAACAGAAGCATAAACTCCTTCGTGTAATTTTATATTATTAGCAGTTGCAATAGCTTTAATATTTGAATTGATTTTTTTGTCGTAAGGTGCGCTCATATCGGTAAAGCGTTCACCTAAATTTTCAACACCTTTAAAAGCTAACGGGGAACTACCTTGAAGATTAATGTGGTCATCAATTAGCATGAGTTCAGCTTTTTTGAAATCCAAATTTATTGCTCCAGCTGCATTGGAAACTAAGAGTGTTTTCACTCCTAGTTTTTCCATAATTCTTACTGGGAAAGTCACATCTTGTAACGAATAGCCTTCGTAAACATGAAAGCGACCTTGCATCACTACAACTTTTTTACCAGCTAAAAGACCGTACACTAATTTTCCCTTATGAAACTCTACGGTAGCTGTAGGGAAATTGGGGATGTGGTTGTAGCTAGCTTCTGCAATGACTTCAATTTCACTAATAAGTTGCCCAAGACCAGTACCCAAAATTATACCAACTTCAGGGTTGTCAAAACCTTTTTTCTGAAGATATTCGGTACTTTCTGTTATATATTTTATCATGATAAAAAAATCGTAGTTATAGTTTCAAATGTATCTATAACTACGATTGTAAACAATTTTTAAATTATAATTATTCTATAATTAATCTTTTTGTGGTTTGCTTTCCTTCTGCTTCTATTTTAACTAAGTAAATACCAGACTTAAGATTAGATAAATTCATTTCAGAATTTAAAGATTGAGACTTTTGGTAAACTCTATTTCCTAAGATATTATATACTGAAATTTGAGCATTTTCACTAGTTTGTGCTTGTAAAGTAACATTCCCGTTTGAAGGGTTTGGGTAAACAGAAACTTTAGAAAGTGTATTGTCATCTATACTAAGAGAAGCACAGTCAGCTCCTGTATTAGCTCCCAGACTTACATATCCCCAACGCTCGTTAATTACAATACATTCTATAACTATATAATCAAAATCAGCCAATTCTACAGTTGAAGGTAATGCGAAAGTCATCATGCCAGTTATTGGTGAAGTTCCTGCACCTCCAGTACCTCCATCATCATTAATAAGTTGTGATGATATTTGTATTGCATCTGCTCCTGGAGTTTTAATATCATCCATTTTTGAAACATATACTCTTAAATCTGCTCCTTGAACAGTGGCGAAATTTGATTCAAAAATTACGTCTTTATCTCCAGAAGTGGTAAATGTAATATTAGCATCGCCGCTTATGCTATATGCAGGGTCACTCTGAACAAAGCTACCGCTTCTTGTACATTGTGCATTTGTAAATTGAAAAGAAGCCATAAAAATTACGGCTAAAAAAAGTAGTTGTTTTTTCATGTGAAAGTTGATTTAGTTTTTAAAACAAATAGTTAAACTTTTTATAGGGTTTTAAGTCCTCTAAATAGTCTATGTCGTTTAAAGTTTCTAAAACATACAAACTTTCGTTAAAAAAATCTTTTTTTGTATTTCTAAACACTGTTTCTGTGCCCCAATCTTTGTTTATAAATGCATTTATGTTGAGGCTTTTCATGCCTAAAAGATAATAGCCTCCATCTTCAGCTGGGCCAATCACCGCATCGTTTTCTTCTAGTTTTTGATAAGCATTTTCAACAATGTTTTTATCTAAGTCTAAAAGGTCGCTGCCTACTATAATTACTTTATTAAAATTTTTTGAAAAAAGAGCTTCAAAAGCATTCTTCATACGTTCACCAAGGTCATTTCCCTGTTGCAATTCCTTGTTGAAAAAAGAATCTTCCCAAATATCATTTTGTTGAATATTTTCAGAGTAAAAAACAAAACGTTCTGCATCAACCTCTTTAGCTACATTAGCTGTATGTTGGAGCAGGTGTTTGTATACTTTTAATGCTTC
Organism: Winogradskyella sp.; assembly: GCA_004211785.1. Classification (GTDB taxonomy): domain Bacteria; phylum Bacteroidota; class Bacteroidia; order Flavobacteriales; family Flavobacteriaceae; genus Winogradskyella. The sequence goes on from SHBX01000010.1 coordinate 51,959, forward strand.
TGCATCACCAATGGATTTTGCCAATCTTGTTTTACACTTGCCTAATTCAGGGTTTCTAGTGAAGATAATTAATGCCTTATCACTCATTTAAAAAGTTTATAATAATTATTTCATTTTTGTCGTAGCTAAAAAGCGGAACTAACATTTGAATTGAAAGTAGCAAATATATATAGATAACTGATAAAACTACTGTTTACCTAAAGTCAGGATTATAATTAAATTATTTTATTACTTTATGCTCAAATAAATTTTAGGCAGATGAAAAAACTTATTTTCTTTTCAATTTTATTATCAGTCCAGTTCGTTTGGTGTCAAGGTAATTCAGTAACTGTTGGTAATAGCTATTCAGATTATATAAAGGTTTTAGATGTCTATGAGAGTAGTGGTTCGACAGTTGTAAAATTAGGATTCAATCCAACAACTAATATAACAGGAACCTTACATGCTCCTTCAGGGACTTCACCCTATGTGCTAACCGATAAGAAAGGTAATAGATATGCTTTAAAATCTCAATCGGGTTGGTATGGGCCAGATAGTGATGGTTTTGGTTCAAAAAGTTTAATTGCTAATGAAAATTTTTCTGTTAACCTGTATTTTAATAAGCTTAATAATATTACTGATATTTATTCTCTAACAGAAGTGGATTGCGAAGGAACGAATTGCTGGAATTTTTATGATATTAAAGTAACTGCAGAAGTACTGGCAACATTTGATAAAACATGGATAGATTATGATGTAAATGATGATGATGGGAATTTTGGAATAAAAATACACAGTAAGTTTTTTATTCATTATATGAAAGACCGTCCTTTTCATTTAGCACTAAGGATAATGAAAGGCGATGATTTTATAAAAACGTCTAACACTTCTTATAATAATATATCTGGACAGATTGAATTAAAAAAACAATTAAAAACACCGTACATAAAAGCAGTATACAACGATCAGTCTTTATTCTTGCCTTATAAACTATTGCGTGAAGAATTAACCGAAGGCGTTAACGAGCTTAAAATTGATATAGATTTATATTATGAAGATGGAACATTATTAAAACATTTAGGCTTTAAAGAATTTACCTATACTAAGCGCTAAATAATTACTAATCTAATATTGCATTCCCTTTTTTTAACCATTTACTCCATTCTTTAGAGAATGCATGTACACTATCTGTAATTTGCTGTTTTTGGTTATAAACTTTGAAGTTATTATTCTTCCATTCAAATATACCACCGTAAAGATTTCTGACGTTTTTATAGCCCTCTTTTTTGAGTTGTTCTGCAATGTCTTCAGAACGAATTCCTAAAGAACAATACACAACAATTTCTTGATTTTTATCAGGAACTGTATCGGTAACGGATTTTAAATCAAAAAAATCATAACCAACATAAATGGCATTTTCCAGATGACTTACGTTATATTCTTTTTGTTCACGAGCATCTAAAAGAATGGCTTTTGTTTTTGGCATTGCTAACTCTTGAACAGAGATATATGGAACAGACTGTTCATTATTTTGCTTTAATAATTCAGATAGAGATTCTTGTGAAAATCCTAATGTCGAAAATGAAAGAAATATGAAGGTGATGTAATTCCTCATTTTGTATACAAACTTAAGCTACAATACCTTGACAACTGCTTCCTGCGCCAGCGGTACAACCATAGCAATGTTGAGAAATAACAATATTCCGTCCTTCAAGCAATTCTGCATTATATTCTGAAATGTGTTTTGCTTTACTATTTACTGGTAATTCTAGCATTTGATTAAAATCGCAATCAAATAAATAGCCATCCCAACTTACAGATAATGTGTTAGTACACATTACGTTTTCAACTGCAGCAGGATTGTACGCTTCAACTAAAGAATACATATAGTCCTCATAGTTTTCTGAGGCAATTAAATAATCCAAAAATCGTGATATAGGCAAATTGGTTATAGCAAATAAATTATGAAACTGAATCCCAAAATCCTCCAATAAGGCTTTTTTGAAATCTTTTTCCATTGCCATTTGGTCACCTGGTAAAAAGGCACCAGAAGGATTGTAAACTAAGTCTAATTTTAAATCACTTTCTGGCATGCCGTAGCCAACAGCATTAAGTTCTTGTAGTGCTTTTATTGACATATCAAAAACCCCTTCGCCACGTTGTTTGTCTGTTTTTCCTCTGGTCCAGTGAGGCATTGAACTTACAACATGGATGTTATGTTTTTTAAAAAACTCTGGTAAATCGTAATATTTTTTATTGGCTCTAATAATGGTAAGGTTAGAACGTACAATAAAATCTTTGACACCAATTTTTGAGGCTTCTTCTACAAACCATCTAAAATTTGGGTTCATTTCTGGAGCACCACCAGTTAAATCTAATGTATGTGCACCAGTAGTTTTTAAAACATCTAAAATTTGCTGCATGGTCTCTTTAGTCATGATTTCCTTTCGGTCAGGACCCGCATCTACATGGCAATGTTCACAGACTTGGTTACACATATAGCCCACATTAATTTGTAATATTTCTAAGGCTTTAGCTTTTAACGGAAATTGACTTGTCTCAGAAATTTTATTTTTAAAAGTCGGTAATTCACCATTTGCAAAAATGCCGTTTGATAAAATTTCTAATTGCTTATTTGTATTCGCTAAATCGCTGTGTCTTTTTTGAAGCGATTGCGTTTTTAATTTACCCATCTAATTTATTTACTTTATTCATCATTTGCACACCATGTACTAAAGTTGCACCACTTTTTATAGCAGCACCAACATGTATGGCTTCCATCATTTCTTCTTTTGTAACACCGCGTTGCAAACCATCCTTAGTATATGCATCTATGCAATAGGGGCATTGTTCAGTATGTGCTACCGCAAGTGCAATTAAAGATTTTTCTCGAGAGGTCAAGGCACCTTCTTCAAATACTTTTCCATAGTATTCAAAAAACTTGTTACCAAGCTCCTCACTCCACTCAGTAATTTTGCCAAATTTTCTTAAGTCGGCAGGGTCGTAATATGTTTTAGACATAAAATGTGTATAGTTTTTTTCGAAAAAACAAGATAATACTTTAGGACGAAGTAAAATCCTAAAGCTTACATAAAATCTTAAAACCAAAAAACCCGATTCAATTGAATCGGGTTTTTGATGGTGGTGCCTCCAGTGCCTAGTAAAATATATTACTGTGCTTGTGTGTGTATTTGTATGCAGTTAATACTGAATTATTCATTTAAATATATGACTGTATAGTATTATTTACATGTGTGTATTCAAGAGCATATAATTGAATTTGTATTCTTTTTTTCTAAAAAAACAATTTAAAAGAAACGTTAGGCGTAAACCCTAAAGAGAAACGTTGAATGACTTGCTCAAGAATAACCTCAAGCTCCTCGGGAGTTGAACCAGTTGTACCTTCAATGGCAATACCACCGTCATCTAATGGCTTTCGTTCTGCTTTGTAGACTACATTTAGAGGCTTCACTCTGTTGTAGATATTTAAGAATGATAGCCCTAGTTGTGCATCTAATTTTTTAATTTTAAAATCATACAAAATAGAGGCGTCTAATCTATGAAAATCAGGAAGTCGCTCACTATTTATAGATCCGAAGTTTACCACTCCGGCATTTTCGCCATCTGCGTCAATTTTTATTTCATAACTATTAACTGGTGTTACAGGTCTTCCTGTTCTTATTTGCCAACCTAATGCAAATTGCCAGTTATCTAGCTTTATAGAATTTGAAATTCTGAATTGATGCGTGACATCGTTATTACCAGGAAACTTAAACGGAGTGGCTTCTAAGTTGGGAAACTGAAATGTAATATCATTAAAGGTGTATCCAGCCCAAACTCTATAGTTGTTCAATCTATATTTTAATAAAACATCGATACCTTTAATTATACTTTCTCCTTTTTCTAAATTTTCTAAGGGGTTACTAAAACCACTAGTAAAAGTGGTGAGACCTTTTAGCTCTTTGTAATAGGCATCGATATCAATATTTAAATTTTTCTTGTGATACAATAAACCTCCAGAAATTTGATTACTGGATAATAAAGGATATTGTGTATTGTCTGATAACCTCCATAAATTGTTTTCAAGACGTAATTCAGTATTAAGAAACTCTATGAGTTGAGAAATTGGTTGATTTCTTCTCTCTATAGCAGTTTTTACTCTTAAGTGCTTGGTTATAGGATATTCAAAATTGATGCGAGGCTCAATTAAAAATTCATCTACACTATTGTAGTGTACAAATCTCATTCCAGCGTTTATAAACCCTTTATTTTTGAGGTTTAAAGTGTATTCACCAAACAATGCATTTTTTAAGTTATCATTCTCTTGATTTAGAATCTCTATTTCTAAATCTATAAACTTTTCTTTACTTATGTTTACATCTAAATCGGTATAAGATAATTGATATCCTAAATTTATTGTTTGTGAACTAGTGATTTGTCTTGTAAGCGCAAAATTAACCCCTAAATCTAAAATATTGTTTTCCCTAATATTTTTTTCTGCTAATTCTAAGACACCATCTCCAGTTTCGTCTTTTATTTCGTTGTTTTGATAAAAGGAATTGTATTCAGAAAAGTAAGCGGTAATTCTTTCATTTTGCTTTTCATTAGTTTTATGTTTCCATTCAAAACCAATGCCTTTGTTTTTTGTTATTAGTGAGTCTACAAGAACCTCATTACCTCCTGTAAAGTCAAAGTCTAATCGATTTCTAGTATATAATGCACTTACCTCAATACTATTGTTAGTATTTGGCTTAAAAATTAATTTAGCATTTACATCTGTGAAATTAAATTTGTTATTACTGTTTTCAGGACTAAAGTCATCATCGGTTTCTAGATCCAATATGTTTCCATTGATGTCTTTTGCAACACCAAAATTTGTAAAAATTTTGTCGACATAGCTGTCATAGGTAGGTGTCTCTATAATATCTGAATAAGAGCGTCTTGCAAATAGATATAAACCTGTTTTATTTGACAATGGTGTTTTTACATAGCCGTTAATAGATAAACCATCAATTTCAAAACCACCATTGGTTTTCTCAGGAATTTCATCCCCACTAGAGATATCTATAATTCCCGATACGCGGTCTCCATAACTAGCACTGGTGCCAGACCTGTAAATGGTAGCTTTTTCTGTAGCAAATGGATTAAATAACGAGAACATACCATAGAAATATCCAGTATTGTAGAGCTTAATATTATCGTATAAAATTAAGTTTTGATCGGGAGACCCACCTCTTACCTGTATGCCTGTTGCGGATTCGTCTAAAGATGAAATTCCAGGTATCAATTGCATACTCTGAGAAATATCTGTGTTTACCATGCCAGGTAAAATCCCCAACCTTTTGGCATCAATAGATATAGAACCATCGCTATTTCTATCTATACCATTTGTAACATACCCCATTATAATTATATCACCCAAAGTCTGAATATTATTCAGCTCATTACTGTTTGTGGTAAGGCTTTTATTTGGAGTAACAATAATTTGAGAGTCGGATACCTTTTCAAAAACAAGTCCAGTTTCAGCTTCTAGAATTGCAAGAAAATCAGTTAGAGTAATTTGCTTTACATTGATAGTTACTTGCTTATTCTCTATTACATCTGAAGCATAAGAAAAAGAAATATTGTTTTTGGATTCAATATCTTTTATAACTTCTGATAACGGAATATCTATGTAATTAAAATCTTGCTTTTCTTGAGAACTAACAAATAACGAAAAAGAAATAAATAAAACGAAAAAAAACGTTTTCATGTGCGTTTTAGGTTTAGGGGAATGCAAATGTATGTTTTCTAACTATTTTGAAAGCATTATTTTTTTACCTGTTTTATCTTTTTTATATGTGATGCCCATAGGAACTAAAGTAGTTTTTAAGGCCGTATTTAAATCTGTATGAATAAAACTACCAGTAAAGAGTCTGTCAGTATTAATTAAACTGGTTTCAAAAGTAATAGGGTAATAGTTCATGAGTTCTTCAAGCACCATACGAAGAGGCTGCCCTGTAAAATATGATGACCCATTTTTCCAGTTAGGATTTTCTTCAATAAAAGTATTTTTATTAACCTCAATATCTGTGAGACTTATTTCCATGCCTTTGGATAAGATAATGTCATCAGCGGTTACATCATTTGATTTAAAACTTACTTTGCCTTCGTAGCATTTGAGGTTAAATATACTTCTATCTTTAATATTGAAACGAGTACCTAAAACAGAAACAATGCCTTTAGATGTATTTACTTTAAAATCATCTCCTTTAGTCACTGTGAAATATCCTTCTCCATTTAGAGAAACTTCTCTACTATTATTCCAGAAAAAGCGTTTGTGCGATAAACTGGAATTTGCGTTTAAATCAACAGCGCTTCCATCTGGTAATATTATAGTTTGAGTTTTACCTATTTCTGTTGTGTAGGTTTTAGATGAATTAAGAAAAACCCCAGCGCTAATTATTATAATAGATGCTATTGCAATTGATTGCCATAGTTTTATAACTTTTGGTTTCTTAGTATTAAGTCTTTCTTTTACAATTTTCAATGCAGTTTCAGTATCAATGTCTGGCCCTTCAAGCAATTGAGATTCTTTATTAATAATACTAAACTCTTTATAAGCTTCAGTTTTTTCAAACGTAATACGTTCTTCTTCTGATAATTCACCAGCTATCCATCTCCCTAAAAAAGTCTCATCTGTTTCGTAATTTTTCATCATTCACATAGTGTCTTATTAATTAGACATTTAAAAAGCTAATTACCCTATTTTACAATTTAATTTCTTTACCTAGGCTGTCTCTCAATTCCTTTAAGGCAATACTCATTCTTCGTTCTATTGCTTTGACTGTTAGTCCAGTAATTTCAGCTATTTCTTTGTAGGTTTTGTTTTCAATTCGACTTAATAAAAATACTTCACGTTCTTTAACTCCTAGTGCATTAATCGATTCTTTTAGTTTTACTCTAAATTCATCAACTTCAATTAAAAAATCAGGGCTTTCATTATCAACATTTTCTTGGATAGTCTTTTGATGTTTTAATACTACTTTTTGATGAGTAATCTCATTTAAAAAGGAATTGTTACTCGCTTTATAGATATATGATTTGGCTTTAGAAAAAGAAATTGTAGCACAAAGCCTCCATAGTTTCATAAATACATTTTGGACAATGTCTTCAGCCTGTTCTAAATTACCACACTTGTAATAAATGTATTTAGTAACTGGTTCGTAATATTTTCGAAACAGTTGATTGTAATTTTTTTCTTCACATATGGAAGGTTCTTTCTCTGACATTTTTGTGCTAAGTAGTTGGGTCAAAAGTAACCAAACTCTTAAAATAATTATAAAAAAATAGGGTGTATCTCAAAAGACTTGTCTTAAATAGTATATGCGCACTACTTTATAAGTATACACTTAAGATGAAAAAGATATTTTATTTAATACTGTTTGCTAGTACTTTTAGCTTCAGTCAAGATTGGAAAACAGATTTTACTGAAGCTAAAACTTTGGCCAAAGAGAATGACAAAAAAATAATTTTAGTTTTTTCAGGTTCTGATTGGTGCGGTCCATGTATAAAAATGGATAAGGAAATTTGGAAAACAAATAAGTTTCAAGAGTATTCAAAATCTAATTATGTAATGCTTAAGGCGGATTTCCCTAGGCGTAAAAAAAATGCATTAACAGAGGAGCAATTAAATCATAATAAACTTTTAGCAGAAAAATACAATAGATATGGTTACTTCCCTTTTGTAGTTGTATTAGATAAAAATGCTAATGTTATAGGAGAAACGGGCTATCATAAAACTACACCTGAAGCATTTATTAAATTAATTAATACTTACTAAGGTGATTAGACTGCAACATATAATTACTGCCTGCTTTTTGTTTTCTATTGTGCTTAATGCTCAAGAAACTCATAAGCGTACTCTAAAGTTAATGGGTAGTCGCTTTGATATAACAGTTGTAGCTTTAAATGAAGAAGATGCTAATCAATATATAGACGTTGCTGTTGAAGAAATAAAAAGAATAGAACGATTAATCTCTTCATGGGACTCTCATTCACAAACCTCTTTAATAAACAAAAATGCAGGTTCAAACCCTGTGAAAGTTGATAAAGAATTATTTGATTTAATAGACAGAGCCATTAAAATTTCTCAACTAACGGATGGTGCTTTCGATATTAGTTACGCTTCAATGGATAGAGTTTGGAAGTTTGATGGAAGTATGACAGAGATGCCATCAAAAGAAGCTATAGAACAATCCATTTCTAAAGTAGGTTACAAAAATATTATACTAAATAAAGACAGTCTAACGGTTTTTCTAAAACACAAAGGAATGAAAATTGGCTTTGGGGCTATTGGAAAAGGCTATGCAGCAGATAAAACAAAAGCTTTATTAAAAAGAGAAGGTGTTAGTGCAGGTATAATAAATGCCTCAGGAGATTTAAATACTTGGGGCAAGCAAGAAGATGGCGTCGATTGGAAAGTAGCTATTAAGAATCCATTAAATAAAAATAAGGTATTTGCCTTATTACCTATTAATGAGTCAGCTGTGGTTACCTCTGGAAATTATGAAAAATATGTAGAGTTTAATAATAAGCGGTATACACATATTATAGACCCTAGAACGGGTTACCCAAGCTCAGGTATTGTTAGTGTTAGTGTCTTTGCTCCAAGCGCAGAGTTAGCAGATGCATTGGCAACATCCATTTTTGTGATGGGAAAAGAGGTGGGATTAGATTTTATTAATCAATTAAAGAGTATCGAATGTATTATCGTCGATAATGATGGTAGAATGCATTACTCTGACAATATAGATTTAACAAAAAACAAATAACATAGTATATGAATAGGTTAACAGCGGTAATAATCATGATGTTAATAATAGTGTCGATAGGAAGTTTAACGTCTTGTGGGTCAGTTAAAGAATATGAAAAGGTAAAGTTAAATGATCCTGATATGGTATTAGCTTCAAATAAGATAGAACGTTTTGAAACTAATTTTCAAGTTTATAGAGAAGGCTCTTCTGGAGCTAATGGTGGAAAAACAGGTGGAGGATGTGGCTGTAATTAAGTACAGTACTTACAGATAAAAAATTTGCAAAATCAAAGAAAGACGCCATTCCTAAAAAAACCTATGAAAAACAACATCTTATTAATTCTTCTTATAACGACTGTATATTCATATAGTCAATCTAAAGAAGTAGACTCTATAAGTAGATACAAGAAACGTGTTTTAGAAACCACGGAAGTAGATTATTTAATGAGTTATTATACTCAAGACGGTAATCATGCTTCAGTTACTGGTGGAATAGGTAATGAGCGTTTAACTGATATTACACCAACATTTGTTGTTGCTATACCTTTAAATGCTGATGAAGTATTAACAGTAGATGCTGGCATTTCAGCATATACTTCAGCATCATCCAGTAATTTAGATCCTTTTGATGCTTCAGGCGCTTCGGGAGCTGGTGAATATGGAGAAGATGATCGAATAAATGCAAGCACTGTAACAGGAAGTCCTTGGGTAGCTTCATCTGGAGCATCGGCAATGGATGTATGGGGTTCTATTAGTGCAAATTATTCACATAGCTCAGATGATAGAAACTCTATTTGGAGTGCCAATGCAAATTTTTCGATTGAGTATGATTATCTCTCAACAGGTTTTGGTGGCGGATACACAAAATTATTTAATAACAAAAACACAGAGCTAAGTGTTAAAGCTCAAGTATATTTAGATACTTGGAGTCCCAAATACCCTACTGAAGTAGATTCGTATATAGAAGCTGGAGAAAATTTGAATAATGGCTTTTTTAATGGCATTGATATCTTGGACCAATCAGGACAAATAATAGACAAGAATAGTTCTACGGTATGGTCTCCTATTAATAATACTTTAATAGAAGATAAGGCAAGAAACTCTTATTCTTTATCTTTAAGTTGGTCTCAAATATTAAATAAGAATACTCAATTTTCGTTATTCTTAGATGTGGTACAACAAACTGGATGGTTGGCAAATCCTATGCAACGTGTATATTTTGCAGATAGAGCCAATTATTATATTGGTAATGGACTAAGTATACCAAATTATACTACCTCTTCAAATACAGATGTTTTTCAATTAGCGGATGATATTGAGCGATTACCAGATACAAGATTTAAAATTCCTATCGGAGGAAGGTTTAATTATTATTTTAACGAGGCACTATCGGTACGTACCTATTTTCGTTACTACATGGATGATTGGGGCTTAAATTCTACTACGGCAAGTATTGAGTTGCCTATTAAACTAGGGCTTGGAAAATTCACATTATATCCAAACTACCGCTTCTATAATCAATCTCAAGCAGATTATTTTGCACCATATGAAAGTCACCTTTCATCAAGTACTTACTATACTTCTGATTATGATTTGTCGAAATTTAATAGTCATCAATATGGTTTAGGGTTTAAATACACCGATATTTTATCTAAGTTTAAAGTTTTTGCCTTCGGTCTTAAATCTTTTGATATAAGATATAGTCTTTATAATAGAAGTGATGGATTAAGCGCGAACATTTTGTCTACTTCATTCAAATTTGTTTTAGACTAATACATTAATTATGAATTGATGCAAAATTTTTTAGTGATAGCTTTATAAATAATATGTTTTAAAATTGATTGATAGTATTAGAGCTATAATTAAACCCAAAACGAAAGTTTTGGGTTTTTGATTATAAATAAAAATATTTTTTTAAATGAGGATATTTAGTTTAATACACTGATTTTGAGTTTTATGAGGGTGTTTTTTTATCCGAAAAAATCATTAAACATCGATGAAACACAAAAAAAAGCGATAAAAAAATAGGGTGGATTACTTTTTTCCTGTCTTAGTAGTAAATAACTAATTAACCCTACTTATGAAAAAAGTTACCCTTATTGCCATGGCATTACTATGCTATGGAATTTCATTTGCACAATCTTTTAATTATCAGGCAGTTGTTAAAGATGCTGCTGATGCTCCAATAGCAAATCAAGCAATAGGAGTTCAAGTTACATTAGCTAGAGCAGGAGCAAATATTTACCAAGAAACACATGCCGTAACATCAAATGCTAATGGATTAATAGCATTAGCAATTGGTACTGGTACGCCAACATTAAGTACATTTTCTGCAATAGATTGGAGTACTCAAGATTTTGTAATGGACGTAGCTGTAGATATAACAGGCGGAACGACATATGCAAGTTTAGGTACAACCGTATTACGTCAAGTTCCTTATGCAATGTATGCTGCATCGTCTCCAAATTCTAATTTTTTCTTTAGAGATAATGCAGTCATTACCAACGTAGATACTAATGCACCAGGAGCAACACTTAATGATGATTTTGTTGTTGGAAGTTTTCAATTAGATGGGAATGGCTTTAATAGTGTATACAACTCAAGACTATTTTTTGATAAAAGCAAATCAGCATTTAGAGCAGGGTTTACATTTGATGATGATTGGGACGAAGCTAACATCGGCGATTATTCTGTTGGCTTTGGTGAAGGAGGTCTTGCAAGTGGACGTAACTCTTTTTCAATGGGACGTAACGCTAATGCAACAGGAAATGAAACCTTTGCTTTTGGTACTAATGCAGGAGGGTTTGCAGATTATGCTAAAGGATTTGGACTAAATGCTAGGGCTTTTGGGCAACATTCAACAGCTATAGGAAGACAGGTCATTGCTAACTCTTTAGCGGAAGTTCAATTAGGTCAATATAGTACGTTTGTTTCAGGTTCTGCTGATACTTGGGTACCAACCGATAGATTATTTGTAATAGGAAACGGGCAAGAAGATATAAACTTAGCATTAAATAGCGATGCTTTAGTAATTCTTAAAAATGGAAATACAACCTTAAACGGTACGTTAACCATAGATGGAGACAATCAAGGTGCAGGAACAGCTTTTACTTTGCCTGCGCAAGATGGTACAGCTAATCAAATTATGCAAACCGATGGTTCAGGAAATGTTGCTTGGGTAACACCTGCTGCAGATGCTATTCCTAATGGAGGGAATAGTGGAGAAATATTATCTACAGATGGATCTGGTGTTTTGTCTTGGGTAACCAATGATGATGCCGATGCAGATCCTACAAATGAAATTGAATTGCCAACGCAAACAGGAGAAGACGGTAAATTTTTAAGAACAGATGGTACAGCCGTAAGCTGGCAAGATGTACCTAACGAATTACCAACAGGAGGTACTTCTGGACAAGTATTAAGTACAGATGGTTCTGGCGTATATAGTTGGGCAGATCAAACAGTGAATCCTGCTTTTAGCACAGCAAGTGATGTTACAAGTAACGGTAATGAAGCCTATGGGACTAATGATTTCATCTTTGGAGCACCTACCAATGTAACAGGTTTTGATGTTGATGCAGCGAATAGAATATTTTTTGATAAAAGTAAAGCTGCTATTAGAGCAGGTAGAGATATTGGAGGGCAAAATGCCTTTGGAGATACAAATATAGGCGCCTATTCTACAGGATTTGGACTTAATCCAAAAGCGGCTGGCGAGAATTCTTTTGCAGCAGGATTTATTCCTAATGCAGCAGGACGTAACTCAGTTGCTATTGGTAATACTGTAAATGCTACAGGAACATCTTCAGTAGCCTTAGGAGAACAGAATACAGCTTCCGGTTCTTATTCAGTAGCACTAGGTACATTATCGACTTCTGAAACATATGGGCAAACTACCATAGGATATTTAAATACAAGTGTATCAGGAAATGCTGGAGTTCCTGTAGCAACCGATCGTCTATTCGTTATTGGAAACGGGACATCAGATATCAACGGAAACAATAATTCTGATGCCTTGGTGATGCTAAAAAATGGCAATACAACCTTAAATGGCTCTTTAACAATTGATGGAGATAACCAAGGTATGGGTGCGGCCTATACATTACCAGCACAAGATGGTACTGCAAATCAGGTAATGACTACTGATGGTTCAGGAATAGTGTCTTGGGCTGATGCTTCAGGAGGAGGAACAACCTTACCAACTCAAACTGGGCAATCAGGTAAGGTTTTATCAACTGATGGCACATCACCTTCTTGGATAGATACACCTACCGAAATTCCTTCAGGAGGAACTAATGGGCAAGTATTAAGTACAGATGGTAGCGGAAATTATTCATGGATAAATGATGCAACAGGAACAAGTACATTCTCAACAACTTCAAACGTAACAAGCAATGCTAATGGAGATACTGCAACAGACGATTTTGTTTTTGGAAGTACGCAGTTAGATGGAGATGGTGTTAATTTTTCAGATGATGAAACACGTATGTTTTTTAATAAAAGTAAAAGTGCTTTTCGAGTAGGTCGTGCGAATAGTAATGAGTGGGATAATGTAAACATTGGTACAAATTCAATGGGATTGGGAAATTCCAATATTGTTAAAGGAACTAATAGTGCAGCAATTGGAGATAGAAATATCGTTAATGAAGGAGCTGCCACAGCACTAGGAAGTTTTAATGTAATTGATGGGTTTGGAGCATCTACAATTGGGACTAACTTAACTTCTGAAGGCTTATATCAAATAAGTTTGGGAAGATATAATACGGCAAAGGCTGCAACTTCAACTGATGCTTCTAATATTCCTCCAACCGACAGATTACTTGTTTTGGGTAATGGAGATTTTAATCAAACTAGTGATGCGCTAGTTATTCTTAATAATGGGAACACGACATTAAACGGTTCTTTAACCATAGATGGAGATAATGCAGGTTCAGGAGTTTCATACACGCTTCCTGCTCAAGATGGTGCTACAAACCAAGTGATGACGACAGATGGAAGCGGAAACGTATCTTGGGCAAATGCTTCAGCAGGAACAGCATTACCTTCAGGAGGAACAAACGGACAAGTATTAGCAACAGATGGTTCTGGAGGGTATTCTTGGGCAACAGATGCAGTAGATGATGCAGATAACGATCCAACAAACGAAATTGAATTGCCTGCACAATCAGCACAATCAGGAAAAGTACTGTCAACAGACGGAACATCTCCTTCATGGGTAGATGCGCCAACTGAACTTCCCGCTGGAGGAACAAACGGACAAGTCTTAAAAAGTGATGGAGCAGGTGGAAGCACTTGGTCTAGCGATATAGAAGCTACAAGTGTAAAAATAGCAAGCTTACCAGCTTTTAATGTAACTTCTAATGGTACATCATATACAACGGTTGGAGAAAAAGAAGTTGGAGATTGGAATAGTACAGTAAATACAGATCTTTTTAATGATGGAAATCATTTAAATATAACTAATGGTCGTTTTACTGCACCAGTAGATGGTTTATACTTTTTTGCTGCTCAAGTACGTATTGATGGGTTAAACCAACCATCAAATTCTAATTATTCTCGAATAATGATTGTAAAAAATGGAGACAAACAAGGATTTAGAAATGGTTTACATTCTATTAGGAACGCCAATGCAGGAACTGGAGGTTATGATACCCAACATGTAAGTGGTATTTTAAAATTAACTGCCGGAGATTATGTCTCTGTATTTGTAGAATCAACTGGTGATGCAACCTTTTCGGTACAAACTGAATCTGGATTTAACGGATACCTAGTTAATAAGATGTAATTGTATTTGGATATAATAAAAAAGGAATCTTAGGATTCCTTTTTCAAAAGTAGAACTTCACTTCTAAATTATATGTCTCTGGTTTTATTAGATTAAAAATGAGGGGTTTTTAGAAGGCTTAACTTTTAGTATAGATTAATTTTAATTCCCAAATTATGATGAAATACCTACTTAAACAACAAGCCATATTTGTTTTAACGTTACTTTCTATACTATTTACTAATACTATATATGCTCAAGTTGTAGAATACCCATTTAATGGGAATCTTAACAATGTAGTAAACTCGGTAAATGGAACGTCTTTAGAATGGGTAAATGAAACGCCTATACCTTCAACACCTTCCTATGTTGCTACTCCCTCGGGAGGACAAGGAATTGATTTGGCAACTAACCAATATGTGTTAATGGATGATTCTTTTAAGTCTTTAATAGCAAGTGATGATTCCTTTGAATTAGATATTGATTTTCGGTATACGTATACAGGTCCAGTCTCAGATGACAGCGAAGGACGTAAACCTATTTATGGCTCTAAAGGGGTAAATCACCACTACAGTAAAGGGCTCGTAATAGATGCATTTCGGAATAGTGATACCACTTTTAATATCTATTTAGGGTTTTCTGATGGTAATGAAGAAACTGCTGCTTTTTTTATAGTAAATCCTATACCCCTTAATATAAATGAGGAAATTAATATAAGCCTAAAGATAGATTATGAGGCAAAATCGTGGTTTTTTAAAGCCAATGATATCTATAATTTTGATTTTTTCGCTGAGAGTTTTGATATGGATATTTTTAAGAATGCCCTTCAAACGAATCCTGCATACATAGGTTGGCAAGAGAACCATGGTTTTCAAATGGATTTCCATGGTTATAATGGAACAATGATTATTGATCATTTTAAATTACATGTTCCAGCAAGACCTGCAGATATTATTGCTCTGCAAACAGCTTTGCAAGAAATGACGGATTATATACTAGGAAATATTAGTTTAACTCAGGCAGAAATAGATGCGCATACTACTACAGTTATTATTAATCATCAAAAGAGTTATACGAGTGCGCAAACAGAAATAGATAATTATTTGGCAGCCTTTGAAGCTAATTTCGATGCGCTGTTTACTAATCGTGACGAAGCACCCAGTTTATCGAGTTTGCCTAATGAAGAGCGTATAGCCTATTTTTTAATACAAGATATTTTTGATAATGAATTTGTAGCAGGAAATATGGCAAATATGGCTGGTATGAGTTTTAGAGAAGGAAATATATACCCTGGCCCAGTGAGCAGTGCAGCGCCCCGTGTCAATAATGCTCAGGCAATAATAAATTGCACCTATATTAAAGACCCAGGAATGCAATTGGTAGATGGTAATCTAGGTGTAATAAGGCCAACAGGCTATTATGCCGCACCAGGCGAGTTAATAACTATTACTGTTCCTGAAGCTTTAGTGAATAGGGGCATCAAGATTATTGCCGGAGCACATACAGATCAATCTGCTCTTGATGGGATGCGACGTTTACAACGTATTTCTAAAGCCGTTGATATTATAGCTACAGCAACACAAATAGTGAATCCTTTTGGAGGTGCTTTATACTTTAAAATCCCTCAAGAACTAAATGAAGGTTGGCAGACAGTAACTATAAATGGCGCTGTAAAATCGCCTTATTTTAGAATGTTATCCGGGCAACCTCAAAATATAAGTGAATGGGTTACCGACTTAAATAATGGGTATGTAAAATGGGCAGATATAGAGTCCGATAAAATGATGTTTACATTACCAACAAGCATGATTGGAGTTACGAACCTTACCAATATCATGACCAAATGGGGTGAAATGATAGATTTAGTGAATACGGTTGCTGGTAGACCTTTAAATCCTATTCGTTCAGAATATGTACTAGCAGATTGTATTGGAGGTGTGGGTGCTGCTGGTTATCCTAAGCTTATGGAGGAAAATACGTATGATGAGGCATTACCATCTACGTATTGGAGTCCACTACGCATTTTAGAAGAAGATTTTGTAGAAACCAATCAAGGGTTTATTTTTCATGAGTTGGGGCATAATTTGTTATTCCCAATTCCAGATGGACATGTAGAAACGGTGGTACAAATGTTCTCGGTACCAAGTTATTTTGTATTAACTAATGACCTTGAAAAATCAATTAGTTATGCAGAAGATGAAACCTATGGAAGAGATACTGGGGCTATTGCCTGGATGATTACGTCAGCGTTTAGAAATAATATGCTAATGGAGGACGAACACGCAAGATATCAGGTTAGAGGTGGTGCAAAGTGGTTTGATATTGTAGACATATTTAGTTGGGAAGATTTAGGGAAACTCAATAAATTCTTTTACGATAAGTGGACAGCTGAAGGAGGGACTTCACTAGGAAATTCCTACGTGGAAAATACTGAATACTTACAGGCAGCCACAGAAGGTATAGGAGTAAATATGACGCCTTTGTTAAACTTTTGGGGAATGATTCCTACCGCAGGAGAAATTACTACGTATGCTAACTACCCCGAAAGTTGTGAGATATACAATCGCTTGGTATACTACCGCAATTTGGTTCCACAAACACAAAGCGAGTTTTTGTCTTGGAGAGACCTTTTGTTAGATCAAGTTGACGAGGTGCATCATGAGGAGATTAATGATATTTATTCAAATTATGATGCTCAAAATATAGGAGATCAAATCATCGCTCAAATAGACTATTTATTAGCTGCCTATTACCCTAATGGAGCCTGCCAGTCATTTCAAACTACCTGGACGGTTACTGCCGGAGATACAACAATTACAATTCCAACCAATACAACAAATTATACGTATAATTATCAAGTAGATTGGAACGGAGATGGAGATTATTTTGATGCTAACGAAACAACAGCATTTACAGGAGATGCAACCCACGATTTTGGCACAGCTGGAACCTATACTATTAATATAAAAGGGAATTTTCCTGCGATTTATTTTAACAATGCAGGTGATAAAAATAAAATTAGAATTGTAAATCGTTGGGGAGCTATAGAATGGGATTCTATGCACAATTCATTTTACGGTTGTTCAAACATATCAATAGGCAATACTGCTGGAATTCCAGATTTAAGCAATGTAAACTCTATAAATGGCATGTTTAGGAGTAGTGGGATTAATACTACGGGTAGTTTAAATGATTGGGATGTAAGTAACGTAGCTAATTTTAGAAATGTATTTAGAAACGCAAATAGCTTTGATCAATCTCTGGAAAAATGGGACATTAGTAATGCTACAGCTATGAATAATATGTTTAATGGGATTACATTGTCTACTAAAAACTATGATGCGACTTTAATAGGTTGGAATACGTTAACCGAGAGAGAATCTCAAATCCCCCTTAATATTAATTTTCATGGCGGTAATAGTAAATATTGTTTGTCTAACACGCAGCGAACACAATTAACAACGGCTACAGGACCCGATGGAGGCTATGGATGGGTCATTACAGACAGTAATATATTAGAATGTGAAATAAAGGTGGCTCCTCTGGCATTTTTAGAAGGGGCTTTTGTAAATGCAAATACAGGAGAAGAACACTTAATGCGGGATGATTTAAGAGCCATGGGGTTATTGCCAACGACAAGCCCTTATGCAGATGGAGTTATGATCACACCAACAATTTTTACCATAGAAGGGAATAACGCTGTTGTAGATTGGGTGTGGGTTGAGTTAAGAGAAGCAGCATCTAATACAGTAACTATAGTAGGACAATCTGCTTTATTGCAACGCGATGGAGATATTGTAGGAACTGATGGGCTTTCCAATTTGAGCTTTACTGTGCCGCATGCAGATTATTACATAGTAGTTAAACACCGTAATCATCTTGGTATTATGACAAGTTCAACAATGAGTTTGACTGATACGATTACCCAAGTTGATTTTACTGATGCTACAAATCCAATTACTTTTGGAACTAATGCCCAAACTTCATTTGGGATGCCATCTAATATAATGGCCATGTGGGCTGGAGACGTTAATGGAGATGCTATAGTTCAATATTCTGGAACAGCTCCAGACTCACCAAGTATTTTATCTGAAGTATTAAACGATGCAGGAAATTTTTTGAATTTCCCTACATATACAGTAACAGGATATAATATTCATGATGTAAATATGGATGGTAAAATACAATATGCTGGTACTACTCCAGACACACCTTTTATTCTTCAGAATGTTTTAGCCCATCCAGCAAACTTCTTGAATTTTAGTACATACCAAATAGAAAAACAATTACCAAATAATTAGAATATGAAAGCAGTATTTAAAATAGCAATTTGTCTTTTGATGGGTTTAACCTATGGTCAAAGTATAGAACGTCAGGTTATAGCAAGCACAGGAAATACACTTAGTAATAGTTCCGTGATTATGGATTTCACTTTAGGTGAGGTAGCTATAACTACAGTTACAGATGGTACAACCACATTAAGTCAAGGGTTTCATCAAGGCAATGTAGTTTTAAGCATAAAGATTAACCCAATTGTATTTCTTCAAGGCGCAGCATTAAATCCTAATGTAGGCGAAGAAAACATAATGCGAGATGATTTAAGAGAATTAGATGTTCCAACAACAAGTCCTTATAATGATGCACTTACTTGTGATATTTCTGTTTTAACAGACGGCGGAACTTCTGGTACAGGTTTACCTGAAGATAATTTGGTTGATTGGGTGTTTGTAGAGCTAAGAGATGAAACGACAAATACATTAGTTGTAGCAAGTCAATCAGCTTTATTGCAACGCGATGGAGATGTTGTTGATGTTGATGGAATTTCAGATTTAAGCTTTGAGCTTCCTATGGGAAACTATTATGTAGCAGTAAAGCATAGAAATCATTTAGGAATAATGACATCTACAGCTATTGCATTATCAAACTCTACAACTCAAATAGATTTTACAGATGCCAATAATCAAATCACTTTTGGAGCCAATGCGCAAACCAATTTTGGGATGCCAGCTGGAGTAGTAGCAATGTGGTCTGGAAATGTAAATGGAGATGCTGTAATTCAATATTCAGGTACAAATCCTGATTCACCAAGTATATTGTCTGAAGTCTTAAACGATGCCGGAAACTTCTTGAACTTCCCTACATATATTGTAAATGGATATAATATTCATGATGTCAATATGGATGGTAATACTCAGTATTCAGGTACAAATCCAGATACACCATATATCCTTCAAAATGTATTAGCACACCCAGGAAACTTTCTAAATTTTAGCACTTATCAAATACAAGAACAGTTGCCTGAAAATTAAATATGAAATTATATGAATTCTAATAATAAAAAAAGTTGTAAAAAAAATAGGGTTTTTTGACTTTCTCTTGTCTTAAGAGTGAACTACAACCCAAAACCTACTTTATGAAAAGACTATTACTCTTTCAATTTATTTTGTTTATTTCTTTTAGTGTCAACTTACATGCCCAGTGTGGGGCAGGTGAAGATACTGTAGCACCTATTATAGGGAATGGAGGAGATGGAACAATGGCTAACCCTTTTAAAAATCTGTTACAGTCTACAGTTGGAAGTGTACCTAGTGGTACCTATTATTTTAATTTTAATGGGAGCACTTTTCAAGGTGAACTAGACAACGATACCGATGGAGGTGGCTGGTTGATGATTCTTAACTATGTGCATTTAGCGGGAGATAATTCTGACTTAACCATACGAAATACAGATTTACCTTTGTTAGGTTCTTCTACTTTAACAGATAATGAAGCAGGAACAGTTAATTGGGGACACATGGGGAATGCACTTGCTGAAGATATCGATTTTGAAGAAGTACGATTTTATGGAGAAACCACAGGACATAATCGTGTTATTGATTTTAAAACCTCTTACATAAATGTTTTAAACTATCTTAAAACAGGATCAGGGAATTTTGCAGGAATTCAAGCACCTTTTAATCATACAACATTACCAGGACATAGTGCCAATATACCAGGTCAAGCATTCAATATATTTTCAAATCAAGGGAATTTAGCATCAACCGAATTTCCATTCTGGAGAAGCGGTCAGTTTCATTGGGGTATTAGAGGTTTAGGAAATCGTTGGGAAGTAGATGATGCAGCAGGCAATACGCAAAGTACCATTCATCGTATATGGGTACGTGGTGATCAATCACCATTAGGAACAACAACAATTTCGGTTACATTAGACAATACAGGTAACATAACTGTAAATCCTTCAGATTTTGGATTAGGAGCTGCCGACAATTGTAGTAGTGAAGCTAATATAACGTTAAGTTTAAGTCAAACAGATTTTACCTGTGCAGATTTAGGAGATAATACCATTCAATTAACTGCAACAGACGAGCAAAATAATAGCACTGTTATTGATGTGGTTGTAACTATTGCAGAATCACCTCCGATAATTACGACTCCTCAAGGTTCTGTAACTTTAGAATTAGATAGTAATGGATTAGCAACTATAGATTTAGCTGCATTAAATATAAGTGTAACAGACGATTGTGCTATTGATACCATAACGCTGAGTCAAACAGAATTTACATGTAATGAGACTGGATTTCAAAGTTTTGTAATATCAGCAGCAGATGTAAGTGGTAATACAACTAATAGGAGTGTAATTCTTAATGTAGTAGATAATATAGTACCCGTAGTACAATGTATCCCTTCTTTTTCGGTAGAGTTAGATGCCACAGGAACTGCCTCAATCGAAGCTTCAGATTTAGTAGAGAGTTTTTCAGATAATTGTAGTACAGCAAA
The DNA here is from genome assembly GCA_004211785.1 of Winogradskyella sp. Lineage (GTDB taxonomy): Bacteria > Bacteroidota > Bacteroidia > Flavobacteriales > Flavobacteriaceae > Winogradskyella. The sequence goes on from SHBX01000010.1 coordinate 73,273, forward strand.
TACTTTTACTTTAGATAAAACAGATTTTACCTGTGCAGATATAGGTGATAATACGGTGACACTAACTGTTAGAGATCCAAGTGGAAATGAGGCAACATGTTCCACTACGGTTACAATAACTGTTCCTAGTTGCCCAGGGAATCAAACCATAGAGTCAGATTTTACAAGTTGTGGTGTTGTTTATAACTATCCATGTGCCAGTAATATTACTGCAGGACCAGTAAGTGGAACACTATTAGATGTAGGAACGACAACTACTTTTACCTATGACACATTGGATAATATGGGAGCTACAGTTGCTTGTAGTTATAATGTAACTATAACAGATACACAAGGCCCATTATTTACAACACCAGACCAAACTTTTGAATTAGGTGGAGATGGAATGCTAACGCTTACTGCAGATGATTTTTTAGGACCAGATCCATTAGCAAGAGATTATACAATAGATCAAAGTGGGACTCTAGATAGAGTAGATGTTTCAGCAACAGGAACTATAGTTGATTTAGAAGATGATGAAGTTTCTAGTGCTTTACCAATTGGTTTTGATTTTGCTTTCTATGGTGACACTTACAGTGAATTTTATATTTCTTCTAACGGATTTATTACGTTTACAGCTAATAGTGGGTCAGGATGTTGTAATGGGCAATCGCTTCCAGATTTGTCAACTCCTAATAACTTGATTGCTTTCGATTGGAACGATATTAACCCTCAAGATGGAGGAACTATGCGTTATGAAACGATAGGAACAGCGCCAAACCGTATATTAATTATGGACTGGGATAGCGTTACTCATATTGATGATGATACTGATATAACGACGACTCAAATAAAACTATTTGAAATCTCAAATCGTATAGAAATTCATACAACTAATATTCCATTAACAGGAGATGATAAAACGCAAGGTTTAGAGAATATAGATGGTACAGAAGCAGTGGTTGTTCCTGGGCGTAATGCATCGCAATGGTCTGCAACCAACGATGTTGTTGCTTTTATACCAATACCAGGAATTGTTGATGGTTGTGGTGTAAATACATTAGTGGCTTCGCAAACAACATTTAATTGTGAAGATGTTGGAGATGTTATGGTAACGGTAACTGCAACTGATGTAAATAGTAATGTGTCAGGACATACCGCAACAATAACTATTACAGCTCCTAACGGATACTGTAATGAATTACCAGTAGAGGTTAAAGTAATGTTGCAAGGAGCGACTATAAATCCAAAAGTGGGAGAAGAACTGTTTATGCGTGACGATTTAAGAGTAAACAATTTAATACCAACTACCAGTCCGTATGCAGATGCTAAAACAATAGATTCTGCTTTATTGACTACTACAGGTGACGACGCCATTGTGGATTGGATTTGGGTTGAAATTAGAGATGGAGGCGATGCTACTTCAATAATACAAGGACAATCTGCATTATTACTCAGAAGCGGAGCTATTGTGAGTGCAGAAGATGGTTCATCCCCAGTAATATTCAATCGACTATCAGGAGACTATTATTTAGCGGTTAAACACCGTAATCATTTAGGTGTTATGACAGCTAATACTTATGGTTTAGACAATACTGTAACTGCATTAGATTTTACAGATGTAAACAACCAAATCACTTTTGGTACCGACGCGCAAACTACTTTTGGTATGCCAGCGGGAATTATTGGTATGTGGTCTGGAAATGTGAATAATGATGCGATAGTGCAATATTCAGGCACAAGCCCAGATGCTCCAGTCATTTTGTCTACGGTATTAAATGACTCCGGTAACTTTCTGAATTTCCCAACATATATAGTTAACGGATATAATGCAAATGATGTAAATATGAATGGAGAGACACAATATTCTGGAACATCACCAGATACACCTTTTATATTACAAAATGTACTGGCGCACCCAGGAAACTTTTTAAACTTTAGTACTTATCAAATACAAGAGCAATTACCAGAAAATTAAACCCAATACTTACTATTTAAAATATATTATTATGAAAAAAATTACTTTACCTACTTTATTAGCATTGCTACTTAGTTTTTTCTCAGTAAACAGTTTTGCTCAAGATGGCTATACATATACACTAGCTCATCATGGTGGTTATGATTTTACAGTTCAAGCAGTCCCAAACACAAGTGCTAATGCATTTGCAACCTCAGTGCAGAGTTATGGTTTTACAATTATTTTACCAGATGGTATTACAGCAACAATAACTTCGTCTTTAGGGAATAGCGCTGATGCAACACCTTTTGATGGTACTGCTGTTGGCGATAGCACAATAGATGGTTATTTAATCACAGAAACATTAGGTAACCCTATATCATTACTAGCGCCGTCATTAGCTACAAATTCTGATATGGTAAGTTTTACAGTAAATGGAACCCCGACTAGTGGTGAATTAAAAATACTAGAAAACAATTCTGCCTTAGCAAATGCAGTAACACCATTAAAGTCTTTTATGTCAGCAGATATGATAGATGATAGTATGGCCTTATTTCCACCAGTTGTAGATGCAAATGCAGCAGCAGTATCTGGGATGAACACATTTAATTTTTCGGTACTATCAATTATAGAAAGAGAGTTATTAGATGTTATGATTTACCCAAACCCAGTCAAGGATACCTTAAATATAAGAGCTATCACAGATTTAACATCAGTTGAGGTTTTTAATATAAACGGACAAATTGTAAAGACGTATAATTCTAATTTAGAAGCTATAAATATGTCTAACATAAATAGTGGTGTGTACTTTGTTAAGTTAACAACAGCAAATGCAAGTAAAACCATTAAAGTCATTAAAGAGTAATCTCCCATAAAATTTACTCTTTGATTATTTGATTAATTATTTAGAATCTTTGTCATAATAGATTCTTTTAAAACCACTCAGCAATGGGTGGTTTTTTTATTTAATTAATTATCCGAACCATTTTTAGCGTTTATAGAGCATTTAATAGAATAAATAAGATATGAAATAGTACTTATCTTTAGTATTAAGGCTAGTAAACTGTGATTTATAACTATTGAGTAATGTTTCTTCATTATTCTCTAATAGTGATACGATTATTTGAGTTAACTCAATAGTTCTTAGTGGGTCGGGATGAATTTTAGGTAAATGGATATAATCAATATTATAGCCTTCAGTACTTTTGAGGAAACTCATATCATAATAATTACGTCAAATATTAAAACTGATTAACAAGATGAAAAATCGAAACATTTTCAATTTTTTAAGTCTTAATAAATATAGATGTTTAAGTGAAAAGGAATTGTTTAAAAAGTTTTTCAGTTAATCAAAAAAAAGCCTCGTAGAGTAATTGGGTACTGACTTAGCGAACCATAATAGAGCATATTTAAGACCAAAGACCAAAAAACCCGATTCAATTGAATCGGGTTTTTGATGGTGGAGTCAACGGGACGTAAGTCGAACTATTTTGATGAGGATTTACAGTTATTAAATAAAAGCCCTCACTTATAAGCAA
>SHBX01000011.1 GCA_004211785.1 Winogradskyella sp.
TTAAACCTTTCAGAACCAAAGCAGGTTGATGCTTTTTTTATAATAGATGAAACTGGAAATCTAAATGGTATGAAAGTCAGAGATTCAGAAGTAACCATTCAGGCAGAAATCTTGAGAGTACTTAGAAAGATGCCGGTAATGAAACCCGCTATTCACAATGAGGCAAGTGTTGCTGTATTATGTTCCATGATAGTTAAATATGGTAATGATATCGATATTGAAATGACTTATGTTCCTGAAAGACCAAATAATTAAAAGTAGGATTACTAACAATAGTGACGTTAAAAAAACTGTTGAACGAAATAAATTTCTATATTAAAATAGATTTACTAGTTAATAAATTTGAATCAATGAACTCAATAGAAATTATCTTATTAAACTTTTCAGAAATTAGAAGACGGAGCATAAAATTATGGAACGGAATCCCAGAAGAACATTTGCATTGGAAACCAGACAAAGGAGCATTCTCTATTATCGAAAAGATTAGACATGTTTTAGAAACCGAGCACCTATTTCATAAAATAGTAGAGAATCGGGGAAATCTTGGTGATTACCAATCACCATGGAATGGATTAGAATATTCTGATATTGATAATGAATTAAATTTTGCCGAAGCCTATCGGGCTAAGTTTATTAAAATGATTGAGGGTTTTAACGAGTTAGATTTACAAACTATTAGGATAGAAAGAAGCGAAGTGGGGCAGAGTAAAATACTCGGAGATTACCTTAACAGAATTGCTTATCACGAGTCTGTTCATACAGGACAGATGTTAGACTATTTAAGAACTTTCGGTATTGACAGACCTTTAATATGGGATTAACATCTAATTAAAAGTTGTTGGTTATTTAGTTTTGTATGCAAAAAGTGAGCTGAAAGGCTCACTTTTTTTATCTTTAGAGGTAATTAAAAAATAGCTTTTGGAAGAACTTACACTCACCACACCGGCACTTTTATTTTCAGCAATTTCTTTAATTATGTTAGCATATACCAATCGGTTTTTGGCTTATGCTGCTGTAATTAGAAACCTACGAGATAAATATTTACAACGCAAAGAAGCATCTTTAATACGGCAAATTAACAATCTAAAACTCAGGTTAAACTTGACGCGTCAGATGCAAATTTTTGGCATCACCAGTTTATTGTTTTGTGTGTTAACTATGTTTTTAATTTATATAGATTACCATGTAATTGCCGTTTGGGTTTTTGGAGTAGCATTACTATTACTTATAATTTCCTTAGCCTTTTTAATATGGGAAATTCAAATTTCATCTAAGGCACTTAAGCATCACCTTAGTGATATAGAAGAGGATTTAAAACAACGATAAGTAGCTAAACTATTTACTTTTTCTTATTACGCTTATTGTAGTTCTTGTCACCTCGAGTTTTAGGCTTCTTATATTTTTTTGCAATTTCTCGTCGGTATGAGCCACCAAGATTTACTTTCCGATTTTTTTCTTTCTTTTCATGAAAAGCAGGTCCAGGAGCATCTTCATCACGACGCTTAGTAGGGTTGTAGCGTTCCTTAATCACATCACGTTCTTCTTCAATCAACTCTTTTGAAATCTCTAAATATTCTGGAAGATCAAGATTGTCAATTTTCATTTGCATCAATTCCTCAATGCGTTCTCGTGATTCTTGCTCCTTTTCTGTGGATAATAAAATGGATAGTCCTTTACGTTCTGCACGACCAGTTCTACCAATACGGTGCATGTAGTTCTCAGGATAATCAGGCGTATCAAAATTAATAACATGTGATACGTCATCAATGTCCAAGCCACGTGCCATAACGTCTGTAGCTACTAAAAGGCGATTTTCACCTTCTCTAAACTGCTCAATACTACGTAATCTATAATTCTGTGTTTTATTAGAATGAATGACACAAGTTTCTGATGGAAATAATTCTTCAAGTTTATCAAACAAACGGTCTGCCATTCGTTTATAAGCCACAAAAATTAAAACTCTGGAGAATGTCTCTTTATCATGAAGTAATTCTTCAAGTAGATTAACTTTAGTATAAAAATTTGGAACATCATAACGTTGTTGCGTAATATTTTCTAATGGTGTCCCTGATACCGCTATTGAGATTTTGGTTGGATTGATAAAGAAATCTGTAATCAACTCGTCGACATCAGTGGTCATTGTCGCCGAAAACATAATGTTTTGTCGTCGTGGTGGCAAAATATCGAAGATATTCATCAGTTGATGTCTAAAACCAAGGTCTAACATTACATCCACTTCATCAATGACTAATTTCTGAATAGATTTCAACTGTAAAACACGACTTACCGCCAAATCATATAAGCGTCCAGGCGTAGCAACTATAATATCTAATCCTTGGGCAACAGCTTGTTTTTGGGTGTTGATGTTTGTGCCTCCATAGACACCAAGAACACGATTATTAATATATTTAGATAGCTTTTCAATCTCACTAACAACCTGTACAACCAGCTCACGAGTAGGCACCAAAACCAAGACTCTAGGATTCTCTTGAGTAGAATATTTCAGGTTTTTTAAAATCGGCAACATATAGGCAAAGGTTTTACCAGTACCTGTTTGCGCAATACCTACGACATCTTTGCCTGAAGCAACAACATTAAACGATTCTTCCTGAATAGGCGTAGGTGTTTCAAAACCTAAGTCGTCAATAGCGTTATGTAAAGGTGTATTTAAATTTAAATCTCTAAAAGTCACAGTCTTAATTTATGGCACAAAGATAGGGTTTCATAATTAGTAGACTAAGGATAGTTAAGGTTTCGTATGATGCTTAAATTTTGGTATTTTGCGGTAATTATTTTTCTATTGAGAACAAACAAATACCATCAACCAGAATCCATTCAAAACTTTAAACAGCAACTATTGTTTTGGGCGCAACAATTTGATGATGTTGTTTGGTTAGACTCTAATAATCATAATGAAAAATACAGTACTTATGATGCTATTTTAGCTGTTGACGCGTTTACGTCTATAAAGACCGATTATATTGATGCCTTTGAAAAACTAAACGAATACCAATCCACGACAAAGGATTGGTTGTTTGGATATTTGACTTATGACTTAAAAAACGATATCGAATTATTAGCGTCTAATAATTTTGATGGATTGCAATTTCCGGATTTATATTTTTTTCAACCAAAGAAACTCTTTTTAATTAAAGGTAATAAGGTTAAGATACAATACCTACGACTAGTTGATGATGAGATTAAAAATGATTTAAGAGATATTCAAGAATCTAATAATTGTACACTTCAAGAATCTAATAGTCCAATAAAAATAAAACTCCGCATTCATAAAGACGAATACTTTGATAAGGTGGAACAAATGTTAGCTCATATTCATCGAGGTGATATTTATGAAGCTAATTTTTGTCAAGAATTTTATGCTGAAGACACAGAAATTCAACCTGAAGAAACCTTTAATAAGCTAAATAAAATATCTAAGCCGCCATTTGCTACATTCTTAAAAATGAATGATAACTATTTATTATCTGCTTCACCTGAACGCTATCTAAAAAAGGAAGGCTCTACAGTAATTTCTCAACCTATAAAAGGCACAGCAAAACGTTCACAAAATAAAGTAGAAGATACTCAATTAGCATTAGATTTATCTAAAGATGAAAAAGAGCGAAGCGAAAACATCATGATAGTCGATTTGGTCCGTAACGATTTGTCACATACCGCAAAAAAAGGAACTGTCAAGGTAGATGAGTTGTGTAAAGTCTATTCGTTTTTACAAGTGCATCAAATGATTTCTACAGTGATTTCTGAAGTTAAAGAAGATGTAAGCCCAGCCGAATTATTAAAAACCACTTTCCCAATGGGAAGCATGACAGGTGCTCCAAAGATTTCGGCCATGAAAATTATTGAGAATTTGGAAGAAACCAAACGTGGTCTGTACTCTGGTACAGTTGGTTATTTTGATCCCAATGGTGATTTCGATTTTAATGTTATTATTAGAAGTATTCTCTATAACCAAAGAAAAAAATATGTGTCTTATTCTGTTGGTAGTGCTATTACAGCAAAGAGCAACCCATTGCGAGAATATGAAGAGTGCTTAATCAAGGCAAAGGCCATGCGCGATGTTTTGGAAAATTAATTGTAGGGTTTTTGAGTTATAAACTGTTATATAAAAAATGTATTTGGTATTAGAAGCTGATTTTTTTGTCAGTCATGCGCAACCTTTTTTGCTTTTTGTATCTAATTAAAAAACTATATGATGAAAAAGAATTTTAAGTTGTTATTATTAACACCGTGTTTATTTTCTGTTCTCTGTGAACCAGAGGAAGATGTTTGTGGTTTAGATGAACCAGAAGCTTATGAAGTTAATGTCGAGAATGTAATGGAAACCTATTCACAGGATGAAACCATATGGTTTAATGCTAAAACATCCTCAATGGTTATAGATTTCTGTACAGATAGTAATGAACCAGAACTTATTGAAGATGCACAAGTATTTTTAGACGGGTTGTTTATTTTAAAATTGAATACTAATTTAAATGAATTTAATGCCGATGTAGTTACGGATGCGACCATTACTTATACCATAGGAGAAACATTCAATTTTAGTGTCTGTTCTGATGCCATTAGTCATTTGCCTACCTTAACAAATGATAATGAATTTTATGAATATAGAATTGGCATCTCTATAAATTCGCCAGGAGATTATTGTATTGTGAGTTCAATGGATAATAGCTTTAATTTAGAAGCTGAAAACAACGCCTTAATATTTGAAGACTATAACACTTTGGATAATAGAATAAGATTTAATAGTTGTGGCGATACTTATACAAGAGAAGGCATCGAAGGGCACTATTTTTTCAGGGTACAATAATTATTGTATATAATTTCATGCATACATCTTAATTTCAATAACTTTGGTGTGTGCAAAAAGATTTCAAAAATCATATAAATAATAGCTTTCCTTTTTTTAAAAAAGGAAAGCTTGTTTTGGCAATTTCTGGCGGAATAGACAGTGTTGTTCTAGCACATGTATGTAAAGTATTGAATTTTGATTTTACGCTTGCGCATTGTAATTTTTCTTTAAGAGGAGAAGAAAGTGATGCCGATGAGGCATTTGTTATAAACCTTGGCGAAGAATTAGATGCAGAAGTCTTTACACAACGTTTTGATACTGGCACTTATGCGAAAGAGAATAAGTGCTCCATACAAATGGCAGCAAGAGAATTACGATACGATTGGTTTGCAGAACTAGCTGAACAACTTAATTACGATTATATACTTACAGCGCATCACGCTGATGATAATTTAGAGACGTTTCTTATCAATTTTACTCGTGGAACAGGATTGAATGGCTTAACTGGTATTCCTATGATTAATGATAATATTGTTAGACCATTATTGCCATTTTCTAGAAAAACTATTGAACGTTACGCTAATGAAAACAATATTAAATGGCGAGAAGATAGTAGTAATTCTGGTCGAAAATATTTAAGAAATAAATTGCGCCATGAAGTTGTGCCGATTTTAAAAGAAATAAACCCGCAACTGTTAGATAGCTTTCAAAATACACTTGAAAACCTTAATGATACTGCAGATATAGTTGCAGAAAGTCTTAATGCAGTTACAAAACGAGCTATTGTAGATATCGATGAAAACCGTATTAGTTACAAGGTTTCGGAATTGAAAAAAGTAAATAATTCCAAGGCGTATGTATTCGAAATACTTAAAGATTACGGCTTTACAGAATGGAATGATATTATTAATTTATTAGATGCCGAAACTGGAAAATATGTAGCATCAAACACGCACAAGTTGACTAAGCATCGCGACTTGCTAATTCTTTCTGATATGCGTATTTCTGTAAGCAACCAACAATCCAAGATTATTTCTGATGGTGAAACGCATGTTAAAACCCCTATTGGAAAATTGATATTTGAGGATGTTATACAAATTTCAAAATCAGAAAAAAATACAATTTTTGTTGATAAAGAAAAGCTTCAATTTCCATTAGAATTAAGGTTATGGCAAACAGGAGATGTTTTCTATCCAAACGGAATGATAGGCAAAAAAAAGGTCAGTAAATATCTCAAAGACGAAAAATTAAAGCCTTCAGAAAAAGAAAATACGTGGGTTCTTACATCAAATGAAGATATTATTTGGGTAGTTGGTATGCGTGCTGACAATCGTTTTAAAATAGATGATAACACAAACAATATTTTAAAAATAGAATTGTATTGATTTTAAGAGGAAATATAGTAGACATCCAAGGCCGCAAGATCTTCAAAGGTGCAATCACTATCGAGAATGGTAAAATTTCAAAAATAGAAGAAAAAGCCTGCGAAGAAAATCATTACATCTTACCAGGTTTCGTAGATGCACATATCCATATCGAAAGTTCCATGTTGGTGCCATCTGAGTTTGCTAAAATAGCAGTTAATCACGGCACTGTTGCAACTGTTTCCGATCCACACGAAATTGCTAATGTACTTGGTGTAAGAGGAGTGGAATTCATGATAGAAAACGGAAAGAAAACACCTTTTAAATTCAATTTTGGTGCACCGAGCTGTGTGCCTGCAACACCTTTTGAATCCGCAGGTGCGGTTATAGATGCTGATGATATCAAAACCTTAATGGCAAATCCTGATATTAAGTATTTAGCTGAAATGATGAACTATCCAGGTGTCATTTTTGATGATGAAGAAGTTCATAAAAAAATCGAGTGGGCTAAACACTATAATAAGCCTATTGATGGTCATGCACCAGGTGTTAGAGGAAAAGACTTAAGTAAATATATCTCTGTTGGAATCACGACAGACCACGAATGCTTTACTTATGAAGAAGCTTTAGAGAAACTTCAAAAAGGGATGAAAGTCATTATCCGAGAAGGAAGTGCCGCCAAAAACTTTGAAGCGTTAATCGATTTACTTCCAGAACATTTTGAAAACATGATGTTTTGTAGTGACGACAAGCATCCAGACGATTTATTATTAGGTCACATTAATCAACTTTGTGCCCGTGCCGTTGAGGAAGATATTGACGTTTTCAAAGTGTTACAAGCTGCTTGTATCAATCCCGTAATGCATTACGGCTTGGATGTTGGATTACTTAATGAAGGAGATGTAGCTGATTGTATTGTAGTCGAAGATTTAAAAGCTTTTAAAACATTGCAAACCTATATCGATGGTGAACTCGTTTTTGATAATGGCGAATCTAAAATTAAACATGTCAATTTCGAAATTCTAAATAATTTTAATACCAAAAAGAAAACGGTTTCAGATTTTGAATTTCAGTCAACTTCAGATACTTCGACAGGCTCAGCAACAAAGATAAGAATTATCGAATGTTTGGATGGAGAACTTGTGACTAATGAAATAATTCAAAATTCAACAATAGAGAACGGGAATTTAGTTTCTAATACCGAAACAGATATCCTGAAGATGACTGTTGTGAATCGATATCAGAATGAAAAACCTTCGATAGCATTCATCAAAAATTTTGGACTAAAAGAAGGTGCTATTGCATCATCTGTTGGTCATGATTCGCATAATATTATTGCTGTAGGAATTTCTGATGAATCTATTTGTAAAGCTGTTAATCTACTTATAGAAAACAAAGGTGGAATTTGTGCCATATCTAATACAACAGAAAAGGTAGTACCATTACCAGTCGCAGGAATAATGAGTGACCAAAATGCCGAAACTATTGGTAAAGCCTATGCAGAATTAGACCAAATGGCAAAAAACTTGGGTAGCAAACTTTATGCACCATATATGAGTTTATCGTTTATGGCATTATTAGTTATTCCATCTTTAAAGCTTGGAGATAAAGGTTTATTTGACGGTAATTCGTTTAAGTTTACTCCGCTTGAAGTGTCTTAACATTTCATTCAAACTTTTATAGTTATAAACTATTATCTTTAGGCTTCAATAAAAAGAAAACTACCCACCATGATTAAAAGAATTTTTCTTGTTGTTCTATTAGCAACATTTGTATTAGGTTGTAAAAAGACTGAAAAATCAAGTTCTACAGAAGCTAAGACCGAAGTAAAAAACACCTACGCTCAAGATAATTATACTAAAAAAGAGGTAATGATTACAATGCGTGATGGTATCAAACTACACACTACGATTTATTCACCAAAGGACACCTCTAAATCTTATCCGATTTTAATGAAACGTACGCCATATAGCTGTAGGCCATATGGTGAGGATGCGTTTCCAACTAAAGTTGGGCCTAATACATATTTGATGGAAGAAGGCAATATCATGGTATACCAAGATGTGCGAGGACGTTGGAATAGTGAAGGTGTTTACGATAATATGCGTGCTTATATTCCTAATAAAACGGGTAAGCAATTTGATGAAGCTAGCGACACTTATGATACTATTGAATGGTTAGTCAATAATGTAGAAAATAATAATGGCAATGTTGGTACTTACGGGATTTCTTATCCAGGATTTTATGCGACATATTCGTTATTAGATTCGCATCCAGCATTAAAAGCAGTATCGCCACAGGCTTGTATTGGAGATTTTTTCTTTGATGATTTTATTCACAATGGCGCATACTTATTGAGTTATTGGAGAGCGACTTCTGTTTTTGGTTATATGAAAGATAAACCAACTAAAGAATCATGGTATAACTTTCCAGATATAGGTACAGAAGACCAGTATCAATTCTTCTTAGATAATATGCCTTTAAGCAAATTAGACGATTATTACGACGAAGATAATGTGTTTATGACTCAGTTAGAAGAGCATGTGACTTACGATGAATTTTGGCAAAAACGAGGAATTATCCAACATTTAAAAGATATTAAGCCTGCAACAATGATTGTTGGTGGCCAGTTTGATGCTGAAGATTTATATGGTCCATACAATACCTACAAAAGTATTGAAGCTAATAGCGATAACTATAATACTGTAGTTTTTGGACCTTGGAGTCATGGCGATTGGGCTAGAACAAGTGAAAGACAAGTGATAGGTAATGTGCATTTTGGTGATGGCTTGTCAGACTATTTCCAAAAAGAAATAGAAACTAAATTCTTTAACCATTTCCTAAAAGGAGAAGCCAATGGTGAAACAGAATTACCTGAAGCCCATATGTTTGATACTGGTAAAAAAGAATGGGTGTCTTTTGAGCAATGGCCACCGAAAAATGCAACTAAGGAAAGTTGGTTTATGCAGCCTAATGAACGTTTAACCCAACAAGCTACGCGTAACATTGCTACATCAGACTTTGTAAGCGAGCCTAAAAAGCCAGTGCCTTATTCTGAAGATGTAAAGGTGGTTTTCACACCGCGTAAGTTTATGACAGATGATCAGCGTTTTGCTTCACGTCGCCCTGATGTACTGATTTTTGAAACTGAAGTTTTAGAAAATGATGTCACATTAGCCGGAGATATTCTATCAAAATTAAATGTATCAACTACTGGTACTGCTGCCGATTGGATTGTAAAGTTAGTAGATGTGTATCCAGCAGACACAGAGAATACAGATGACGTACAAGATCATTTAAAGCTTAGTAATTACCATATGTTGGTTCGTAGTGAAGTATTACGTGGACGCTTTAGAAATAGCATGACAAATCCTGAGCCTTTTGTGCCTAACCAAAAAACTGCAGTTAATTTAAAACTGCAAGATGTGTTTCATACCTTCAAGAAAGGGCATAAAATTCAGGTACAAGTGCAGAGTACATTTTTTCCATATATAGATGCTAACCCGCAGACGTATGTAGATAATATCTTTAAAGCTAAGGAAGAAGACTTTAAAGCGCAGACGCATAAAGTGTATAACGATTCTTCAATAGAGTTTACAATCCTTAAATAATATTACTCTGTCACATCGAGCGGAGTCGAGATGCTTTTAAGTTTATTTCCTATGTTCTCGACTCCGCTCGAACTGACAGTATTACTTCTTTCTGATTCATGCAAACATTCAAAAATTCATTTAAAACATATTGCAGCTTTCCCCTAATGGGGAAATGTCCGCAGGACAAAGGGGCTTTTTTATGCCAATTATAGAATCCACTTACAAACCACTCTTTTGGTCAAAGAGTGGTTTTGTTTCTACTGTATTTTCGGGTTTAGGTCGTCGCGTAAAAGGTATTCAGCAAAACCGCGAACGTATTACATTGCCAGATACTGATTTTCTAGATTTAGATTGGAGTCATGCAGAATCTGAAAACAATAAGGTTATTATTTTGCTGCACGGCTTAGAAGGTCATGCACAACGGCCTTATTTAACAGGAGCTGCAAAACTATTTAATCAAAATGGTATTGATGCCTGTGCTGTAAATTTTAGAGGTTGTAGTGGTGAGCCTAACGTATTATATCGCAGTTACCATTCTGGAGCAACAGAAGACTTAGAAGCGGTTGTTAATCATATAATTTCATTAGACAAATATGATGAAATTTATATCAAAGGCATCAGTCTTGGTGCTAATATGGCTCTAAAATATGTAGGAGAAGAGCGAGACATACCAAAACAGGTGAAAGCTGTCATAGCTGTTTCAGCACCTTGTGACTTAAAAGGTTCTTGTGACGAATTACTAAGTCTAAAGAATAGAGCTTATGCCATTCGGTTTTTAGACCATTTAAAACAAAAGCTAAAACCCAAACTAGAACAGTTTCCAGATAAGATTGCAATTGACGATTATAAATCCATTAAAACACTAATCGATTTTGACCATATGTATACGTCGAAGGCTCATGGTTTTAAAGATGCTTATGATTATTACGAGAAGGCGAGTAGTCTACAATTCTTGCCGAATATTAAAACACCAACATTACTTATTAATGCTTTAAACGATTCGTTTTTATCTGCGGAATGTTATCCTGTAAAAGAGGCAAAAGAAAATTCCAATCTTCATCTTGAGATGCCAAAATATGGTGGTCATGTTGGGTTTATCCAAAAAGGAGAGTTTTATTATAATGAACAAAGGGCTTTGGAGTTTATTAGTTAGAACCTTCCTTCAATAAAAGATTTTACACGAAATAGTGTATATTTATATTAAATAAATTGCTTATAATCAATTTATTGTAAGTTTTTTCCCAAATAAGGTAATTATTAAAAATAGTTTACTTCCTACTTTAATAATACTGTATTCATAATTAGAGTTTTTCTATAGAAACAACGAATACGACTTAAAATAGCTTTATATAAATCTAAATAGGCCCATTTTATTATGAGAATATTCTATTTAATACTTCTATTACTTTATTCCTTTCCGACCAGCCTTTCAGCTACTTCAATTTATAGTGTTGAGACTTTTGAATACCCTGTTGTTGTTCAATCGAAGCGACCGCCTACCGCAAAAGAAATAGACCGGCTATTGCAAAAGTTGACAGACCCAAATATCAAAGAGGCTTTAAAAGTTAAAATCGCTTCATATGCATTTTACCATTCAGATATATTACGAAAAGGTGTGATGCTAGGTCAGGTCAATCACGGCAATAGTTTGCCTCAACATATTGAAACTTACCTCAATGTTTACAAACCTAAAATCCATGAAAGTGTAATTTCTAAAATGGGAATTAAGTACAAGAATAAATATGGTGAATTTCCTAAAACACCTATTATTCCATTCAGTTTCAACGATTTGTATTCTGATGATGATATTATCACTGGATCTGGTGAAGTTGGTCGACGATTAGAAGCCATTTTTAATGAAAGTCTCAGTGAGGTTATTGAAACCAATATAGGCATTCCAATGACTACACAAGATAGAGCTAGGATTGATGTCAATGGTTTGGCTTGGAATATGACTGAAGATGGTGCGTATAAAGACTTTCATCACCCTGAAAAATATATTAATCCAAAATCTGGAAATGCCAATAAAAACAAATTAATTGATGGTGCAAAAAAGGGAAAAACGGTAGTTTACGAATATGATTCTAACGGAAGAGCCTATAAGTTGAGTGCAGATGATGCTGTTAAATCTATTCAAAGATTAGATTTGGGAGAAGGCATAAAAATCCCAGGCATAGATCCTGAAATCGGTAGTGCTTCAATGTCCGATTTTCTTCGTATTGCTGAAATTCATCAAATCAGACCAAATGGAAAAGCAACTGTTGAAGAAATTATAACCTTTAAACGTAATCAAAAATACTCACCACGTGCTATAGAGGAATACGAAGGTGTTTTTAAGGATAACCCTGAACTCTCTAGAAAATTTGAAGGCTTTATTACTTTAAGTGGTAAGGTTAGAAAAGCGCAAACGGTAAAGGAAATCGCAGAACTAATGCAAGATCATTATAACGTAAAGATTATCTCTTCTGTTGGTGAAATTGATTACGATGTGCTAACCAAAATTATGTTGAAGCATCAGAATATTCAATTAACTGAAATACTTCCGCAAATGATTAGTGCAGTTACACAATCTGAAGCTTTCAAAATTGCAAAATGGTTAAAATCTGCATCAAAAGCAGATAGAAATTTATTACGTAAACAAATGGCCTTGACTTATGCGCCGTTAGAAGCTACTACTATTGATAAAATAGCTTTAGATATTGATTTGTTAGAAGATTTATCTGATGCTGATAAAAAGTTTATAAAAAACATTTTAATAAACGATTCTAGGCAAATTCGTCGTTATGCAGATGTATTGCAAATGAACCCTGTAGAATTTGTAGCAAAACTTAAACCTGTTGGCGATAATTGGGGCATTGTGTCATACATTTCAAAAGATGCAAAAGTGAAACCTTTTGTAGATACCTTAGATGATTTTGAAGGCGGTAAAGCTTATCGTGAATTTTTAGAATCCCAAACTGCAAAAGCCCTTAACTTGGACATATTGCTAAATAGTCCAGTTGCTGTAGATATAAATGACACCCAAGCTGTAAAGGCAGCAAAGCAAGCAAAGGTTACAAAATTTGTGACAGGGTCAATGATGCTGGCAAGCGCTGGTTTGAGCTACGTTTATAACGAAGGGAAACGAAAAGATAAAATAAAAGCATCATTATTAGCAACCTTTGAAATCATTCCATTTGTATCACCAGTTCTAAGGTTTAGTGAGCTGGAATACAGGTTAGCGGTAAAAGATTTAATGATGGAATTGCCACCATTAGCCTTAATCAACATAGGAACAGAAGTTTTTAAATACACAGCTAATACGGTTATTGATTCTTGGACAGATGATAAGATGAATCAAATAGCTGAGACTTTGCTTTTAGAAATGACTGATGAAGATTTTGAGAAATCTGAAATCTCAAATCAATTTAGACTTAAAAACCGTGAAGAATTACTAACCTATTTAGATGAAGTTTCTCCAGGTCTTGGAAATAATATCGTTAAATTTTCATCTCTTATTGCACCTAAAATTGATGCGAAAATGGTAAATGATAAACGTGTGCAAGACAACGAAGCAGCGCTGGTAACATGCTTGTGGTTTACAGGTTTTAATTATGAAAAACAAGGTAATTCTTTGAATAAATCCATTTCAGATTTTGCACTTGAAGCATTCAGTAGTAAGATAAAAAGTATTGTCACTAATTACGATATCGAAGCCCTAAAAGCACGTGTTTATGAAGAAGGTATTCCAAGCTTAAATTCTTCTGAACCCTATGAGCGTGTTGGAGCAAGATTTATTTTAGATAACAAACGCATTCGTAAAGAATATTATTATGTTATGCTTAATGACCTTATAAATCTTGTTGAAAAACTATACAATGAAAAGAAGAAAAACGAAAATTTAGGATATGTCGCCATTGTTTTTAAGACTATGCAAGAATTAAAAGTACTTTATGAAGGTGCGCCAGAAAAAATCAAAAATAATGCCTTAGCCAATTCAAATTTATCAGAAGAATACCGAAGTAAATTAGAATATCTTACCAATTATAAGAACCCAAAAAACTTATCCGATTTAGAAGTAGACAGAGAAATGTCCGTCTTATTATCAGATTTTGTTGAGTTTATTCGCAAACTTGCGCTTGTAGTTGATATTTCTTTAGAAAAGCGTTATCTCAATTTGCAAACTCAACTATATGGTGGTTCTAAATCATTTGAAGAAACTAATGAGGTGCTACTGGGAAGTGAATTTAGACTTGGAATTAGTGCTCAAGTAAATCCATTGCGTAAAAATCAAAATTGGTCAATTTATTATTACACACAGAATCAATCCGATAATAAGTTTGCGCTTTTAGATTCTAAAAGCCTTCAAAAAAGTAAATTTAATCCTGGTAACGATGGTAATTGGGTCATCGAAGCACCAGAAGAAGAAAGTTTTATTACTATTAATAGCTCTCTTATTGATGAGTATTTCTCTGAAGAATCAGCATATATAATTATACCTATTTTAGCATTTGGTGATTGGACTAATCCTGTTAGCGAAGTTGGTTTCCCAGCACTTCAAAACCCAACAGACTATGCCAATTTATTCACAAAGGATAAAGTCGCGTTTTTAGGTGATAATCTAATGATTACTGTTGCAAGAGGCGAGATTGAATCTAAAATTCCTTTTTGGATATATAAAGATGATAAAGCAGAGATTAAAACAACCCTTAAAGCGCCGAGTTATTTAAAAGATGAACAAACCAGTTTAGAATATTCAGTATATGCATTTGATACTGAAACAAAACAGCTGCCTAAATTTTCGCCGCAAAAACATAAATCTGTTGTTGTTAGTTATAATCAATCGATAACGGAAACAACAGATGCTCAGATATTATTTTTAGAGAATGCAAAATCAGAAAAATTTTATATCACGGTTAAGGCGACTATTAAAAATATAAAAGAAGAATACCAGCCTAATGAAAAAATTTACGAAATAAATTATTTATCAGAAAACAGACCTAATACAGATGCATCAAATGATGATAATGGAAATTCAAAGGAAACTGATAATAAAGACGATACAACTGAAGGTGAAGATTCTGATGATGAAGAAACGGCTAAAGATGAAAATGCAGAAGCTATTGAAAACTCAGAAATGGTAACGCACCTAAGTGATTTAGAGCAACTTTATGCGCAAATACAAGACATACAGAATACTGCAAAAACCCAACATCAAAACATAAAAACTCAAGCTTCAGAAATTAGGTCTCAAATAAGAGAATATTCAAAAAGGACTAAAGATATCTCAAAACAAATCGAAGATTTAATTGCAAATAGTACTAAAGAATCTGATGCTATTGCAGATGAGATGAAAGCTCTGTCAACTAAAATGATTGAGATGAAATCCAAGTCTGAAGAATTAACACTTTCGGTTTGCGAAACTTACAATCAATTAAAAGGTACTACAAAAATCAAAACTGTGGATAAGCTTATAAAAAATGCTAAAAATAAAAATGATAAAGCTCATGAGGTTGAGGTTAAAGCTAGGGATTTGGTAGGTGAGATGCGTGTTTTAAAAAGTAAGGCAGAAAACCTGGATTTATCAATTCAAGCCTTTAAAATAAAGGCAGACCAGCTTATTAAATCTTCTAATGCTCTTATAGAAGAATCCGTTTTTATAGAAAAAAGTGTAGAGACTTTAAATTTAGCTATAAATGCATTAACCGTACAAAATAACCAATCTCAAGAAACAGCAGGTTCGGCAACAAATATCATGGATTTGATTACCAATGAGTATGAATCTTTAGACAAACCTAAAGCATTGAGAGGTACATATAACCAATCAAAAAAGATATTTAAAAGAATAAATGGCTCTAATAACAAAACAGGAAACCTAAATGACTCTGGATTAAAAACAAGAATTAAAATCGCATCAAATAAACAAGATAATTATGCAGATAAAACAAAATTGGTAGCCGGTGTACAATTATTAGAAACAAAAAATTCTGGTCAATATGAAGCGCAAATATTGGAAGCAAAGACGGATATCTTAGCCACACATGACGCTGGTAAACTATATTACGAACCAATAGCTATTGCTGTAACAAACTCCGAAATTTGTATTGGAGGTATTGAAAACCAACACAGTATAATTGCGCAATCTCATTGTGCGTTTTTAGGTGACCGAGGGACATGGTCAATGAATAGACAAAAAACTGTTTGTAAGTGTAAATCTGGATATTTCTTTAATGCTAAACAAACAATGTGCCTCACTAGAGCAGAATACGAACAAGAGCAAAGGGAAATAGCAGAACGCAGAAAACGTAACTCTGAGGCTTTAGTAAGTATATTAACGGATTTGTCTAATGCCGTAAAAGACAAGAATAAAACGACACCACCACCGCCTCAACCAGCACCAACAACCCAAACAAATACAGGCGGACAAAAAGAACAACATTTAAGAGATATTGTAGTGTCAAAAAGAACTGTTACAATTAATGTTTGGGACCATGGTTGTGAAGATGGCGATAAAATAACACTCAGAATTAACGGTATAACACATTTAAGTAATTACAATTTAGTAAAAAAGAAAAAAAGCTTCCAAGTCACTTTGCCTAGCGGAAATAATACCTTAGAATTAATTGCAGACGACAGCGGAACAGATTGTCCCGCAAAAGCAAATAAAGCAGATACTGTAAATAGCGCTGCCATTTCGGTATCAGATGCCACAAAAGGTGGCTATCAAACTTGGTTACTAAAGCAAGGTTCATCATCAAGAGCTAATTTCATAGTTAAGCAATAACATTTGGTTGATTTTCATTTTATAAATTAACTTTAATTTGTAGATTTAAAACAAATCTATTCTATGCTCAAAAAAGTCTTTTCCAGTGCCGTTTTTGGTGTTGAAGCTTCAACCATAACCGTTGAGGTTAATGTAGATAAAGGTGTTGGTTATCACTTGGTAGGATTGCCAGATAACGCTATAAAGGAAAGTAACTACCGTATTGCAGCAGCACTTCAGAATAATGGCTTTAGAATTCCAGGTAAAAAGATTACAATTAATATGGCACCAGCTGATTTACGTAAAGAAGGTTCGGCTTATGACCTAACTTTGGCTATTGGTATTTTGACAGCATCTAATCAAATAAAAGCTGAGGATTTAGAAGATTATCTCATTATGGGAGAGTTATCCTTAGACGGAAGTCTACAGCCTATAAAAGGCGCCTTACCAATTGCTGTAAAAGCAAGAGAAGAAGGTTTTAAAGGCTTTATTTTGCCAAGTCAAAATGCCAAGGAAGCTGCAATCGTTAATGATTTAAAGGTTTTTGGTGTTGACAATATTACTCAGGTTATAAATCACTTCGACAAAGGTGAAGTACTTGAGCAAACCATCATAGATACACGAGCAGAATTCACAAAAAACTTAAATTTCCCAGAGTTTGATTTTGCGGATGTCAAAGGGCAAGAGTCCATAAAGCGCTGTATGGAAATTGCAGCAGCTGGTGGACATAATATTATTTTGATTGGCCCGCCAGGTTCTGGTAAAACCATGTTGGCTAAACGTTTGCCGAGTATTCTGCCGCCAATGACTCTGCATGAGGCTTTAGAAACCACTAAGATTCATTCTGTGGTTGGTAGAGTTAAAGCACATGCAGGATTAATGGCGCAACGCCCGTTTAGAAGTCCGCATCACACGATATCTAATGTTGCATTAGTCGGTGGCGGAAGTTACCCGCAACCTGGTGAAATATCATTATCTCATAATGGCGTTCTATTTTTAGATGAATTACCAGAATTTAAACGTGAGGTTCTAGAAGTGATGCGACAACCTCTCGAAGATAGAGAAGTAACCATTTCTAGAGCGAAATTTACAGTAACCTATCCATCTTCTTTTATGTTGGTGGCAAGTATGAATCCAAGTCCGAGCGGTTATTTTAATGACCCAGATGCACCAGTGACTTCAAGTCCGGCGGAGATGCAACGCTATATGGGTAAGATTTCTGGGCCATTATTAGATAGAATAGATATTCATATTGAGGTGACGCCAGTACCTTTTGAGAAGCTTTCAGATGAACGAAAAGGTGAATCTTCTGTAGACATAAGAAAGCGTGTTACTAAAGCACGTGAGCTTCAAACGGAGCGTTTTTCAGAATTAGAAAATGTGCACTATAATGCACAGATGAATACCAAGCAAATTCGTGAGTATTGTAAATTAGATGATGCATCTCTTCAGCTTTTAAAATCTGCCATGGAGCGTTTAAATTTGTCTGCAAGAGCTTATGATAGAATCTTAAAAGTGTCTCGTACGATTGCCGATTTAGAAGGTTCTAAAGTTGTAACTGGTACACATATTAGCGAAGCGATACAATATAGAAGCCTAGATAGAGATGGTTGGTTAGGGTAGCTTATTCCTCATCCTTTAGCAAGTAATTATTATTCTGAATCAACTTGTTCCAAGTTTTAGTTACATTTTGATAACTGTAAACAGCTGAAGCTTTTTTACCTTCTTCTGTAATTTCAAACGCATATTGATTAGCATATCTTGATAATGAAATATAGCGATTTTCTGATATAGGATATAGGTGTAATTTGGTGTTACCAGGACGTTCGTAATACAATTTATTATCTTCTATCCAAAATTGTCTTGCATTTCCATAACTACCAATAATATTTGAGTACTGTTCTAATATTTCTTCTTCGGATTTTGATTTCGTGTATTCTATATGTTGTAATGCTAATTTTAAGAAATAATGCTCTGGATATCTTTCTATGGCAATTTTGTATAATTTTTCAGCATTATTATAATCACCTTTACTAAGTGCGTCTTCGGCATTCTTAATTGTTTCATCGTAACGCCAGTAATAATAGGTGTTTCTTATTTTGTTATAGTTATATTCTGTATTCTTTGTAGCATAGAAGTTTCCTGTTTTACCTTTTAAGAACTTATTGATAACTATGTTTTGATAGATATAACTTCCAAGCATTAATTTATTGTCACCAGCAAGAATTGGAGCACTCAACTCTTGATTAGAAACGTATGAAAGTAGCCTGTCATCATCTAACCAATATTCGTAAATTTGTTCTGTGTTTTGGGATCTATAGTTACCAACAAATTTTTGAAGTATCGATTTGGTGACTTCTGTTTTTGATAAATAATCAATTACGGTATCCACTTGTACAGTGAAATTTTCCCATTTAGGATTTAGTAGTTTAGTGCGTTCTTGTGTTTCTTTAGCTGCTTTTATATCTCCCTTAAGTAATTGCGGTCTAATTTTAAAAGAAGAAATTCCTTGGTTATTTGGTTGAACAATTTCTAGGTTTTTAATAGCATTAATAACTTCGTCATAATTACCAGCAACAATACTGGCATTTAATAAGTTTGACCCATTATCAATACTTCTGTTTTTGTCAAAACGTTCTTGACAATATTTTGCATAAGCTTCAACTTGTTTTGTCTCCCCATAAACAGCATACAAAAGCCTGTTGTAGATTTCATCACTTGGGTCTATTTCTAGCTGAAGTTTCAGTAATTTTTCTGCCATATCCCATTCTTCGTAGGCAATATGTC
Organism: Winogradskyella sp.; assembly: GCA_004211785.1. GTDB lineage: Bacteria > Bacteroidota > Bacteroidia > Flavobacteriales > Flavobacteriaceae > Winogradskyella. Next base: position 19,297 of record SHBX01000011.1, read on the forward strand.
TTAAAATTCGTATCTGTAACTGACGCTGTAAAGGAAGCTTCCCGCTATACTTATAGGCTTGATTGATAAGTTTTTTTTCACCTTCTTCACCAAAGCTATAGCGTATACTTCTTTGGGCATTCTCAAAATAAGATATTGCAAACCTTGAGTCTAATTGCTGGGCTTTGTAATAATTTCTGTTTATATGCTCTTTAATTGCCTCAAGAGAATTGCTATAAAATTCACTAAGATTCAAATCTATATACAAGTCCCTTTTTACTTCTGTTAGACCAATGTTATTTTTAATAAAAACACTTGCATCATCAAGAAGACTTAATAAATCATTTCCTTCAAAAGTTTGTTCGGAAAGTATTTTGCCATTTTTTGCATTTCTTACAGTAGGTGTTACTTTATATGTTTTTCCTATAATTTCATAAGTTCCATCGACATAATAATCATTAAAAATTCTTGATTCGGTAACTTTATTGACTGTTCCACTGGAGTTCGATGTAAAAACTGAAAGTGTTTTATCTTGTAATAAATCTTGGTAAAGTAACTCTTGAATACCTTCGTTTAGCCAAGTGTTGGCTGTGTCTTTTACTATTGGTTCAAATTCATAAATAGGCAATCCAATTCTAAATTCCTCTTTAGTAATGAGTTGAGTTTCGAGGTTGCCAGCATCATTTGTGAAACTAATTTCTTTAGTAGTAGCACCTAAATCACTACTACCAAATCCAAAATAGGTGATTACAGCCAGTAAAATAAGGTTGAGTGGAAAGATGATTTTTTCACGAAGTTTTAATATACCTTCATTAATACGGTCTTGGTGATAGAAGTAAATCAATAGAGAAGGTATAACACCTATAAATATCCAAAGTAATAGGTCTACCCAATTCGGTGATATATCATAACGATTTAATATCCAGTCTATAAATTGTAAAAATGTCCATGCAGCTACCAAATATGCTGCAAAGAATTTTAGAGTATTAAGCCATTTTTTTTTACGTTTTTCTTCTCCCATTTACTGTGTATGCTCAATTTAATTTGAAAGATAAATAATATATATGAAACTCAATACTATGTAAATTGTATTTTTGAATACACCATTAAAATTTGTAATACTAATGAAAAACATTTGCATTGTTTTTGTGCTTCTATTGTTATTGAGTTGTAACAATAAAGAATCAAATAAAGTAGAATCAGCTGATAAAGTAGAAATTGCCTTTGAAAAAACCCCTAATCTAAATATTGAAGAAGCAAACCGATTAGCCGAATTGCCTCTAGCTTGCGTGGGTACAGAGTACCCAAATCGTTTGGGACAAACCCTAGGAAGTAATGAAGATCTAAAATCACCGCAGATGTTACATCCAGCATTTTATGGTTGTTTTGATTGGCACTCTGCAGTTCATGGACATTGGAGTTTGGTGAGTCTGTTAAGACAATTTCCTAACCTAGAAAGAGCAAATGAAATTGAAGCTTGGCTACTCAATAGTATTTCTAAAGAAAATATAGAAATGGAAGTTGCATATTTCGATGACAAAAATAATAAGTCTTTTGAGCGAACTTATGGTTGGGCTTGGTTATTAAAACTTGCTGAAGAATTAAATCAATGGGACAATGATGTGGCTAGACAAGTTGAGCAAAACCTGCAGCCTTTAACTGACTTAATAGTTGGTAAATACATTGAGTTTTTGCCAAAACTGAATTACCCAATCCGAGTAGGAGAGCACCCAAACACTGCATTTGGATTAAGTTTTGCCTATGATTATGCAGTAACTCTAAAAAATGAAGCGCTTAAATCGATGATTGAAAAACGTGCTCGAGATTTTTATATGACTGATGCTAGCTGTCCATTACGTTGGGAGCCAAGTGGCTTTGATTTTTTATCACCTTGTTTAGAGGAAGCTGCTTTAATGAAGCGCGTTTTACCTAAAGAAGAATTCATAACTTGGTTTGGAGAGTTTTTACCACAATTAAAAGATGAAAACTTTAATCTTGAAGTTGGTCGTGTATCGGATAGAACAGACGGAAAATTGGTGCACTTAGATGGTGTTAATTTCTCAAGGGCTTGGAGTTTAAACTATATCGTTAAAGATTTACCTGAATATTCTCACCTAAAGAATCTTGCCAATAAGCACGTCAATAATTCTTTACCAAGTATTATTGGCGATAGTTATGAAGGTGGTCATTGGTTAGGTAGTTTTGCAATTTATGCACTGAATTCAATAGAAAGATAATGAAGAGATTCTTCAAAAATATTGGACCTGGACCTTTAGTTGCAGCAGCTTTCATTGGTCCAGGAACTGTAACGTTATGTACTATTGCTGGTGTTGATTTTGGTTATGCTTTACTATGGGCAATGTTATTATCGGTATTCGCAACTATAATTTTGCAAGAAATGTCAGCAAGATTAGGTGTTATTACTCAAAAAGGATTATCTGAGACTATTCGTGGAGAGATTAAAAGTCCAGCAATAAGAACTATAATCATAATTCTCATCTTGTCTGCTATTGTTATAGGCAATGCGGCTTATGAAGCTGGAAACATTTCTGGTGGTGCATTAGGTGTAAAGACGCTTTTTGGCACACCTGAGTTTCAAATTTTAAGCCGTAATATTGATATTTGGCCTATTATAATTGGTCTAGTGGCTTTTGTGGTATTGTATATTGGTAATTATAAAATCATTGAACGAGCTCTTGTTTTTATGGTAATACTTATGAGTTTGGCATTTTTAATTACAGCAATAATAACCAAGCCAAATGTCCTTGAAGTACTAAAAGGTATGTTTGTGCCACAGTTTCCGGAAAAGAGTATTCTAACTATTATTGGTCTCATTGGTACGACAGTAGTACCATATAATATATTTCTTCATGCGTCTTTAGCTAAAACTAAGTGGAAGTCTAAGGATGATTTATCATACGCAAGAAAAGATACCGTAATAGCAGTTGTACTTGGTGGTATAGTATCTATGTGTATTATTATTTCTGCATCGGCTGTTTCATTTCAAGATATTAATAATGCGTCAGATTTAGCATTAGGATTACAACCGCTATTTGGAGATTTTGCCAAATATTTTTTAGCGATTGGTCTTTTCTCAGCAGGAATTACAAGTGCCATAACTGCACCTTTGGCTGCTGCATATGTAGCTTCTGGGTGTTTGGGTTGGGGAAGTAGTTTAAAGTCGAAACGTTTTCGAGGTGTCTGGATTTTTATATTGTTTTTAGGTGTTTTATTTTCTTCAACGGGATTCAAGTCTATTGAAATTATTAAGTTCGCCCAAGTAGCCAATGGTCTATTATTGCCTGTAATTGCTGGTATTCTGATTTGGATAATGAATAAATCAAACATTCTTGGTAAGTATAAGAACTCTAGATTTCAAAATATTTTAGGGTATATCATCTTAGGTATTACCATTTTCTTAGGAGTGAAAACAATTTTAACCGTTTTTAATGTCATCTAAACTCGAAATAGATATAAACGCCGATGTAGGAGAAGGCATAGGTAATGAAGCAAACATGATGCCTTATTTATCCTCATGCAATATCGCTTGTGGCGGACATGCAGGCAATTTTGAGACAATGAAATCTGTAGTAAAATTAGCCAAAGCGCATCAAGTAAAAATTGGAGCACATCCATCTTTTCCTGATAAAGAAAATTTTGGACGTATAAATATGAAGCTGTCGTTGGAAGAATTATTTGATAGTCTGAAATCTCAAGTTGAAGATTTAACGACAGTCTTAAAATCAGAAAATGTAGAAATACATCATATAAAACCTCATGGTGCTTTGTATAATTTGGCAACAAAAGATTCTGAAACAGCTAAAGTAATTTTGAAAGTTATAAAATCCTTTTCATCATCAGTGAAATTATATGCACCTTACAAATCTGTAATTGCAGAACTTGCAAAACATGAAAATATTGAAGTTGTCTTTGAAGGTTTTGCTGACCGAAATTACAACCAAGATTTGTCTCTCGTTTCACGTCAAAATAAAGACGCTTTAATCACTGAAAAAGAAGCTGTTTTGAAACATGTTTTCAAGATGATTTCTGAACAAAAAATCAATACTATAACTGGAGTAGAAGTAGAGTTGTTTGCAGATACAATTTGCGTGCATGGCGATACGGAAAACGCTCAAAATATTTTAGAATATTTGTATCATAACTTAGAACTTAATAATGTTAGAATACTATAATTAATTTTGAAATATAATCTTAAATATAGGCAATTCAATGAACGTTCTATTTTAATAGAATGGCCATCAATTATTGATGAAAACATGCTTCAAGATATCCAGAATTTCAAAAATGTTTTATTTAATAATTACATTAAACTAAAAGTTGATATAATCAGCACATATAATTCAATATTAATTAATTACATGTCTACTATTGAAGATATCTATGATGAAATTATACATTTAAAAACTATATATTCAGGCATAGAATCACGAAGTTCTATAAAATTCAAACTTTGGGAAGTTCCTGTTTGCTACGATGATGAATTTGGAATAGATTTAGAAATTCTATCGATTACTAAATCACTATCAAAGCCTGAAATTATTCAACGACATTCTCAACAAATATATACAGTTTTTTTTATTGGTTTTTTACCTGGTTTTTTATACTTGGGAGGTTTGCATGAATCGCTGTATTTAGATAGGAAAAAATCACCTAATTTGGATATCAAAAAAGGAGCTGTCGGTATAGGTGGAAACCAGACTGGGATTTACCCCCAAAATAGTCCTGGCGGATGGCATATTATAGGCAATTCTCCTATCAATTTTTTCGACCTTAAAAATGAAAAGCCATGCTTTGCAAAAGCAGGAGATAAAATTAAGTTTCAACCAATTTCTAAAGATGAACATTTTTTAATTTTAAAGGACATAGAATCAAATTCGTATAAACCTAAGTGTATTTCGATATGAAGGTTAAGGTTATAAAATCTGGTTTGCTTTCCACTATTCAAGATTTGGGACGTTTCGGATATCGAGATTTAGGTGTTCCCGTTTGTGGTGCAATGGATACGAATTCGGCTCAATTATCTAATAGGTTACTAAATAATAATAAGGATGATGCAGTTTTGGAAATGACGATGATTGGTCCAAAGCTTCAATTTGATATGCACTCCCAAATTGCTATTACTGGAGCTGACATGTCTCCAATGTTAAATGGAGAAGCTATTAAGAACAATAAAGTATATAATATTAAGCAAGAAGATATCCTAGAATTTGGTAGTATAAAGTCAGGTTTAAGAGCTTATTTGGCTATAAAAGGAGGTTTTATAACAGATTCAATTTTAGGCAGCAGAAGCTATTATATGCCAATGACTAGTGCTAATACTATTAAAGGAGATGATTTTCTACCTGCAATTAGCTTTAATAATGACTTGGAGAGAACAATATCTTTTTCAAAATTAAAAACTATTGATTTTTTTTCAAAAACTCTAAATGTTTTCAAAGGTCCAGAGTTTGATTCCCTTAACCAATATCAAAAAGAAAAAATAATTTCCTCGGAATTTGAAGTGTCTAACCTTTATAGCCGTATGGCGTATCAGCTTTCACCTTTAATAGAAAATGATTTGCAGTCTATATTAACGGGGCCAGTTTTGCCGGGAACTGTTCAATTGACACCATCTGGAAGATTGATTGTCTTAATGCGCGATTGCCAAACTACTGGAGGCTATCCAAGAGTATTGCAGCTTGCAGAGGACGCGATTAATTTATTGAGCCAGAAGAAGGAAAGAGATAAAGTTAATTTTAGAATAGCTGAGCTATAACTTAGCACAAGCATCCCATAGCGAATCTTTTGGAAGAGGCGCTTCAATAAAAACTGGTTCTTTTTTTACTGGGTGTACAAACTCTAAAGTTCGCGCATGGAGGCTTATACTCCCATCTTTATTACTGCGGTCGAATCCATATTTTAAATCACCTTTAATCGGACAGCCAATGTTAGATAGTTGCGTCCTTATTTGATGATGTCTTCCAGTCTCTAAATCTATTTCAAGTAAATAAAAATTGTCTAGCTCTTTGATTATTTTATAACTAAGAATTGCTTTTTTGCTATTATCTATCTCTTTTTTATATGCTGTAGACTTATTGTTTTTAGGATTCTTGCGTAGCCAATTAACTAAAGTATCTTCATTTTTTGGAGGCCGATTTTTAATTAACGCCCAATAGGTTTTCTTAGCTTTCTTTTCTGCAAATAACTTATTTAATCGAGGTAAAGCTTTACTGGTTTTTGCAAACATAACAACACCAGTTGTTGGTCTGTCTAAGCGATGTACAACACCTAGGTATACATTACCTGGCTTGTTGTGTTTTTCTGCAATATATTCCTTTACAACGTTGCTTAGTGGCTTGTCTCCAGTTCTATCACCTTGCACAATATCTCCAGCACGTTTGTTGACAACTATAATATGGTTGTCTTCGTAAATAACTTGAAGGTTATTTTTGGTAGATATTATTTTTTTGAAATTAGACATTATTGCCTTGTAAAAGCTTTAATAATTGCACTATGCTGAGGAAATTTTTCTGAAAGGTCTTTGCGAGAAGCTAGTGTAAAATCTTTAAAATCAAAGCCAGGAGCAACTGTACATCCTACTAAACTGTAGCTGTCAGAATTGACAACCTTAGCGGCAAACCAGTAGTTTTTTGGTACAACAAATTGTAGAACTTCATCATTTAAAATATCATTTCCAATTTTAACTGTACTCAAAACTCCATTTTCAGATATCATATGCAATTCTATAGGACTACCTATATAAAAATGCCACATTTCATCCTGATTTATCTTATGAAAAGCTGAGAAATCATTAGATTTTAATAAATAGTATATTCCTGTACAGTAGTTCCTTTTGCTTTTAAAAACTTCAGCGAGTGATGATTTGAGTATGGTGCCTTCGCTTCTATATGTTTCTTTAAAAAACCCACCTTCAGGATGAGGAAGTAATTTAAGTTTTTGTACAATTTCTTCAATAGAGTTCATAGATTAATATTGCTCCTTCTCATTCGGAAAATCTTCAGATTTTACATCTGTAACATATTGGCCAATAGCGGTAGTCATTTCTTCATAAAGATTCATATAACGACGTAAAAAGCGTGGATTAAACTCATGCGTCATCCCAATCATATCGTGTAATACCAAAACTTGACCATCAACCCCATCACCAGCTCCAATACCAATAACTGGTATAGACACACTTTCTGCTACTTCTCTAGCCAATGCCGCTGGTATTTTTTCGAGAACAATCCCAAAACATCCTGCTTTTTCTAACATTAATGCATCTTCTTTAAGCTGTTGAGCTTCTTGTTCTTCTTTGGCTCTTACAGTATAAGTTCCAAATTTGTATATAGATTGAGGTGTTAAACCTAGATGTCCCATTACTGGGATACCAGCATTCAAAATACGTTTAAGAGATTCTTTTATTTCTTTTCCACCTTCTAGTTTTACAGCATGTCCACCAGATTCTTTCATAATTCTTATAGCTGAGCGTAATGCTTCTTTTGGGTCACTTTGGTAAGTTCCAAAAGGTAAATCTACAACCACCAATGCCCGGTCAATAGCTCTAACGACTGATGATGCGTGATAAATCATTTGGTCTAAAGTAATTGGTAAGGTGGTTTCATGACCGGCCATGACATTACTAGCAGAATCTCCAACTAAAATGACATCAACACCAGCACCATCAACAATTTTTGCCATTGTGTAGTCATAAGCAGTTAGCATGGATATTTTTTCACCTTTAGACTTCATGTCTACTAAGGTTTTTACTGTAATTCTTTTATATTCTTTTTTAGCTACCGACATACTGTTGCAATTAGTGAATGGTAAAAATAATGAGATTTGTTAAACTTTTGTTTAACTTTAAGTGGAAATGCCATTTTGAAGGTATTTTGAGAAAAATTATCAATCATGAAAAAACTTACTATTTGTATTCTGACTTTATGTTTTATGTTTTCGACTTTTGCACAAACTTCTGAAGAAGACAAAGTTAAACAGACAATCATTGACTTTTTTGATGCGTTTCACAAACAAGATACTGTGAAACTAAAGTCTATGGCAAAAGGCAATATAAATATGCAATCCATTTCTGTAAACAGAGAAGGCAAAACACGTTTGGATGAAAACGATTACGAAAAATTTATTAAAAGCATAGCTGGTATTCCTAAAGACAAAAAATTCGAAGAAAAATTATTGGATTTCAATATTAAAATTGATGGCAAAATGGCTAACGCTTGGACACCTTATGAGTTTTGGTTTGATGGTAATTTTAGTCATTGCGGCGTCAATTCTTTTCAGTTAGTAAAAGAAGATAACGATTGGAAAATTATCTATTTAGTCGATACAAGACGTCGACAAGGATGTAAGGCACTTTCTAAAGGCTAAATTTAACAATCCGACATATTTACACCAATAGCTAAACCGCCCTCAGAGGTTTCTTTGTACTTAGCACTCATGTCTTTAGCGGTTTCCCACATGGTTTGAATGACTTTATCTAGTGGTACTTTTACATTTTTTGGGTCGGTATCTAATGCCAATTCTGCAGCATTTATAGCTTTTATGGCACCCATGGCATTCCGTTCTATACAAGGTATTTGTACCAATCCTCCAATAGGGTCACAAGTGAGCCCTAAATGATGCTCCATTGCTATTTCGGCAGCTACAAGTACTTGACCTGGAGAGCCGCCCATTAATTCTGTGAGCGCTCCTGCTGCCATTGCAGACGATACACCGATTTCGGCTTGACATCCACCCATTGCAGCAGATATCGTTGCATTCTTTTTAAATAGACTTCCAATTTCTCCAGAAACTAATAAGAATTTTTTGATGTCTTCAAAGTCTGCGTCATGATTTTCAATAACCATATAATACATTAAAACTGCAGGTATAACACCAGCACTTCCGTTTGTTGGCGCGGTGACAACACGTCCAAGAGAAGCATTAACTTCGTTAACTGCCAAAGCAAAACATGACACCCATTTTAGGATTTGCCTGAATTTCACTTCTGTGTCTCTTATAGAGTTTATCCACTCGTAAGCATTATTGTATGAGGTTTCGCCTTTAAGTTTTTCATGTGTTTCATATGCACGTCTAATAACATTAAGTCCACCAGGAAGCGTGCCTTTTGTATGACAGCCAACGAACATGCTGTCTAGCATGACATCCCAAATGGCTTTTAGTTTGGCATCAATTCTATCTGGGTCACGTAGTGATAATTCGTTTTTGTAAACCAGTTCGCTAATCGTTAGGTTTTCAGCATTACAATAATCTAGAATCTCGGTGGCTTTCTCAATAGGAAAGGGGAAACCTTCAAATTTTTCAGTTTGCCTTTTGGCACGTTTACGTTCTTCTTGTATAATAAATCCGCCACCGATAGAGTAGTAAGTTGCGGATTTCTTTAACCCATTTCTTAAAGTAGCTGTAAACTGAATACCATTAGGATGGAAATCTAAAAATTGGCGATTAAAAATAATATCTTCTTCAAAATCAAAAGGAATCTCTTTTTCAAGATTCAACTTTAGCGTCTTATTATCTTTTACTTTATCTACTTGGTTTTGTATATCTGTAATATCAAAAGTTACGGGGTCAGTGCCTAAAAGCCCCATTAGTACGGCTACGTCTGTAGCATGACCTTTTCCTGTCAATGCCAGTGAGCCAAAGAGTTCTACTTGTACAGATGCAACTCCAGTAAAGAGTTCTCTGCTTTGAAGGTCTTTAATCCATTGTTTTGCAGCTCGCCATGGACCAAGCGTATGTGAACTCGATGGTCCAACACCGATGCTAAGCATATCAAAAACAGAAATAGATTCCATTTGCGCAAACGATTTAGTTTTGGCGCAAATATAGATGTTGTTTTAATACAGTGTTTGCATTTTAGAAATAAAAAAAGCCTGAAACTAAATTCAGGCTTTAAAATATATATAGGACGATTTATTATCGTCTCGGGAAACTTGTTATTCCGTGTCTTTGCATAACTGCATTGATATCTGAATTGTCTACACGACCTACATTGTCGGCAGGTACAACGACGACTCTGAAAACTTGATTCTGTGTGTAAACAACATCTAAATTGTCTAAATCTGAACCTTCTAAAAAGAAACGAACATCATCTTGAGTAAAATCAAAATTATAAACTAAATCATCGCCATTGTCAAATATCACAGTTTGAGGCACTAGTCTCCAAACATCTTGACCATTGATTGTATCCCATAAAATATAAACTAAAGTCACATCAGAAGGGAATACGTTAAACCCATAAGGTTCAATAAATTCATAATTATTTGCGGTATTAAAATCGACAACTATTTCAAAAGCTGAAGAAACAAAATCGTTATTTTGAACTTCTACGATTTCTTCAGTAGTACAGCTAGTTAATGTAAGGGCAAAAAGAGTAATTAGGGTAAGGATACGTTTCATAATAGTACAGTTTTTTTAGAGTTATTATCAAATGACGTACCAAAGATTCTATTTGCCCCATTTTTTTGAATAATTATATATGACATCATGTCACATTTTTTCTGATGGCATAATCATTGACTTATACAAATCGAATTATTTAATGAATCATATTACAATTTTCGCTAAGCGGAAATATTTAAAACTATAAACAAATTATGAGTAAGATTATTGGAATTGACTTAGGAACAACCAACTCTTGCGTATCTGTAATGGAAGGTAACGAGCCAGTTGTAATACCTAACGCAGAAGGTAAACGCACAACGCCTTCAGTCATAGCTTTCGTTGAAGGTGGTGAAATTAAAGTTGGTGACCCAGCAAAAAGACAAGCAGTAACAAACCCAACAAAAACAGTTTATTCTATTAAGCGTTTTATGGGTAACAAATATTCAGAATCTAAAAAAGAAGCTGAACGTGTACCATATACAGTTGTAAAAGGCGATAACGATACACCGCGTGTAGATATTGATGGTCGTTTATATACACCACAAGAATTATCAGCTATGATTCTTCAGAAAATGAAGAAAACTGCTGAAGACTATTTAGGACAAGACGTGTCTGAAGCTGTAATTACTGTACCAGCATATTTTAATGATGCACAACGTCAAGCGACTAAAGAAGCTGGAGAGATTGCAGGTCTTAAAGTTCGACGTATTATCAACGAGCCTACCGCAGCAGCTTTAGCTTACGGTATGGACAAAAAAGGTACTGACCAAAAAATCGTAGTATTCGATTTTGGTGGTGGTACGCATGATGTATCTATCCTTGAATTAGGTGATGGTGTGTTCGAAGTGTTATCTACAGATGGTGATACACACTTAGGTGGTGATGATGTTGACGAGCGTATTATTGATTGGTTAGCGGAAGAGTTTATCGCTGACGAAGATATGGACTTACGTAAAGATCCTATGGCCTTGCAACGTCTTAAAGAAGCTGCTGAAAAAGCAAAGATTGAATTATCATCTTCTACTCAAACAGAAATAAACTTACCATATGTAACGGCTACAGCTAGTGGGCCAAAACACTTGGTACGTTCATTAACTCGTGCAAAATTTGAGCAGTTAATTGATGATTTAATTAAGCGTACTATTGAGCCTTGCCAGACAGCATTAAAAGCGGCAGGTTTATCTAAGTCAGATATTGACGAAGTCATTCTTGTAGGAGGTTCTACACGTATTCCAGCTGTACAAGCAGCAGTAGAGTCTTTCTTCGGAAAAGCACCAAGTAAAGGTGTTAACCCTGATGAAGTTGTTTCTCTAGGAGCAGGTATCCAAGGTGGTGTATTAACTGGTGATGTAAAAGACGTTTTGTTATTAGATGTAACGCCATTATCTCTTGGTATAGAAACTATGGGTAATGTTAAGACAAATTTAATTGAAGCAAATACTACGATTCCTACTAAGAAATCTCAAGTATTCTCAACAGCAGCAGACAATCAGCCATCGGTAGAGATTCACGTTTTACAAGGTGAGCGTCCAATGGCAGCAGATAACAAAACAATTGGTCGTTTTCATTTAGACGGAATTCCACCAGCACAAAGAGGAACACCTCAGATAGAAGTAACTTTTGATATCGATGCTAACGGAATTATTAAAGTATCTGCTGAAGATAAAGCAACAGGTAAAAAACAAGATATCCGTATCGAAGCGTCTTCTGGATTAACAGATGAAGAAATCCAAAAGATGAAAGCTGAAGCTGAAGCAAATGCAGAAGCAGATGCAAAAGTTAAAGAAACAGCTGAAAAGTTAAATCAAGCGGATGCAATGATTTTCCAAACAGAAAGTCAGCTTAAAGAATTTGGAGATAAATTATCTGATGATAAAAAACAGCCAATTGAAGATGCTTTAGCTGAATTAAAGACAGCATATGAATCAAAAGATATAGCAGTTATCGAACCAGCTTTAGAGAAAATCAATGAAGCTTGGAAAGTAGCTAGCGAAGAAATGTACAAAGCACAAGCAGATGCTCAAGGTGGTGCAGCAGGTCCTGAAGCAGGAGCGCAAGGTCAGCCAGAAGCAGAAGGCGACAATGTTGAAGACGTTGACTTCGAAGAAGTGAAATAAAACTAAAGTCAAAAAGACTGAAGTTAGAAAAAGCCCAACAGATTTGTTGGGCTTTTTTGTTGGAATAAAACCTTTACTTTTGAAGCCTAAGAAAAACCTATGATATTCTCTGAAAAAATCAAATCTAATTACCAGCCTAAACGCTTAGCAATAAAGCTCAATGCTAAAGGTGAGCAATCTGTGGTAAAAGGTCATCCTTGGGTGTTTTCTAACAGCATTGTTAAAGTAAATGACGATGCTCAAACAGGTGATTTGGCAATTATCTTTAGTAAGAATAAAAACAAAGTAGTTGGATTAGGTTTATACGACGCAAAGTCTCCAATACGAATAAAAATTATTCATAATGCACAGTCAAAAGCTGATGTAAATGCTGAGTTTTTTCACTCAAAAATAATATCAGCATTTGAAAAACGCGCTGAGCTTTTAGAAACAAACACTAATAGTTATCGCTTGTTGTTTGGTGAGAATGATGGCTTTCCAGGTTTAATAGCGGATGTTTATTCTGAAGTATTAGTCGTAAAGTTGTATTCCGAAATATGGTTACCGTATTTAGAACCTATAATATATCGTTTGCAGCAGATTTCTAATGCTGAGACTGTAGTTATGCGTTTAAGTAGAAATCTGCAGAATAGCAATAATCATAATCTTAGTGATGGAGAAGTCCTTTATGGTACTTTAGAAAACGAAGTTGTGCACTTTATAGAGCATGGTATAAACTTTTCTGCAAATGTAATTAAAGGTCATAAAACTGGTTATTTTTTGGACCATAGAGACAATAGAAGGCGAGTAGGTGAGTTAAGTGAAGGCAAAACAGTTTTGGATGTGTTTTCTTATGCAGGAGGATTTTCAATACATGCATTAGCAAATGGTGCTGATGAGGTCACGAGTTTAGATATAAGTAAACAAGCTTTGGATATTGCAAGAGAAAATGGAAAGTTAAATGATTATTACGGGATTCATAAAACCATTTCTGGAGATGCCTTTAAAGAAATGAAAGCCCTAATAAAAAGAGGAAAACGTTTTGATATAGTTGTTATTGACCCACCAAGTTTTGCTAAACAACAATCTGATATAGAGTTAGCAAAAAAGAAATATACACAACTGGCAGAACTAGGAGCACAATTGACTGCTAAAAAGGGCTTACTAGTTTTAGCGTCATGTTCATCACGAATTTTAGCACAATCATTTTTTGATCTCAACCAGCGAGTATTAAATGGACAATCTCGTCTTTTTGAGACCATGCTTAAAACCAAACATGATATAGACCATCCAGTAACTTTTCCAGAAGGTGCTTATTTAAAATGCGGTTATTACCAATTCTTAGAATAAAACTGCTATGCATGCATAATATATTTTAGTATATTTGGCAAAACCATTATAAAAGATGCAAACCAAACTTACCCAATTACTTCAAATAAAATACCCTATTATTCAAGCACCAATGTTCTTGGTTTCAAATGTGTCAATGGTTACAGAGGCTATGAATGCAGGTATAGCAGGTTGTATTCCAGCACTTAACTATAGAACTTTAGGCGAGTTGAGAGCAGCTCTAAAAGAATTAAAGGCAAACAAACCTGAAGGCGGTTCTTTTGGATTTAATTTAATTGTCAATAAATCTAACATTAAGTACAAGGGACAACTAGAAGTGATTTGTGAGGAAGGTTGTGATTTTATTATTACATCTCTAGGAAGCCCAGAAGAAACCATCCGTCAAGCACATGCAGTAGGAATAAAAGTGTTTTGTGATGTTGTAGATTTAAAATTTGCTAAAAAAGTCGAAGATCTTGGTGCAGATGCAGCCATTGCAGTAAATAATGAAGCTGGTGGTCATAGAGGAAATTTAACCCCAGAAGAGTTAACGAGTTTACTAAATAAAGAATTAAATATCCCTGTGATATCTGCAGGAGGTGTTGGCTGTAAAGCAGATATAGATAATATGTTGAGCTACGGCGCAGCAGGCGTTTCGGTGGGTAGTCCGTTTATAGCATCTATTGAGGCTGGAGTTACAGATGAGTACAAACAAGCTTGTGTGGATTATGGCGCAGAAGATATCGTCATGACAGAACGTATTTCTGGTACACCTTGTACAGTGATTAATACACCATACGTTCAAAAAATAGGGACAAAACAAACTTGGCTAGAATCTATTTTAAACAAAAACCGCAAACTTAAGAAGTGGGTAAAAATGATTCGCTTTTCAATTGGAATGAAAGCTACAGAAAAAGCAGCTAAGAAAGCGACATATAAAACGGTTTGGGTTGCTGGGCCAAGTATAGAGCATACCAAAGCAATCCTGCCTGTTAAAGATATCGTTACTAAGCTTATTCAGTAATTAAAGCTTCAAGTTTTTATTTTTTATACTTAGACTAAAGTCTGTATCTTCATATTCTAAATTATTTCAAAAAGTTGTCCCCAATAACATTTAGACAAACGTCTTAAGGGTATAAACAATTAAATTTTAGAAATTATGAAAAATTTTATGATGATTTTTGTCGGAAAAGAGTATGTTGATCTTAACCTTTCTCCAGAAGATATGCAAGGTAGAATGGAGAAATGGTTTGCTTGGGGAAGCAAAATGGAAAAAGCAGGAATTTTAAGAGGAGGCGAAGCATTAACTCCACAAATACGACGAATTGTTGGTGAGAATAGAACAGTAACAGATTTAACTTCAGCTGAAGTTAAAGAGATTGTTGGTGGCTATTACACCGTTGAAGCCAAAGATATTGATGCCGTAGAGCAGATTGCTCAAGATTTTCCTGACTACGATTTAGGAGGTACAGTTGAAATTCGTGAAATCATGGTTTTTGATAAATAATGGAACATAAAGACATAGACCATCTTTTTCGGCATCACAGTGGAAAGATGGTCTCTGTTTTAACACGTATATTTGGTTTATCTCATCTAGATATTATAGAAGATGCTGTGCAAGACACTTTTATTAAAGCCAGCATTTTATGGAGAAAACAACAACCTGAGTATCCTGAAGCTTGGTTAACAAAAGCTGCTAAAAATAGAGTGCTCGATATTTTTCGAACCCTAAAAACTCAGAAGACCCATATTGCCAATCTATCTAC
The DNA here is from genome assembly GCA_004211785.1 of Winogradskyella sp. GTDB lineage: Bacteria > Bacteroidota > Bacteroidia > Flavobacteriales > Flavobacteriaceae > Winogradskyella. The sequence goes on from SHBX01000011.1 coordinate 34,868, forward strand.
AGGTACAGATGCTATTGCTATTAATGAGCTTTTTTTGGACAAAGAAATAGAAGATGCGCAGTTGCGTATGATTTTTACGGCGTGCCATCCAAAACTTGATGCTCGAGATAGGATTTCATTTGCTTTAAAAACAGTTTCTGGTTTTAGTACTAAAGAGATTGCCTCTGCATTACTAACTAAAGAAGAAACGATAAAAAAGCGCCTTGTACGTGCTAGAAAATCTATTCAAAAAGCTGGATTACAATTTTCTATTCCTCAAGGGAAAGCTTTGAAAGAACGACTAGATAGTGTTATGGAAGTCCTTTACATAATCTTTAACGAAGGGTTTCATTCTAATAAAAAAAACCAGTTAATTAGAGAAGATTTATGTGGTGAAGCCATGCGTTTGTGCCAAATGCTTTTAAAAAATAAAACAACAAGAACTTCATCAAGTTATGCTCTTTTTGCATTGATGTGTTTTCATTCCGCAAGATTACCAGCTAAAATTAACTTGAATAATGAAGTCATAGATTTAAAGCAACAAGATAGATCCTTATGGCATTTACCATTAATACAATTGGGTAATACGATGATGAATAAAGCTGTAGAAACGGAAGATTTCTCATCATATCATTACGAAGCAGCTATTGCCGCCGAGCATTTAAAAGCAAAAACCTATGCGGATACTAATTGGAATAAGATTTTGAATTGGTATGAAAAATTATATACCATGCAACCTATGCCTTCTCATTTGCTGACTATAGCTGTCATTTGTATACAGACTAAGGATTATAAAAAAGCAGAAAGTTATTTTAATAAACTTGAGCCTAAAGCTTTAGAACAACGGAAATATCTGTTTTATGCAGCCAAAGCAGATTATTATAAAGCAATCCATAATTTAGAATTGGCAATTGAGCATATTCATCAAGCAATAGAATATGTCACTAACGATTTAGAAAAAGACTATTTATTAAAAAAGAAATCTGCTTGGTTAAATCAGTTAAATTAATTTAAGTTCATCCATATGATTATTTCTTGTGTATATTAAAGTGAATGCTTTACCTTTCATATTAATATGAATTATTTTAATCTAGCTTTATATGGAAACAAGTAGAATTTTAATTGTACTTCTACTATCTCTAGGTGCTCTTCAAGGTATTATCTATGGTTTTATTTTGTTTAGGTCTACAGCTCAAAACAAGCTCGCTAACCGAATTCTTGCTATTATATTATTTCTTCTATCGTATCGGCTTTTAGCACAGGTCATGCGATTGTTTGGCATAGGATATTATGATACATGGTATTATGCAATGATAGATATAAGTTGGATTCATGGAGCGTTGCTATATTTCTATACCAAAGCGCATTTACATCCTAAATTCAAATTTAAGTCTAAGGATTTGTGGCATTTTCTTCCTGTGGTACTGCAAATCTCATTTAGCATTTTTGTAAGACTCCAAAATCTATATTGGGACGGTACTAAAGAGAGCTTATCTTGGTTAGGATATTATGGCTATGTGGTATGGATGAACAACCCCACAATCTATATTGTTGCCAGTATTCTAATCATTATTTACTCTTACAAAGGACTTCAGCTTTTAAGATTTGGTAGTGAAAAATCATTAATTCAAGACAAAAGACGGACTTGGATACGTCGGATTATCCGTTCTTTTTTAATTTATTTCTCTCTAGTTTTAGTTGTGCTTTTAGTAGATTTAATAGTATTTAGTGCAGCAAACGAAGGCTCATACTTTTACTTCATTCGTTTTTATTATTACCCATTTTTTATTGGCATGGCTATTTTAACGTATTGGATTGGTTTGGAAGGTTTCTCAAGACGTAATGAAAAAGAAGATGCTAAGAAAAACCCAATTTCAAAAGAAGAGTTTGAAAAGTTAAAAGGTATTTCAGAACAAGTAGAAGGTGTGATGCGAGAGCAAAAGCTGTATAAAGACCCAGAAATGTCAGTAAATAGTTTAGGAAAAGCTTTAGATATAAAACCCTATCTCATTTCCCGAAGTGTGAGTGAAGTATTTGGCGTCAGATTCAATGATTACATTAATAAATACCGCGTAGAAGAAGTCCAAGAACTACTTAAAAATGAAGAAAATTCTAAATATACGTTACTGAGTTTGGCTTTGGAAGCAGGTTTTAATTCTAAATCTTCTTTTAACCGCGCCATTAAAAAACACTTAGGGGTTTTACCAAGCGACTTAAAATCTCATTGAGTCTCATTTTTAAAATTGACTCCAATATTTCATAAAAACTGTGTTTCAATTCGCCATTTGAAACGATTTGCATTAGCGAATACAATAGGTTTGCTCAAAACTTAAAATATTATATTATGAAAACATTACAACTATTATTTTTTGCATTTGTATTATGTTCTGTAAACTCTATTCACTCGCAATCTAAAGATTTAGACTTGGACGTTTTAAAAGGCACATGGAAATTAGATATGAGTCCACAGGACTTAACAGACAATAATTTTGCCATGATGAAAATTACCAAAGTTGATAAAAACACTATTAAGGGAGAGTTTTATCGTGATGGTGTAAAAATTAGAGAAGGCCGCATTAATACCAATTTGGGGATTATTTATGGTGCATTAATTTCAGGAGATAATTCTGGAGAATACAATACCACTTTTTATTACAAAGGTGGTATATTACATGGCTCAACACATTCAGTGGGTAAAGATTTTTTATCCGTTTGGACAGCAACTAAAGCCAAATAGAATTATAAACCCCAGAGTCATCTGGGGTTTTCTTTTACTTAATCGGAATGTAAAATTCTGTTTTTAATTTTTCTTCAGCAACACGTTCAGGATTACTAATGTAACGTTCTCTTACTGGTGCATCTCTAAGTTCGTAATCGGTTTGTAATAGCCAATCGTTAAACATATAGTTATAGACTTCAGCAAAATGTTTGTAGCTACCTTGGTATAAGAACACGGCAAATTTTCCACCTTTAAGTTCTTTAACACCAACATCGCCGTTTGGTTTTGCGTCTTTGTGTATAATTAAACACGCATCATATCTAGTTTTGTTTGAGTCAATCACACTTGGGTCGTCATGTGGTAAGCCAAGCATTTGTATACCTTTGGTAAAGAGTTTTTGTGCTTTAACCTCTCCCCAAAGTTTTTGCCATGCCATTGGGTAGTCTAGTTTCTGATAGTCACCTTGCATACTGTAATACAGACACATTTGGTTTTTAAGCTCTTGAATTTTTGGTTTTTTGATGTTGAGTTCTGTTGTCATGATGTTCGCTGTTTTGATTACTAATTGTTTTCTGTTTCGATGTTGAGTTGGCGAAATACCAAAATGATTTTTAAAGGCTTTAGATAGGGAAGAAGGTGTTTCAAAGCCAACATTGTACGCAATCTCTTCAACGGAGTGTTTAGAGTAGCGTAACATCTTGGCTGCCGTTTCTAAGCGTATTCTGGTAATGTAAGCACCAATGGGTTCACCTAATAACGCTCTAGTAATTCTGTGAAAATGATACGGCGAAAAATGAGACAGTTCTGCCAAATGTGCGATATCTATTTTAGAATCTAAATGGTTGTGGATATACTCAATAATCGTATTCAGATGTTCTTGATAGATATGTTTTGAAGTGTCTTTCATTCTTTGCTATTTCTTGAAAACAAAACTAAACGTAAATGTACAAAGCCACTTTTCCAATCTTGCTGTGTTTATAAGTATTTGTAAATCATGCCTTTTGCTTATTGATATTTATGATATAAAAATATAACTTCGCTTACCTGTGCTGAACTTATTTTAGTATCAACCGATAAATTCAACCTGTACTGAGCGCAGCCGAAGTATTAAAACTGAACTTATCTAATCGTTAGGGTATATTCAAGAAATGAAGCATATTAAATATAACGACATCAATCGAATGAATGAATTGTTTGAGGGTGTTTTACACAGAGATTTTAACGGCGCAAGTATAGGTCAAGTGAAACGAGCCATTGAGCATGCTCTTGGTCCAATACCTTATATAAATTGGCCAATGAACTATAGTTTTGCAGTTATAAGAGCAAGGCAATTAGATGAGTCAAAAGAAAATATAACTGACCCGAAAACCTTTGGCTCACCGCCTAGTATTGAGACAACTTTAGGTAGAGCTAACTTAATAAATCACCCAGTTTTTTATGGTACTTTTGACGCAAGGACTGCCATGCAGGAAATAAACGCACCATTGCAAAGTGAGTGTTATGTTTCAATTTGGGAATTTATTAATCCACCACACGTCACGACTTTCCTAAGTAATATTGATAAAAGGAACGACCTTTTTCAGTTTAATAATCTTGTACCAAAAGGATTGCCAAAAGGACTTAAAGGAGGCTATACGGAAGAGTCACTTGGTCAAGCACTTTATCTTAGGGCTAATGCATTTACAACAAAAAATTACGAGTTCACTTCAAAAATTGCCCATAATATTATTTATAACAATGATGCGAAATCTGTTGGATTGGTCTATCCAAGTGTAGTAGATCCATATCGTTGCAATATTTCACTTCATCCTGACTTTGTTAAATCTAACATGAAATGTATTCGCATATATAAAATGATTTGGAGTGGTGCATTTATATTTAGGACTCTTTCCCGTGGATCATTGAAGGGAAATAAGATTGTTTGGGAGGAAACTGGAACATATGAGAGAGATGAAATTGATTTTAAGTATAGTGGAGGACATGGACCTAATGAGATACATCCTGACGCTTTAGAAATCCTTAAAGAAATTCCGAATCAGGATAAAATTTAAAAGAACATACCCTAACAATGGCTATAATTCATTGTGGTTTTGTGCCACACCAAAATAAAAGTATTAATCAACGGCTGATTTCTAAGCGGAATAACCCTGCGGATGATTCCACAACGAAATCATAGCCGAGACCGATAAGCGTGTTTTTAATTACCTAGCAATATCTTAACTTAGCTTTTTAGCCTTCTTCAAATAAAAATCATTGAAACAAACTATATTATTTTTTACCCTATTAATTTTGGCAGTTTCTACTGCTCAAGAAAAAGAGTATGTGGTCACAAAAAAAGGCGATACTATTTACGGAAAAGTAACAAGAGCGACTGGTTTTTTGAATCCTTCTAAGGTTAAATTTAAAATCAAAGACATAAATGGAGATAAAAAAGTTTTAAATCCTAAAAATGTAGAAACTATAAAGTCTCTCAAAGGCATAGATGGTAAATCCATTATAAAAACTGTTTATGATGATTGGTATGTAAAATTGATTATAGATGGTAAAATAAAGGTCTATCAGCTCGTTGATGGCATCATTTTTTTTATTTCAAAGGATAACTCCAAAATTAAATCGAATGATTTTGGTGGTTTTAATAACAGAAAAGAGTCACATTCACGAATAAGACCTTTATTTAGTGATAACCCAACGATTTTAAAAGAGTTCGATTCATTAGTTGGGACAGAAAAAAATATAAAGTATATGATAGAAAAGTATAATAGTCTATATAATAAATGACTATGATAGTTCTCGAATTTATTAACTTGGTCATCAATTCATCTTCAAAATAAAACTCAATGAAAAAATCACTTTTGCTTCTTGTAATAGTATTATTATCTGTTACATCTTTTGCTCAAACTTCACAATCACAAAGACTTGACAGTTTGTTTTCGTCTTTATATGCCAAGAAAATGTTTAATGGTAATGTATTAGTTGCTGATAAAGGCGCCATTATTTTCAAAAAGAGTTATGGTTTTGCAGACGAGAGTACCAAACGTAAAATAAATAATGAAACTATTTTTGAGCTGGCATCTGTATCTAAACAGTTTACGGCGATGGGTATTGTAATGTTGCAAAAAGCAGGTAAGTTGGAGTATAATGATAACGTGTCTAAATACATCCCAGAGTTAAATTTTTACAGTGATGTAACAGTTAGAAACTTATTAAACCATACAGGTGGATTACCAGATTATATGGGCTTATTTGAGAAAAAATGGGATAAGTCAAAATTTGCCACTAATCAAGATATTGTAAAGCTATTTGCAAAGCATAAGCCCAAGACTAATTTTAAACCAGGTAAAAAATTTGAGTATAGTAACACAGGTTATGCGTTATTGGCAACAATTATTGAACGCGTATCTGGAAAGTCGTTTACAAATCATTTGGCGTCTACTATTTTTAAACCTTTAGGAATGGATAACACCTTTGTGTACAGAAGTCGTTACGAGACTAGAGAGATTGATAATTACGCATTAGGCTACATCAGTGATAAAAGTGGTAATAAAGTACGCCCAGATAGCTATGGTAAAGAATTTTATTTCTATTATTTAGATGGTATTGTAGGTGATGGCATGGTCAATTCTACTTTAGACGATTTATTAAAATGGGACAGAGCTTTATATACTGATAAACTGGTTAATGCAGAAGACAAGGCTTTAATATTTAGTTCAGCTGATACCAAAGATGGCAAAGGTTCTGGCTATGGTTTTGGTTGGGGAGTTAATACTTCGGATGCATATGGCAAAACGGTTAGTCATTCTGGCTCATGGGCAGGAAACTTGACCTATATAGAGCGACAATTAGATAATGATAAAACGTTTATTATTCTTCAGAATAACTCTACGGGATTAAATACCATACCAAGTAAAAAAGTTCGTAAAATCTTAAATGATGAAGCTTTTGTTATTCCTAAAACAGTTAAGCTAAATGCTGAAGAATTAGACAAGTATACGGGTGTTTTTTCTAACGAAAACTTTCCAATAAAAATTGAATTTTTTGTACGTGATGGTATCTTAATGGGTCAAGGTGACGGACAAGGTGCGTTTCCATTAGACAGTTATGCAAATCACTTATTTAAATTTGAACCAGCTAGGATTTCTATGATTTTTAATCTTGAAGAAGATACTATTGACTTTACGCAAAATGGACAAAGTTTTGTGTTTACTAAAGAGAAGTAGATGTCTAAGGTATTAATCTGTAACAAATTGTAGTTAGCTGCGTCATATAGATACACAACAATTAAAAAATAAAAGTTATGATTCAATTTAAAGGCGCACTGGTTTTAGGTGCATTAATAGGCACAGGTATAGGCATTTTAATCGCTCCAGAAAAGGGAAGCGATACTAGAGATAAACTAAAGAAAGAAGGCAAGGACGTTAAAGACCAAATAGTTTCTGACTTTAAAGAAGTAAAAGAAGATGTTTCTAAAGCAGCAGCTTCAGGTAAAGAAAAATTTAAGCAAGAAGCAGCAGACTTTAAAGTAAGAGCTAGCGAGCAAGCTGAAAAAGCTATTACCTTTTTAGAAAAGCAATTGGCAGTTTTAAAAGAAAAGAATAAGTCGTTACAAACGCAATAAAATTAAGAGCTAGTTGTCATTTCGACAGAACGAGGAACGAGTGATGAGAAATCTCATCAAGGGAATAATATTAAAAGTTTATAACAATGGTTGACTAAAAAGTCGGCCATTGTTATTTAAATATAAATCGAAAGTGTAGTTCCGACAATGTCGGGCGCAACAATTTTCAGAAATAATGAGCTCAGAAGTTTTTTAAGATTTATATCTAGGATTGAAATACTTAATATAATTATGATTTCTATTCAGAATGCAATGGCGAATGGTACGCAGTAATTTCCTAATAAATTGTTTTGAACTTTTGGTTCGTTTTGTTTCAAGACAAAATGAACATTAAAAAAGAGCAAATAATTAAACTAGAATCTAAAAGTCTTTAAAAACACCCGATCTTATCGTCGGCCATTCTTCTTTTAAGATACCATAGCAACAGGTACTACGTCTATAACCATCTTTCATAATAGTATCTTTACGCAAGATACCTTCTAGTGTGCCACCTATTTTTTCAACAGCACGCCTCGATTTATTATTACGTGCATCAATACGGAATTCTATCTTTTCAAATTCTAAAGTTTCAAAAGCATATTGAAGCATTAAAAATTTCATATTTTTATTCAATCCAGTGCCTTGAAAGTCATGACCTATCCATGTCCAACCAATGTGTAGAACTTTATTTTTCCAATTGATAAGACCAAACCTTGTAGAACCCGCATAGATTTGTTTCTCTTTATCATAAATGATAAACGGAATGATGGTTTTATGATAATAGCCATCAACAGCGACTTGCACATAATCACGTAATTTTTCTGGTGTTGATATATCTGAAGGCGAGTAGTAAATAAGGTCTTTTTCTTGAGCTATAGCTTCTAGGTTATTGTAATTGCTTAAATCTAGGAGACCTAATTTTACACGGTTGTTTTCTAAAGTAGGTGCTATCATACCAGAGCATTTATATAATCTACATTCACCACATGTTTTCCATCAAATGGTAATATTTCTAATCGGCTACCAAATAATTGATGAGCACGTTGGCATTCAATTTCAATTCGGGCTTTATCCAAATATTCATCTTGAGTACCATAAATGAGTTTTACGTTACATTCAGAGTTTAGATATCTAAAGTCATCTGGAGTAAACTCTTTTGGTATTCCACCAGAATGTAGTACCAATTGAGATGGTTGTAATTGTCGTTTTACTGCAAAGCGCGTAGCAATGCTAACACCTTGAGAATATCCGAAAATGATGAGGTTTTTATCTTCTGGGATTTGTTCAGCTTCTGTTACAGCATCAAGATAATTTAAGATATTTTGCATACCAGCTTCAGTATTATCACGCGTTAACCAATTGGCGCCGACATGCATTTTGGGTTGTATATAGTATTTACTTGGTGCTTGTGGCGCAATGATGTAGTTTTCTTCTGGATTTAAAGTTTTAAAATATTTCAGAAAATATTTACTCAAATAGCCCATACCGTGACAAACTAACCATATGTTTTTGGTTTGTTCACTCAATGTGTTTAAAGTAGAGTAGCTATTGTTGGTTTGATATGTGATTTCTTTTTCGGTTGAATTCATTATTCTTTGGACTTTCAGTATTTTTGCTTTCCGACACTAAAAGTAGGTATAACTATGCAAATTTCTAAAGAAGAATTACTACAAAAAGCTAACGCAGCTAGTAAGAACACACTAATGGAAACCTTAGGTATTGAAATTGTGGATTTTACTGAAGAAACATTGACTGCACGAATGCCGGTAACACCAAAAGTGCATCAACCAGATGGTGTATTGCATGGTGGCGCTACTGCAGCTTTAGCAGAAAGTGTGGGGAGTTTTGCTGCTCATGTTTTTATTAATACCGAAGAGTTTTTTGTTCGTGGTCTAGAGATTACGGCTAATCATCTTAAGAGTGTAAAAGAAGGTTATATCTATGCAAGAGCTTCGTTTTTGCATCGAGGACGCACCACACAATTGTTAGATATTAGAGTTACTGACGAAGACGATAATCTCATTTCTATTTGTCGTTTGTCTACCATTACTTTACCAAAGAAAAAGTAAATGAACGAAATTTCTTTTTTTGAGAGTTTAGAACAACAATACGCCAATGAATTACCTTTTGTGGTCTATAGCCGTCCTATAAACTCTATTGTAAAATGTTGGCTTCAGTCTGATGATCAGCTACATACAACAGATAGTTTTAAGGAAAGTGGATTTGTGTTTTCTCCCTTTGATTTAAATGATTCGGCAACCGTATTACCTCAAGAAAAGTGTAAACATCATATTCTCGAAGTTGAAGGTTTAGAAGTTGAAGCTAAGATTGAAACTAAATTTGAGTCAAATTCTAAAGGGAAACTTGAGCATATTCAATTAGTTAAAAAAGGGATTAATGAAATTAAAAGTGGAGCGCTTGAAAAAATTGTGTTATCTCGTTTTGAAGAACATCCCTTATCAGTAAATCCTTTATCAACTTTTAAGCGCTTATTTAATACTTATAAAAATGCGATGGTCTATTGTTGGTATCATCCAAAAGTGGGTCTGTGGTTGGGCGCCACACCAGAATTGTTATTCAAAGTTGAAGGACAACAATTAACCACGATTTCTCTAGCCGGTACCCAATCTTTTAACGCTAACGGAACACCAAATTGGACGAATAAAGAAATTGAAGAGCAGCAGATAGTTACTGATTTTTTAGCTAACCAGATAGCGCCATATACAAACAAAACAACAATTTCAGAGGTAGAAACCATTAGAGCAGGGAATCTTTGGCATTTAAAAACCAGGTTAATAAGTCGGATTTCGAGAACTACTGATTTAAAATCTATCATTGAAGCCTTGCATCCTACACCAGCAGTATGTGGTTTTCCTAAAGAAATGGCCAAAGCTTTTATTTTAGAAAATGAGAACTATAATCGTGAATTCTATACGGGTTTTTTAGGTGAATTAAATTTAAAACTAACCAAAACTAGAAATACCAATCGACGTAACGTAGAGAATAATGCTTACAGTGTTGTAAAAAAGCAATCTAATTTTTACGTGAATTTGCGTTGCATGCAAATAAAAGAGAGCAAAGCTATAATTTATGTTGGTGGCGGAATTACAAAAGATTCTGTTACAGAAAATGAATGGGAAGAGACCCAGAATAAGACCAAAACTATTGGTCGTATTTTGAGATAAGTCCACTCAGAAATTGTTTATCTTTGTGTGTTGATGAACTACTCGAAAATTCCTTTAGCTCAAACGGTCGTAACATTATGCAAAACGCATAATATTAAGCATATTATTATTTCTCCAGGTAGTAGAAATGCACCTTTGACTATTGGCTTTACTCATGACGACTTTTTTGAATGTTATAGTATTGTTGATGAGCGTTGTGCAGCTTTTTTTGCTTTAGGCATAGCACAACAAACGCAAGAGCCAACAGCTGTGGTTTGTACATCTGGTAGCGCTTTATTAAACTATTATCCTGCGGTTTCTGAAGCCTATTATAGTAGAGTACCGTTAGTTGTGATTTCTGCTGATAGACCAAAGCATTTGGTTGATATTGGAGACGGTCAAACTATAAAACAAAAGAATGTATATGATGAACATGTGTTTTATAGTGCGAATCTAAAGTTAGATTTACGCGAAGAAACACAGAAGCAATCTAAAGAAGAAGTTCCGCTGTTTAAGAATTTGGAAAACAAATTTGAAAAGTTATTAGGGCTTCAAAATGGTATACAATCTCAAAACGAAACTGAGATTCATCAAGCATTGCATAGCGCGGTTATAAATTCTGGACCTGTGCATATCAATGTCCCTTTTGATGAACCTTTATATGAAAGAGTTGATGCACTAACCATAAGCCCAATACCTTTTAAGTTACCTAATACTCAACAAATTATTGATGCTAATGAAATTGAAGAGTGCACGGAAATTTGGAGCAATTCTGACAAAAAGTTAATATTAGTTGGTGTATTGCAGCCTAATTCAATTGAAGAAAAGTGGTTAGATGAATTGTCAAAAGATGATAGTGTTATTATCATGACAGAAACGACATCTAATCTTTATCACAAAGACATATTTCCAGGTATAGATAAACTTATTGCGCCACTTGAAGAAGAAGATTTCAAAAAACTCCAACCAGATGTGCTATTAACTTTAGGTGGTTTAGTAGTGTCAAAAAAAGTTAAGCGCTTTCTTAGAGATTACAAACCAAAATACCATTGGTATGTTGAAGAGCATAATGCTAATGATACTTTTTTCGTCTTAGATAGACATATTAAGTTAAACCTAAATACCTTTTTTGATGTGTTTCTATCTGGCGTTAATGCCAATTCTAAAAGTGAATACAAAAAATACTGGTTGGCTATTAGGCAAAAGCGTCGCAAAATGCACGACACATATTTAAAGACTATTCCGTTTTCAGATTTTACAGTATTTGATAAGGTGCTAAAAAGTATTCCGGATAATAGTCAGCTCCAAGTAGGTAATAGTTCCGCAATACGTTATACGCAGTTATTTCAACTTAAAAATAATATTAATGTGTTTTGTAATCGAGGCACAAGTGGTATTGATGGTAGTACAAGTACAGCAATTGGTGCAGCTTTAGTATCAGAAGAACGCGTGACTTTTATAACTGGTGATTTGAGTTTTTTCTATGATAGTAATGCACTATGGAATAATTACATACCAAAAGGCTTTAGGATAATAGTCATTAATAATTCTGGAGGTGGAATTTTTAGAATTTTACCTGGGCATAAGAATACCGAAAATTTTGACACGTTCTTTGAAACTAAGCATAATCTCAATGCGTCAAATCTATCAAATATGTATGGGTTTGAATATACTTCTGTTAAAAATGAAATGGAACTAACAACAGCATTGGATACTTTTTATGACTTTTCTAATCAGCCCAAATTATTAGAAATTTTCACGCCTTCTCAAATTAATGATGAAATTTTACTTAGTTATTTTGAATTTATTAAGTAGTAAAATTCTGAATAACATGTTAGACTTTCAATTTGAATAGTAAATTTTATTATCTTTAAAAGATTCTATCTAATAATCTAAAATATTTATAAAATGAGTAAAAGAGACGACCTTATTGTAAAATATGCTGCAGATTTAAAAGACAAATGTGGCATGAATCCAGATATGGATTTACTAACTAAAGTAACTATTGGTTTAGGACCATCAATTTATAATGCAGATGCCGCAACTGTTTCTGGTACTGACGAAAAAGAATTGGCAACAGTAAAAAATAATTTCTTAATCAAGAAATTAGGGTTAAGTGACGGAGCGGATTTAGATAAGGCTATAGATAGTGTTATTGAAACTTATGGACGTTCTAACCGTAACAAATATAGAGCAGTAATATACTATATGCTTGCAAAACACTTTAATAAAGAATCTGTTTACTAGATATCTTTTTAAGACATAAAAAGGCGTTAGAATTCAACTCAAGAATACTAACGCTTTTTTTAGTTACATACATTAATAATAATACCTTTGCGCTATGATACACATAGGCGAATACAATACACTTACTATTTTAAGAGATACAGAGCCAGGACTTTTCTTGGGTGATAATGAAGAGAACGAAATTTTGCTTCCAAATAGATATGTGCCAAAATCTTTTGAAATTGGAGATCAGATAGAAGTTTTTGCTTATTTAGATAACGAAGAGCGTCCTGTAGCTATTACCGATAGACCTTATATTAAAAGGGGAGACTTTGCTTTATTACGTTGTAATCAAGTCACAAAATTTGGTGCGTTTTTAGATTGGGGCTTGGTAAAAGAGTTATTCTGTCCTTTTAAAGAGCAGGCTTTTAAGATGAAAGCTGGTGGTTGGTATCTTGTGCATTGTTATTTGGATGAAGAATCTGGACGTCTAGTTGCTTCAAGTAAGACTAACCATTTTCTAGATAATAAAGAGTTAACTGTAGAACGCTATGAAGAAGTAGATTTAATTGTGTCACATCCTTCGGATATTGGTATGAATGTGATTGTAAATAAACGTCACCTCGGCCTAGTCTTTAAAGATGAAATCTTTAAAGACGTAAGCGTTGGAGACAGGTTAAAGGGCACTATTAAAAAAATAAGACCTGGAAATAAATTAGATATTTCCCTAAGTCAAATTGGGTATCGTAATATAGAGCCCAATGCTCAGTTTATCTTGACAGAATTGGGGGATAATGGGGGTTTTCTGTCATTAAATGATAAGTCTGCACCTGATGATATAAAGGATATGCTGCAAATGAGTAAAAAGAATTTTAAAAAAGCCATTGGCTCATTATATAAAGAAAGAAAAATTGAAATAAAAGAAGATGGTATCTACCTTAAATAGAGGCTTCTAAACTATTTTCTACCCACGTTATAGCTTCGTTTAGTTTTTTAAATATTTGCCTGTTATAGGTAAAAAATTGATTCTCTACTTCAAATACACCTTTTGCAAATAAAGCATCTGATACTACTGCATATGCTTTTAAGTTCGGAAAACTCTTATTAAAACGTTTGGCATCATTTAAGTCAATAGAATAAGAATTTGTGCGGTTGGCAATAAAACCAAAATTTTTATCATCAAAATAGTTTAATATGCTTTCAGTTGATTCTTTAAATGTTCCAAAATCTATATGTATACCTTCTTTAAATTCACCCACAACAAATTTTTCAAAAAAGAACAATTTTCCTATTTTTAATTCTTGATAATCAATTAGTTCGGGTGTGTTTTTGTGTTCAGTTATCGACATATTCCTTGTTTAACAGAGCGCAAAAGTACTATGCAAGCATAGTATTGTGGTGGTTTTTTTTGACTTTAACGAATAAGGTTATAAAAATTCATGCTTTGTTTAACTTCTGTCGTAATTATTTAAAAAAAGCAGTGTTTTATTAAGGATAGTTTAAATAGTTGATTTATAGATAATTGTATTGAATGATAATAAAACGTTTTCGTCTTGTGGTGTAGAAATTTTAGTTAAACAAAAAGACACTCTTTTTGTCAACTAACCATAGAATTAAAATTAGAATTTATGCTTATTTTTGTTTGCCAAATTATGAGACTATATGGATAAAATAAAATGGATTGTAGCAAAGGAATATGAAGACATTACATATAAAAAATGTAAAGGTGTAGCTCGTATTGCATTTAATAGACCAAATATTAGAAATGCTTTTAGGCCAAAAACTACTTCTGAGCTTTATGATGCATTTTATGATGCTAATGAAGATGTAGATATCGGAGTTGTTTTGCTTAGTGCAGAAGGACCATCAACTAAAGACGGTATTTGGAGCTTTTGTTCTGGTGGCGATCAGAAAGCTAGAGGTCATCAAGGTTATGTTGGTGAAGATGGTTACCATAGACTTAATATTTTAGAAGTTCAACGTCTTATTAGATTTATGCCTAAAGCAGTAATAGCCGTTGTACCAGGTTGGGCAGTTGGAGGTGGACATAGTTTGCATGTGGTTTGTGACTTGACTTTGGCAAGTAAAGAGCATGCCATTTTTAAGCAAACTGATGCAGATGTTACAAGTTTTGATGGCGGTTATGGTTCTGCTTACTTAGCAAAAATGGTGGGACAGAAAAAAGCCAGAGAAATTTTCTTTTTGGGTCGTAATTATTCTGCTCAAGATGCATATGAAATGGGAATGGTAAATGCCGTTATTCCTCATGAAGAATTAGAAGATACCGCTTATGAGTGGGCACAAGAAATATTAGCTAAATCTCCAACATCCATAAAAATGCTAAAGTTTGCAATGAACCTTACTGACGATGGTATGGTTGGACAACAAGTATTTGCTGGGGAAGCCACACGTTTGGCGTATATGACGGACGAAGCTAAAGAAGGTAGAGATGCGTTTTTAGAAAAACGCAAACCGAATTTTGATAAAAAATGGATTCCATAAACCTTTAGATATTCATGAATAATATTAAACCATGGCTTTCAGCAATGCGTTTGCGTACACTGCCATTATCAGTTTCTGGAATTATAATAGGAACATGTCTTGCAGCTTACAATGGAAAGTTTAATGTATTTGTATTTATACTTGCGCTTTTAACTACCGTGAGTTTACAAATCCTATCTAATCTAGCTAATGACTATGGAGATGGCGTTAAGGGTACAGATAATGAAGATAGAGTTGGTCCTCAGCGCGCCATACAAAGTGGGGAGATTACTCCAGAGCAGATGTTTGAAGCTATAAAGAAGAATATTCTTATAGTAATAGCCTTAACAATCTCATTAGTTTATGTAGCTTTTGGTCACACCTATTTTCTTTATGCCTTACTTATTATTTGTCTTGGTGGTTTATCTATTTATGCAGCAATTAATTATACAATGGGTGACTCTCCATATGGGTATCGTGCTTTAGGTGATGTTTTTGTTTTTATATTCTTTGGACTTGTTAGTGTTTTAGGAACGTATTTACTAAATGTGAAAACCGTTGATCATATTGTATTTCTACCAGCAACTACTTTGGGGTTGTTAAGCGTAGCAGTTTTAAACCTAAATAATATGAGAGATTTGGAGGCAGATGCGAAAGTTGGTAAAATTACTTTAGCAGTAAAATTAGGAAAGAAAAGTGCTAAGAATTATCATTATTTTTTGATAGTTGCAGCTATGTTTACAGCTACAGTATTTAGTGTTCTGTATTATGTAGAACCTTATAATTTCTTATTCCTTTTAAGTTTTATTCCTTTAATCATTCATTTAAAAAAAATTAAAAAAGCTGAAACACCTCATGATTTTGATAGCCAACTCAAAGTATTGGCATTAACAACTTTTATGTTTTCAATTTTATTAGGCATCGGCTATTTATTATATTAAAATGAGATATATACTTCTATTTGTTTTTAGTTTAAGTTTTTTTGCATCTAATGCTCAAGTTGACCAATCTCAAACGGGCGCTTGGTATATGTATTTTTATAGTCACCAGTTTAAGAATAGTCAATTTGGTATACAAGGCGATTTTCAATATAGAGATTGGCAAGGTTTAGGAGATAAGGAGCAACTTTTATTACGTTCTGGATTTACATATACACCAAAAAATGCGAATGTAAAATTTACTCTTGGTTACGGAAATGTCACTTCTGGAGCTCCAGGTTCTAGTGATGATACTTCTAGTGAAAGCCGTATATATCAAGAAGCTTTAATACCTCAAAAACTGGGTCGTTTTTATTTGACACATCGTTTTAGATACGAGCAACGTTTTGTCGAAAATCAAGATTTTAGGACACGTTATCGCTATAATTTGTTTTTAAATATCCCCATTAACAAAAAAGAATTAACACCTAAAGCAATATATGCAGCCTTGTATAACGAATTATTTATCAATGGCCAGCAAGATATTGGGAACAATCAAACGGTTGAAATATTTGATAGAAATAGAACCTATCTTGGTTTAGGCTATGTTTTAAATGAAAAAATTAAATTTCAATTGGGTTGGATGAATCAAAAAACCAACACTTGGGGTAAAGGTCAACTACAATTGAGTATGCATCACAAGTGGTAGTCACCTAACATTACTTTTTATAACTGTCTTGTGAAGCAGTTTTGGAAAAAACCGTTTTAAAAATACACCTATAGTTTCCTTTTTACCAATATAAGCCTCAAACTTTTGTTTTGAGATGGCTTTTAGCATGCGTTTTGAAAATTCGTCAACAGATAATCCATTTTCCGTTGCCTTGTCTAATGCTTCTAGTTTTGTGCCATCACCAGTTAATGCATTACGAGATACATCTGTATTAACAAATCCAGGACAAATAAGCGTAACATTAATATTATCTTTTTCATGTTCCATTCGTAATACATCAAAGAAACCATGTAATGCGTGTTTTGCACCACAATACCCGGAGCGATAAGGCGAACCAAATTTGCCCATTAAACTAGTAACAGTTACAAAATGACCAGATTGCTGCGAAATAAAATGTGGGAGCAAAGCTTTTGATAACGCCACTGTGCCCAAATAATCAACCTCCATCAGTTTTTTGTCTACAGAAATATCTGTATCTACAATTAATGAACGTTGGCTTATGCCACCATTATTAATAAGTATATCTATTGTACCAAAGGCAGTAATGGCTTTTTCTGCAATGGGTTTCATCATATCATAATTTGCCAAATCAAATGGAAGAACCCTAATGTTCTCCGGATTTTGGCATTGAGACTTCACGGTGTTTAGTGCTGACTCACGCCTTGAAGAGAGTATAAGTTTACAGTTTAGCTGGGAAAATCGTAACGCAAGAGCCTTACCAATACCACTAGATGCACCAGTAATCCATATGACTTTAGTTTTAAAAGTCATATTTTAGGATGTTTAGCGCGCCATTCGTCCCTTAAATCATCACTGATTTTTCCGGTACCATCATGTTTCCAGCCCGGTGGTTTTATAAAGTACAGCAATCTTTTTTTTAGAGATTTTTTGCCTGTAAACGCATCTCTAAACATATAGCACCATTCTAAAAAAGCAATTTTAACTGGATTAAAGGTTTTGATATTTGTAACCAAACCATAAGTTACTTTTTCGGATTTTATTTCTTCTTGAAATGTTTCAAATATTCTATCCCAAATGATTAAAATGCCAGCATGGTTTCTGTCAAGATAAAGCGGATTGCTACCATGGTGTACACGATGGTGTGATGGAGTATTAAAAATAGCTTCGAACCACTTTGGTAGCTTGTCTATGGCTTCAGTATGTATCCAAAATTGATACAATAAGCTAATAGACATTTGGAATAATATTAACCCTGGATGAAATCCCAACAATGGCAACCACAACCAAAATATAAAGGTATAAAATCCTCCAGACCAAGTCTGTCTTAATGCTGTGCTTAAATTGTAATGTTCCGAAGAGTGATGTACAACATGAGATGCCCAAAATAGACGACACTCATGCGATATGCGGTGAAACCAATAATAAGAAAAGTCATCAGCAAAAAACAGTAAAACAAAAGACCACCATGTGATTGGAATATCCAATAATCTATAATTATTATAAATCCAAAACAAACCAAGTAAAACTAATGCTTTACTTAAAAAGCCTAGAAAAACATTACCCAAACCCATAAGAATTGATGCAGAAGCGTCTTTAATTTCATAGCCTTTAATACCTTTTAATTTATCTCGTGTTATGACGTATAATTCTAACAGCATGGATAAAATAAAAAAAGGAATGGCGTATAATATTATATTGGGTAATTCTGGCATTTGTAGTAAATTATCAGATGATAAAATTACGAATTTATTTAAGTATTTTTGAAACTCTTATGAAAGCTACTTATCAACGCTATGTTTTAAATTTTAAACGCCCAAGTGGCACATCGAGAGGTGTCATGACTACAAAAGAGACCTGGTTTATTAGTCTTGAAGACCATGGTAAAATTGGTGTTGGCGAATGTGGCATTTTAAGTGGACTTTCTGTAGACGATAGACCCGATTACGAAGAGAAACTAAAATGGGCATGTGAAAATATTAATTTAGGCCTAAGAAAACTGGTCAGTGAGCTTGTCGAACTGCCTAGCATTCAATTTGGTTTAGAAATGGCATTTACGTCTTTAGGTTCTGAAAGTAAGTTCGAATTATTTCCTTCGGAATTTACAAAAGGAAATACCGCTATACCAATCAATGGTTTGGTTTGGATGGGTGATGAAGCCTTTATGCGAAAACAGATTGTAGAGAAAATTGAATCAGGCTTTGATTGTATTAAACTTAAAATAGGTGCTATAGATTTTAAAACCGAATTAGATATTTTAAAATCCATCCGAAAAGAATTTTCGATTTCAGATATTGAACTTCGTGTAGACGCTAATGGTGCTTTTACGCCAAATGATGCTTTAGAGAAGATAAAACAACTTTCAGAATATCAATTACATTCTATAGAGCAACCTATAAGGCCTCAGCAGTTTGAAGAAATGGCAGAGCTTTGTGAAGCATCTCCATTAGATATTGCCTTAGATGAGGAGTTGATTGGAGTGTTTTTTGATAACCAAAAAGAAAAGCTCATTTCAATGATTAAGCCGCAATACATTATTCTTAAGCCAAGCTTAGTTGGTGGTTTTGGTGGTAGTCAACGATGGATTGCTATTGCAGATAAGTATGATGTTAAATGGTGGATTACAAGTGCCTTAGAGAGTAATGTTGGGCTTAATGCCATTGCGCAATGGACATATACTTTGGGTAATAGAATGCCGCAAGGTCTGGGAACTGGGAGTTTATATACTAATAATTTTCATTCGCCATTAACAGTAAAAAATGGTACTTTGCAATACGATATAAATACAAATTGGAAACTTAATATTATATAATGAATTATATACAGCTAGCATACAAAGGATTACATGATTGGTGGAGATATTTATTAGGAAGTGTCATTATTTTCATAGCATGGCAGATTATAGGAATGATTCCATTATTAATTTTTATTGGAATAGAAGTTGCAAATGGTGCAACACTTAACTTTTCCACAAGTATCTCAGATATGGTGGCTATGCTTGGAAGTAATTTATTTCTATTCTTAATGTTAATCTCCTTTGCTGTAGGTTTAATAGGGGTCATTTTTTCATCTAGATTACTTCACCAACAATCATTTAAAGACTTAACAACAACAAGAAAAAAAATAGATTGGAGTCGTTTTTGGTTTATTTTCATTTTATGGGGATTAGTTTCTTCTGGCTTAACTCTAGCTGATTATTTCTTAACCCCTGAAGATTATGTCTTAAATTTTGATTTAAAGGCATTTGCAATATTAGCATTAATTGGGATTTTGTTGCTTCCTCTGCAAACTAGTTTTGAAGAATATTTCTTTAGAGGTTATTTAATGCAAGGATTTGGCGTATTATTTAAAAACAAATGGGCGCCATTGTTAATTACTTCTGTTGGTTTTGGAATGTTACATGTTTTTAATCCAGAAGTAGAAACTCTTGGACCTATGATTATGATTTTTTATATAGGTACTGGGTTAATACTTGGTATTATGACATTAATGGATGATGGTTTAGAGTTAGCTTTAGGTTTTCATGCTGCAAATAATCTTTTTACTGCATTGTTAGTTACTGCAGATTGGACAGCATTGCAAACAGATTCTATTCTAAAAGATATTTCCGACCCAAGCAAAGTTGGGATATTAGAAATTGCAGTACCAGTTTTAATAATTTATCCAATACTACTCTTTATTCTATCCAAAAAATATGGATGGACTAATTGGAAAGACAAGCTATTTGGTAAAGTAACTCCACCACCAAAAGAAGATTATAAAGTGCTTGACTAATGGCGCCAAGTTTTAATAAGATTCATAACCGATTTAAGTTTAATGGTCATCATTTTAATCATGAAGAATTTAAAGAAGTTGCATATAGTCTTATAAAAGAAGGTGACCTTCACGATCGCATTACGGGCGATTTCTTAACCGATTGGCTTAATGATGATGATTTTATTTTTGCAGAAACTTCTGGGTCAACAGACATACCCAAACACATAAAGCTAGAGAAGCAAGCTATGGTAAACTCTGCCATTGCAACCGGTGATTTTTTTGGATTAAAACCTGGAGACACCGCATTAAACTGTTTGTCTAGTAACTATATTGCAGGAAAGATGATGCTTGTAAGAGCAATGATTTTGGGTTTAGAAATTGATTGCGAAACCCCACATTCTAAGCCAATGTTTAATACTAATAAGGTTTATGATTTTTCTGCTATGGTTCCCATGCAAGTAGCAGGATCAATAAAGAAATTAGATAATGTAAAAACGGTTATCGTTGGCGGTTCTAAAATTGTACCATTTTTGTTAGAGTGGATGAAAAGCAGTCCAGTAAAATTTTACGAAACTTATGGGATGACAGAAACGATGACACACGTTGCACTAAAACCACTAGATACTTTAACACAAAACGGAGAGGACTTTTTCAAGGCCTTACCAACAGTAAACTTTAGTCAAGATGAGCGTGGTTGTTTAATCATCGATGCACCAAATTTGATAGAAACCCCTTTAATTACAAACGATGTCGTTGATTTAAAATCTGATAAAGAATTCAAATGGCTTGGTCGTTTTGATAATGTTATCAATTCTGGTGGCGTTAAATTATTTCCAGAGCAGATTGAAGATAAGTTATTGCCTATTATCAAAAAACGTATTATTGTGAGTTCTCAACCTGATGATAAGTTTGGCGAAGTAGTGATTTTAATTGTCGAAACTTCAGATAAGATTTCAGAAGAACTTCAGCACAAAATAAAAAACGCGAAGTCGCTTCATAAATACGAAATACCTAAACACATTTATACTGTTGACGAATTTGTACTCACTTCTAATGGAAAAGTACAACGTCAAAAAACCATACAATCTGTTTTAGGATAGTTTACTCATTAAAAGTTCCACTTCACTCATTCTGTGTTTTTTAAGATAGGTATTGCATTTAGTTTTATCGAAACTTTTAAATGCAGAACCAATGAAAAAGCTAATTAAATGTGTTGCTATACTGTTCTTTACAGTGCAACTAAACAGTCAAGAAAGAAGAGTTGAAACAGAATCTGTAACATTAGAGAATCTCTTCACATTTATTGTAGACCATTTTGAAGAAGATGGTAACCCTCAGAACATTACATTTCTTTTAAAAACCCATAAGGGTGATTTTTCGGATGAGGATAAATTTATTCTAAAACAAACCTTTAAACTGTTATCGAAGCGCCTTAGCAAAGATGATTATGTAAGTATTGCCACATACAATGATTATAGTGGTATTGCGCTTACAAAAACACCACCTAGCGATTTAAAGAAAATTCTTTACACCATCGAATACCCTAGAGAGAGTATCAATGCTTTTGCAAAAGATGGTATTGAATTGGCTTACACCTATGCAAAAAACAATTATGAGGAAGATTATGATAACAAGGTCGTAATGATAAGATTGCCAGAACGTAAAGGGTCAATTAATAGCATGCAAAATTCAGTAACAGCAAACATTGCACCAACCAAACAAAAAGGAAATGGTGCAGCAGTCGTCTTATCAGCATTGGCATTACTACCAGAAATAATTCAAGTCATTAAAAATTAATAATCATTAAAAACAATCATATCATGAAACATGTATTACAAATTTTTACAATTTTGTTTGTGGCATTTCAGCTTCAAGCACAACAAATGAACATCACAGGTGTTGTAACCTCAGTCAGTGATGGGTTACCGTTACCTGGCATAAATATTATTGTTAAGGGCACTTCTAATAGAACAGCTACCGATTTTGATGGCAAGTATACTATTAAGGCACAAAAAGGAGATAAGTTGGTCTTTGCTTTTTTGGGTTTTAAGACAAAACTAATTCTTGTCGGTAAATACAATACAATTAATGTAGCTCTTGAAGATGATCTTGAAACTCTAGATGAAGTTGTAATCACAGGTTATACAACTACAACAAAGGCTAAATCTAGAGTTGCTTCAGTAAGAGTTAGTAGCCAAACTATTGAGAATAGACCAAATGCAGGTTTTGTACAAACACTTTCTGGACAAGTTCCTGGCTTAAATATTGCAACCAGTTCAGGACAACCAGGCGGAAACTCATTAGTGCAACTTAGAGGTGTGAGTTCTATTAATGGTAATAAGGAACCACTGTTTATAGTAAATGGAATTCCAGTAAACGAGAATAGCTTTAGAGCTTTAAATCCTAACGATATTAAATCTTTAGATGTAATTAAAGAAGCTAAGGCACTTTCAATTTATGGTAATAGAGGAAAAAACGGTGTGATTATTATAACCACAGGAAAAGGAAAGTATATAAACCCTGATGCTTTATACATTGTCGATGGTGTAGCTATAAAAAAGCAAGATAATTTTGCAATCGCTAATATTTCTGATACAGATATCGATAGCAAAATTGAATACTCTAAAGCAGAAGCTAAACGTAAATTTGGTAAGGATGCTAAACATGGCTGTGTAGTTATTACAACACATAAAGGCAATTTTAGGATTCAAGATGATGAAACCTATACTGTAATTAATGAAAATGTGTTTGAAAGAACGACACTTTCACCATTATCAACCTTTTCTATTGATGTAGATAAAGCTTCATATAGTAATGTTAGAAGAATGATTAATAATGGAGAAATAATTCATCCAGATGCTGTTAAGATTGAAGAGATGGTAAACTACTTCAATTATGAATACCCTCAGCCAACAGATGAGCATCCATTTTCTATAAATACTGAAGTGGTAAAAACACCTTGGCATGAGAATACCAATTTGGTTAGAATTGGTCTACAAGGCAAAACATATAAAAATGAAGAATTGCCAGCATCTAATCTTACGTTTCTAATTGATGTTTCTGGCTCAATGGGTAATCGTAATAAGTTACCACTATTAAAATCGGCTTTTAAGTTATTAGTCAATCAATTACGTCAACAAGACAAAGTTTCTATTGTTGTATATGCTGGTGCAGCTGGTGTCGTTTTAGAACCTACATCTGGTGATAAAAAAGATAAAATTATAGCAGCACTAGATAAATTAAATTCTGGCGGGTCAACAGCTGGCGGCGCAGGTATTGAATTAGCTTATAAGTTAGCGGAAAAGAATTATAAGAAGAATGGAAATAACAGAGTGATTTTGGCGACTGATGGTGATTTTAATGTAGGCGCATCAAGCGATAAAGCTATGGAAGAACTTATTGAAGAAAAACGTAAATCAGGAGTTTTCTTATCGGTCTTAGGATTTGGTTATGGGAATTATAAAGATTCTAAATTAGAGACTTTGGCAGATAAAGGAAATGGAAATCATGCTTATATAGATACTATGCAAGAAGCTCAAAAAGTATTTGGCAAAGAGTTTGGAGGAACATTATACACAATTGCTAAGGATGTGAAAATTCAAGTTGAGTTTAACCCAAAGAAAGTACAAGCCTATCGACTTATTGGTTATGAGAATAGATTACTTAATGATGAAGACTTTGTGGATGATACAATAGATGCAGGAGAATTAGGAAGTGGACATACGGTTACTGCTTTATACGAAGTTGTTCCTACAGGAATTGAAACAGAGTATTTAAATAATGTTGCAGACTTAAAATACACAGAAACTAAAACGACAGATAATTATTCTGATGAATTATTCACTGTTAAGTTTAGATATAAAAAACCTGATGCTTCAAAAAGTATCGAAATGGTACATGTCCAAAATACAGAAATTACTAAATCAACAGAAGACATGAATTTTGCTTCTGCAATAGCTTTATTTGGTATGCAATTGAGAACTTCTCAATATTACAATAATGCGTCGATTGATAAGGTTATTGAATTAGCAGAAAATGGAAGAGGAAAAGATAAAGAAGGATACAGAGCTGAATTTATAAGACTTGTAAAGTCTCATGATAATCTAGATTAAGTTTATATCAAAAAAAACCAAAAACCCCAATGCAATGCATCGGGGTTTTTAATACTTATCTAAAGAAGTAATTAATTTCCTGCAGAAAGATTTTTCATTTCTTCTTCAATCATTGCGTAGAATTGATCAATCTTTGGTAATACTACTATGCGTGTACGTCTATTTGTTGCTCTATTTTCAGCAGTATCATTTTCAACTAAAGGCACATAAGAACTACGTCCAGCAGCAATGAGTTGTTGAGAGTTAACACCTAAGCTTTCTAAAACTCTAACAACAGAAGTTGCACGTTTTACACTTAAATCCCAGTTATCTAATAATGGTGGCTTGCTATAAGATACATTATCAGTGTGTGACTCGACCATAGCCTCAAAGTTAGGCTTGCTGTTTATTACTTTTGCTACTTTTCCTAAAACTTCATTTGCTCTATCAGTAACGTTATAACTTCCACTTTTGAATAATAATTTATCAGCGATAGAAATAAAGACTACACCTTTTTCTACATTAACCTCTATATCTGGGTCATTAATACCAACCTCTTTCTTTAAGCTTGTAACAATGGCTAGTGTAACACTATCTTTTCTTGTTAAAGCATCTTGTAAACGTGTTATTTTTAAATCACGCTCTTTTAAAGACTCTAAAGATTTCTCAAGGTTTTCTGCACCTTTACTTGTTAATTCAGTTAAGTCTTGAGAACTCTTAATTAAGGCTTCATTGCTACGACGCATATCAGCTAACTGTTCTTTAAGACCTTCTAAACGTGCATTAGCTGCAGCTTGGTCAGATAAGCAAGCATTTAATTTTACAGTAGCTGTATTTAATAAATCTTGCGTTTCTTTTTGTTTTTCTTGTAGTGCTAAATAGTCTTTTTTCGATACACATGCCGTAAGTATCAACATTGCACAAATACTAAGTAGAATCGTTTTCTTCATAATCAATTGGAGTTTGTTGTTATAAACCGAGACAAAATTATAGAAAAGAAAAACGATTGATAGTCTGATTAACAAAACTTTTAACAGATTTATAAACAGTCAAATTTTTGTTTCTTTTTTATAAAATAATCCCACACAATTGAAGTCCGATTATTATAGTTAGAAAGCTGCTTTATCTGCTTTCGTTGCTTTAGTAATCTAGGTAAAGTTGTATAAAAACTGATATGTGCTTTAAGTACAGCAAAACAATACGAAGGTTTACCTTTAATCAAAAATCGAATACCGGCAATACCGTCCAAAAACAGTCGTGTAAAGACACGTCTAAATACATTTCTATCCGTGTTTTTAACTAATGTATATAAGCTATTCCTAAAGTTGAGGTATGTCTTTCTTGGACTTGTGTTTTGTAATGTAGCACCACCAACATGAAACACTGCCGATGCACCAACATAGATTGTTTTGTGACTATAATTAAATGCACGCCAGCATAAATCTATTTCTTCCATGTGTGCAAAATAGGTGTCGTCAAATCCATTTAACGATTTAAAAACTTCATTTTTTATAAAGAGACAAGCGCCAGAAGCCCAGAATATTTCAGTAATATCATCATATTGCCCTTTATCTTCTTCAATGGTGTCAAATATACGACCACGACAAAACGGATAACCATATTTGTCAATAAAACCACCAGCAGCACCAGCGTATTCAAAATGTGATTTTTGTTTATAGTCTAATATTTTTGGCTGAATTATAGCAACAGTTTCTTCAGAGTTATAAGCTTCAACTATAGGAAGCAACCAATCTTTCGTCACTTCGATATCGCTATTCAGAAGACAAAGTAGAGGTTCATCGACGTATTTTAGAGCATCGTTATAACCTTTAGCATAACCACCGTTTTCTTTATTTTGAATAATTTTAATTTCTGGATAATGATTAGCTAAAAAATCAATAGAACCATCAGTAGAAGCATTATCAGCGACATAGATTTTGGCGTCATTAGAACATGTGGTTACTGAAGGTAAAAACTGTTCTAAGAGTGTTTTTCCATTCCAATTAAGGATAACAACAGCGATATCTTTTGTGCTAAATGTCATTCAGATTTATAATTTGGAATGTCTTTTAAAAATGCATATTGTTCTTTTTCCAAATCCATTTGACAATAATAATGATTAATTCCGTTGGTTACCATCAAATAAGTAGCGTTTAATGCCAAGTTATAGCGCGCTATTTGGTCAAACGTATTTTGATTGATGGTTATTTTAGGCGCTTTGCATTCTACAATTAAAAAAATAGAACCATCAGGATTAAAAATTACAATATCGTAGCGTTTTTTTAAGCCGTTGATTGTGAGTTCTTTTTCGACGTTAATCAAAGATTTTGGGTAATCTTTATCAGAAATCAGATAATGTACACAGTGTTGTCTCACCCATTCTTCAGGCTGTAAAATCACAAATTTTTTGCGAATGATATCAAAAATAGAAACTTTATTTTCTGTACTTTTGAAACGGTAGTCGAACTTTGGAAAATTAAGGTCTTGCACTACACAAAATTAAAACTTTAACGTCACATCGAGTGATTTTCAAAGAAAATTTTATTGAGAAGTATTAGCCTAATCAGTTAGTTTTTTGGAAGAAGCAAAGCAAATAGTCACCGCCATACAAAAAGGCGATATTAAACCTATCTATTTTTTGATGGGTGAAGAAGCCTATTATATAGATAAGATTTCAGATTTTATTGAAAACAATATTTTGGATGAAGCTGAAAAGGGCTTTAACCAAATGGTGCTTTATGGACGCGATATTTCTATTGACGATATAGTAAGTAATGCTAAACGTTACCCAATGATGGCAGACCGACAAGTGGTGATTGTTAAAGAAGCTCAAGACTTAAGTCGTACTATCGAAAAATTGGTTGATTATGTTAATAATCCACAACCAACTACGGTTCTTGTGGTTAATTATAAGTACAAAAAGATAGATAAGCGTAAAGCGTTGTATAAAGCTTTGAAGAAAACTGGATTAGTGCTAGAAAGTAAAAAGCTTTACGATAATCAAGTGCCAGATTGGATTCGTCGTGTGTTATCTGGACAAGGTTATACCATAACACCCAAAGCCTCGCAAATGCTTGTGGAATTTTTAGGAACTGACTTATCTAAAATTGAAAACGAACTTAATAAGCTTAAAATAGTATTGCCAAAAGATTCTCAGATTACTCCTGAGGCTATTGAAGAGAATATAGGTATTAGTAAAGACTTCAATAATTTTGAATTACGTAAAGCTGTTGGTGAACGTAATATGACAAAAGCTTTTAGGATTGTTAAGTATTTTGGAGACAACCCTAAAGATAATCCAATGGTAGTCACAGTATCTTTACTTTTTAATTTCTTCTCACAGCTTTTACAATACCACGGTTTGAATGATAAATCACCAAGAAGTGTGGCATCAACATTAAAAATCAATCCTTATTTCGTGAATGAATATACAAGTGCTGCAAGAAACTTCCCGATGAAAAATGTGAGTAGAGCAGTAGCCTTACTTAGAGATTTTGATGTTAAAGGAAAAGGTGTAGGTGCTAATGCAACACCTCAAAGCGATTTACTTAAAGAATTACTCGTAAAAATTTTTAATTAAGAATCAAAGACATATTTGTCTTTCAAAGTATTGTTATGGTGTTCTGTATGATGAGAAGTCCACATTAACAACTCTCTTATTGGCATTTTTCCCATTAATGGATGTGGTAATATCAGATTGTTTAAATTTTTGTCAGATAACTTTCTTGTCTTATATGCTAACTTTTTTTGTTCTTGCTGCATTTGGCTTAACAAATAAACTTTGTTCTTAATACTAGGAACCTTCATATTTTGAGAACCTTTGTATGTTTTGCCTTGTACATTCTTTAATCGTTCTTGATACCGCTTAACCACTGTATCATAATCTCTAACGTCACGATTAGATTTCCCAAACTTATATCTCAAAAGAAATTTTGGCATGCTTAAAGCCTTATTAACCGCTTTTAGAGTTTGTAATAAATGTAGTGTGTGTTGCCCAGTAGACCATTTAGTTTCTGGGGCTTTTTCCCAATGATCATCTGGTTGGTTTTGTACCCATTTTATATAATCTAAATGTTTTGATTCTATTAATTCTGCAATGGTATCTTTTTCCATTTATAGTTTGATATTTCATAAAAGATATAAAATATCTTGCAAATGGGAACATCTACTAATTATCAGATGTATCTCCTTCGATTTTATCAGAGTCTTTTTTTACAGGTTTTGCTTTCTTGTAAATAGGAATTAAATACGAAATGTTATAACCAAAACCAGCGCCGACAACACCACTATCATAAGTACGATTAAATCCAGGAATGTATAGGTTTTCAAAATTATCTGGACTTGTTTCAGAAACCAAAAACTTTAGTTGTACGTTAAGTCCCATAAAAAGATTGGTAAACACTTCTGCTTTAATACCCAAAATCAATTCGCCCCAAATTGCAGTAAGACCATCAAACTCTTCTGGATTTGTTACCGTGACTTGCTGACCAAAATATTGATTATTGATGTCATAAATAGTATAGCTATTCAAAGTTTGACTAAATGTACTGGCACCAACTCTAAACCCAGAGTAAATCATGTTTTCCATGTTTAACCAGTTTCGGTATAAGTTGTAATCAACACCTGCTTTAAAATAACTCCCTTTTGCAGTAGAATTTAAAGCTTCACTATCTAATGTTCGTTCTTCATTACCTAATTCTCCAGCTAAATATAAACGTTGAGTTAAACGATAATCTCCATTTATTTCAAAACCTTGATAATCGTCATCTATGACAGAACGTACCAGTTTTGATATGTCAGCACCTAATCGAAGTCCATATTTTTGTTTAAAAGCAGTAGTGTCCTGAGTTTTCTCTTGAGCTTCAACTTGATTAAATGTAGTTGAAGAGTACACTAATAAAATGATTAAACTCTTAATGAAATATCTGTACATGTGTAGCGTCTTCGTTTTCAACTGTTATTTGTGTCTCTGTAGTGTTTGCTAGAGCTGTGTTTTGTATCCATTGACTTGCATCATTACTTTCAACTGATACTTCTAAGTTTGTAAAAATACTTTTAAAACCACAAGCTCTGGAAACATATACAAATTGAGGTGTATATTTTACGACTAATATATCATTATTGGAATCTGTAGCAGCATCGCCGTCTATTCTGAGATTAGTATCTCTTTCTAAGATGTAACGCGTCGTAGTTTCTATACCTTCGTCACCTATGAGTAGCGGTAACTCAATAGCATTTGAGTTTGAGTTAAATATTAAAGCAACACCTTCAGCAGTAGCTGTATCTTCTGGTAACCCAGATGTAACTAAATCTTCACCATAGACAGATAACCGAGTTACACTTTTTAATGTCTCTGTATCTGCAGCATCAAAAAACTCAATGAGTAATCGAGGAGTTGTTGGCGTACCTTCGGCACATATATCATCACGCTCGCAGCCTAACAATAGTATGGCGATAATTAGTAAAGAATATTTGTAATATTTCATGTGTTAATATTTATTGTTTTTTCAACAGTCACATGGAACACTATTATCATTTCGTTGTTTGATTTAAAGTTAGTCATGGGTGTTTCATTTATTGTTTTTCGAATAAAACTACAGTTTCAATGTGTGATGTATGTGGAAACTGATCCACTAAGCTAAACTTTTTTATGTTATATCCAGCTTGTATTAATTGCTCTGTATCTCGTGCTTGTGTAGCTGGATTACAAGATACATAAACCAAACGTTCTGCGTTGAGGTTTATTATTTTTTTAAGCGTTTTTGGCGCAATACCAGCACGCGCTGGATCCAAAATAATAGTTTTAATTTTATTGGTGTATTCTGGATGTTCATTTAAAAACTTACCAACATCTGCAGCATAGAATTTAAGACCTTCAATACCGTTACGCTTAGCATTTTCTTTTGCATCTTCAATAGCTGAAGCTACAATATCTACACCAACAATCTTTGTGTTCTCGCTCTTTGACGCTAAGATTTGACCAATAGTTCCGGTACCGCAGAATAAATCCATAACAACGGTATTATCAATAGCTTCTTTATTTTCTATGGCATAATCAATAACTTTTGTGTAAAGCTTTTCAGCCGATTTTGGATTGGTCTGAAAAAAACTTTTCATGCTTATTTCAAAGTTAAGATTCAGCAACTCTTCAACTATTTTATCTTTACCATAAACTAAGTTAATGTTTCCTGTGGTTGCAATTGTACGGTCACCTACTTCGTCATTTATAGTGTGTAATAAACCGGCAACGCGGCCTCCAAAAAGCTCAACTAAATAATTTGCGAATTTATCCAAGTCAAACTGAGGTAAATCGTAAGATGTTGTTACCAGATTAAACAATAACTTATTGGTTTTGTATGATTTTCTAACAACAAAGTATCTAAAAAAACCAACACGTTTTGGAGCATGCCAAGGCGCTAAACCAGTATCTTGACAATAGTTCCTAATGTCTTTTAAGTGGTTTTCAAATTCAGCATCAAATAACCCAGAGTCATTGTTTAGATTATCGCCGCACCACCAAGTACCTCTTTTCTTAAAGCCAAGCGTAAACTCATCAACATCAGTTTTCCGCTCGTGATTGTAACCAATTGCCGAAAAACCATATTCCATTTTATTGCGATAATGAAAGGTGTTTGGTGATGTTACAAACTCATCAAACTTATCTTCTATATCAGTTACTTTACCAATGCGCTTAAAGAGTTCGATAGTACTCTGTTTTTTATAGGCGTGCTGTTTTTCAATCGGTAATTTAATATATGGTGCACCAGGAATATCCTGATAAGGAACTTCTACTTCATCTTCCGAAGGTTTTAAAACCTCAAACAACTTGCATTCTGCATAAGTTTTACTTGATTTTTTAACCTGAGCTTTAACTAATTGTCCAGGCAGAGTATTTGGTATAAAAACTACAAATTCGCCATGCTCGTTTCTTATGCGCGCAATTCCTTTTCCGCCATAGGCATAATCTTCTATTAAAAGTTCGAGGACTTGTCCGCGTTTTACAAATTTGTTTCGCTCTCTTCGTGGCATCTAGTAAAAATTAGATTGCAAAGATAATTGCATTTTATAATAATCCGGCGATAATTTTATTTTCCGTTTTAGATTATATTTAATCATATTTCTTCTAAAGATTGAACCTTTTATAATCTTTATCGTCATTAGTAATAGAAACTAGAAGTAAATGCGTAATAAACATAGTCAGAGTGATGCTTATTTAGTTCAGAGATTACAATCTGGAGATAAAAGTGTACTTAATATTTTAGTCAGAAAATGGCATAAATTATTTTGTGATAAAG
Organism: Winogradskyella sp.; assembly: GCA_004211785.1. Taxonomy (GTDB): domain Bacteria; phylum Bacteroidota; class Bacteroidia; order Flavobacteriales; family Flavobacteriaceae; genus Winogradskyella. Next base: position 66,778 of record SHBX01000011.1, read on the forward strand.
CGTATTGGTTAGTGAAAGATAAAGACATTGCTAAAGATATAGCACAAGAAAGTTGGCTAATAATAATTGACAGCATTAATAAACTTAAAAACCCCGAACAGTTTAAGTTTTGGGCATATAGGATTGTAATAAACAAATCTACGGATTGGTTAAGAGTGCAAACTAGACAACGCAAAAAGGCTATAATGAATAGTGCAGATATTAAAGACGATAAAAGTGATTATTCAGAAAAGGAACAATTAAAGCTCAGTATGTCAAAGGCCATTAGAGATTTGCCTCATCAGCAAAAGTTGGTTATTCAGCTTTTTTATACGCAAGCGTATAGTTTAAAACAGATAAGTGAAATACTTGATGTATCAGTAGGAACTGTAAAATCAAGATTATTTCATGCCAGAGAAAAATTAAAAACAATTTTAAAAACTAGAAATTATGAAAACTAATATGGAAGACATAGACAGACTAATTAAAGAAACTTTGACTGAAGAAGAAGTGAAGTTTTATAATGAATTAGAGGAACAAAATATTTTGGATATGATTTGGGGTTTGTTCAGAGGAAAACACAAATGGATTATTATATTAATGAATGTTATGACTTTGGTGTTTTTTGGGTTATCCGTGTATTGCGTTGTTAATTTTTTTGATGCCAATGAAGCAAATGAATTATTAAAATGGGGATTTGGTAGTATCGTGTTTCTGCTTGGAGTTAGCATGATTAAAATATTTGTTTGGATGCAAATGGATAAAAATGCCTTGCTAAGAGAGTTGAAACGCTTAGAATTGCAAGTCTCATCTTTATCTCATAAAATTTTGGAATAGTGCTTAAAAAAAAAGATTATTTATTAATTTGCAAGCCCTAGGGATGATTTCTTTCCCACGCTGAATTTTCGGACTTCACGAAAGGATAAAGGTAGAACAGGAACTCGCTAAGCGAGATTTGGCAAATCTAACTCTTGCTTAGTTTAAGTGAATTTTTAACTAAAAACTTTTAGAATGGCTGTTTTAGACCAATTAACATCGCAGCAAGCGATAGATTTAGAAAACAAGTACGGAGCACACAATTATCATCCGTTACCAGTAGTATTAAGTAAAGGCGAAGGCGTTTACGTTTGGGATGTAGAAGGAAAAAAGTATTACGATTTCCTGTCTGCATATTCCGCAGTAAACCAAGGGCATTGTCATCCAAAAATTGTGGGAGCAATGAACAATCAAGCTCAAACATTGACATTAACGTCTCGTGCGTTTTATAATGACATGTTAGGTAGGTTTGAGGAATTCGCTACGAAAACTTTCAACTTTGATAAGTTGTTACCAATGAATACTGGCGCAGAAGCTGTAGAAACAGCTTTAAAACTTTGCCGTAAATGGGCTTACGAAGTAAAAGGTATTAATGAAAACGAAGCGCAAATTATAGTTTGTGAAAATAATTTTCATGGCCGTACAACGACGATTATTTCGTTTTCAAATGACCCAGTAGCTCGCAAGAACTTTGGGCCATATACAGATGGATTCATTAAAATTGAGTATGATAACCTTAAAGCTTTAGAAGAGGTTCTTAATAATAGTAATAATGTTGCAGGCTTTTTAGTAGAGCCAATTCAAGGCGAAGCTGGAGTTTATGTGCCTAGCGAAGGTTATTTAGCTGCTGCCAAGGCTTTATGTGAGAAACATAATGTATTGTTTATTGCAGATGAAGTACAAACTGGTATTGCACGAACTGGTCGTATGTTAGCAATTGATCATGAAAATGTTCAAGCGGATATTTTAATATTAGGTAAAGCATTGTCTGGTGGTGCTTATCCGGTTTCTGCCGTTTTAGCCAATGATAATATTATGAATGTTATTAAACCAGGAAATCATGGAAGTACTTATGGAGGAAACCCTGTTGCTGCTGCTGTAGGAATAGCTGCCCTAGAAGTCATTAGAGATGAAAATCTTGCTGAGAATGCTCAAGCATTAGGGAAATTATTTAGAGCAGAATTATCTAGGTTTGTTGAAACATCGTCAATTGTTAATGCTGTTAGAGGAAAAGGACTTTTGAATGCAATATTAATTAATGATACGGAGGACAGTGATACAGCTTGGAATATTTGTTTGAGACTTAGAGATAATGGCTTACTTGCAAAACCAACACACGGAAATATCATTCGTTTTGCACCGCCTTTAGTTATAACTAAAGATCAATTATTAGATTGTGTTTCTATAATAACAAAGACACTTCAAGAATTTGAAGATTAAATAAAAATAATAATAATAAAAAAGCCTTTTCAAACTTGAAAAGGCTTTTTTATTTATAGTCACATAAATGTTTATTGACCTTGAGCCTTGAGAGCTTCTTCATAAGATTTCATGAATTGTTCAGTCATTTCATCCCATCCTATGGTAGATATCACATAGATTGTTCTTATTACCATTAGGATATTAATGATTAAAATCACTAAAGCTACAATTTTTGCAGTTTTCATAGCTTTGGCAGAATCTAAATCGTAGGCCTCAGGGTTTTCAGTAACTTTTTTGAGCTGGGTATGCGCAATAAAAAATGCTGCTCCGGCAAGTATAAAACCTGAACCTAAAATACAACAGCATAACAAACCGATTATAGCGAGTACATATACCAATGCGGGATTTAATTTTTCTTTTTCCATTTTAATACTTTTTAGTTGATTAAGGTTTTAATTATAAAGCTAACAATAATAGTTGCTACAGTAACAATAGCCAAAATAGTAATTATTTTACTGAAATATTTTATTTTTTTAAAAATGTTGATTCCTATAACTAGAAACAAAATTAAAAGTGGATATATCGCTGGATACATGTAGAATGCTGCAATAAATTCGCCATGAAACAGAAGATTAATAGAGCGTTGAATACCACAACCCATACAGTCAAAACCAAAGAGCGTTTTGTTAAGGCATGGTAGCATATAATCTTCAAGTTGTAGAAGAAGTAACTTCATACTTCAAATATAAATGTTTTAAAGATTACTTTTGCGGTATGAAGTTATCCAGACACATCAATATCATTTGCATTATTATTGGTGGAGCAGTGGCTATATATGCTAATGCTGCAGAGCAACAAAACACTTATGTTTTGGTTGGCGGCATTGTGCTTTTAATGTTTGGTATTTACAGAACTTCTAGAAATGTGCCTAGTAAATTTGACAACCCTCAAGAAGAAACGTTTGTAAAAACTGAATATATCGAAGAGGATGAAGATTAAAATTGGTGATAAAGTCGAAACTATTGATGATGCTATAAAAGGCACAGTTACAAAAATTGAAAGTGATGCTATTTTTATGGAAGATGAAGATGGTTTTGAGTTTGAGTTTACCAAAAATGAATTGATAATACTAAACGCAGACGAATCTATCAACTTAGGTTCGTTATCTAATCGGTCTATTTCAGATATTGCTAGAGAAAAAGAAGGTTTTAAAAAACGAAAAGCCCCAAGTACAAAACCTAAAAAACGTCACAGGCCAACGTTTGTAGTCGATTTACACATTCATCAGCTTACAGATTCTACAAAAGGCATGACCAACTTTGATATGCTGAATTTGCAATTAGATACAGCTCGTGGTCAATTAGAGTTTGCCATACGAGAGCGTATGCCCAAACTCGTATTTATTCATGGTGTTGGAGAAGGCGTACTTAAGCAAGAATTACATACGGTTTTAAGGCGTTATAATAATGTCACGTTCTATGATGCTGATTATAGAGAATATGGTTTAGGCGCAACGGAAGTAAAGATATTTCAGAATGTGGTTACTTAGTTAATCTTGCTCTACACTAATTGTTGAAACTAAAGTTCCTAAATCAACAATATCCGTTCTTAATATTTCTAAATCTATTTCTTTGACCATAAAACTTGTATTCACTGTTCTAGTGTAGATATTATTTGAAGTATTACCTGGATTACCATAATTTATAGTTTCTATGGTATTTAGATAATGAGGAACTTGTATATTATCTGCATTATTTGCTAAGTCATCTCTAGGATTCATATCACCATCTTCATCTTCTTCTATAGTAGGAACCATATCACCATCATCATCAGTATCTAGATAATCAGGAATATCATCACCATTTACTAAGCCAAAATCACTATTCATAGGATTTGTAGTTGGGTCATCATCACCATCGGTGTTATCTATTTCATTAATGGTTTTTACATTATCATTGTCATCATCTTCATCTAAATAATCAAAAATTCCATCTCCATCTGTATCTAATGAATCTGAGAAATCACCATCACCGTTTGGGTCAGCACCTTCAAAAGATGTTGGTATACCATCGTTATCATCATCAACTACAGTTACAGTAACTTCAACATCTCCATCCATTGCTTCATAATCTTCAAGAATTATTAAGTCTGCAGGTGTTAGAGTGTTGCAGAACTCTTGATTTGTCGTTGTATCAACAATATCTCTATTGTATGTTCTGTATATGAATCGTATTGAAGAACCATTTATAGTTAACGTAGCTGGAGTATTTTCTGGAGTTGGGTCAGTAAATAAAGTTTCATTACCTGTACGAGGAAAAAGTAAAGAGAGCGACTCACTTGGGTCATTTCTTAAATCGTAAACAATAAACGATTCAGTATTGTTTTCGCAAATGCTTAACTCTTGATCAAAAGATAAGTCTACGGTAATGATATCACCATCATCACAAGATGTCATTAAAAATAAAGCAAATAAAACCACAAAAATATTACGCATGAGCTCTTCAGTTTTTAACAAAAATAATTCATTTATCAAATTATAACGCGGCTTAGATAAAATAATTTTATGCCTTACTTTTGTAGCATGAAAAATATCTACCTAGATAACGCTGCTACGACTGCTATACGACCAGAAGTCATAGAGAAAATGACCGAGGTTTTACAAAACAACTACGGCAATGCTTCGTCTACACATAGCTTTGGACGTTCTTCAAAATCTATTATGGAGCAATGTCGCAAGACTATTGCATCATATTTTAATGTATCTGCTGCTGAGATAATTTTTACATCTGGAGGAACTGAGGCCGATAACTTGGCTTTAAGAAGTGCAGTCAGAGATTTAAGCGTTACGGAAATTGTAACTTCAAAAGTGGAGCATCATGCGGTTTTGCACACAGCAGAACAATTACAAAACGAATACGATATTAAGGTATCTTACGTACAATTAGATGAAAATGGAACGGTAGATTACAGTCATCTTGAAATCTTATTAAAAAGTGACACTAAAAAACTTGTAAGCTTAATGCATATTAACAATGAGATTGGTAACATGTTAGATATTAAGCGTGTTGCAGATTTGTGTAAAGCAAATAACACATTGTTTCATACAGATACTGTACAGTCAGTTGGACATTATCATATAGATTTGCAAGACATCAAAATTGATTTTATGGCAGCAAGTGCTCATAAATTTCATGGGCCAAAAGGTGTGGGGTTTTGTTTTATAAGGAAAGAGTCTGGATTAAAGCCTTTGATTTTTGGAGGAGAGCAGGAGCGAGGTTACCGAGCTGGCACTGAGAGTTTGCATAATATTGTGGGTATGGACGAGGCATTGAAATTAGCATATCAAAACATAGAAGCAGAAAGTGCTTATATCAAAGACTTAAAGCGGTATTTTATAAATAGTTTAAATAATAACCTTGAAGGCTGTCATTTTAATGGTACATCAGAAGACACAGAAAAAAGCACCTATACATTGATTAATGTTTGTTTGCCATTACCGCCAGAAAAAGCAGCAATGCTGCAATTTCAATTGGACTTAAAAGGTATTGCTTGTTCTAAAGGTAGTGCTTGCCAAAGCGGTAGTTCTATGGCGTCACATGTATTATCTGCATTTTTACCTGAAGATCAACTGAAACGTCCATCAGTACGTTTTTCTTTGAGTAAATATAATACCAAAGAAGAAATTGATTATGTGGTGGAGACGCTTTGCGAGTTTGCTAAATCTTAAAGTCTAGCAGACAATCTCACATTAAAAACTCTTGGTGTTAAAAAGTTAGGAATAGCAAACTGTCGTTGGCTGTTTACATCTCTAACCCATGTATTAGTGATAGCATTTTGGTTATTGAACATATTATAGATTTCAATACCTAAAGACAAGCTCCTAAAACTTTGTTTCCACTTCGAAGAGTATGTTCTTTCAGGATTTACAATTTCGTAGGATATTCCTAAATCAGCACGCCTGTAGTCTCGTAATCTAAATTGAAAGTCATAGGGATCTGCATAACTTGGTGAGCCTCCAGGTAATCCTGTGTTATATACTAAGTTGAGATACATTTTTAAGTCAGGCATATTTGGCACATAATCCTGAAATAAGACGCCAAATTTTAAACGTTGGTCCGTGGGTCTCGATATATAGCCACGATTATCAATATTCTCTTCAGTTTTAAGATAGCCAAAACTAAACCACGATTCTGTTCCAGGAACAAACTCACCATTCAATCGCATGTCTAAACCATAAGCGTAAGCTTTGGCATTATTATTAGCGCGGTAGCGAATACGGACGTTTTCTAATGTATATGGGTTTACATCAGATAACCCTTTATAATATGCTTCTGTTACAAGTTTAAATGGTCTATCCCACATTTTGAAACTATACTCATTTCCTAAAACTACATGAAATGATTTTTGTGCTTTTACATTGGGTTGCACAATTCCTGAAGAATCTCTCAGTTCTCTGTAAAATGGTGGTTGGTAATACAAGCCTCCAGCAACTCTAAATAGCATGTCACTATCCCAATTTGGTTTTATAGCAAATTGTGCACGAGGACTAAAAACGGTTTGAGAATTACTTTCAATACCTTCTCCAGAAACATTCCAGTTGTGCGCTCTAACACCAATATTATAATATGCATCATGCTCTCCAATTTTTGTACTCTTCTTATATTGAAGAAACGCTTGTAAACGGTCTATCTTTATTTGATTAAATGCTCTAATATTTTGAAATGCCACAAGCGGACCATTAAAAGGCACATCTGGTTGAAAGTTAGGTTGAGTAACACTAGGTGGTCTTATTGAGAATCCCGCAGAATCGATAACTTCAGATTCTACTAAACGATCACGGATATCTTCGCGTGTATACTTTACGGACCATTCAAGATTACTATCCTCATTAATGTTATAATCACCACGATGTTCTAAGTTAAAAATGAGCGCATCCAAATCATTACGTGCGCGAGTTAGTTGAGAACCAATGCCTTCGCTAAACTCGACTTCACCTAAATCGTCATCACCAATATTAGTATTGACTTCACCTAAGCGATATTGTGCAAATATGTCAAAATACTCTTGTTCTGTT